>NZ_JMCB01000001.1:0-600000 GCF_000737315.1 Hyalangium minutum
AAGGCGGGCTGGAAGGCATCCGGGTTGCGCTGAGCCAGGGCGCGGTAGAATTCCACCGCCTCCTGCGTGGCCGCCAGGGCCTCCTCGCGCCGCCCCAGCTCGCTCAACCTGGTGCCCAGGTTGTTGAGGCTCATCGCCAAGTCGGGCTGGAAGGCATCCGGGTTGCGCTGAGCCAGGGCGCGTCGGAGGACCACCGCCTCCTGCGTGGCCGCCAGGGCCTCCTCGCGCCGCCCCAGCTCGCTCAACATGGCGCCCAGGTTGTTGAGGCTCATGGCTAAGGCGGGCTGGAAGGCATCCGGGTTGCGCTGAGCCAGGGCGCGGTAGAATTCCACCGCCTCCTGCGTGGCCGCCAGGGCCTCCTCGCGCCGCCCCAGCTCGCTCAACCTGTTGCCCAGGTTATTGAGGCAGCCAGCCAAGTCGGGCTGGAAGGCATCCGGGTTGCGCTGAGCCAGGGCGCGGTAGAATTCCACCGCCTCCTGCGTGGCCGCCAGGGCCTCCTCGCGCCGCCCCAGCCCGCTCAACATGGCGCCCAGGTTGTTGAGGCAGCCAGCCAAGTCGGGCTGGAAGGCATCCGGGTTGCGCTGAGCCAGGGCGCGTCGGAGGACCACCGCCTCCTGCGTGGCCGCCAGGGCCTCCTCGCGCCGCCCCAGCTCGCTCAACATGGCGCCCAGGTTGTTGAAGCAGCCAGCCAAGTCGGGCTGGAAGGCATCCGGGTTGCGCTGAGCCAGGGCGCGGTAGAGTTCCACCGCCTCCTGCGTGGCCGCCAGGGCCTCCTCGCGCCGCCCCAGCTCGCTCAAACTGACGCCCAGGTTGTTGAGGCTCATAGCCAAGTCGGGCTGGAAGGCATCCGGGTTGCGCTGAGCCAGGGCGCGTCGGAGGACCACCGCCTCCTGCGTGGCCACCAGGGCCTCCTCGCGCCGCCCCAGCTCGCTCAACCTGACGCCCAGGTTGTTTTGAAGACGTGCCCGCTCCGCGAGTTCTCCTTCCTTCTCCAATACACCTGGCTTCTTAAGGAAGGTGCGAGCGATCCACTTAGCCGCGCTTCGAAGCGACACTGCCAACCGGGTGCCCCAGGTGTTTTGAAGACGTGCCTGCTCCACCAGCACGCCTTCCTCCTCCGTTACGCCGAGCCCCTTCAGGCGGGAGCGTTCAATCCACTCCGCCACTCTTAAAAGTGACACGGTGGGGTGAGGGATACCTGCCGCCTCAAGTTCCACTGCGAGAGAGCTGTCCCCATGCGCTTCGAGCTGCTCTGCGAGCACATCACCTAGGACCGAGAACGCGGTATGCAGGCCCACGGCCTTTGCTGACTCGAAGGCAAGCCGTGCCCGCTCTTGCAGTGAATGAGCAAGAAGCTGTTCGATCCAAAGGCGCGCCACCTCAGGCTTCGTGGCGGATGCACGGCCCAACACTTCGAACCCGTGCCCTACAGCAGCGGTTCCTTCTTCGACTGGAAACACCCGATGAATCCAATCAGGAGGGAGGCGCTCCTCCCCTTGTCTTGAGGCCGCTCGGAGCACCATTCCCTCGCCGAGCAAGTCTGGCTCCAAGGGCGGGAGGAACACCGGATGGTCCGAGTCCTTGCGCTCATAGACGCGGTGAAGCAGCCGGGGCAGTTCCTGCTCATGGTCCGTCAGCGGGTGCCCGAAGATCCGCCCAGCGGCCTGTTCGGTCGCGTCAACCTCCGCGAATCCTCCACGAAGCGTCGCGGCTGCAACGATCTGGCGAGCCTTGGTTCTCCAAAATGCGTGCGCCACGTCATTCAACTGGGCCTGCGCTTCCCAGAAGCGCTCCTCATGGTCGAGGACAACCTCCATCAGCGTGTTGGCCTTGAACTCCAGGCCTTCCACCGCGGCGAGCGCGGCCATGTGCAAGTAGAGCACCCGTTCAAAGTGCTCATCGGCCAGCGGGGGTATCGGGCGCGGCGTGTACGCCTTGCGCTGGGCTTTGGCGAACCACTCCGCAGCCTCGCGGAACACCTGCTCTCGCTCCACTTTCTGGGGGGCGAGCGGTGCCAGTTCATAAGGCGGCACAGTGTTGAGCCATGCCCCCAACGCCGCGTCGGACTGGCACAGCGCCTGCCACCAGTCTCCCGCGTTGCGCGCCAGCAGCAGCAGCCGTATCCGGCGAAGCGAACTCGAACTCTCTTGCTGGGCATAGCGCAGCACTTGCAAGAGCGCCGTCCGCAGGTGCGGGTGACTCTCCGCATAGTCGACGACGACAACCACCGGCTGCCCCAACGCACAGAGCTTCTCGAACCAATCCTCGCTCACCCCATTGGCCAGGAAGCCCGCGGCCCACCGGTGGCTTCGGGGGCCGAGCCACTCGATGGCCAGCCGCGTCTTGCCCACGCCTCCTTCCGCATGAATCAACCGGACCGACACGGGGGGACCCTCGCCGCACCAGCGATCCAGTTCCTGGAGGATCGACTCGCGTCCCTGCTCACGGAAGGGGACGACCTGGTAGCGCGCCTGGAGGAGCGTGGAGGGAGGCGGATTCTGCGGCAGCGTCCCGGTTCCGCTCACCAGGAGGTCATCGACGCCGGGGATGCGGTCCACATCGAGGTGGTCACGCAGGAACGCAATCAGGCACTCGGCGGAGGCCCGGGCGGCGAACTCCTTGAAGTGGTCATCCCGGCCGGAGTTGGCGAAGTCCATCACGCCCTTCATCACCACCGCATCGAGCTTCTTGTCTCGCTGGGTATGGGCCACGGCACCGAGGGCCGCCGCCTCCATCTCCAAGCCCAGCGTCTTGCGCATGGATTCAGAGATGAAGGTCCAGATCTTCTCATCCTCGACCACCTGGCTGCCGCTGCCCATCGGCGCGACATGGACCTTGAACGGAAGCACCGCCCCCTCCGGAGAGAGGTCGGGGAAGCGCTGGCGGTGCTTGATCAGGAGTGCCTGGATGCGCGTGCGCCCGCTGTCCGTGAGGGAGAGCGTGCCGTGCTCCACGCAGCCCGTCTTCCAAAGGTCCTCGATGACCTTCTCCCACTGGGGGCAGTACACGTCGCACTCCGGGAGCGCGGAGGGATCCGCGACACCCTGGTGCAGCTGGGCCAGCACCCAGTTCTCCTGCCACGCGTAGGGGATGGGACGTTTCTTCCACCAGGCCTCGTCCCGAAACCGACTGGAGAAGTCGAGGTGCTCGATCGCCTGCTTCCAGTCGCCGCGGAGGTTGTACGTCTTGAGATCCTGCTCCACGCGGTCGGGCAGTCTTTTGCCCGTGTCGTGGAAGAACAGCCGCTCCGCCGCGACCACATCCCCGAGGTTCGTCTTGCCCGAGCGCCCCGCGCACACGCCGCACATCGCCACGCACCGAGGCTGATAAGCTTCCACCAGAGGGAGCAGCGCGTTCGTCGCCGCTTCACTCCCCATGTCTTCCGCCTGGGCCAGCGCCACCCGCAGCGGTCGGCCGCCCTGGCCTCGGAAGGTGCGGAACGCCACCCGGAGCCCGTTGGGCCCCCGCTCCTCCTCCCAATGGCTGCCTTCCCAGGCGCCAGCCTCGACCTGCTTCGCGGCCTGGTACTCCAGTGGGATCGCCGTGAGGATCACCACGTGGGCCCAGCGTCTCTTCACCTCACTCGGAGACATGGTCGGAAGCGTACCGCCAGTGTCGGTGCCTCACCACTGATGGGCGCGCACAAACTGGACCGAGAGATGCTCAAGACCAGGGTGCGCATGGGCGGCGTGCAGATGATCGACGTTCAGCCCGACGAGCTGAGCCTGGCGGCGGTGAACCGTTACCTGGACATCAAGGCGCGCGGGGTACTGTAGCGCACCCGTGGGCTATGTTCGCGGCATGCTCTTTACTGCTGCGGCCATGGTCACGCTCTCCTTGCTCACCGCATCCCCCGAAGACTCACTGGTCGGACGCTGGGGTGTCACGGAGGGGAAGAAGCCGCGCGTCATCCTCGATCTCCCGCCGAACAGGCTGGCCCAACTGGTCGTCAGCGCGGGCATCTGGACCGCCACCGAGAAAGAGATCCAGCTGGTCAACCCAGACAGGCCCGACAAGCCGTATGTCATGCCCTATTCGTTCGAGGGGGAGAAGCTGAAGGTCATCCTCGACAAGTCACCGGTCACGCTGGATCGCCTGGAAGCGCCTCCCGAGTACAAAGCCCCGAAGGCGAGCGAGCCGCCCCAGCTCCTCACCCACGGCTTCGTCAAGGCGGGCTCGGACGTGTACACGCTGGCGCATCACGACGGCGGGTTCATGGCCATCAGCGCAAACACCTGGGCGCATGTCCCGGGAGCCAGCGCCGCATCCTTCGAGGGGCTCGCGAAGGGCGTCGGCAAGGACGCGAGCGCTGTGTATTGCTTCAAGGACCACGGCGGCCGGGAGCAGCCCTCACGGCTCGAGGCCGCGGATCCCAAGACGTTCCGCGTCCTCTTTGGCACTGGCCGCATCTACTTCGCCGATGCGCAGAACGTCTTCACGGAGTGCAGCCGGCTCGTCAAGCGTGAGCGGTCCAAGGGGAAGACGCGGCTGACCTCCTTCGACACCCAGACGTTCGCGCTCGGGCCCTGTGCCCTCTTGAAGGACCGCTCGGGCGCGTACGCGGCCGTGCCTCTCTCAGACGCCTTCGCCGATCCGTCGAAGATGAAGGAAGTGCTCGCGGTCCAGGAGGAGCTCACCCGGCGGCAGCTCTGGGTCTACGAGAAGGTGAGCGGGAACGTGGACGCGCTCTCGGAGCAAGGCTGCGACAAGCTCCCGACCCCTGCTCCGCTCACCCTGGAGGATCTGGCCTCCGGGCGCTGATCAGCCCCACAGGTAGTGCCCCATCAGGGTGCGCCACTTGGGCTGCTGCATCACCGGCCACAGCGGGCCCGTCATGAAGTAGGGCTTGTTCGTGTGCTGGACCACGACCTGAGCATTCGTGTTCGCGTAAGGCTCGTTCGCGACAAAGACGACGTGGTAGGAGAAGCTCCACTGCCCATTGTTCCTGTCCCGGAACCCGAAGACGCTCGTGGTGGAGCTCTTCACCCCATTGGGGGCCAGGTAGAACTCCGGCAGGAGTGCTTGGGTGGTCCCCTTTTTGATCATCTGCTGGAACCTCGCGTAGAACGTGCTCCGGCGCTGGTAGCGCACCGTGTCCTTGAGCGCGTGTTGCTCCGGGTCCAAGTAGTAGTTCGAGTGGTAGACGGTAGGGGTTGTTCGTTCGCCCGTGGCAAAGAACGCGCAGCCATTCATTGGCGCCGTGAAGAAGAAGTTCGCGCGGTCTCCGAGCGTCATGGAGTAGGACTTGTTCGTGTCCCACGGCAGGTAGTACGCGGTGAGCGCGGGAGCATCCTGGCCTGTGGCCGCCGTGACGCTGTGAACACCTCGCTCGGTGGTCATCACCTTCATGCCCCGGACCTCCTGCGCGGAGGTGAGGTTGTAGATCTCGTGATCCTGATCGTTGTGCTTGGCCTGCAAGAGGCTGAGGAGCTGCTTGCTCTGGACGCGCGCCCCTAGCGGAGCCTGCGCGGTCACCTCCAAGGCATTCTGTCGCAAGAAGGCGACGCCGTGCTGGACGTACTCCTGGCCTCGGTCCCGAGCACGGAAGTCACTCATTCCCTTGGGCAACTCGAACACTGGCGCTCTCCTGGGTTACCGAGTCTTGCGCTCTCGGGCCCAGCCATTCTTCGAGGCGCCCCAGTGGGGGGCAACTTTCTGGCGGCCTAGGAGGCCTCAGCGCGCCGGGCCCGCAGGAAGTCCGAGCACAGGTACGCGTAGACGCCCGAGCCCACCACCAGCGCGAAGCTGATCTTGAACGCCACCGACAGCTTCGGCGGGTGGATCTGCGACACCGTGCCCTCGATGAACCCCGCGAGCACGAACAGCGCCAGCGTGCCGAACAGCAGCTTCACCGCCGTCACCGCTTCCTGCCGCAGCGCCAGCCCCCGAGGCAGTCCCTTGGGCGCCGCCAGGCCCCGCGCGATCACGAGCCCCGCTGCTCCCGCAATACAGATGGCCGTAATCTCCGGAATGCCGTGCGGGAGGATCCACGCCCAGAACCACCCCGTCATCCCCTTCGCGGCGTAGACCTGGGCCAGCGCGCCCAGGAACAGCCCGTTCACGAAGAGCATCACCGCCGTGCCAATGCCCACCGTGATGCCCAGCGCGAACGCCAGGAAGGCCACCTGGATGTTGTGCGTGAACAGGTACGACGAGAAGTAGGCCTGCTCGTCCACCGTCATGCCCTCGCCCTTGGCCTCCTTCTCGGCGCGCTCGACCGGATCGAGCTTTAGGTGATCCCCCGGCACCAGGTAGTGCGCGCCGTCCGGGTCCATCGTCATGCCCAGGTAGCCAAACCCCATGCCCGCCATGAACATCAGCACCGAGGCGATGTACATGCGCCACTCCCGCCGCAGCAGCGCCGGGAACCCCCGCGAGACGAAGCCCCACACGTCCGCGAAGCGCGGCCGCTTGCCCGGGTACGTCAGCGCGTAGGCTCGGCCCACCAAGTCATTCAGGTAGGCGCTCACGTCCGCCGAGCCGCTGCGCGCGCGCACCCACAGCAGATCGCTCGACACCGCCCGGTACATCTTCCCCAGCGAGCGAGCGTCCTCCAGGCTGAGCGCCCGCAGGCCCTCGCCCTCGGCCTTGTCGAGCAAGGCCTCCAACTTCTCCCAGCGGGGACGCCGCGACTCGATGAACTCGGCCACTTCCATGGGGGCCGACTTTAGCCCAGGCGGAACCTGGACACGGATGGGCGGACGTAAAAAGGGGCGGGTCCCGTGCTGGGTCCCACCCCTCTTCACTTCAGCCCCGCGGCAGAGCGCCGGACTACTTGGGCAGCGCCTTCTCGACGGGCTTGGCGTCGGTGGACTTCTGCCCCTTGGTCCACTCGATGACCGGCGTCTGCCAGGCCATGCCCGTCTCCGTCGGCTCGGGGTCCAGCTTCTCGAACTCGAAGCCGTCACCGCCGAAGTAGAGGTACTCGATGGTGGCCACCGTGTACTCCTTCTTCGGATCCAGCGGCTTGCCCTTGGCGTCCTTGAACTTGCCCTTGCCCGCGGCGGTGAAGCCCGAGATGAGCGCCTCGGGGTTGGAGAGCTGGTTCGCCAGGTCCGCGCCCTTCACCTTCATCAGCATCAGCGAGTTCTCGAACGGAAGCACCGAGTAGACGCTGCCCACGGTGATCGGCCCGGCGGGCAGATCCCCACGGATGCCCTTCTTGTTGATGATGACCGCGTCGGCCTTCGTGCCCTCGCGCATCGAACCGGCCACCCAGCGCGCCATCTCCGGCGTGCCCGCCTTGAGGCCCTTCTTCGTGACGCCGATCTGCTCGCCCAGCCGCGCGTCCAGCTGCGTCTTCGCATCGCCAATCGCCTTCACCGCCTCGGCGTCCGGCGTCCCTGCGCCCGCCACGTCCACCAGCTTCGTCTCGATGCCGGTCACCTTCTCGGCCGCCGGCTTCGACGGATCGAAGGTGATGCGCGCGCGCAGGTACTTCTCCAGGCCGCGGCCCAGGGAGACCAGCGCCGTGTCACCCACCTTGGTGTCGATCTGCGTGCCGCAGCGGCCACCGCCCACCACCAGCGCCAGCTTCCAGTCCGCGTGCTTCTCCAGCGTGGGCTGCAGCTCGGTGGGGCACATGTCCGCCAGCACCACCACCACGTCCGCGCCCGCCTTGCGAGCCTCCGGCACCGCCGCCGCGAGCGCCTCCTCGGTGCCCACCAACTCCACGCCCTCGGCGCGGCCCGCCATGGCGGCCGTCACCGTCTTGGGCGACGTCAGGCCCACCACGCCCACCTTGAGGCCCTTGCGGTCGAACACCTTGAACGCCGGCACATCCATGCCCTTGGCCAGCGCGGCGTCCTTCACCTTCAGGTTGGCCGCCAGGAACGGGAACCCGCCGATCTTCGCGTTCTTGAGGAACTGCTCACGGCCGAAGTCCAGCTCGTGGTTGCCCAGCGCCGAGGCCGCGTAGCCCATGCGCGCCATCACCGTGGCGGTGGACTCGCCCACGAAGAAGGACGAGAGCGCCGGGCCGCTCCAGTGGTCGCCCGTGGCCAGCGCCAGCGTCGCCGAGTCCGCGCACGAAGCCTGGCCATCCGCCTTCACCGGGCCCGCGCAGTGCTTGTCCTCGGCCACCCAGCGGCCGAGCACCTCGGCGGCGCCGCCCTTGGCCTGGTCACCCTCGCCCACGGGCAGAAGCTGGCCACCCACGCCGCCGGTGATCAGCAGGGTCACCACCTGGGGCTCCGCCGGCTTGGCGGGAGCGGCCGCGGCCGCGTCACCCGCCGCGGGCTGGCCGGCCTTGTCCGTAACCGCGGGCGGCTGGGGCTGGCCACCCTTGTCGCCACAGGCCGTCACGCTCGCCAAGAGCAGGAAGGCCAGGGCTGCGGGCAGGGTCCTCACGGCGCGAGCGCCGCGGGGAGCGAAAGGGGAAGACTCACGACAAAGAGCAGCTTGGAGGGAGTTCGGGCTCACGGGCGCGCCTCTAGCACATTCCCGAGGGACCAGACAGGCTCCGAGTGGCCCTTGGCGCCTGTGGTACCGTCCCGGCCGTGTTCGAGCGGAAGGGGCAGGACGGTGCGTTGCAAGCGACCCCGGCCTCCGAGCGTAGAGGGTCCATGGGGCGCGCTGCCGAGGTCGCTCAGAATATGTGGGATGATGTACGCCAGGGGACGCAACACTTCCAGAAGTGGGAGATGCCTCCGCCCGGACACCGCGTGCGGCAGTTCTTTCACGGAATGGCGATTCCGCTCCACCTGCTGCGAGCGCTCTGGGCGGACCCGGTAGCGCGGCGGCAGTACCTGCGGGTGGGCGTCACCCAGGCGCTGGCGGTCCTTCTGCTCAGCATTCCCCTGCTCCCCTCGCGCAAGAAGGACCACGAGCCCACCGAGCGTCGCAGGTATTCGCTGAGCTTCGGTGACGCGGGGGAGGATGACGCTGAGCAGGAGCCGGAGCGCCAGCGCTTCCATCAGGAGATGGAGCGCAAGGCGGCGGAGCTCAAGGCCAAGGTCCGCGAGGCGAGCGGAGGCGTGCAGGCCACGACCGGAGAGCGCGCACGGGCCGTGGCCGAGGCCGTCAAGGAATTGGCCGAGGTCGCCAAAGCCGAAGCGAGGGAGCGTCAGGCCCTGGTGGAGGCGACGAAGCGGGAGCAGGAGCAGGAGCAGGAACGGGGCCCCATCGATCGCCTGCTGGGGCGCATCGACCAGGAGGTGCAGTTCTGGGTGACGGTCTTCGGCATCATGCAGCTCGTGCAGTGGGTGGTGATCGCCCTCTCGCGCGACTACCACGACTCCATCTCCCGGGAGGCCAGCCTCCGCACGGCGCTCGAGCCCGAGGACGGCCCGCTCACCCCGCGCGTCCGGCTCGACGTGCCGTGGATGCGCAAGAAGGTGTCGCGCCGCATCCGCGCCTTCGTGGTCTTCATCGTGGGGATGCCCGTGCTCTACGGCCTCACCGCGGCATTCCCCATCCGGCATGAGCTGATGGCCGTGCTGGTCCCGGCCTGGAGCGCGTACTGGCTCGTGGTCTTCACCACGGCCCGGAGCGCCTACGCCTGGAAGGACGCCGCGCCGAGGGCTCCCTGGTTCCTGCGCGGCTGGAGGTGGCTGACCACCCGCGTGCCGGGCTTCCGCTGGGGCTTCCTGCAGCGCTACGGCGACTTCTGGACCCGCCGCACCCGCGAGGTGTTCTCGCCCGCGGCCGAGACGGAGAAGCAGCCCTGGGCGTTCGCGGGGCTCACGGTGGTCGGGATGCTGTCGATGCTCCCGCTGGCCAAGTGCTTCCTGCGGCCGCTCATCCCCGTGGCCGCGGGACACCTGCTGGTGGCGCGGCAGCAGGCCGAGAGCACCACCGCTCCGAAGCACCTGGAGCCGTCCGCTCAGGCTCCCACCGCCTCCTCGACCGCGGCGTAGTGCCTACTTCTTGTCGATGACGAACTCGCCCGTGAGCGGCGACGCACTCGCGGTCGCCTCGGGGCCCACTTCGAGCAGCTCGCCGCTCTGCCGGCTCGTGGGCAGGTCGATCAGGGTGCGCAGCTGCTGGCTCACCGCGCGGAAGAAACCCGTGAGCAGCTCCGGGCGATCCGAGAGCAGATCGAGGAAGTCGCGGCGATCGATGACGAGCACGCGCGTGTCCTCGGTGGCGACGACGTCCGTGGGGCGCGGGGCGCCGTCCAGCAGGCTCACGTCGCCGAAGGTCTCCTTGGACTGGTTGCGCAGCACGTGCTCGCCGTCGCGGAAGTGGTCCACTGCGCCAGAGACGATGACGTAGAGCGCGTCTCCCGGGTCGCCCTGGCTGTAGATGCGCTCGCCGGAGCGGAAGTGAACCTCGCGGGCCACGGCCGCCACCGCGGCGATGTCGTCCACGTCGCTCTGGGAGAAGACGCCCACGCCCTCCAGGGCGAACATCTTCTGTACGGTGGCCTCACTCATGTCGTTCTCCTGAAGGGGCGGCACCACCAGCGTGCTCAGGCGCTGGGCCACATAGCGGGCGCAGGCGCGCAGCACCACGTCCTCGCTCTGCGTGAGCGCATCCAGGCAGCTCTCCAGCCGGCCGAGCGCCCCGGGCGGCAGCTCGCGGTGATGGGCTTCGATCTGCTCGGCCAGCAGCTCGCGATCCTCCTGGGACACGACGGCGTCCATCAGCTCCAGGGCATAGGCCTTGCGGCGCGGATCCTTGCCCACCAGATGCTGGTGCACGCGCCGCATCGTCTGGGGCGTGTAGAGCAGGCCCAGCAGGAAGAAGGTCAGCTCCAGGGCCTGGTCCAGCCGGTCCCCCACCGCACGGGTGAGCAGCGAGCGGTCCCCGAGCGCCGCGCGCAGATCCCGGAAGGCCCCCACCAGCTCGCGGTAGGTCTCCTGCCGGCGGCCAATGGCCTCTCGCACGCGGTCGCCGTCCACCTTGTACTCCGGGTGCTCGTCACGCAGGCGGGACATCTCCGCACCGATGCGGAACTGGAGGAAGGCGTCGTCGCGGACGTTGGAGAAGATGAACGCGTGCAGCGCATCGGGCGTGCCGATGAGCCGGATGACGCGCGTGAGCTGGAGCCGCTGGGCCATGGGAGCGGCGCGGTTGTTGAGCGTCACCTCCAGCAGCGGCATGACATGGTCGCCGAGCTGGGCCAGCGCGTTGCGAGCCACCCGGCGCTCCTCGCGCCAGGTGAGGAACACGAGCAGCCGGGGAGCCAGCTCCAGGTAGCCGCCCACGCCCGCCGCCTCGATGGCCACGCGCCGCACGGAGGGATCCGCGTCGGCGAGGTAGCGCGCCAGCGGCTGGACGAACCGCGCATCCTTCAACCGCCCGAGCAGCTTGGCCACCTCGCGCCGCTCGGCCACAGGGGCCTGGGCGCTCCGGGCCAGCAGCGCGGTGAGCGAGTTCAGGGCAACACTGTGCCCCTGTGTGTGAATCAGCGCGCCAATGGCGGCGCAGCGCAGGCCGATGTCCGAACTCTCCAGCAGCGCGGGCAGCAGGCGCTCGGCACGATCCGGGGACAGGCGCGCCAGGGCCCACACGGCTTGATCCCGAGGACGCCGCGGGCCGGACTCGACCAGGCGCTCCAGGGTGGGCGCGGTCTCATAGGCCTCCAGCTTCAGCGCCAGCTCGACGCCGCGCTCCACCACGCGCTCGTTGGGGTGGCTCAGCAGCGCGGGCAGGTGGGGCCGCAGGGGCACCTCGGCCTGGGCCATGAACTCCACGGCGCGCAGCACGCGCTCCGGCGTCTCCGCCCCCAGCGAGTCCACGAGCAGCTTCTGCGTCTCGTTGCCGACGAGGACCTCTTCCTCGGCGGGAGCGCCCACCTGCTCCTCGAGCGCCTCCACGTACGCGGGCTTGAGCCGGAAGAGCAGCACGCCCAGGGCGGCGCACAGGCCCAGCACCGCGATGGCCATGGTGGTGCCCGTGGCCGCGCGGCCGGCGCCAATCAGCAGCACGCCGGCCAGCACCACCCCACCCTTGCGCAGCAGGCCATCCACGGCGGCGCGCATGGCCTCGCGCTGCTCGTCCGGCACGGCGGCGTAGAGCAGCTGAATGCCCACGGGGAGGATGGAGTAGCTCACCGCCGTCTCCACCAGCCGCAGCATGTGGACGGGCCACAGGGCGGGCGTCACGAGCGTGGCCACCGCCAGGGGCCCGAGCACCAGGGGCACCAGCGCCAGGTAGTGGAGCAGCCCGAGCTTCTCCAGGAGCTTCTTGGCCACCACGAGCTGGAAGGCGACGCAGAACAGGCCAATCCACAGCTGCAGCGAGCCGAACAGAGCGGCCAGCCCATCCTCGCTGAGCGTGCCCTCCACGCGCAGGCGGAACAGGTAGTCCACGAACGAGGACAGCACGGCGAAGGCAACGCCGAGCGCCCCCAGCACCTGGGCGTAGGGGCTCTGGAGGAAGTAGAGCCACGGCTCGGCGGAGATGGCCGCGTGCCGGGAGCGCGGGGGCATGGCGACAGCGCCAGTGTGGAAGCGGAAGACGATGCCCGCGGTGAGCAGGCCCAGGGCTCCGCTGGCCACCACGACGGGGGTACCGAGCCGCTCGGCCATGGCCTGCACGAGCAGCCCACCGATGATGCCGCCGCCCATGCCGAAGCCATTGAGCGCGGTGAAGGCGCGCCGGGCCTCGCGGGCATTGAACGCGGCGGACATCCGCCCCCAGAAGCGCAGGGAGACGAACGTCGTGAAGGCATCCACGAACAGGTAGAGCGCGATGGCCGGGATGCGCTGGCCCGCGGACACGCCGAACGCCAGCCCCAGGGTAATGACAGAGGCCCCCACGGTGAGTACGCCGGGAGACTCGGTGGGCGAGTCCGGGCGTGGGCGGGGCAGCACCGTGAGTGCGGCCGTCAGCAGGGCGCCCACGAGGTAGAGGTACGGCAGGGCCTGGGACTCAAAGCGTGACAAGACCAGCGCGTTGGCAGCGGTTTTCAGCTGCGTCACGCCAGCAATGAGGGCGAACTGGAAGGTCGCCGCGGGCCAAAGGCGCTGGCCCCAGGAAGGCTCGGTGTCGGCCACGGTGTCGGGAGACTCAGTGTATCCCACCTTACTGATTTTCAGGAGAACCCTTGCACGCCCGCTCGGGGGGCACTCTGGCCTAGACTGGTGCGGTGACGTCCGCGCCTGACACCCTCCTCGACGGCAGCCACACCGTCCTCACGCCCGAGTACGTGGAGTTCCGCTTCACCCTTGCGGGCCTCTACTCGCGCTTCCTCGCCTGGCTGGTGGACGCCCTCATCGTCCTGACCATCGCGGGGGTGGTGCTGATCGTCCTCGGATACACCCTGGGGAGCGTGCCGAACCTCGCCGGCTCCCTCTTCGTGGTCATCTACTTCCTGGTGGACTGGGGCTACGGCATGGCCCTGGAGACAGCCTGGAGCGGGCAGACGGTGGGCAAGCGCGTCATGTCCCTGCGGGTCATCCAGGAGAGCGGCGTGCGCATCGGCTTCTACCATGCGGCGCTGCGCAACCTGGCTCGCCCGGTGGACAGGCTGCCGATGATGTACCTGGTGGGCGGGGCCACGGCGCTCATCTCGGGCTCGCACCAGCGGCTGGGGGACATGCTGGCGGGCACCATCGTGGTGCGCGAACGACGGCTGAAGGTGCCCTCGGCGCTGGGCATTGTGGGCGACGAGAGCCTGCTGGCCGATCCCCTCTTCGTGTCCCGGGTGAAGAAGCTCTCCACGGAGGAGCGGGACATCATCCTCGCGGCCGCCATTCGCCGCGAGGAGATGCGCATGGAGGCCCGGCTCCAGCTCTTCTCGGCGCTGAGCCACCGGCTGCAGGACGTGCTGGCCATGGAGAAACCGGCCCACCTCTCGGACGAGAAGTGGACGCTGCTGGTGGCCGCCGCGCTCGTGCCGCCGCAGACCAAGGGCAAGCGTCTCAAGTCTGGAGTGTGAGTCTCGTGGATCGAGCGCTCACCCCGCTCGCTACGGCTTCCGGGCGCGGTCCACGTCCTCCATGAGGCGGGTGGCCTGGGGGTGGAGGGGATGCGCTGACGTCAGGCCCTCCACCACTTGTTTCGCCAGGGCAAACGCCTCGTCCAGGCGTTGCGCCTTGATGTAGGCCAGGACCAGGTTGAGCCCCGTCTCGGGCTTTGCCGGCTCGAGCCGCCGCGCCGTCTCCAGCAGCTCGATGGCGCGCGGCTCATGCCGGTGGCCCTGCTTCAACAAACACACGCCCAGGCGGGTGTACGGCTCCCAGTGCTGGGGCGCGAACGCGATCGCCTCCTCGTAGGCGTGGATGACGCCGGGCATGTCCGGCGGATGGAGAAGCTCGCACGCCTCGGCCTCCAGCAGCTTCAGGGGCAGCGAGCGCGTCCCTTGCGCCCAGCCCTCCCGCACCCGCTGCAAGGCCTCACGGCCGCGCTTGAGCCGCAGCAGCCTCGCGATCTCGTGGAACAGAGCCTCCTCCGGCGCCTCGGTTCCTTTCGGGGCGGGCTCCTGGCCCGCGGCCCACGCCTGGCGCAGGAACTCGGACTGGGGCACCTGCTTCTGCCCTGCTTCCAGCAGGCGCTGGGCCCAGCGCGGCTTGCGGTGCTGCCGGAGCACCTGCGCCAGCCCCCAGTAGCCGCGGGTCTCCCGAGGATCCAGCCGCAGACACTGCACCCACTGGCGCACCGCCGCCCGGGGCCGGTTCTCCAGCGACAGCGCCAGCCCCAGCTCGAAGTGGAAGCCGGCCTGCTGGGGCTTGAGCGCCACGGCCTTCTCATGCGCCTCGCGGGCCGCCGGGATGTCTCCCAGGGCCAGCAGCGCGACGCCCAGCCCATGCCAGGCCTCGGCGGGAGGCGAAGGCTGGCGGACGAGCCCCTGGTAGTGCTCGCGCGCGGCGGCGAAGTCCTTGCTCTGAATCGCCGCGGCGGCGCGCAGCAAGCCCACCTCCCCCTGCGCCGCCTCGGACTTCACGCGCGACACCAGCTGCTCGGCCTGCTCCGTCCGCCCATCCAGCAGGGCCACCCGGGCCAAGGCGATCAGGGCCTCCTCATCCTCCGGGTGCTGGGCGAGACGGTGCGTGGCCGCCTCCCGCACTTCCTGAATGCGGCCCTCCTCCAACCACTGCCTCAAGGGGTGTGTCATCTCGCTCCTTCGCTGACACGGGTCCGGGCCGTAGACAGGGACGGCCTGCCTGCCCCGCCCATGTGAGGGCTCTCGGGATTGATCGTTTCCCTGCCTTTATATGAGGATACCGGAATGATTCATTCTCCCCTGGGAGCCGCCCCTTGAGCGCACCGATTGGATCGCCTGGAAACCGCCCCATCCGCCTGCCGCAGAGCACCCCGGTGCAGGGGGGAAGCCCGGCCGCACCGGCCGCGGCGCCCGCCCCGCGTGCGCCCGTGGACCCGCATCTGTCGGACTACTCCCAGACGGACCGGCTGCGGACGCAGATTGGCGAGCAGGCCCGGAACAACCCCAGCTTCTACGGCACGCTCGTGGACGGGGTGAACGGCCTGCTGCAGCGGGGCGGGTTCGGTATCTCCCCCGCTTCCCATGGCAGCGTCATGGAGAACCTGGAGGGCGTGAGCCGGGGCACCATGTCCCAGTCCACAGCTCACTTCCGGGAGTCGCGAACCTTCGCTCAGGATGCCCTCTCCAGCTACGCCCATGGCCGGTTCGTCCAGGGAGAGATGGAGCGCTTCGGCGCGACGCTCAATCTCGTCGGGGGCGTCGGGATGTCGGCGGTCGAGGGAGCCCAGTGGACGTTCCAACAAGCCCGTGAAGGCGCCCGGTATCTGCTCGGGTACTGAAGCGCCTCGCGAGCGGGCCTCACAGGTCCGCTTCCGCCCCTCCCGCTTTCAGCGCGGGAGCCGCGAATTCCCGCGCGTATGAAGTGGGACGGGCGCTCCAGCCCCTCTCTGGCGCAAGGGAAGACTGCATGTCCTCCGGCTTGGTCATCTCTGTGGCCGCCAACAACGCAGCTTGGTGTGATGCGGTGTGCCGCGCGCATGGGCGCCCAGGAGAGTTCTCGCGCTCGCTGTGGCTGAACCGCGCTGAGGTCCCAGCCCTCTACCCGAACGCCGTCACGCTCACTCCGGGTGACGTGGCGCGACAGCTTGAGGAGATCTCCAGGCTCGACGTGCCGGGGCGATGGGGAGTCAAGGACAGCTACGCAGCGCTCGACCTTGCACCCCAGGGCTTCTCAGAACTGTTCACCGCTCAGTGGATCGTCCTCCCCCGGGACGTGCACGGCTCCGCGTCCGTCAGTGGAGCCCGCTGGCTCACGATCCGCGACGAGACCCCACTCGCCGCGTGGGAGGCAGCTTGGCGAGGCACGCCGGGCGAGCACCGGCTGGACCCGGCGCATGCCCTCTTCCGGCCGGCGCTGCTGGACGACCCGAACACCCGCCTCTTTGCTGCCTACCACGGCGAGGCCCTCATCGCCGGCGCCATCGCCTACCAGTCCGCAGGCGTCGTCAGCCTCTCGAACACGTTCCTAGCGGAGGGAGCCTCTGAGGCGTTGCGCAGGGAGATGCTCGCACAGGTCACGGCGGCGTTCCCGGGGCTGCCACTCGTGGGCTACGAACACGGTGACGAGCTGGCCACGTGGTGCACCCTGGGCTTCGAGCCTCTGGGCACCCTGCGGGTGTGGCTGAAGAAGGCCGGATGAGGGTGTTGCTGCATCGAACCCGCAGCCGGAAGCATCCGGCGAGAGCGCTCCAGAGAGATCGAGAGCACCAGAGCCCTCGGAACGGTGTGGCGCGCGCGAGGCATGCTCAGCGTCCCTGCATTGCTCCAGGTGCCCGTGAGAGGAGCCCGGCATCCTTCGCGCCCACCGCACCCGGTGAGGAAAGGACAGCCTCCACTGTCGATAGGGCACGTGAGGCAGCACTCGCTCCACCCTGTGCACTGCTGGGCAGTCTTACGGAAACGGAGCTCGACCGGGTGGGATCGCTCTCGCCAGAAGCTCCGAGCGGCGGGTTCGATTGCCGCCGCTCCCAAGCCGAGCAACCCGCCGCTCTCAAGCACGTTCCCTCTGAAGAAGAGGGTGGGGCTTACATTTCGGGACCCAATCGGTTCTTGGCGGACCAAATTTGGACCAAATCCGGAGAACACATCCAGCGCAAAGGCGCGGCGCAGCAGCCCGGTCCAATCCAACCCAGCCTTGCGCCCCTTCTTCGGCTCCTGCCCCTCCCCGCCTCAGGCGGTGCGCTCACTCCCTCCCCCCCGGCTCCACACCCGCTTGAGGGAGCCCTCCTTGTGGGCGAGCGCATCGCGACAGTGCGCGTCGGTCTGGCGTGGGATGGCGCGAGCTGCGGGCTGCTCCCGCTGCTGGCACCTGTATCCGGAGATGGCGGTCCTGGATGCTCGTCCTGGTCGTCATGGAGAGGCGATCTCTTCGAACTCGTGCAGCGGCGGACAGGACGCGTGTCTTCGCTCAGCGCTCAGCCCCTCCTTGGCCCCCGTGCTGCACCACCTCGTTACGCCGAGTGCGCCCAGAGCTCCGACGGCTCCGTCGAGTTGGCGTCTGGACGAACACCGAACTCCAGGCCCGCCACATCATGGACAGGAACACCAGCACGATGACCACCGCCAGGAACGCGATCACCTGCTGGGAGTTGAACTCCGACGCCACCTGTGCGCCGGTGGCCACAACGTCATTGAAGTGCATGTGAGAACCTCGGTCCGGGTACGACAAGTTGCGCTGCTCGGAGCCCCACACCCGAGCAGCTACAGCTAGTTCCCAAGCCACGAGCCTGGGGAAGCGCAGCAATGAGCCTGCGCATGGCACGGCGTTGCTGGCGCGTACCCGCAGGGTGAAAGTCAGTGACGAGAGGCGCGTTGCTGCACCCCATAGGGTGCTGTGCCACTAACGGCAGCAGCGAGAAGCTCCGCGCCGCTTTATCGAGGTCCTTTGGTCGCAGTTCTTGCTGGGCATGGCAGACCGTTGCTGGCTCGCCCCTGACCACTGCGAGAGAAGCTACTTACCTGTCGTCACCGCCGTGCCCCGTCGTGATCTTCATGACGACGCCGAGGAACTGTTCGGCTCCATGCCGCACCGTGTGCTTCAGGACCGCCCAGCAGGCTCTGGCGACGGTGAGGTAGATGAACCACCGTGGCCGCCCCTCCGCCACCAACCGCTGGAGATGCTCCAGTGCGTCACCGATCTCCTCCGTGTCGATGCGCTTCGGTACTCTCTTGGCAACCCACTCGAGGGCACTCATGGCCCGCTCCTGCGAGCGCGAACGGACTACGTGAAACCCGGAAGGGCACCTCTGGGAACGAGAAGCCTGAAGAAGTACGACGCCGCGTTCAAGGCGCTGTGGGGCCTCTTCTTGCCCATGGTCCACGGTGTGGCGCGGGTGCGCTCGACACGCAGGGAGGCCGCGGCGATGGCCGTCTTCCTCGGGGCCTACTTCGGGGGCGCTCTCGCCGCCACCGAGTTGGGGAACTTCCCGGTCCCGGTGCTGGGAGCCGGCGCGGGGCACGTGCTCGGCTGGTACTCCGCGCTCGGCATCTTCCGCTCCTCCATGACACCTCCAACTCGGCAAGAGTGTGGAACGGACGCCCCTGAAGGCAGATGACGCAGAACGCGGCGCGGTACAGTTCAGAACACGCGTCTAGCGGGAAGGCTCCTGAAAAGGTGGGTCGGCTAAAGTAACGCGCCCGCCAATCTCCGGGAAACGCTCGTACGCGCGCACGAGCGCCTCTAGGTGCGCGGGGTTGTCGAGATCCAGCGGCGTATCCGTGAGCCGAACCACCCACCCGCCCGTTGCAGTGCGCCGCGCCCGAGAGAGCAAGTCCGCGTCACGCGAGGGATCCGGGAAGCCGATAGCCCGAGCGGCAGCATCCGACCAGTAGTTCAGCCACCCAAGGTAATATGGAATCTCCGGCGCGCGGATATGCTCGAAGAGCTTGAGGGCGGGCAGCCCCCGGGGAGGGGACGGCGGCCCTTCCAACGTGGGTGCTATCTGCTCCGCGATGTCCAACGCAGCGCCGTCCGGCGTCGCATGCCCCCAGAACGCTCGTGCGCCCTCCGCTACGCGCTCCAGCATCTCCGGCGCTGCCGCGATAGCGGCCGCGTCGACCGGCAACTCCGCACGGACGTTGAGCAGCGGCTGGCCGCCCGGTGACAGAATCGCGGGTCTCTTCGACCCGGAAATCGTCACGGGGTAGCTCTCGTCTCCATTGCACAGGAGGGGGATCTTTCCGCGTGTTGCCGCCTCAGCGAGCCAGGCGTCGCGTTGCGGTAACTCGATGGGGCGCCCTCCTTTGCCCACTTCCCACTCCAAGCGCAAGCCGGGCAGCGCCCGTTCCATGCCACGGACGACAGCGAGTGTGCGGCCGTCGTGCTCCACGAGCGTAGGCGCGTAGACGGTCAGATCGAGGCGCCTTCGAGTGGTCATCGTTTGCATCCCGTGACGACAATCTTGAGGGTGGGATCCTGTCGCCGCAGCGCTTCTTTGTGCGCAGCACTGCTCACCCCAACGACGAAATCATATCCACACGCTACCGCGATGGCGCGCTCCTCCTGAAGCTCTTCTACTTGATCCTCGATCACCTGCCTCCGGAGGAAGTCAGTGTACGTGTCAAATCGATGGGTCTTGATCTCCCACAGCACACGCACGCCGACTTGCAGCGCATCAAAGCGCTTGCCGCCAACGAGCACGTCATTGCCGGGGTAGCGGTTCGGCGGAAACTTATCGGCGCACTCGTTATGCGGGGCATCCTCGCCCGCGTGCGGCACCGGGATGGGTTCACACTCAGAACGGCGGCGCTCCGCCGTCACCGGGGCGGGTGGGCCTCTGTTCGATCCGGCGCTCTCCGGCAAGGGGTTTGCCTGCGGCTCCTGCGAGGCCCGAGGAGCGTCTCCGGCCCAAAGGCCCGGCTCCCGGGTGGGCGGCAGCTCGCGCTTGTGCGGGCTCCGCGGCAGGGGCTGGGGGCGAACCTGCCCTGGCTGCCCGCGAGTGGGGAGGCCCGTGCCAGGCACAGCGGGTGGGCGCACAGGCGCCCAGGCGTAGGCCTCAGGCGCTTCTCGAGAGGTGGCGCACCCAGCGACGACAACGGCAACGGCAACGGCTTGGAGGAGGGCGCTGGCTGAAGAGGGCATGGTGCTCACCGCTTCTCCAGGTGGAGGAACTGCGGAAGGGCAGAGGAGGCCGAGCTGGACGACAAGGCTACCACGCGCGGGAGCCGTGGACGCCGAGGTTCCGGAAGATCTTTGCCAAGGCGGGAATACGGAAACGGCGCTCGACCGAGTTGGAGCGCTCTCGCCAAAAGCTCCGAGCGGCGGGTTCGATTCCCGCCGCCTCCACTGAGCCTCGTAGCGCCAGTGCCTGGAGGTCAGTGCCAACGGCGCTCAGGCTCCGAAGGACTGCGTGAGGCGCGCAATGGCTCCGGGCAGGCCGCGCACGCGGAGCTTGCGCCCGCTCTCATCGAAGGACTCGGAGAGCACCGTCGTGTGCTCGTACACCTCGCTGATGCGCGACTGGGAGGCGTAGGGGATCACCAGGTCCGCATCGACCATGGAGGCCGCGAAGGCGCTCAGGATGCGCTCGCGCAGGAGCCCCACGTCCTCTGGCCGGTGCGCGGAGAGCAGCATCGCCTCCGGGTGGCGCGAGCGCAGCGCCTCTTGTGCCGCCGCATCCAGCCGGTCCACCTTGTTGAAGAGCAGCTGGCTCGGGACGGCGTCCGCTCCGATCTCCCGCAGCACCGTGCGGGTGACCTCCAGCTGCGTGTTCCAGGTGGGATCGGACGCATCCACCACGTACAGCAGCAGCGAAGCCTCGAGCGCCTCGTCGAGCGTGGAGCGGAAGGAGGCGACGAGATCATGCGGCAGCTTCTGGATGAAGCCCACCGTGTCCGAGACGAGCACGCGCGGACGGCTCTCTGGCTGCAGGGCCCGCACCGTGGTGTCGAGGGTGGCGAAGAGCTGGTCGGCCACCAGCACCTCACTGCCGGTCAGGGCGCGCATCAGCGAGGACTTGCCTGCGTTGGTGTAGCCGACCAGCGCCACGCGCAGCTGGTCGCGGCGCGCGTAGCGGCGCTGGTCCTGGTCCTTCTGGATGGCGGCGAGCCCCTCGCGCAGCTCGGCGAGGCGGTCGCGAATCTTTCGGCGGTCGAGCTCCACGGCGGAGTCCCCGGAGCCGCGGCCCTGCTGCCGCTCCCTTCCTCCGGTGGACTCGCGCAGGCGGGGCGCGAGGTAGTTAAGCCGGGCGATCTCCACCTGCATGCGCGCCTCGTGGCTGCGCGCGTGCCGGTGGAAGATGTCCACGATGACGCCTGTGCGATCCAGCACCTGCGCCCCGGTGGCCTTCTCCAGGTTGCGCAGCTGGCTCGGGGAGAGCTCGTGGTCCACGACTACAATCGTGGGGCGCTGCGCCACCTCGCCTGGGGCGTCCTCCGCGGGCGGTGCGGCCTCCTCGTCTCCGGGCTCCTCGTGTGCTGCGTCCGCGGACTCCCAGCGCTCGCGCGCCTTCGATGTCCGCTCCTGCGCGCCGGATGCGATGACGCCGCTGCCGCCGGTGAGCTGCGCCAGCTCCTTGAGCTTGCCGGTGCCCAGCACCGTCCCGGAAGCCAGCCCCTCGCGGCGCTGGCTCACGGTGGCCACCGCGTCGTAGCCCAGGGTCTTTACCAGCCGGGCGAGTTCCGCGAGGTCTGCGGCGTGCTCCGCGTCCGAGACGTCGGGGAGTTGCACGCCGACGAGGACAGCAAGAGGACGGGCAGAGAGGGTCTTCGGCATGCAACTGCTCATACCACGCCGTTCCGCGTCAACGTGGTGGCGTCCGCGCCGCCCCCCGGTGCGTCCGAGGCCCTGCGCGACATCGAGGTGGACAAGCTCCGCCCATAGCGAGCCCTCGTCTGCCCCCTCGCTTGCGCGGGCACAGCCATCCGTTCGTGGCTATCTAAACGGTGTCATGGATGGTGGCGCACCCGAATCTCCGCTTTCGCTTCTCTGCCGCGGCTGCGGCCTGTGCTGCGATGGCAGCCTCTTCAGCCATGTCGGGCTAGAGCCCGAGGAAGTCGGCCAGCTCCACGCACTGGGAATTCCCACGCGGACCCTTCGCAGCGGTACGGAGGTGCTTCCGCAGAGGTGCTCCGCGCTCAAGGGCCGCGACTGTGGGATCTACGCAGCCCGTCCGGCGAGCTGCGCTGCGTATCACTGCGTGCTCGCTGCCTCTCTCCTCGAGGACCGGGTCACCCTAGAGGAGGCACAGGCCATCGTGAAAAAGGCACAGCGCCTCATTGCGGACGGTCACGCCCGAAGATTTCTGCGACAACAGTTCCGCGGCCGCAAAGGGCTCGACTGATCCTGCCTCGCCTCCGCCACCTGCTGAGCATCCCCAGTGACTCTGTCGGCGTGCTGCTCACGGGGTGACACGCTCCCGGCGGCGGCGACGCCCTGCCCAGGTGGCGAGGGCCGATAGCACGGCCAGCGCCGCGCCCGCGCCTCCACCGTCGGCCTGACAGCCGCAGCCGCTACTCGACTCCTCCCAGGCCTGAACGGTGACGTTGAACGAGCACTGCGCGGCGTTTCCGGCGGCGTCCGTCGCGGTGACGGTGACGCGGGTCTCCCCCTGAGGAAAGAGGGAGCCGGACTCCGGCGACGCGGTCACCGTCGGATTCGCGGTGATGACGTCGGTCGCGGTGGCGGGGGGATACGACACCAGCGCCCCCGCCGGCCCCGTCGCCTCCACGACCAGGTCCACCGGGCAGGTGATGTCCGGAGGCGTCTGGTCGACCACGCCGAGCGTCACGGTGGCGACGTTGCTGTCCAGACCGCAGTCCCGCACCCGGAAGGTGAAGCTGTCCGGCCCCGAGTAGCCCGAGGCGGGCGTGTACGTGACGGAGGGCGGCGTACCGCTCAGCGTCCCGTGAGCTGGAGGGGTGACGATGACGAAGGTCAGCGGAGGTCCCGCCTCGGCATCCGTCGCCACCAGCGACAGATTCACGGGCACACCGTACGGCGTGGAGCCCGTCAGGTCCTGCGCCACCGGCGCGGTGTTCTGCACCACCCTCACCATCCGCCCGCCGCCTATCGCGTTGGCGAAGACGGAGAGCACATAGGCACCCGGCGTCGCGCTGGCGGGAATGGACACCGTCACGCCCGTGGCGGACATCTCGGTGCCCGGCAACGTCCAGAGCCGGCGCCCCTCGGACGCCTGCAACCGCACCAGCGGGAAGTTCGTCGCGGAGTCCCTGAAGTCTCCCATGCTGGCTCCGGAGATGCCCCGGAACAGCGTCCCGGTGATGCGCGCAGGACAGGCGCTCACCATCTCGTCGAGTCCCGTCACCACCGAACGCCAAGCCGGCTGCCCCCCGGTGTCCTCGTACAGCTCAGCGCTTGACAGCCACACGCCCCCGGCGCCCTGCCCTCCCAGCGCGAGCACCTCGCTCGAGGGCAGCACGACGGTGTCGAAGCGCAGCCGCTGGGCAGCGAGGCCCGACACGGGCTTCCAGGTGTTCGTCGCGCCGTCGTACAGCTCCGCGGTGGCGAGCACCGTGCTCCCGGGCCCCTGCCCTCCCGCGACGAGGACCCGGCCGGAGGGCAGCAGCGAGGCCGAATGGAGTGCGCGCGCGCCAGCCAGTGTCCCCGCCGGGGCCCAGGTGTTGGAGACCGGGTCATACACCTCAGCCGACGCCAGCGCCGTCGCGAGCGAGGTCCCCGCCACCGCCAGCACCCGGCCCGACGGCAGCAGCGTCAGGGTGAAGGAGGCCCGTGCCTGCGAGAGACCCGCAGCAGGGGCCCACGTGTTGGAGGCCGGGTCATACAGCTCCGCCGAGGCCAGCGGCACGCCCCCGTTCTCGCCACCCGCCACCAGGACCCGGCCGTCGTGCAGCAGCACGGCCGCGTGACGCAAGCGAGGCGTGGCGGCCGGCCCGGCAGAGCTCCACACGTTCGCAACCGGGTCATACAGCTCCGCCGTCCCCGTGCCCGCCCCCCCCACGACGAGCACCCGGCCCGAGCCAAGCACCGTCGCGGTGTGCCCATCCCTGGCGGTCGTCATCGAGCCTGCGGGCGTCCAGGTATCGGCCACGGGATCGTACAGCTCCGCCGAGGCCAGTGGCCCCACGCCATTCTCACCTCCGACAGCGAGCACCCGGCCGGACGGCAGCAGGCGCAGCGTTGCGCGCTCGCGCGCGGTGGTCATGGAGGCGGCGGGAGCCCAGGCGTTGCTCGCGCGAGTGTAGCGCTCCGCCGTCCCGAGCACGCCACTCGCGCCCCGGCCTCCCGCGACCAGCACCTCTCCCGACGGCAGCAGCACGGCCGCGGAGCCCCGGCCCTGCACGAGATTGCCGGCCGGAGCCCAGCGGTTGCTGGAGGACTCATAAAGCTCCACGTTCGCATAGAAGGTCAGGCTCGGGTTCGAGCTGTAGCCCCCCATGACGAGCACCTGACCGGTCGTCAGCAGGGTGGCGGTGGCATTGTCGCGAGCCACCGCCAGCGTACCGGCGGCGGCCCAGGTCCCCGTCGCAGGGTCATACAGCTCCGACACGGGCTGCGGGTTGCGCGCCCCGTCCGAGCCACCCTGGACCAGGACCTTGCCATTGGGCAGAAGAGTGGCCGTGTGCCCATTTCGCGGATGGATGAGCGCGCCGGTGGCTGTCCACGTGTTGGCCACCGGGTCATAGAGCTCCGCGTGGGTGGTGACCCCCGCGCTCGTGAAGCCTCCCGCGAAGAGGACACGGCCATCGGGGAGCATCGTCGCGGTCGCATAGTGCCGGGGAACCAGGGGAGGCGCCGCCAGCGACCAGGTCCCTGCGGCGGGGTCATAGAACTCCGCGACGGGCACCTCGCCCGAGACGTTGTTGAAGCCGCTGACCACCAGCACCCGGCCGTCCCTCAGCGAGGTGGCGGTGTGGGCCCGGCGGGCGACGGACATGGAGCCTGTGGCGGTGAAGGTGTTCGTCGCGGCGTCGTAGAGCTCTGCCGTGCTCAGGTTGGAGCCTCCCGCGACGAGCACCTGCCCCGAGGACAGGAGGGTGAGGGTGCTCAGGCTGCGAGGTGCGGACATCGCCCCCGTGGCGGACCAGGTGTTCGTCGCGGCGTCATGGAGGCGTGCCGACTGGCTGCCGTCCGTGACGATGAAAGCCTTCCCGGTGGGAAGCAGGACACCCGACATGATGTTGCCCTGGATGCCGGGACTTCCGGCGGAGGCCCAGGTGCCGGTCTCAGGGTCGAAGCGCTCGGCGGCACTCACGAACCCGTTCCGGTTGACGCCGCCCGCCACCAGGATGCTGCCATCGGGCAGGAGCAGCGAGACGTGCTGGGCCCTCGCGCCCGCCATGCTGGCCGTCGACGACCAGCCCGGGGCCGCCACCACGTCGGCGGCAAGCTCGGGGAAGGAGGCCCGCGCCAGGGAGACGGCCTCCGCCGAGGACGGCAGAGTGCCCTTCTCCTCGCATGCGAGGACGAAGACACCGCAGAGCACCACGAAGATGAGGCGGCCCGAGCTCCAACCTGATTGCATTCGCCCTCCAGGCCCAGACCTGCGCCATGGGTTGACGCGCCGGGGGGCACGCCCCACGCGGAAGTCCTCCGCGTGTGACACAGCGTGTAGCACGCTCCGAGCGACTCCGGGTCCAGACTGACACGCTCCCCAGGCTGCTCCCGCCGGACTCGCTCCGGGGCACCACGCTCAACCCGGAGGCACGTTTGGGGCCCCGTCTTCGTGGACTGGCCACGCTGCTGGAGGAGGCGAGTGACGAAATCCGCCGGCCACCGCGCATCGCGCGGACGGGTCGGGCATCTGACGGGCGCACGAAGGCGCGGGATTCAACCCTGGAGGACAACGGCATGAAGATTGGAATTATTGGCGCGGGCTTGATTGGCGGGACCCTGGCCCGGCGCTGGGTGCAGCTGGGGCATGACGTGTCCATCGCGAACTCGCGCGGGCCGGAGACGCTCAAGGACGTGGCGAAGGAGACGGGCGCGAAGGCCGTCACCGTCCAGGAGGCGGCCAAGGCGACCGACGTCATCGTGGTGACCATCCCCCAGAAGGCGGTGCCCGCGCTGCCCAAGGGCCTCTTCGCGAACACGCCCAAGGACGCGGTGATCATCGACACGGGCAATTACTACCCCGTGCGCGACGGCCAGATTCAGGCGCTCGACAACGGCCAGGTGGAGAGCGAGTGGGTCGCGTCGCTCATCGGCCGTCCGGTCATCAAGGTCTTCAACAATATCTTCTTCAAGAGCCTGGGCGAGAATGGCAGGCCCCAGGGCACGCCGGGGCGCATCGCGCTGCCGGTCGCGGGGGACTCGCCGGAGGCCAAGGCCAAGGTGCTCAAGTGGGTGGAGGAGCTGGGCTTCGACGCCATCGACGCTGGCAGCCTCGCCGACTCCTGGCGCCAGCAGCCCGGCACCCCCGTCTACACGCAGGACAGGGACGCCGCGGGCGTGAAGGCGGCCCTGGCCGAGGCAAAGCGCGAGCGCCTGCCGGAGTACCGCAACGCCGCCAACCAGTGGCTGAAGGACTTCCTCGCCAAGCAGGGCTGAGCGCTCACGCCAGCGGCTTGAGCACCGCGTAGTCGAATGGCGCGGCGGGCGGCATCGCGCAGGCCCACACGTCGAAGTCGAGTATGGCGCTCGTCGCGTTCCCACAGGGATTGACGTGGCCAGGGGACGCGATGGGGTGGCTGGGGGTGGCCTACGTCTGGAGGAGCCGCGCCTTCCCGGCGGAGCGCAGTCCTCGTGTTGCGTCTCCTCCAGCAGCGCCAGTGGTTCGCCGCGTCAGAGCAGCTCGAGGATGGCTCTGCCGCGGGTGGGCACCCCGCAGCCTGCGGAATCTTTGCATCAATTTCTACCTCGTCGGCTCCCTCCAGCAAGCGGGGCCCGCTCAGTCCAAAGGAATGGACTCGGGACACGCGGAACACCCACCCTTGCATGTCACACCCTGCCCCAGGGCAGAGGGAGGTCGAAAATGAGGAAGTCCATCGCAGCCATGTTCACCCTGGCGATAGCGCTCATCTCCACGGGAGTCAGCGCCCAGACACTCCAGGCCAATCAGGCCCTGATGGCGGGCCAGCAGATCTACTCCTCGAATGGGAATTACAAGCTCGTCCTGCAGGCCAGTGACGGGAACCTGGTCGTGTATCGCGTCAGCACCAACGCCGTGATCTGGGCCACGAATGTCCTCGGCAGTGTCAGCAGCAACACGGGCGCGGTCATGCAGACTGACCGGAACTTTGTTGTTTATGGAGACATCACAAATCCTGCCAGCTATCGCTGGAATTCTGGGACGGGCGCTGCTGTCGTGGACACCGCCGCCTACCTCAAGCTGGGGGATGATGGCTCTTTGACCATCTATTCGGGTGCTGGGCTGAAGGTCTGGAGCACGCCTGGGGAAGCGTGTCCTAACGGCGGCAGACTCGAATTGTATCCGGTGTGTGCTTACCCTGGGCCATTCCAACAAACCGTGCCGGTGCCTGCCTGCAATTGGTCCGAGGCCGCCGCCTCTGCAGCCAGCATGAATGGCTACGTGGGGCCTTGCCGATAGTCCCTCGATCTGCCCGGCGCCCACGCCGCGCCCCGGACCGCAGCAGCCTGTATGCCCGCAAAGGAATACTGGCTGCTCAAGGGGCGCAGCATCACTTGCATCAGAGTGCTGTCCCTGATTGATGCGGCCAGCGCAGCATCGCCTCGCAGCGCGCCTCGGCGGTGAGCTGACCGCCGGGCGCGCCGGATGAGGGCGCTAGACGGAGATCTCCTAATTGAAGATGTGGGAACTTGCTCCCTGCCCACTCTCAAGTCCCCGCTGTCAGTATTCCTGCTCGTAGACGAAGCGGAACTTCTGCTCCGTGAAGGGGCCGAACTTCACGTTCACGGTGGCATCCACGGACGTGGTGAACCGGGCCCGGTAGGTGAGCGCGGAGGGACAGGCCGGCTCGACAGCCGCGCGAGACACCTGGATGGGCGTGTTCGGGTTGGCCGGGTCGGACACGGTGACCTCCACGTTCCGGTTCATGAAGAGGAAGTGGCTCCGCCAGGGAATCTGCATCCGGTTGAAGCCCTCGAAGGGAGAACTACTGGAGGCGAAGGTCACCTCGTAGTGCCCGTGATTCGTGTCGGCACGCGGACTGGAGTTGGCGCTCACCGAGGCGAGCACGGAGGTCGGCGTCACGGTGAGGGCATGCGCGCAGGCATGATCGAGCAGCGCGTTGTCGGACAGCGTGGCAAAGTCGAGTCGGCCGTTGGAGCCCACCGCCCCGAGCGTGGTGTCGAGCGGATTGCCCGCCACATCCTTCAAGGACGTGAGGTCCAGGAAGTAGCCCGTGTTCCCGAGCAGCGGTAGCTGTCCGGAGGCCGCGGGGGTGATGGTGACCTTCAGCGTCCTCCCATCCGTGGACCACTCGCCGGCGATCGTGCGGAACGAGTTGGGGCTGCCCGATTCAGCCAAGCGCACGCTGTTCACCGAGCGATCCATCGGCTCGTTGAAGCCGAAGGTGAAGATCTTCCGGAGGGCCGTGGCCGGAGTGCCCCCCGTCGCGTAGACCTCGACGGGATAGACATCGGTGGTGCCATCCAGAACGTTGGAGCTGGAGACGTAGGGCTTGAGGGTGTCCGCGGCCACAGTGAAGTTGAGCGAGCCGTCCCCCAGGTAGGGCGCCGGATCGAACGGGTTGCCCGCCCGGTCCTTGAAGCCCGAGAGATCCACCTTCATGGTGGCCGTGGGGCGCAGCTTGAACTGCACGTCATACGTGGCGACGAAGCCGTCCGAGGACCAGCTCGGCGTCAGCAGCGTGCGGGTGCTGCGCTCCACATCCACCAGCTCGGCCTTGCCCACGCCCTGGGCGGTATCCATGGGCTCGCTGAAGGTGATCACCACGAAGCGCGTGCTGTCGTACGGCACACTCGTAGCGGCCTCGCGCGGAGAGCCCTCGCGCACCGTGGGGCGGATGAGGTCCGGCCCCGTGCCGAAGTCCAGCTTGCCGTCCCCCAGGTAGGGCGCGCCATCAAACGCCTTCAGGTTGGCGTTGCGGAAGTTGTCCAGCCGCACCGAGTAGAGCCCGTTGTTGACGAGCGGGCTGGTGATGGGCGCCTTGAGGGACTGGTTGCCCACCCAGGTATAGGCCCCCAGGCTCAGGCCGCCGCCCGGCACCAATGTCCCCACAGTGATGTCCATGGGCTGGTTGAAGTTGAGGGTGATCTCGTTGGTGGCCAGGGCCACGCTGCTGGCGCCCTCCGCGGGGATGGAGGTGGACACGGCCGGCGCCACGCCATCGCTCACCGTGAAGGAGAAGCTGCGCACGCCCTGCATGGGGTTGCCGAACGCGTCCGCGAAGTTGGCGATGCTCACCATCAGCGTCTTCCGGAGCGGCAGCCCCTGAGGGAACGCGAACCGCACCGTATGCACGGTGGGGTCCCAGTCCTGAGGGCTGGCCACCAGCACGCCGTTGTTCGGCAGGCCCGTGCCGGGGATGAGCTGCAGGGTGCCTCGGTTGGGCTGCATCGCCTCGTTGAACGTCACCTCGACCATCGTCTCCGGAGGCACGCCCGTGGCGTCCTTCTCCGGCTGATGGGTGATGACGACCGGCGGCTGCAGATCCACCGGCCCGGCGTCCGGCGGCCCGGCATCCGGTGGGCCCGCGTCCGGCAGGGGAGGAGGCGGCTGGGTCCCCGCATCTGGGACAGGCGGGGGATCATCCCCTCCACAGCCCGTGGACAGTGCCAGGGCGTGGAAGGCGGCGCACAGAACGAAGATGGAGAGACGGCGCATGGGGGTAGCACTCCTCGCGAACGGGCGGGGACGCTACCAGCAATGCCCCGCGCGTCAGAAGTAGGCCGCTGCGCCCACGGAGCCCGTGAGCGACGACTGCGTCTTCTCGTTGAGGGCGATGTAGAAGTTGTACTGCCCTCTCAATCCCAGGCTCACCGTATCCGTGACGAAGAAGTCGAAGCCCAGGTTGGGCCCGAGCCCCACGTACTGCCCGGTGGCCCCCTCGCGGAAGACCAGCAGGTAGCTCAGGTCCGTGCCCGCGTAGGGCCGGAAGGACTCCTCCATGAAGAGGTAGCGGATGCCGATGGACGGCGCCAGCGCCACCACCCGCTTGCCCGTACCCGGGTCCCTCGGGAAGGAGAGCTTCGTCAGCGACACCAGGTCGAAGCCGCTCTCGATGTAGTAGCTGCCGTCGAACCCGACGAAGAAGCCACCTTCGAGGCCGGCGGTGCGTTTGAAGTCCATATAGCCCAGGGACAACCCCAGGCTTCGGTTGGCGAACTGCGCATGGGCGGGGGCAGCCCCGAAGAGGACTGCGGCAAGACCAAGGGCACAGAGGAGCGTACGCATGGTGGCCGCGACTCTACCGGCGTAACCCATGGAAAACAGCTTGGATTTTGCATCATGGGGCCGTTGATCGTCCCACACTTCCTCCCCTACACTCGCGCCGCCATGCGCCTGACCCGAGTCCTCTGCGCCCTTCCCCTCGTCACCGCCGTCGCCTGCCTCTCCACGCCCCCCGTGCACGATCGGGCGCTGCTCAACAACGAGCTGTGCGTCCAGCAGCTCAACATCAATGACTTGGAGCGCGCCGAGGTCTACTGCGATCTGGGCCTGGAGTTCTCGCCCACGTACGCGGACCTGTGGGTGAACAAGGGCCTCATCAAGCTCAAGGCTGGCGACACGGGCAAGGCCAAGGAATTCTTCATCAAGGCGCTGCGCTACAACAACGAGCAGGCCCAGGCCTACCAGAACCTCGGCTACATCTACCTGCAGGAGGGCGCTTACGGGAAGGCGCACGACAACTTCCAGCGCGCCCTGAAGGTGAACCCGGACTATCTCGAGGCCCGCTACAACCTGGGCCTGGCCTACCTGAAGATGGAGAAGAACGAGCAGGCCAAGAAGGAGTTCCGCACCATCATCGCGGTGGACCCGAACATCGCGGACGCGCACCACAGCCTGGGCGTGCTGGCCTACAGCGAGGGCAAGTTCGAGGAGGCCGCCGAGCACATCGGCCGCGCCGTGCAGCTGTCTCCGGACGTGGCCTCCTTCTGGCACGACTACGGCGCCACCCTCATGGAGCTCGCCCGCTTCGCCGAGGCCAAGGACGCCTTCGCCACCTGCGTCACCCTGGACCAGAAGAACCCCCAGTGCCTCAACAACCTGGCCATTGCGCAGCGCAAGGCGGCCCTGACGGACTCGGCCTTCAAGGAGATCAAGGACACCAACACGGCGGAGAACACCCCCGCCTCGCTCTACGTGCTGGCCAAGCAGCAGGCCGAGCAGGGCCTGGTGGACCAGGAGGAGCGCACCTACAAGAAGTGTGTCCGGCTGGATGGCAAGTACGCTCCCTGCCACTACGGCCTCTTCAAGATCTACGCTGACGCGAAGAAGAAGGACGCCGCCACCATTGCCTGCAAGAACTTCCTCAAGTACGGCACCGCAGACGAGTTCCCCAGCGAGATTGAAACGTGCGAGAAGTACCTGAGCGACGGCACCTTCTGACCCTTTGACCTTCTGGTTCCTTCTCCCTTCCCCCTTCTCTTGATGCCCTGGCGATGAGCGTCCGGCTGACCGTCACCCAGCGCAGCGAGGCTGGCAGCTCTGCCAAGCCTGCGGAGCACGTCCTCGACGAGGCCTCCATCACCCTGGGCCGCGACAAGGGCTGCCAGGTGGTGCTCGCGCAGCAGGCCGTGTCCCGCAACCACGCGCGCATCTCCCAGGAGGGCAACCTCTTCTTCCTGGAGGATCTGGGCAGCGCCTACGGCACCCAGATCAACGGCAAGCCCCTGCCCAAGGGCGAGAAGCACCGCCTGCGCAACGGGGACGTCATCGCCATCGCGCAGTTCGACGTGACGTTCACCCACGTGGCGGACCTGCCCGTGGACAGCGGAGGGCGCTCGGACAAGACGTCCTTCGTGGCGCGCAGCCTGGTGAAGGACGCGGTGCGCGGCATCAAGAGCGGCGAGGGCCCCTACTTCCGGGTCATGAATGGCCCTCGAGAGAGCGAGCGCATCGAGATCAGCGACGCCCAGGAGCTCATCATCGGGCGTGACGAGACGGCCGACGTCGTCTTCAAGGATGACCTCATCTCCCGGCGGCACGTGAAGATCCGGCGCGACTGGGCCGGCACTCACGTGGAGGACCTGGGCAGCCGCAACGGCATCAAGGTCAACAAGAAGAAGATCAACCGCAAGACGCTCAAGGACAGCGACGAGCTCGAGGTGGGCAACATCCGCCTGCTCTACGTGGACCCCTCGGACTTGCCCGAGCCCGCGGTGGACATTCCGGACTCTCCCGTCGATGACGGAGGCGGGGACGACGACGACGACGAGCACACGCAGAGCATCCCCGCGGGCCGCGTCGGCTCCCGGCGCGCCAAGCCCAAGGAAGAGGAGCCGCCCCAGGAGGAGCCGCCCAAGGAAGAGCCGCCCCAGGAGGAACCTCCCAAGGAGGAGGCCGCTCCGGAGCCCGCTCCCGAGCCTCCTGCGCCCGAGCCCGAGCCCGAGCCCGAGCAACCCCGTCCCATCCCCCAGAGGTCCTACGCCGCCAGCGTGGACGATGACGGTGGCGGGGGCGGCGGCGGCGGGTTCGACAAGCAGAAGATGGTGCCCCTGGTGGTAATGGGTGTGTTCGCCCTGTTCGCCATCGGCCTGATCATCGCGGTGCTGGCCGGAGCCTGAGCAGACGCTCCAGCCGCACGAGCCCCCCTCAGCCTCTCCCCTCCCCCACGAACGAAAAAGCCCCCTCTGCCGGAGCAGAGAGGGCCTTTGCCGGGGCTCCCCGAAGGGAGGGGCCTGCGGCTAGCGCGTGGAGATGCGGGCCACGGGCTGGATGTTGAGGTCCGGAGCGAGCTCCTGGTAGCTGAGCACGGAGAACGGCGGGTTGAACTCGAACTCGAGCAGCTTGCGGACGTAGCGCCGGATGTCCATGGCGGTGAGGATGACGGGGCGCTGCGCGCTGGGCGGCAGGTGGCCACACTCGGACTTGACGGCCTGGACGATCTCCTGGGCCAGCTCCGGCTCCAGGGCCAGGTGGGTGCCCGCCGAGGTGCGCTTGATGGAGCCGCGGATGGCCTCCTCGATCTGCGGATCCAGCAGGTAGACGACCAGGGTGCCGGTACCGCGCGCGTACTTGTGCGAGATGTACCGCCGCAGCGAGGCGCGCACGTGCTCGGTGAGCATCACGTTGTCGGCCTCCACTTGGCCGTACTCGGCCAGGGACTGGAGGATGCCGCGCAAGTCGCGCACGGAGATCTCCTCCTCCACGAGCCGCTGGAGGATGTCCGTGAGCTTGAGCACGTTGACGACCTTCGGCACCACCTCTTTGACGATGGCGGGGAAGGCCTTCTCCAGCTGGTCCAGCATCGTCTGCGACTCCTGGACGCCCACGAACTCGCGGGCGTTGCGGCGCAGGATGGCGGCCAAGTGGAGGATGATGTAGCCGGGCACGTCCCAGGTGGTGAGGCCGGCGGACTCCAGCGTCTCCTTGTGCTGCTCAGGGACCCAGGCGGCGGGCTGGCGGGTGGCCGGGTTGATGGCCTCGAAGCCCTGGATGTTCATCAACTTCAGGCGGTCCACCGTGTCGTTCACGAGCACGTGGCCCAGCGTGGCCTGGCCAGTGACGACAGGCACCTCGTTGATCTGGATCTGGTAAGCGCCGGGCGGGAGGCTCGAGTTACCGCGGGCACGCACGCCCGGGAAACGCACGCCGAGCTCCACGAAGAGGCCGTCGCGCATGAACGGGATGAGCTCGAAGAGGAACTTCCCGTTGTCCTGGCGCGAGTCCACGTAGGGCACCAGCGCGTCGCTCACCTCCAGAACAATCGGAGTGACGACGGGGACGAAGAGCTCGGAGTCCGGGTTGATGGGCTCCTTGGGCGCGGGCTCGGTGGCGGCGGGGGTGCCGTTATCCGAGGTGGTGGTAGGAGCCAGGCCGCCGCCGCCCTCCTCCGCCACCGTCTCCTCCTGCTGCTTCTTGAGCATCTTCCAGGCGCCGAAGGCCGCGCCGCCGCCCAGCACCGTGAAGGGGATGCCGGGCAGACCGGGGATGATGGCCATCACCAGGAGCATGCCACCTGCGATGGCGATGGCCTTCGGGTACGCGGTCAGCTGCGTGCCCACGTCCTTGCCGAGGTGGTTACCCTCCTCCTCGCCGCCCACGCGCGTCACGATGATACCGGCGCAGGTGGAGATGAGGATGGCGGGGATCATGCCCACCAGACCGTCACCGATGGTGAGCAGCGCGTACTTCTGCGCGGCCGCGCCCACGTCCATGCCCTTCTGCATCACACCGATGATGAGGCCACCGACGATGTTGATGACGGTGATGATGATGGAGGCAATCGCGTCGCCCTTGACGAACTTCATGGCGCCGTCCATGGCGCCGAACAGCTGGCTCTCGCGCTCCAGGTCGCGGCGCTTCTTCTTGCCCACCTCCAGATCGATGGAGCCGGCGCGGAGGTCCGCGTCGATGGACATCTGCTTGCCGGGCATGGCGTCCAGGGTGAAGCGGGCGGCCACTTCGGCCACGCGCTCCGAGCCCTTGGAGATCACGATGAAGTTCACCACCGTGAGGATGACGAAGATGATGGCACCGACGACGAAGTTGCCCTGAACCACGAACTTACCGAAGGCGACCACCACCTCACCCGGATCGCCCGTGAGCAGAATCAGGCGTGTGGTGGAGATGGTGAGCGACAGCCGGTACATCGTGGTGATCAGCAGCAGCGTCGGGAACACCGACAGCTGGAGCGCCGCTGGCACGTAGAGCGAGATGAGCAGCAGCACCACCGAGATGCTGATGTTGAGCGTCAGCAGCACGTCCAACAGGTGGGTGGGCAGCGGGACGATCATCATCCCGACGATGGCCACCACGACCAGCGCGAGGACGATATCGGAGTACTTGGACAGGAAGCTGTTCGGATTGGCTGACATCGGCGGGGCCATCCTAGTCTGCCGTGGTGCCCAGGCCCAAGCCCCCGTGCCGGACCCTCCGTCCCCCCCCGTCACCGGACTGTTTGTGGTAGGACTGCGGCAATGGTGCCCGAACCGCCCTCGCCCACCCGTGGCCCTGTCCCCACGTATGGCTGGCGCGTCGCGTTGTTGACCAGCTCCTCAGACGTGGTGCACCTCATCTCCGAGGCCATGCGCGCTCGGAACCACGAGCTGGTGGCGGTGGTCCTCCCCTGCGGCCCGGATGGGCTCCGGCCCCAGAACGCCCTTGCCTGGTCGCTCATGCACCATGCAGTCCAGGCCTCGCCTCCTCTGGCCGATGTGCTGGTGGCCAGCCGAAGGGACCGGCTCGCGCCGCTGCTGCAGTCGGTGAAGCCGGACCTGCTCATCAGCTTCTTCTTCCCGTGGCGGATCCCCTCGGAGGCGCTGGCGGTGCCGTCGCTGGGCGCCGTCAACCTCCACCCCTCGCTGCTGCCTCGCTACCGCGGCCCCAATCCGCTGGGCTGGACCCTGCGCAACGATGAACCGGAGATGGGCCTGAGCATCCACCGGATGGACGCTCAGTTCGACACCGGGCCGGTGCTGGCACAGGCGCGGCGCCCCATCAGCGACTCGGACACGGTGGAGAGCCTCTTCGAGCAGCAGATGAACATGGCCTGGGAGCTGCTCCCGGAGATGATCACCCGCGTGGCGTGGGGCGACGTGGGCGAGGCGCAGCCGGAAGCCCAGGCCACCCAAGCGGGCCACTTCGAGCCCGCTTACCGAGAGCTGGACTGGAGCCAGCCCGCGCGCGCGATCCACGTCCAGGTGAGAGCCTGCCGAGTTGCCTCGTGGCGAGGGGGCAAGCCCTCCTACGCCTACGGCCAGCTCGGCGGGCGGAAGCTCCACGTGCTGAGCACCCGTCTGGCGGAGAGCGGCGGCACGACGACAGCAGCTCCCGGCACGGTCCTCGCGCGCGACGGCGAGACGCTTCTCATGCAGTGTGGAGACGCGCCCCTCTGGGTGCTCCAGACGGAGCCCTTCCAGGCCTGAGCTCCGCGAGGAGCGCCTCAGCGCCGCTTGCGCTCCTGCTCCTCCTCGACCTGCTCCAGGAGATACTGGGCGCGCTGGACCAGGGGACTGCCAGCGGTTCCGGCATCCAGCACCGTGTGCAGATCCTCCACCGCCAGCAGGAGGTCGCCGCGCCACATGCGGGCCTCGCCCCTGCACACCCGGGCCATGAGGTCCATGGCGTCCAGAGAGAGCGCCTCCTCGAAGAAGACGAGGGCCTTGTCCGTGGAGCCCTGCGCCATATAGGTGGCGCCCAGCTGGGTGAACACGGGACCGGTGGCCACGCCCATCGTCACCAGCCGCTCCAGGATGAGCTGGGCCTCCTCGAGCTGGTCCTCGGTGATGAGGCGGCGCGCTGTGGCCAGGCGCTCGGCGACGGAGCCTTGGGCAGGCTGTGCCCCCGCGGGCGTCTTCTCCCGGGCCCCCGAGCCCTTCCGAGGCGAGCGGGCCGAAGCCCTCCTCCCAAAGGACGCTTCTTCGGCCTTCTCGGAGACGGCGGCCCGGCTCTTGGGCCGGGGCCCGAGCGGCGAGCTCTGCGCGGGCTGCGCGGCGGCGCCCCCCAACCGGGGCTCGATGGGAATCTCGGGCAGCGTGGGGTGCTCCGCCATCGACGCTCTGGGAATCTCGGGCACCGTGGGGTGCTCGGCCATGGACACTTCGCTCGGGCGCTGGGCAGGGGTCCCCCCGCGCACGGAGCGCTTCTCGAAGTGGTGGATCTTCACGGGGGCAGGGGGTGATTTCCTGCCCGACCCCTGAGAGTTGGCCATGGTTCCTTCAGGCGCCGGGCGACCAGCGCCGGCGGCCTACTTCTTCAATTCCGCGGGCGCGCTGCGCTGGGCGGCTTCGATGGTCTCGATGGCCGCGGCGGCCAGCAGGCGCGCTCGCATGGTGAGCGGATCCTTGTTCTCCGGATCCAGATCGACCGCTCGGGCAAAGTCCTGAGCGGCCTCCATGATGTTGCCCAGGCGCAGGTGCACCTCGCCCCGGTTGACCAGCGCCGCCGAGTCCTTCGGGTTGAGCTTCAGCGCCTCGTCAAAGGCCTCCAAGGCCGCATCCAGCTCGTCCTCGGCCAGATAGATGGCGCCCAGGGCGGTCCGGTAATAGGCCTCCAGGGGGTCCTGCTGCGCCAGCTCCTCGAAAATGAGCCGAGCCTCTGGATAGTCGCCCTCCTCATAGAGGCGGAAGCCCTCCATGGCCCGCTCGAGCAACTCGGGGGAGGACAACGTATTCGCCTCCTCGTTTGCGACCATCGCCTTGGATTCCGTCGTCATCTGCGCGGGTACCTGGGGTAGGAGCGCCGCTGCGGGCTGTCACCGAGCGGCCGGAGTCTAGCCCGCAGGCGCGCCAACAACCAAGGAGGGTGATCAATCCAAGAGGGCCCCCTCCCGATGCCCAGGGGGCCCGGGGGGGGCCCCTGAAACGAAACCGGCCCCGCGGAAGGACCCTGGCTCCAGGTCCTCGCGAGGCCGGCTCCGGCCTACTGCCCAGACGGCTGCCTGGCTTACAACTACACCGCCAGGTTCTGGATGACGCTCTTGCTCATCTCGTGCAGCGCCTTCATCATCGTCGTCGCCAGCTGCACCATCTCCTGCATCCGCTGCATCTCGGACTGAACCTTCAGAAGGTTCTTCTGCTCCGCGGGGATGTTCTGGTTGTCGATCCACGAGTTCATCGTGCCGACGTTGCTGTTGATGGTGCCAGAGAAGTTGTTGAAAACGCCACCGAGGCTGGACATGACGAACTCCTTGAGACGGACGGGGTAGGGAGGGTGAACCGCGAAGCAGCTTACACCTGGATTATCGGTTCTGGGCAGAGGGAGTTTCCTGGAATTTTCCGGATCATTTCCAGGCATTGAAGCGTCCCCTCCCCTGCCTGGCCTACCCCCTGCCACTCATGAACTGCCGCAGGGCCCTACCTGAACTAGGATGGGGGGACATGGACCTCTCCCAGGCGAAGGACATCTTCCAGCGGCTCTACCAGGACCTGTCGGGTTACGAGACGGCCCAGCGGGAGAAGGAGCGGTTGGGACGGGGGGATCAGTCCACCACCTATGGAGAGATCCTCCCCGAGAGCTTCGTGGAGCTGATGGCTGCGGCCTCCCCCACCGAGGGTGACGTGTTCATTGATCTGGGCTCCGGCACGGGCAAGGCGACCTTCATGGCGGCCCTCAGCTTTCCGCTCAGCAAGTCCATGGGGGTGGAGCTGCTCCCTGGGCTGGGGGATCTGGCGCGCGAGCGGCTGGCCGTCTACGACTCCGAGTTCCGTCCCCACCTGCCCGAGCAGCACCAGCGCCAGCGCATCGAGTTCATCGACGGAGACCTGACGGAGCAGGATCTCTCGGGCGTGGACATCGTCTTCGCGCACGCCACCTGCTTCCCGCCGGAGCTGATCGCCCAGCTGGGCAAGAAGCTCGAGGAACTCAAGCCGGGGGCCCGGGTCATTGTCGCGGGGAACACGCTCAACACGCCGGCCCTCAAGTTCCTCGCCATGAAGATCATGAGGGCGGATTGGGGCACGGCCCTCACCGCGATATACCAGCGCACTTGACCTCAACCCACCGCCACACCGAGTGGCCACCCAGGAGAGAGCCCATGCGAAGCGCTTCCCTGTCCCGTCTGCTGACCGCCGCCTGTACGGTGGCGATGCTCGGCGCCTGCAACGGTAACTCTGGAGGTACGGGAGGTCCGGGAGGCGACGGGAATCCCAACACCAACACGCCCAAGTCGCCCCCGCCCCAGGCGCTCCAGGGCCAGTGGCTCAACGGCACCATCTCTCCTCTGTGGTTCTGGGATGAGAACTCGCAGATGGTGCAGAACGGCGGCGGCACGGCCGCGTACTTCGTCTTCAAGCCCGACGGCAGCTACGAGGAGTTCCTCTATGCCAGCTTCACCAGCGGCGGCTCCTGCCGCTACCTGAGCTGGAGCTCCACGGAGGGCACGGCCACCTTCGAGGACGGCACCTTCCACATCTACCCGACCAAGGGGCGCTCGAAGTACTCGGACTGCACCCACGGCAGCGACTTCGACAAGTCGCTCAGCGCGGATGAGCTGAAGAAGGCCCAGAAAGTCTACTACTGGAAGTTCCAGGCGCAGGCGGACGGCACGTCGCAGCTGATGATGGGGCCCAACGAGACGAGCCTGAGCGTCTTCCAGAAGGCGCCGTAGCCGCGGTGCTCCAGGGTTGAGCACCGCGGCCACATGCGCGCGGTGCTCCCCTACTCCTCGAGGGCCTCGTCGGCCTTCTTCTGCAGCATGGCCAGGGTGGCGCGGGCGCGCTTGGTGGTGTCGCGCTTGGCCTCCGGGTCCAGCTTCAGGGCAGCGAGGATGTCCTTGAGGGCATCCTCGAGCTTGCCCTCTTGCAGGTACAGCTCGCTGCGGCCCACCAGCGCATCCACGTTGGCGATGTTGAGCCGCAGGGAGGTGGTGTACTCCTCCAAGGCCTCGGGGAGCTGCTTGAGCTGGTGGTACGCGAACGCCAGATTCACGTGGAAGACGCTGTCATAGGGCGAGGCGGCCACCAGCCCCAGGAAGATGTCGCGCGCCTTCTCCAGATCGCCCCGCTTGAGCATGTTGTTGCCCATGGTCGCGATCTCATACAGCTGCTTCTGCGAGAGCCCCAGGTACTGCGCGGGGGTGATGTCTCCGGCGACGAGCATCTCGCCGAGCTCCTCCTTGCTGGGAGCCTTGGCGCTGCCGGGCTTCTGCGGCGTGTCACTCATGGTTCACCTGGACAAAAAGGCGGGAGGAAGGCGCAGTGGGTTGCGCTCTCCTCCCGCCCGGGAATGAGATGGATTCAGCCTAGCTCAATTACGCCGTGAAGGTGTTGCGGAACGGCTGCACGGCCTTGCTGAGGTGATCCAGGCCGCGGAACAGGTGCAGCATGCGGCCGATGGAGTCGAAGTCCTTGCCGAGGCGCTCCTGGCGGCGGTTCAGCCAGCTGCCGGGCCCGGGGCGCGCGGTCAGGCCGCCGTCCTGCTCGTGGCGGCGCGACAGCTGCTCGGCCAGCTTGGACAGGCCCTTGAACACATCCGACAGGCCCTTGAACACGTCGCGCATCTGCTTCAGCAGCGCGTCGGCGCCCTGCTGCGCGCCCGACGGCTGGGTGGTCGGGGTGCCCGGAGCCAGATCCTTGCCCAGCTTGAAGGACTCGCCGCCGTTGTTGCTGCCGACGATCTCCTTGCCCGTGAAGGACCAGTCATCGGTCTCCTTGCCCATCACGAACACGTCCTTGCCACCGAAGTCGTTGACGTGCTGGAAGCCGTCGTGGGTGACCTGGCCGGTCTTGCCCTTGCCCTTGTCGATGTCCGTCACCTGCACGCGGTCGTTGCCGGAGATGATGTCCAGGCCGCCGGTCACCGTCATGCCGTTGCCGTAGGGCTTGGTGGTGACGTTGATACGGGTGCCGTCGCCCAGCACGAAGGTGCTGTCCTTCTTGAAGTCCCACTTGCCGCCGTCGCCCTCGGCCACGTGCGGGTCGCCCCAGATCTTCGTCTCCTTGCCGTCCGGACCGGAGATCTTCCAGTCGAACTGGCCGAGCTGCTCGATCTTGTAGCCGCCGGGGGTGGTCACCACGCCGTTGGAGCTCGTCTGCAGGCTGCCCTGGGGGTGCGAGCCCTGCGAGGGGTTCGGGGTCTCAGGACCCACCGCCATCTTCCACAGGTCGTCCAGCGAGCGGGGGCCCGTGGAGGACGGAGGAACGAAGCCGGTGTTGCCGCCGGCCGCAGTGCCCGGCGAGGTGGCGCCGGGGGGAACGAAGCCGGTGTTGCCCGTGGCCGCGGTGCTCGGGGCCTGCGCGGAGGCGGCCTTGATCAGCTGCGCCTCGAGCTTGTTGAGCTTGCCCTCGAGGGTGCTCAGCTGGGAGCTGAGGGTGTTGAGAGGATTGGCTCCGATACCCACAGGCTTCGACGTGATCGACATGATTACTATCCTTTTTGGTTAAAGCGCCGCGGCCGCCCCTCCGAGAGGGAGAAGCGCTGCCGCCCAGCGCATTTCTTACTATGAGTATCGGCCCATCCGCTTCAGAGTTTCGTGGCGATTTTCACCAACATTATCGGTCGCTTGACCGATGCACTGCCAGCTCCACCCGAGCGCAGATAGGCACACAAAGTCGCACCCGAGCGGTCGGATCGCGCGCTCGAAGCCCAAAACGAAACCGGCCCCGCGGAAGGACCTGAGGTCCTCGCGAGGCCGGCTCCGAACTGCTCTGTAGCGCCTACCCGGCTATCACACCGCCAGGTTCTGGATGACGCTCTTGCTCATCTCGTGCAGCGCCTTCATCATCGTCGTCGCCAGCTGCACCATCTCCTGCATCCGCTGCATCTCAGCCTGAACCTTCAGAAGGTTCTTCTGCTCCGCGGGGATGTTCTGGTTGTCGATCCACGAGTTCATCGTGCCGACGTTGCTGTTGATGGTGCCAGAGAAGTTGTTGAAAACGCCGCCGAGGCTGGACATGTGCGACTCCTTGAGACGGATGGGGTAGGAAGGGTGAACCGCGAAGCAGCTTACACCTGGATTATCGGTTCTGGGCAGAGGGAGTTTCCTGGAATTTTCCGGATCATTTCCTACCTCCCGGATCCCCTCGAGTCGCCTGAGCCTCTGAGCCCAGTTCGGCGCCCGCGGGCTCCTGCGGCGCCAAAACGAAACCGGCCCCGCGGAAGGACCTGAGGTCCTCGCGAGGCCGGCTCCGAGCTGCTCTGTAGCGCCTACCCGGCTATCACACCGCCAGGTTCTGGATGACGCTCTTGCTCATCTCGTGCAGCGCCTTCATCATCGTCGTCGCCAGCTGCACCATCTCCTGCATCCGCTGCATCTCGGACTGAACCTTCAGAAGGTTCTTCTGCTCCGCGGGGATGTTCTGGTTGTCGATCCACGAGTTCATCGTGCCGACGTTGCTGTTGATGGTGCCAGAGAAGTTGTTGAAAACGCCGCCGAGGCTGGACATGTGTGACTCCTGAGAGTGGGAAATTCGTTTGGGGAAGGGAAAGTAACTGCCTGACAAGCTGATTATCGGGCCAGCCCTGCCGGAGTTTCCTGCGACTTTTCCGGATCATTTCCTACCTCCCGGATCCCCGAGTCGCCTGAGCCTCTGAGCCCAGCTCAGCTCCCGGGGGCTCCCCAGGCCCCAAAACGAAACCGGCCCCGCGGAAGGACCTGAGGTCCTCGCGAGGCCGGCTCCGAACTGCTCTGTAGCGCCTACCCGGCTATCACACCGCCAGGTTCTGGATGACGCTCTTGCTCATCTCGTGCAGCGCCTTCATCATCGTCGTCGCCAGCTGCACCATCTCCTGCATCCGCTGCATCTCAGCCTGAACCTTCAGAAGGTTCTTCTGCTCCGCGGGGATGTTCTGGTTGTCGATCCACGAGTTCATCGTGCCGACGTTGCTGTTGATGGTGCCAGAGAAGTTGTTGAAAACACCGCCGAGGCTGGACATGTGCGACTCCTTGAGAAAGCAGGGTGGGTGGGAGCGGCCGACAGCAGCCGCCTGACAAAATGATTCTCGTGCCCACTCAGGAAAAGTTTCCTGGGGACTTTCTGGATCATTTTTCTGAGCCCAGCCGCCTGGAGTTTCCGGCTCCCGCAACAAAACCGGCCTCGCGGAAGGACCTGAGGTCCTCGCGAGGCCGGCTCCGCACTCCCCTGAAGCGACTGCCGGAGGAATTACACCGACAGGTTCTGGATGGTGCTCTTGCTCATCTCGTGCAGCGCCTTCATCAGCGTGGTGGCCAGCTGGGTCATCTCCTGCATCCGCTGCATCTCGGACTGAACCTTCAGCAGGTTCTTCTGCTCCGCCGGGATGTTCTGGTTGTCAATCCACGAGTTCATCGTGTTGACGTTGCTGTTGATGGTGCCCTGGAACTGGTTGAAGACGCCCTGCAGTGCCTGCGACATGATTGACTCCGTATATGAGTGATCCGCCAGTCAGTGGCGGCTATGACTTCCTTGCCCTGATTATCGGAGTCACCACCCCCGAGTTGCTTGGGGATTTTCGGAATCATTTCGCCGCCAGTGCGAGCTCCGGAGCCGGTGGCGCGGAGGCCTGGAGGCCCTCGAGGCCCAAAACGAAACCGGCCCCGCGGAAGGACCTGAGGTCCTCGCGAGGCCGGCTCCGAACTGCTCTGTAGCGCCTACCCGGCTATCACACCGCCAGGTTCTGGATGACGCTCTTGCTCATCTCGTGCAGCGCCTTCATCATCGTCGTCGCCAGCTGCACCATCTCCTGCATCCGCTGCATCTCGGACTGAACCTTCAGAAGGTTCTTCTGCTCCGCAGGGATGTTCTGGTTGTCGATCCACGAGTTCATCGTGCCGACGTTGCTGTTGATGGTGCCAGAGAAGTTGTTGAAAACGCCGCCGAGGCTGGACATGTGTGACTCCTGAGAGTGGGAAATTCGTTTGGGGGAAGCGAAAGTAACCGCCTGACAGCCTGATTATCGGACCCACACCGCCGGAGTTTCCTCCGGTTTTCCAGGATCATTTCCTGGTCGGCCAAGTCCTTGAAATCACTAGCCCTTCAGCTTGCCGATGGAGGGGTTCTTCATCCAGGTCTTGAAGGACTCGAGCTGCTGCTGCTCGGACTTGGGCTCCTGGGCAGCCGGGGCCTTGGGGGGCGCGGCCGTCTCCGGGTTGAGCGTCATCTTGCTGGGCTTGGAGCCACCCCCCTCAAAACCATCCTGCGCCTTCTTGGCGCCAGGGGCCACGGGAGCCGCAGGGGCCGCAGGGGCCGCGACGCCGCCGGCCACGTTCGGAACCTGGACGCCCTCGAGGAGCGACGGGCCCATGATCTTCTCGGGGATCTTCACGCCCTCGGGCAGCTGCATCTGGCCGGTGAAGCCGAAGGCCACCAGACGCTTCTGCATGTACTCCACGCACTGCATGATGATGGCCGGGGGCGGCAGGACGGGATCCTTCATGAAGCGCATGAAGGCGTCCTTCACGTCCTGGTAGATCTGCATGTCGAACGGCGAGCCCGGGCGCGTGTGCAGCATCAGCTCGTGGAACTTGCGCAGCAGGGGCTGCGCGGTGCCGGTGGCCGCCTTGGCCTGCTTCTCGACCTCGGGAATCAGCCGCTCACGCTCTGCCGCCAGCTCGGGCGGCTCGGGGGGAAACTGCGGGGCATTGGGGTTCTTCGCGTTCGACATGAGGCGGGCTCCTCCCGGGGTAGGGGTGCGCTAAATCTACACGATTGCCCCATGCTAACAGCAAAGGGGATTCCCCGATCAAGCTTACGGCTGGGAGTTTACGCGTCTTTGCCCTGCCCCGGCCCTACCGGAGAGGCTCAGCGGCGACCCGTGAGCGAGGAAATCATCGCATTGGCCTTCCGAGTCACCGGGTCATCCTCCGCAGCCAGCGAGGCGGCGCGGCGCAGATCCTCGATGGCCTGCGACTTCTGGCCCATGGTGAGCTTCACCTCGGCGCGGCCCACGTAGGCCTGGGCATCGTCCGAGGCCAGCTTGATGGCCACGTCATAGGCGGCCAGCGCGCCCTGGGCGTTGCCCGCGGCCAGCTCCACCACCCCGAGCGCCTTGGCGAAGTACGGATCCGTGGGGTTCACCGCGTAGAGCCCCTGGAAGAGCGTCCGCGCCTCGTTCACCCGGCCCTGGTGGAAGAAGAAGTAGGCCGTCTTGGCGATGGCGTAGAGCTCATCGTCTGAGTAGCCGCGCACGTCGCGCAGGGTCGCCTTGCCGTCCGCCCACTTCTGCAGGGCCGCGACGAGCTTCGCCTCTTCCTGGGGGCTGTTGGGGTCCGCAGCCATGATGCTAGTAGCCCTCGTCCTTCTGCTCCTCGCGGATGCGGCGCATGATCTCCTGCACCTCGGAGTTCACCTGGCCCACCAGCGTCAGCATCTGCGACTCGCGCTGGAGCAGGGCCTTGAGCCGCTCCATGCGATCCGGCGGCGCGTTGATGCGCGACAGGCCACGCTCCATGAGCCGGCGCTGATCATTCTCCCCACGCTCGGCCACGCTCTCCAGCTGGGGCCGGTCCGAGAAGCCCTCGAGCGGCGCGTCATTCTGACGAGGATTGGCCGGGGTGGGCAGCCGCAGCTCCTCGGAGGAGTGCGCCGGACCGATGAAGTCCAGCAGCGCCGCCGAGGCAAGCGCCGGGTTCTTCGGGTTGCCGGTCTTCTTGGTGTTCTTGCGGTTGAGCTGCGTGCGATCGACAAGCCGCTCACGGACGCTGCGGGGACCACCCCAGGGCCACAGCGGCGCAGGGGGTTGATTGTTGATCTTCGCCATGGTTGTGCAACCTCACTCCAGAACAGGGCCGTTCGTCCAGTCCCCTACTTCTTGGCGCCGCTCGCCTGCTGCTCCTGCTGCAGGGCGTAAACGAAGTTCAGCACCTCGGCCACCGCGTCATACAGCTCCTCGGGGACTTCCTGGCCCACGTCGACGCGGTAGAGCGCATTGGCCAGGGGGAGATTCTTCATGATGGGGATGTTGTACTGCTTGGCAATCTCGCGGATTTTCTCCGCCTTGAGGCGCATCCCCTTGGCCACGACCCGAGGCGCGCCGTCCTTCTCCTTGTCGTACTTCAGCGCGATCGCGATCTCCGTCTCGTCGTTCATGGCTGCCCTGGATGATACCCCGGCCGGGCCCCGCTAGGCGCGGGCCGGGGAGCCCTCTTTCAGGCCGTAGACGAAGTTCAGCACCTCGGCCACCGCGTCATACAGCTCCTCGGGGATGTCCTGGCCCACGTCCACCCGGAGCAGCGCGTGCGCCAACGGCACGTTGCGCAGCAGGGGCACGTCGGCGGCCTTGGCCAGCGCCTTGATCTGCTCGGCCTTGGAGTCCAGGCCCTTGGCGAGCACCCGGGGCGCGCCGTCCTTCTCCCGGTCGTACTTGAGCGCCACGGCGACGTGGTCCGGGTTGGTGACGATCACGTCGGCGCCCTTCACGGACTCCATCTGAGCGCTCTCCATGATCTCCTGGTGCATCTGCTTGCGGTGCGCCTTGTGGTGCGGATCGCCCTCGCTCTCCTTGTATTCCTTCTTCACCTCGTCCTTCGACATCATCATGTCCTTCATGTAGGACTTTCGCTGCCACCAGATGTCGAAGATGGAGAAGAGCAGGAAGATGAGGCCGATCTTGAAGGCGACGCGGTAGACCATCTCCCCCATCACCCCCATGATCCCCGGCACGTCCATGCGCACCGTCTGGACCACCATGCCCATGCCGTCGCGGATGACGCCGAAGATGACGTAGCCCGCGACGCTGATCTTGGCCAGGTTCTTGATCAGCTCCACGGCCGTCTTCTTGGAGAACATGTTCTTGAGGCCCTGGATGGGATTCAGCTTCTCCAGCTTGGGCATCAAGGGGTCCAGGGTGAAGAGCGAGCCCACCTGGAGGAACTCGGCCAGCCCGGCCACCACCGCGCAGGCGCCGATGACGGGTGCCACCAGCGTGAGCACCGCGCTCAAGCCCATCTCCATCAGATGGAAGGTGGCGATCTGCAGCGAGTCCGGCTTCGACATCTGATCGAACGAGTAGCGGAAGAGGATCGTCACCTTCTCTTCGATGTTGCCCCAGGTGGCCTTGACGGCGCCCAGCCCCACGAGCAGCACGAACACGCCCGTCAGGTCCTTGCTCTTCCAGACCTGGCCCTTCTTGCGTGAGTCCTGCAGCTTCTTTTGTGTGGGTTCTTCTGTCTTCTCGTCGGACATGGCGGGCGCCGGGTGTCAGCTGAGGAGTCTGATGGCGTGCTTCAGGATCGCCAGCATGGAGGCGAACTCGTCCTGGAAGCGCCCGATGATCATCTGAATGGAGATACCGAAGATGATGGCGGCCACCATGGGCTTGATGGCCATGGCGATGAAGAAGACCTGGAGGTTGGTCGCCACACGGTTGATGGCGCCCATGCCCAGGTCCGTCAGGAAGGTGGCCAGCACGACGGGCGCCGACAGGATGAGGGAGATCCTCAGGAGGTCCGCGAAGACGCGGATCGACACCTCGAAGAAGGGCCAAAGTCCGGCGCTGAACCGGGGGAAGCCGTCCAGTGGGACGGCGACGAAGCTGTCGGCCAGGGCCTCGATGACGACGTGGTGCCCGTTGAGCGTGAGGAAGAGCACCACGGCCAGCTGCGTCTTCAAGTTGGAGTAGAGCGTCACCTGCTGGCCGAGCTGGGGCACGTAGAGCTGGGCGTTGTTGCTGCCCATCATGGTGTCCGCCAGGTTTCCTGCCACGCGGGCCGCGTCGAAGATGGCGCTGACGATGAACGCCAGCGACATGCCGATGAAGATCTCCTTGAGCAGCAGCGCGATGTAGGGCAGCGGTTGGCTGGGGATGGTCCCCATCCGCTGCGCCACGAGGGGGAACATCACGATCGACAAGGTGATGCCGACGCCCATCTTCACTTCCGTGGGCGTGACCTCTCCGCCGAGGAACGGCGAGAAGATGATCACCGGCAGGACCCGGCACATGATCAGGCCCACGGCGAAGATGATGAGCTGGATGTTGGCCTGCTCGGCCAACTTCGCGATCGCTTCCGAGGCGTTCATCGAATGATGGCGGGGAACCGGTCGAAGACGTGGAAGGTGAAGCGCACGAGCTGGTGGCCGATCCACGGGCCCACCATGGCCAGCGTGACGAAGACAATGACCATCTTCGGCGCGAAGGTGAGCGTCTGCTCCTGGATCTGCGTCGTGGCCTGGAACAGGGCGATGATGAAGCCCACCAGGAGGCTGATGATGACAGGCGGCGCCGAGGCGACGAGCACCAGGAAGAGCGCCTGCTGAGTGATGACCGTCAGTTGGTGCATGGCGTTCCTCCTACAGGTACCCGATGACCAGGCCCTTGGCGATCAAGTACCAGCCGTCGACCAAGACGAAGAGTAAGAGCTTGAAGGGCATGGAGATGGTGGTGGGTGACAACATGTGCATGCCGAGCGCGAGCAGGATGTTGGCCACCACCATGTCGATGACAATGAAGGGCACGAAGAGCAGGAAGCCGATCTGGAAGGCCTCCTTGAGCTCGGACACGACGAAGGCCGGGATGATGATCATGAAGTCCCGGTCGCCCACGTCCTTGCGATCCTCCTCCTTGCGCATCTTCTTGGCCAGGTGGAAGAAGAGCGCCCGGTCCTTGTCCTTGACCTTCTTGATGAGGAAGTCGCGCAGGGGCTCCTTGGCGCGATCCGCGGCGGCCAGCATGGTGCCCACGGTCTCCGAGGAGAGCAGCCCGGGCCCCTTCGCCCAGATGTCCACCTGGGCCGCCTTGTACATGTTCTGGCCGATGGGGGCCATGATGTAGACGGTGAGGATGATGGCCAGGCCGGTGATGACCTGGGTGGGCGGGATCTGCTGGGTGCCCAGCGCCGAGCGGACGATGGAGAGCACCACCGAGATCTTCACGAAGCTGGTCACCATCATCAGCACGAAGGGGACGAGCGACAGCGCCGCCAGCGCCAGGATGAGGATCAGCGGCCGCGAGGTGAATGACTCGCTGTTCGTCACCGACTGCACGGCGTTGGCGGGGAGCGGCTCCTCCGTGGCGACGGCGCTGCCCCTCTTGGCGGCGAAGGCAACAGCCGGCTGCAGGGCGACAGCGGCGGCATACAGCCAGGGAGTGGCACGGGACAGGGACTGGCGCAAGGACGAGGGTCTCACGAGAGCAATCTTCAGGAGCGCGGCGGCGTGGAGCCGGTGCGGCGGGAGAGGAGCTTCTGGAGGAAGGGGCTCAAAGGCACGACGTTGGAGGGCTGGGGGCGCTCGGCCTGGATGCGATCGACCGCCTGGGTGTCGAGCTTCGACAGCAACTGGAGGCCGCCCTCGCCGCTGCCGACCAGGAGGTACTCGTCCGCGGCCTTCAGCACGAAGAGGGTGCGGCGCTGATCGAGCGGCACCCGCTCCACCACAGACACCAGCGACTGGCTCCGGCGGCCCATCGGGCCCTGCAGCCCCATCAGCTTGCGCAGGCCCACGTTGAGCGTCAGGTAGATGCTCAGCAGCACCGTGCCCAGCAGCAGCAGCGTGCGCGCGAGCACCCAACCGAGGTTCTCGGGCTCCGCACTGGCGGTGTCCTCGGCCGCGAACGGATCCGGCAAGTCACTGCCAGGAGCCGCCACGGCGGGAGCAGCCGGAGCCGGGGCGGGAACCTGGGCAGCAGGCTGCTCAGGGGCAGGCGCCGCGACGGGCGCCGCCGTGGGAGCGGGCACGGCAGCCGAAGCCTCCGCGAGGGCAAGCGGCGGCGCGAGCAAGAGGCAGGCACAGGCCAGCAGGGACCAGCGCGGGTTCGATAGGAGGGAGGCCACCATGACTGGGAGCGAGGCTAGTCCATTCCCAGGCGAGACCGCCATGGCTCCACCGTGGATCCCCGACGCCACCCTGCTCGCCCGCCAGCCAACAGGCTTCACCCGGCCAGGGAGAGGACCCGGACACCCAGCTGGCCCTCGACTTCGACCAGCTCGCCCCGAGCCACCACCTTGCCATTGACGGACAGCTCCACTGGCTCGCCGGGCGAGCGGTGAAGCTCGATGACTTGTCCCACCTTCAACGCCACCACCTCGTCGGCGGTAACGGGAACCCGGGCCAGTTCCACGGCGAGCTGCAGCGGGATGTCAGCCAGCAAGTCGCCTCCCTCCGGCCTGTTCGCGTCGTCCATATTCCCTTCCGACTCCGGAGGCATCTCATTCTCCGGGTTGGTGAAAACCTCGTTGTCGTTGGCGGGGGGCAGGACGCGCTGGAAGTTCGGCTCGCCCAGGATGAAGTCCTTGACGCGCGCCTTGTACTGGCCGTCCTCGACGAAGACCTCTGCCTCCACTCGGGTGCCGCCCAGCCCCACGCGCAGCGTGGCCGTGCCTGCCTCACCCCGGTCCGGACGGGTCGAGAGCGAGTCCAGCAGCACCACGTCCTTCACGCGGATGTACTCCAGATCGGAGCTGGCGATCTCCGCCTGGCCGATCTCCGCGCGCAGCCACGTGCGCACCGTGGACAGCAGCTTCCGGTTCATCCGGATGTCCGCGCGCAGGCGGCTGCGCTTCTCCGCGCCGCCACGCCCCTCTTCGGTGGCATTGAGCACCGCCGGAGGCATCACCACGCGCACGATGCCCGCGTGGGGCCCCACCGAGGCGTTCATCTGCACGACGACCACCAGCTCGTCATCCCCAAGCTTGGCGGCCACCTCGTCCACGCCCCGGGCGACGGACTCCAGCCGCATGCGCGGAAACGAAGCCTCCAGCGCGGGCGCCACGGCCTTGATGCCCTCGAGGACCACGAAGCTCATCACGCCTTCTTCGATGTCCGTCAGCGGCCGCAGGCCCACTGTCTCGCCCGCGCCACCCAGCAGCATGTCCACCAGGTTGTGGGCGAACGATAGCTCCACCTCCATCACCACCCGGCTCTTGAGCGCTCCGGGCGCGAGCACCGTCAGGAAGGAGGGCTCGCCCAGGTGGCGGCGCAGCTCCGCGATGGGGCGGATCTGCATGCTCACGAGGGAGACGCGGGCCTCGGCGTCGAACAGCGCCTTGAGCCGGGCATAGAGGGGCTCAGCCGCGGTGGGAGACGGAATGGCCCGGTGGAGGCGAGCCGTCAGCTCCGTCTGGGCGCGGTCCACGCGCTCCAGGTTGCGGAACTTGAACGGCTTCCAGGGCTTGGAGGGCTTTATCTGGCGGAGGTCCACCAGCATCGTTCGCTCGTGGATTCCGGGTTCATCATCCCGGCCAAGGCTCATGCCCGGGCCTCGAAGCGCAGATCTTCAAGCTTGAGGCCCCGGCCCTGCAGCGCACTCTTGAGGCCTTCGCTCTGCTCCTCGATCATCTTGAGCACGTCCCGATCGCTGCCGCTGAAGACGGCGGAGATCTTCCCGTTCTTCGCGCTGAGCTTGATGGACAAGCCGCTGAGGACGTTGCTGCGCAGGTCGATCTGGAACTCGGCCGCGCCCGCGCCGTTGGTGCCCACGCGGACCTTCTCGACGATCTTCTGGGCAATCTCGTTGGCGATGGCGCGCAGCCGGTCCGAGCCCGTGGTGGGCTTGGGCTTGGCCACCGGCACCGGAGCCATCAGCGCTGGGTTGAAGCGGAAGCCCGCCGCGGCCGCCGCATCCCCACCCTGCTTGCCGTCCTTGTTCCCACCGCCCTGCCCGCCGCCGGAGTCCGCGTCCGTCTTCAGAGCGCCCTTCTGGCCCGCGCGGCCGGCGCTGCGCAGATCCGAGGCCTGATCGTCCGCCTTGGCATCGCCCTCGGACCTCGCCTCGGAGGAGCGCGACTCGTGGAGAGACTCCGAGGACTCACGGCCGTGCTTGCGGTCCACCGCCATGGCCTGGCCCTGGGCGGTGTCGGAGGAGTGGCTCTCGGACATCTTCTCGGCCTCACCCGAGAGAGAGGACTCGACGCGCTCGTTGAGGGCCTTGGCGTCCTGGCGGCCCTGGGTCTTGCCCGTCTCCTGGCGCTGGCCGGTCTGCCGGGCGGCAGTGCCCTCCTGCTGGCTCGTCTCGGAGCCCTTGGCTTCCTTGGTGAGGCGCGCGAGCACCTGCGACCCCAGGCCCTGCTTCGTCTCCTGCTTCTGCTGGGTCTGGGCCTGCTGCGTCTGCGAGCTCTGAACCAGCTTGGAGAAGGCGTTCTCGCCCTGCCGGATCTGCTTGCTCTTGGCCTCGGCGCGCTGCTTCTCCTGCAGCAGGCGCTGGGTAATCTGGTCTGCCTGGCGATCGTCTTCGACTCGGCTCATCGCGGGACACCTACAAAGGGAGGAGAGAGGTTACTTGCGCTGACGGGCCTGGAACAAGGCACTGCCGATCTCTTCCTGCGTCATCTCCTCGCGCTGCTGGCGCTCGTACTTCACCTGCTTCTTCCAGTTCTCCTTATGCTTCTCGATGGCCTTGAGCTCCTTGGCGGCCTCCGCCATCTCCCGACGGCGCTGCTCCACCAGCTTCTCGGCCACCTTGACCGCTTCTTTTTGACGCTCGATGTCAAGCGCCACCTGCGCCTCCTCGTCCTTCAGGCGCTGCTCGAAGCGGCTCATCATGTTCATGCCGTTGATGCCGGCGCCCTTGGCCATCACCTCGTTGAGGTAGGCCATGACCTTCTGCTTGCGCTCGGCCTTGCGGCGCGCCAGGTCCTCCTCGAGGCGCTTGAGCTCCTGCTTCTCCTTCTCCAGCGCCTTGATGGCCGCGGAGAAAGCCTGTTCAGCCTCCTCCTTGGCGCGGGTGCGCATCTCCAGGAGGGTCTCTAAGCGGTACTGGGGCATGTGGCCCCCATCCTAACCCGGAAAAACCGGTTTCGTCAGTCCTGGAAGAGGCCGATGAGCTTCTCGACGGTCTCCTCGAAGGGCGAGTTCGAGTGGGTGTCCTGCTTGAGGAAGTCGATGATCGCGTCGTACTTGTCGATGGCGTAGTCCGTCCGGGGGTCCGTGCCGTACTGGTAGGCGCCCAGGAGGATGAGGTCGCGCTGCTTCTCGTAGGTCGCGAGCGTCTCGCGCAGCTTGCCGGCCGCCTTCTTGTGATCCTTGGAGACGATGCCGCTCATCACACGGGAGAGGCTGGCCAGCACGTCCATGGCGGGCCACTGGTTGCGCTCGCCCAGGGCACGGTTGAGGATGAAGTGGCCGTCGAGAATACCGCGGACTTCGTCGGCGATGGGCTCTTCCATGTCACCGCCGGCCACGAGGCAGGTGTAGATGGCAGTGCACTTGCCCTTGTCCGAGTTCCCCGTGCGCTCGAGGATGCGCGGCAGCATGGAGAACACGCTGGGCGGGTAGCCCTGGCGGGCCGGGGGCTCGCCGATGGCCAGGCCGATCTCACGCTGGGCACGGGCGAGACGCGTCACCGTGTCGAGCATGAAGAGCACGTTGCCGCCGCGCTCTCGGAAGTACTCGGCGATGGCCGTGGCCACGTAGGCGGCGCGCAGACGCACCAGGCTGGGTTGGTCGGAGGTGGCGCACACCAGCACGGCGCGCTTCATGCCCTCCTCGCCCATGGCGTCCTCGATGAACTCGCGGACCTCGCGGCCACGCTCGCCGATCAGCGCCACGACGCTCAGGTCCGCTTGGGTGTTTCGGGCGATCTGGCCCATCAGCGTGGACTTACCGACGCCGGAACCGGCGAAGAGGCCCACGCGCTGGCCCTCGCCCACCGTGAGCAGCCCGTCAATGCAGCGCACGCCCAAAGGCAGCGGCCGTTCAATTCTCTGGCGCTTGAACGGGTCCGGGCAGTCCCGGTCCACGCTCCAGTCAATCATGCCGTCCGGCATCGGCTTGCCGTCGATGGGCTCGCCGGTGCCGCCGAGCACGCGGCCCAGCAGTTGATCGCCGCACTTGATGGTGAGCGGCTTGCCGGTGGGAATCACCTCGCTGTCCGGGCCGATGCCCGACAGCTCGCCCAGGGGCATGAGCATCACCTCGTCGCCCTGGAAGCCCACCACCTCGGCCTTCACCTTGTTGGTGCGGGCCTTGATGTAGACGACCTCGCCCACGCGGACGTTGGGCACGCTGGCCTTGATGACCAGGCCCGTCAGCTCCGTCACGCGGCCTCGCACGCGGATGAGCGAGGCCTCCTTCAGCAGGGAGTAGTAGTGCGAGAGGTCGATCGCCATGGGGTTACGCCGGTCCTTCCTTCTTCCCGTTGGGATCGGGCAGCAGCACGTTCTGCAGCATCTCGAACTGCGTGGGCAGCTGCGCGTCGATGGTGCCGAACTCCGTCTGGACAATGCAGCCCACCGGGGCCACGTCCTGGTCCTCCCGGATGGCCAGGTCCACCGCCCGGCCAATGAGCTCCATCAGCTCCGGCTTGCGGGAGCGCAGCACCTGCGCCGTTTTCGGGTGCACCCGCAGGATCATCGAGCGCGCGCTGCGGATCTGCTCGATGGCGGTGGCGCACATCTCCATCATCAGCTCGGGCTGCCGCTCGATGTCCCGGCCGATGATCTTCTCGGCAATCTTGCACGCCAGGGCGATGACGTCCTTCTCGTTGCCAGCCAGCATCTCCCCGGCCTGCATCTTGGCGCGCAGCAGCACCTCGGAGGCCTGGGCAAGCCCCTCCTGGCGGCCCTGCTCGCGGGCCTTGGCGAGCACCTCCTCACGCTCGCGCTGGGCCTCCGCGAGGATGCGCTCCTTCTCCTTGTTCGCCTCCTCGATAATCCCCTGGGCGGACTGGCGCGCATCGAAGATCTCGGCGTTCATCACGCCAGCGCGCGTGGGACGCGGTGCCATGGGGCGCTCGGCGGCACCCGCAAGCTCCCCAGACCCGTCACCTTTGATCACCTTGCCGATCGCCATGGACAGCTCCTTGACGGCTGGATGCTAGCGCGATCCCCCGCGAGGTCCACGCCCCGAGTTGCCCCCAGAAGGGGGCCGGGTGGGCCGCTGGCCGCCTGCTCCCCCGCCGCGTGAGGCCAGGGACGGCCGGGCTGCCGTCTTTCCCGAGAGGACCCGGGGCGGACGCTCCGGTTCGTTTGTAAGTGAACTGCTCACCCCCGTCCCTCGGCTGCGGACACCCGGCGAGGAAATGACGCGAGAGCCATCCGGGTCCATGGGGGCCGGCGGCCGGTCGGCCATGCGCGGAGGAACGCGAGCGGGAGGCACTCCGCGCGGATCCCCTTCACGCGGCCGGGAGGGCGCACCCGCCTCGGGCGGAGGCCGGCGAGAGCCCGCACGGGAGTTCTCGACCTCAGGAGGAGGCTGACGGGAGCCGACGCGAGAGGCCTCTCTTGAGGGCGGAGGGCCCACCCGGGCGCCCCCGGGCTCCGGCGGCACGCCCTGTGAGTCTTTCCGCGGCCCCACGCGCGCGTTGCGCGAGAGCGCGGGTGGATCGTCGTCGATGGGAGGACCGATGCGAGAGGGCTCGCGCGAGGAGAGCGCTCCGGCTCGGCGAGCAGCGCGCTCGGCCATGGGATCCCGGCGGACGCTGCTGTCCCCGGAGTTGGCGCCTCCCGTGGGCCCCGCGAATCCCGCGCGCCGGGCCTCGCGCTCGGCCATGGCATCCCGGCGGGGCGCAGGCGGCGGCTGGACGACGTTGGAGCGCTCCTGGCCTCCAGGGGGCGGACGCGCGGGAGGTGGCTCGCGGCTGGGAGGCGCGCCACGCATGGGTGGCGGGTTGAGCGCCGGACGCTGCGGGGTGAGCCGCACAGGGCGCTCGATGAGGCCTCGGGCGGCCAGCCGCTCCAGATCCGCGACGATGTCGGCACGGCCGCCGTCCGTCACACGAGAGGCGGGCTTGGAGCGCTCGTCGCGAACCCACTTGGCCAGCAGGCTCCCGAAGTCCCCGCGGTGGCGCTCGAGCATGCGCGCGGCGAACTCCGCGGACTGAGACACACACGCACGAGCCAGGCGCTGGGTGCCCGCGCTGCGGATGGCGCCCGCCAGATTCTTCAGCCCGTCATGGACGGCGAGCTGCTCCTTGGCCTCCTCTGAAGGCAGCTTACGTGGGGCGTTGGCCTGGACGGCCTTGGAGGCCAGGGACTTCATGTCCGGCGGAAGGGCGGCGATGAGCCCCTCGCGCTGCGCATCCTCGAGCCCGGCCATCGCCGGCCCCAGCACGCGCGCGCCGAGCCGATCACACACGGTGAGCAGCTCACGCGGCTGCAGCATGAGCACATCGGTGAACTTGAAGGCGGCCTGGGAGCCGGAGCTGTGCTTGAGCCGCTCCTCGAGCTTCCAGCGGATGATGTCCAGCACCTGCGGACGCACCTCGCGGGAGAGCTTCACTGGGCGCTGCGGCAGGTGGGCACGCACGGCCTCGGCCAGCACGGAGGGCAAGGCCCGGAGCACCACCTCGGCCAGCGCGCCGCGCTCCTTCTGGATGAGGGCAGCCAGCTTCTCCGGCTCGGCGTTCCAGAGCTGGCCGCGCCGGTCCTTCACCAGCTTCTTGATCTCCTGCACGAGAAACGGAATCCGCTTCTCACGCGGGATGTGCATGATCTCCTGCGCGCGGTGGAGCAACAGCTCCCCGTCCTCCGGCGCGAGGTGCTCGAGCGCGGCGACGCCCTCCTGACCGCCGAAGGTGATGGCGGTCAGCAGCAGCATCGTCTGGCGCTTGTTGAGCGAGGTGAAGAATTGATCCAAACCGGTTCACCTCGAGGGACGCAGGTCCCGGGGTTCGAAGCAGAGAGCCTCAGAGCCTAACGCTGCCCGCGCCTCAGCGGCGGGCCGGACGCGCGTCGCCCGAGCCTCCGCGCATGAGTACCCAGGCCGAGAGGCCAATCATGGCCAGGACGAAGATGGAGACAATGCCCACGAGCACGCGGAACTGGCCAGCGCTGGCCGCCGTCATGCGCAGGCCGAACACGTCCTGCAGCCGGCTCTCCGGGTTGGTCTCCGCCGAGGGAGGCAGGCCCGGGGTGAGCAGCACCGTCACGCGGTCCGGCTTGAGCTCCTGCACCGCGGAGCTGACGAAGGTCTGCACATCCTTCTCCGTCACCGGCGGCTTGCCCTCGAGGCTTGGGCGGTAGCGGATCATCACCGAGGCCGACGGCATCGGCTTGTTCTCCGGCTGCGTCAGGTCATTCGTCTCCGGGATGTTGACGATGACGTTGGACTCCAGCACGCCGTCGACCTTGTTCAGGGCGTTGGAGATCTCGCCAGCAATGGCCTTGAGCATCATCGCGCGCTCTTCTGCGGCGGTGGGCACCATGCTGCCCTTGGCGAAGTGGTTGAAGCCCTTCTCCATGGGGCGCGGCAGCGAGTTGGCGCGCAGCAGCTCCGCGGCCTGAGCGGCGTCGGACTTCGGCACCTGGATGGTGAAGCGCATGTCCGTGCCTTCACCCGCCGCGACCTTGGTGGCGTTGATGCCGTTCTTGCTGAGCAGAACGTAGATCTCGTTGGCGTCCTCTTCCGTGAGGCCGTGCTGCAGTTCAATGGAGCAGCCCGTCACGAGGAGCAGGGCCAACAAGGGAAGGAGGCGGGTGGACGATCGATGAGTCATGTGCGGGGCCTAGCTTAGCGGCGCGGCCTTGCCGTTCCAACATGGGGTCCGGAAAACGTGGAAGGGCGATCCCCCCACTAAAGAGGGATCGCCCTTGGAAGCGCTGCCCGGATGAGGGGCAGGCAGCCTTTACACCTGGGTCTTGACCACGTCCTTGAGGCCGCTGGTGGCCTTCTCGACGACCTTCGACGTGAGGTCCAGCTCCTGGGTGTACTTGTACATGGAGGCCTGGAGCGAGAGCAGCTCCGAGTTGGAGAAGTTCTTCCCGCTCATGCCGGAGTTGATGAGCTTCTCCAGGTTCATCTGGCCCTTCTCCAGCGAGGAGACGACGCTGGAGACCATGGTGTTGGCCTTGCTCGTCTGCGCCTTCGCGTCCACCGGCTCCGCGGCCTTGGCGGTCAGCTGCTGGCTGTTGGCGCCGTTGACCTTGTTGAGGCCTGCCTTCTCCGTCTTGTTGACGTCGTCGACCTTACGCGACGCGTCGACCTGCTGGGCCTTCTGCGTCTGCTGGACCGACTGCGCCTGCTGCACGCCCTGGGCCTGGTCAACGCCCTGAGACTTGTTAGCGAGAACCCCGTCGAACTTCGAGGCTCCCTGCTTGTTCACCTGCTGCGCGCCCTGATCCTGCAGCTTCTGCTGCGCGATCTGTGCGGCCGAGATGCCTGCTGTCGGACCCGCCATGTGACTGCCTCCTTGCATCGTCGGAGGAAGCCGGGGCTTCCTCGTCGTCTAAAAGTTCCTTGAGCCGCTCGATGGCCCGCGCATGAAGCCGCGACGCCCAGCTCTTCGACTGCCCAATCTCCGCGCCCGCCTCTTCCAGCGTCTTCCCGTGGAAGTAGTACCCCTGCAGCAGCTGCCGCTCCTTCTCCGGGAGCTGATCGATCGCCGCCCTCACCCGCCGCTTCAGCTGCTCCATCTCCAGCCGCTGATCCGCCGGCAGAGACTCATCCACGTACCCCGACGCGTCCAGCCCTTCCAGGCTGGTGGCCAGCACCATGGCCAGCCCCGTCACCGCGTTGGAGATGTCATTCACATCATCGTCAAATGACCCTCCGCGGTTGCCTCCGCCCTGCTCGCGGTCCGACAAATTTCCAAGGTAAGCGGCCGCCCGTTCACCCACGAACGCGCCGCGCGCATCCGCGCCCTTCAACACCCCCATTTTCCTCAGGCCGTCGAAAATGGCGCCCTTGATGCGGTAGTGGGCAAAGGTGAGGAAATTGGCTCCCACCTTGGGATCAAAGCGATCTGCCGCCTCGAGCAGACCGATCTGCCCGTAGGCCATCAACTCCTCGATCTCGAGCTGGGCGTTGAACTGCTTGCGGACAGTCGCTGCCAGCGACCGCACGTAAGGGCCGTATTTCTCGAGGATCGCCTTCTTGTCGTCGCCGAAGCCCAAACGCCGCTCACTCGGCCTTCGACCACAGCCGCTCAAGAACCTGGTTGAGCCGGGGATCCTCTTGGAGCGCGTCCGCGATCTTGCTGGAGAGCGCGGAGGACTTCATCCGGAGCTTCTCCTTGAGGACCTCAGCGACGAGGTGCTTCGTGGCCTCCTCCTTGTTCTTGAAGCCGCCGTTCTTGAGCTGCTTGGCGATGGCCATGGCCTGGGAGGAGATGGGATCCGCCGCCCGGGCCTGCTCGACATTGGAAGAGCCCACCAGCCCGGAGGGCCCCACCAGGGACTCGGCCTTGTCGACCTTGCCCCCGAAACTCGAACCACCCGCGGGAGCCTTGCCGGACGCACCCCTCGCGCCACCCGCACGGCCCTTACCACCCCCGCGTCCTACGCCACCGACTGACATCGCCAAGCCTCCTCAGCTCCAGCGCATTGTGCGCTACTTCTTCGGCGGAGGCAGCGCCCCCGCCTCTTTTGCATCGATGAGGGCACGCGCGAGCCGGGCGCCATCGCCCTCGGGCTCGAGATCCACCGCGGCCTTCAGTTCCTTCAGCGCTTCCGGGACCTTGCCCATGAAGAGTAGCGCTTCGCCAGCGTGCGCGCGCGGCAGGGCGGAGTTCGGGGCCAGACGCTGGGCCGCCCGGTAGGCTTGCAGGGCCTTGTCGTGGCGCCCCTGGGCGAACTCCAGCGCGCCCAGCGCCAGCTGCGGCACCTCGCTCTTGGGCATCAAGGCCACGGCGCCGGTGAAGACGTCCTTCGCCTTGTCGTACTTGCCCATCTCCAGCCAGATGTAGCCGGCCTCGAGCAGGATCATCGCCTGCTGCTTGCCCACCGGGACGACGCTGCCAGCAATCTCCGACGCAGACTCCGCCATGAAGCGTGCTCTCCTGTGCAAGGGCCCGGAAGGAAGAAGGGGGGCAGTACCGCAGCCCCCCTTCCCACTCGGCGCCCGACCACCAACAGCTTAGCGGATTAGCGGATGTTGCCGATCGCGTTCTTCGCCGTCTCGTGGCGGGACTTCAGCACGTTGGAGACGGCCTGGTACTTCTGGGACTCCTGCTGCATGGCGGACTGGAGCTTCAGCAGGTTCTTCTGCTCCTGGAACATGCCGGCCAGCTCACCGTTGAACTCGGAGCCCGGCGTGCCCGTGTTGCCCGCCAGGTAGTTCGGGCCGCCCGCGGTGCCGCCGCCGCCCACGCCCGGGATGCCGACGCTGCCGCCGGAGCCCACGGTGGTGTTCACGGAGGGAACGCCCACCGAGCCCGCGCCCGTGCTGCCCGAGCCCGCGCCCGGCAGAACCGACGTGTACGGAGTGGACGCGCCGCCAGTGGCGCCCGACGCGGTAAGCGTCGTCATCGACGAGACCGCCGCCGAGACGATGCCGCCACCGGAGAACATCCCCGTGGCCAGACCCACGCCGCCGGCGACCGCGCCCGCCGCGTTGTTCACGCCCGCCTGAACGCGAGCACCGAAGCTCGTGTCCGGGGTCTGCCGACCCACCGACAGGTTGGTAGACATCCGAGGACCCATCAATCCATCGACCTTCATTTTTTCCTCCAGCGTTCGGACAACTTCGAAAGGTTCAGAGCCCCGGCCAGCCCGGCGCTCTCATTGTAATTATCGCTGATCACGCGCCTGGGTTGCCTCGGGTCCGGAAAATCCCGGCGCAACGCAAATGTTTCCAGCAATTCCAGGCACTTGCGCAGCGGGGTAGCTACTTGCGGCCCTTGCCGCCCTTGTTCTCCGCGATCAGATGTTCGCGCGTTTCGAGAAGAATGCCCAGTAGCTCTTCGGCGCTTGACAACGCGGCCTGGATCTTCTTGCCCTGCTCAGCCTTGGGACCCTTGAGGGTGTCGAGGCCCTCCTTGATGGGGTTGAAGAGCGACTGGACCTCTTCCGCGGTGGCGCCCTCGATGAAGGACTCGATCGCCGGATAGGACGGAGTGGGAAGAGGCTCAGCTTCAGGGGCTTGCTGCTGCTTGGGAGGAGGCATTGTAGGAAGGGTCTCCTGTCAGGGCGCCGTCCGGGCGGCCGACTCAAAAGCGGATGTACGGACGGTAGGAGAAAACTCCCTCTCTGTTCAAGACGGGCGTCGTACCACCGAGAGCAATGTGGACAGAAAGCCACGGCCGCAGAGCAAGCATGCACGCGGCATTGCCTCGGAGGGCCTGTCCGCGCCTCCCAGCGCACCTACGTTTTTCCTAGCGGGGGATGCGCACCGCCCTTCCGCACTCACCACATCCAGATGGGGGATGACTTCCATGAAGAAGCTGACGGGACTTTTCGCGGCCGTGGCACTGATGAGCCCGGGCATGGCGCTCGCGAACGAGGGGAAGAAGCACGACCAGCAGCAGACGCAGAACCAGAGCAACACGGGCGGGTCTGGCGTCCAGACAACCACCGGTAGCAGCCCCGAGAGCTCGCTCGGTACGGGCAACCAGATGGGCCAGAGCGGAACGACGAACCCGCTGAGCGGCAACCAGATCACGGGCCGCGTCGTGAAGAGCGACAAGAAGATGATCTGGGTCGAGCACGCGGGCGCCATCGTCCCGCTGAAGGTCGACAAGAACACGCAGTTCACGGATCCGAGCCTGAAGCGGGCCTCGGACTTCAAGGAGGGCGATGAGATCCGCGCCTCCTTCGAAGTGCGCAAGACGGACAACGTGGCCACCAGCATCCAGAAGAACACCGACGTGGGCCAGGGCGGCAGCGGCTCGGACGTGATGATGCCGGACAAGGGCATCAACCAGCCGTCGGACACCCTGCCTCCTTCCAGCGTGCCGCCCATGAATGAGGGACTGGGCGGCAGCGGCGACCTGGGCCCTGACATCACCCACCAGGGCTCGGACCTCGGCACTGGCTCGGACGTGAACCAGGGCAACAAGACCAGCGGCGACTTCTAGCAGCGCCCTGCTCCTGAGAGCGCTCCGCTGCTCTGCAGGAGTGCTGCTGACCACCTGCTGGGCCCGAGGCCCGCGATCCACCGCTCGGATCGTGGGCCTCGATCTTTGTAACAAGGCCGTAACGGCTTGCCCTCCGCTCGCTCTTCTCCCACCCCCATTCCACATTGACGGCGTTGTCGTGAGGCAGCTAGATGCCGCCCCGTCGGGTGGTGCCGCGTCCTTGCGTCGCACCACTATCCAGGGGGTCGCCATGACGGCGGGTGGGAATTGCCACCTCGAGAGCCGCTTTAGCGAATGTGTCCGCCACACGAGCGGAGCCGTCCGCAAGCCATCATCCGCCCCGCCCCGCCTGGTCCCCCTGCCCGTCAGCGAGTTGTGAAAGGACCCCTCTCCATGTCCGCAGCGCCCATTGTCGACATCAACGAAGTCACCAAGGACTACCGCCTCGGCAAGGTGGTGGTGCCCGCCCTCCGAGGCGTCTCGCTCCAGGTTCACCCCGGAGAGTTCATCTCCATCGCGGGCCCGTCGGGCAGCGGGAAGACGACGATGCTGAACCTCATTGGCTGCGTGGACACTGCCACCGCAGGCGTGGTGAAGGTGGCCGGCCAGGACACGAAGCAGCTCACCGAGCGAGCGCTCACGGACCTGCGGCTGCACACCATCGGGTTCATCTTCCAGAGCTTCAACCTGGTGTCGGTGCTCAGCGTCTTCCAGAACGTGGAATTCCCCCTGCTGCTCCAGAAGAAGCTCAACGCCCAGCAGCGGCGTGAGCGGGTCACGCAATTGCTGGAGCAGGTGGGCCTCGCCGGCCACGCGAAGCACCGCCCCAACGAGCTGTCCGGCGGACAGCGCCAGCGCGTCGCGGTCGCCCGCGCCCTGGTGACTCAGCCGCAGATCGTCCTGGCGGACGAGCCGACGGCGAACCTGGACTCCGTCACCGGCCAGCAGATCATCGACCTGATGAAGGCGATGAACCGCGAGCGCGGCACCACCTTCATCTTCTCCACGCACGACGCCAAGGTGATGACCCACGCCAACGCCGTGGTGCGTCTGAAGGACGGGATGATCCTCGACCGCGTCACTCCCGCCGAGGCGGGCATGGCCCTGGCGGCCGGTGCGGAGGGGCACTGATGGGCACGCTCAAGCTGCTCTTGCAGGTGGCCTTCCGCAACCTGTTCAAGAGCTGGGTCAACGTCATCATCGGCGGCATCATCTTCTTCGCCACCTTCCTGGTGGTGACGGGCGGCGCGCTCCTAGACAGCGTGGACTCGTCCATGAGCCGGTCGATCATCGGCTCCATCGCGGGCCACATCCAGGTGTACTCGGAGAAGTCCAAGGAAGAGCTGGCGCTGTTCGTCACCATGGGTGGCGAGGCGGACGTCGCGGCCATGGACAGCTTCAGCCCCATCAAGGCGGCGCTGGAGAAGCACCCCAACGTGAAGACAGTGGTGCCCATGGGCGCCAATGGCGCGCTCATTACCTCCGGCAACACGGTGGACCTGACGCTGGCGCGCCTGCGCGGGCTGTACCGGAAGAACGCCGAGGAGGGCGACACGCCCGAGCGGCGCGCCCAGATCGACAGCCTCAAGGCGCATGTGCGTCACCTGGCCGAGCTGCTCGAGGCCGAGAAGGCCACGCGCACCAAGCTGGTCCGGGAAGAGACCCTGGATCCCGCAGAGGTGGCGGCGCTGGCCAAGGCACGCTCGGAGGAGTTCTGGGCGGGCTTCGACAAGGACCCGTTCGGCTCGCTGGAGTTCCTGGAGAACCAGCTGGCGCCCCAGGTGGCCGATGGAGACCTGCTCTACATCCGCTATGTGGGCACGGACCTGGATGCGTTCCAGAAGAGCTTCGACCGCATGCAGATCATCGACGGCACGGCGGTGCCCCAGGGCAAGCGCGGCATGCTGCTGTCCAAGTACTTCTATGAGGAGTTTCTCAAGCTGAAGTCCGCGCGCCGGATGGACCTCATCAAGGAGGCGCTCGAGACGAAGCAGAAGACGATCGCCTCGGACCCGCTGCTTCAGCGCTACGTGAAGGAGAACTCCACGCAGCCGCGCGAGATCGTCTACCAGCTGGATCCCATGAAGTCGCAGCAGGCCGTGTCGCGGCTCCAGGACATCTTGCAGAGCAAGGAGACGGATCTGTCCAAGCTGGTGAGCCAGTTCCTCACGGTGACCGACGAGAACTTCGACACCCGCTACAAGCAGTACTACGAGCAACTGGTGCCGCTGTTGGACCTGTACCGCCTGAAGATGGGGGACACGATCACCATCACCGCGTTCAGCCGCACCGGCTACGTGCAGAGCGTGAACGTGCCCATCTACGGCACCTACCAGTTCAGCGGCCTGGAGAAGTCCCCGCTGGCGGGCTCCGCGAACCTGATGGACCTGGTGTCCTTCCGCGAGCTGTACGGCTACCTCACCGAGGAGAAGAAGGAGGAGATCGCCCTGCTCAAGCAGAAGAGCGGCGCGGCCGAGGTGAAGCGCGAGAACGCCGAGGAGGCCCTCTTCGGCGAGGCGGCTCCCTCCACCCTGGTGGCGGACGCCACGCCCGGCTTGATCAACGAGAACGAGCAGATCACCTCCACCGGCGCCGCCCTGCGCAACGAGGACCTGCTCAAGCGCGTCTACTCCCAGAAGGAGATCGAAGAGGGCATGGTGCTGAGCTCCGCCATCATCCTCAAGGATCCGGAGAAGCTGGAGACCACCCTGTCCGAGCTCGGGAAGTCCCAGGAGCTGAAGGACCTGAAGCTGCGCGTGGTGAGCTGGCAGAAGGCCGCGGGCCTCATTGGCCAGTTCGTGCTGATGATGCGCATGGTGCTGTGGGGCATCATCGTCATCCTCTTCGTGGTGATCCTGGCCATCATCAACAACGCGGTGATGATGGCCACCCTCCAGCGCGTGAGGGAGGTGGGCACCATGCGAGCCATCGGCGCGCAGCGCTCCTTCATCCTGGCCATGGTGATGCTGGAGACGGTGGTGCTGGGCGCGGTGTTTGGCGGCCTGGGAGCTGGGGCTGGCAGCGCGCTCATCCGCTGGCTTGGCAAGGTCGGCATCCCCGCGGGCACCGAGGAGCTCTACTTCTTCTTCAGCGGCCCCCGGCTGCTGCCCACCCTGAGCGCCTCGAACATCGTTGTCGCCTTCATCCTCGTGGTGGGCGTCTCCCTGTTCTCCACCTTCTACCCCGCCTTTATGGCCACGCGCGTGTCGCCCGTCACGGCGATGCAGACGGACGAGTGAAGCCATGTCCCAACGCCCCTTCCATGTGAGGCTGATCCAGGCCCTCGAAGACCCCTCGGGCCTGAACTGGCTCCAGCGCATGGCCCTGCAGCCCGTCCGCGCCGTCTACGCGCTCTACAACCTGGGCTACTTTTTCTATTACCTGCTGACCCACCCTGCGGAGGTCGCCATGCTGTGCCGGGTGGCCGTCCGCAACCTGCGGGCCCACCAGCGGCGCACCCTCCTGCTCGGAGGCGCCATTGGCGGCGTCACCGCAGTGCTCGTCATCCTGATGGGCGTCACCAACGGGATGAAGTCCACCATGCTGGAGTCGGCCACCACGCTCATGAGCGGGCACGTGAACGTGGGCGGCTTCTACAAAGTCACCGCGGGCCAGTCCGCGCCCGTGGTCACCGAGTACCCGAAGCTCGTCGCGAAGATCCGCCAGGACGTACCCGAGCTGGACTACATCTCCCAGCGCGGCCGCGGCTGGGCCAAGCTCGTCTCCGACACCGGCTCCATGCAGGTGGGCGTAGGCGGCATGGACGTCGAGGCCGAGCCGGGCTTCCGCAAGGTCGTCCAGCTTCGCAAGGGAAATCTGGATGACCTGAAGCAGCCGGGCACCATCCTCATCTTCGAGGAGCAGGCCAAGAAGCTGGAAGTGACGGTGGGCGACACGCTGACGCTGTCGGCCCCCACCATGCGCGGCATCAACAACACGCAGGACGTGCGCGTGGTGGCCATCGCCGCCAACATCGGGATGATGAGCGCGTGGAACACCTTCGTGCCCAGCAAGAGCCTGAGGGACTTGTACCAGCTCAAGGACGACACCACCGGCGCCATCTACCTGTACCTCAAGGACATGAAGGACATCCCCGCGGTGCAGCAGCGGCTGCGCACCCAGCTGGCCGAGTCAGGCTACACGCTCATGGACAACGACCCACGCGCCTTCTGGATGAAGTTCGACGTGGTCAACCGCGAGGGCTGGACGGGCCAGAAGCTGGACATCACCAACTGGGAGGACGAGATCTCCTTCGTGCAGTGGGTGGTGCAGGCCTTGGGCGCCATCACCGGCGGGCTCACCTTCGTGCTGCTGGTGGTCATCGCCGCTGGCATCACGAACACGCTGTGGATCGCCATCCGCGAGCGCACCCGGGAGATTGGCACGCTGCGCGCCATTGGCATGAAGCGCGAGAGCGTGCAGACGATGTTCCTGGCGGAGGCGCTGATCCTCAGCCTCGTGGCGACCCTCACGGGCGCGCTGGTGGCCGCGGGGCTCTGCTTCCTCGTCAACGCCCAGCACATCCGCGCCCCTGAGGTCGTCCAGGTGATGCTGCTGACGGAGCACTGGTTCTTGAAGATCGAGCCCGGCTCCGTGGTGTTCGCGGTGGCGCTCATCACTGGGGCCTCCATGTTCGTGAGTCTGATTCCCTCGTTCCTCGCCGCGCGGATGAAGCCCGTGACGGCCATGCACCACATCGGGTGATTGCCATGACGCCTCGAAACCTGCTGTCCGCCGCGCTCGCCGCGGTGCTGCTCGCGGCCCCTGCCGCCTTCGCGCTGGACGCGGCCGAGCTGAAGAAGACGCTGGAGGTCATCGACGACCGGCAGCGCAACAGCGGCGACTACAAGTCGCTGGTGTACCTGGAGCAGAAGGAGAAGGACAAAGCGGACACCGTGCGCGAGGCGCTCGTCTACCGGCGCGACGCGGACGACAAGCTGATGATCCTCTTCACCAAGCCCAAGGGCGAGGCCGGCAAGGGCTACCTGCGCCTGGACAAGAACCTGTGGATCTACGATCCCAACGTGGGCAAGTGGGAGCGCCGCACCGAGCGCGAGCGCATCGCCGGCACCGACAGCCGCCGCGCCGACTTCGACGAGTCCCGCCTCGCCGAGGAGTATGACGCGACGTACGAGGGCGAAGAGGCGCTGGGCAAGTTCCAGGTGCACAAGATGTCGCTCAAGGCCCGGCCCACCATCGACGTGGCCTACCCCGTCATCAAGCTGTGGGTGGACAAAGAGACCACCAACGTCCTGAAGCGCCAGGAGTTCGCCCTGTCCGGCCGGCTGATGCGCACGCTCTACTATCCGAAGTGGCAGAAGCTCTTCAGCGAGTCCAAGGGCGCCGACGTCTGGTACCCCCAGGAGATCCGCATCTACGACGAGGTGGAGAAGGCCAACTCCACCGTCATCCTCATCAAGAGCGTGGACCTGCGGTCGCTGGAGGCCAACATCTTCACCAAGGCGTGGCTCGAGAGTAAGAGCCGATGACCCCGCGCACGCTCACCACCGCCGCGGCGCTGGCCGCGGCTCTCTCGTGCCTGCCTGCCGCCGCCCAGTCGCGGCCGGATGAGGATGCGATGTTCGGCGGCTCCTCCGAGAGTGAGACTCCCGCAGGGGCTACGCCCACGGCACCGTCCTCGACGAACGCCAGCGCTCCGCCCGCCCAGCCTCCCGCCGTGGAGCAGTCCGGCCGCGAGGAGACCCGGGATGAGCAGGCGCTCAGCGGGACGTCCTCGCAGGAGGCGTTCGGCTCCGAGGAGCATGTGGATGACCCGCTGAAGATCGGCGGCCAGTTCTACCTGCGCGCCATCGCCCAGGGAAACCAGGGCGTGTCCTTCGGCAGCACTCCGTTCTCCGCTCCCACGCTGGTGGATGGCTACTTCGATGCCCGCCCCACGGACCGCCTGCGCGGCATGGTGGTGGGCCGGCTCAGCTTCGATCCGACCCAGGGCAGCCAGACCATCAGCTTCCTCGGCACCAATTCGAGCGATGGCAGCACCACCACTCCCGGCACCGTGCGGTCCAACCCGCGCGTCCTGCTGGATCAAGCGTGGCTGCGCTTCGACATCGATCACACGGTGTTCGTCACCGCAGGCAAGCAGCACGTGAAGTGGGGCACCTCGCGCTTCTGGAACCCCACGGACTTCCTGTCGCCCCAGCGCAGGGATCCGCTCGCCGTCTTCGATGCTCGCACCGGCGCCTCCATGCTGAAGCTCCACGTCCCCTGGGAGGCCAAGGGGTGGAACTTCTATGGCATCGCGATGCTGGACAATGCTGGGCCGGCCTTCACGCTCGGCCGCATCGGCGGCGCCGCTCGCGCCGAGGTCGTGCTGGGTGAGTCCGAGATCGGCGCCAGTGCCGTGCTCCAGCGCGGCCGCAAGCCCCGCTTCGGGCTCGATATCTCTTCGGCGCTCGGGCCGCTCGATGTGTACGCCGAGGCGGCACTGAAGAAGGGCTCGGACACCCCACTCTACCGGCTGCCCGCGGGCGTCTCGATCCAGCAGCTCATCGAGGAGGCCGAGGACCTGGAGATCCACGGCCCGCAGGACCTCGTTCAGCTTCAGAAGCTGTCCATCGAGAGCTACACCCCGGGCGGGCTCACCCCGCAGGTCTCCGGCGGCGCCAACTACACGTTCGCCTACAGCGAGAACGACAGCGCCACCGTGGGCGTCGAGTACTTCTACAACTCGACCGGCTACAGCACCGCCATCGCCTACCCGTACCTCATCGCGCAGGGGGTCTATCAGCCGTTCTACGTGGGCAAGCACTACGCCGGCCTTTACGGCGTGCTCACCGGACCGGGCTCCTGGGACAAGACGTCCTTCATCCTGTCCACCCTGGGCAACCTGTCGGACCGGTCCTTCACCACCCGGCTGGACGTGCTCCACCGCGTGCTCTCATACCTGAGCATCGAGGCGTACGCCGCCGCGAACTACGGCACCAAGGGCGGCGAGTTCCGCTTCGCCCTGGATGAGCCACCGTTCCAGGTCGATGGCAAGGCGTTCGTGCCTGCTCCCACGGTCCAGGCGGGCGTGGGCCTGCGCATCAACCTCTGACGTGCCCTCGGGGCCGCGCCCGTGTCTTCGAGCGCGGCCCCGAGTGTCGCTCGGGTGACGGCCCGGCGAGATGGGAGTGGCCTCCCAGGCTGCCTCCAGCGCAGGAAGAGGCATGAACCGCCCTTCCGATGTCATCGTTCTAGGCGCGGGCGCCGCAGGCCTCGGGGCCGCGGAGCGGCTCGTGCGCGCCGGACTGCGCGTCACGGTGCTCGAAGCACGCGACCGGGTGGGCGGCCGCGTCCACACGGTGCCGGATCCGTTCACTGGGACGCCGCTGGAGCTGGGCGCCGAGTTCGTCCACGGCACGCCCCCCACCCTGCTGAAGCTCGCCAAGCGAGAGAAGCTCACCGTCAAGGCCTGCAATGACCGGCACGTGCGGTCCTGGAAGGGTCGGCTCCTGGATGCGGATAAGGCCTTCAACTTCGTCGAGGCGCTGGCCTCAGCGAAGCCTCCAGATCGGCCCGTGGGCGAGTTGCTGCGAGAGAGGGCTCGAGCCGAGCAGTGGCCAGCTCTCAAGCTCGCGATCGCCCGTGGCTATATCGAGGGCTTCTATGCCGCGTCCGCGGACACGGCCAGCACGCTCGCCATCGCGAAGATGGAGCAGGCGGCGGAGGAGCTGGGGGGGATTACTCCGTCACGTGTCATGCAGGGATATGGCCAGGTGCTGCGTCCGCTTGCAGAACGACTCGAGCGGCGCCCTGGCACGCTCTTCCTCAACGCCGTGGCCGAGGAGATTCGCTGGTCGCGAGGCATGGTACGGGTAAGGGCCCGGACTCGCGAGGGAGCGCCTCTGGGCCTGTTCCAGGCTCCGCGCATCATCGTGACGCTGCCGGTGGGCGTGCTGCGCGTGCGTCCTCCCGAGCCCGGTGCCGTGCGCTTCATTCCGCGCCTCCCCGAGAAGGAGCGCGCGTGGACCCGCCTGGAGATGGGGCCCCTGGTGAAGGTGCTCCTGCGCTTCCGCTCGCCGTTCTGGAAGGACTCGAAGGACACGCGTCGCTTCGGCTTCTTCCATGCGCCGGAGTCCCCTTTCCCCACCTGGTGGACCTTGGAACCTCACCAGTCGCGGCACCTCGTCGGCTGGAGCGGGGGGCCTCCTGCCCTGAAACTCTCGGAGCTGCCAGAAGCGACCGCGCTCGAGCAGGCGCTGGACACCCTCTCCCGCATCTTCCGTCTGCGGCTGCCGGTGCTCCGGACGGAGTTGGAGACCTGGCGCGTCGTGAACTGGCAGCACGAGCCCTTCACCCGTGGCGGCTACTGCGTCATCCCCGTTGGAGCCGTCGAGGATCTGCAGAAACTGGCCGAGCCCGTGGCGGACACCCTCTTCTTCGCCGGTGAGGCCACGAATACCGAGGGCGAAGAGGGCACTGTGCATGGCGCGCTGGAGACGGGGCTTCGCGCTGCCCGAGAAGTCCTCCGCGCGAACCGCCGCACAGTGTGAAGCGCGTGGCACACCCCGAGGGCACTTCCCTGCACGTGTGCACGGGGGCCACGAGCGCGCGAGCAGAGGCACGACGCCTGCACCATCAGGTCTACCCCTGGGAGCCCCCACCCACCCTGGAACCTCACATGCTCCGCACTTCTTGCGCCCCCCTCTCCGCGCTGATTCTGGTGCTGCTGTCCGCCCCCGCTGCCCAGGCCAGTGACTTCGGCCCCCAGGCCGGTGCCACCTATGTCAACCCTGGCCTTCTGCTGAGCGGCTCGTACCGGCACTCGGGCAAGGGCGCCTTCGGACTCGGCGCCGAGCTCAGCCTCCACCACTTCACCAACAACGACTTCGGCGGATTCGGAGTCTTCGCCCAGTGGCAGGCCATGAACTTCCAGTACGACCGCTTCTGCGGCGGCCTGCAGGCGACCGATACCCTCGAGACGTTTCCCATCGGCATGGAGCTCGGCGTGGCATACGAGACCGAGGGCGGTGGCGAGGCCGCGACCACCAGCCTTCACTTCGCTCCGTTCGCCTCCGTGGGCGCCGCCACCGCCACCCTGCGCTTCGGCATCCCCATCGCGGGCGGCACCGAGGAGCTGCCCCGGCATGGCTTCGACGTGGGACTCACCCTCGCCATCAAGATTCCCCTACGGCTCGATGGCCCCAGCCCCTTCTCTGGCAGGTAGGCCCATTTCCCACTCGCGGCGCAGGCGCTCTGACGCACTGACCCACCCACCTTTCAAGATATGAGAAAAAAATAGGGGGTATGGAAACGGCCTGGGGAAATCCCCGATAACCGGAGAGCCCCCCACTCTCCTCTGGGAGTCCCCCCGCATGGCCACGGACGTAAGCACCTCAGGCAACTCGAACGCCGCCGCCGAAGCCGCTGCACGCCGTGCAGCAGAAGCCGCGGAGGCCGCACGACGTGCCGCCATCGAGGCCGCCCAACGCGCCGAGCAGGCCCGTCAGCAGGCAGAGCAGGCCGCCAAGGCCCAGGAGCAGGCCGCCAAGGCCGCCGAGGGCGCCGCCAAGGACGTGGGGCAGGCCCGCAAGGATCTGGTGCACGGCCAGCAGCAGTTGGAGAACGCGCCTCCGGCTCAGCGCGAGGCCGCCAAGAAGAACGTGGAGAAGCTCAGGGGCGAGGTCGACTCCACCCGCGAGAAACTGAAGACGGCCAACCGCAGCCTGCTCGACGCTGACACCAAGCTCCAGAAGGCCCAGGAGAACGTCGCCCGCGAATCCAAGAACGCCGAAGAGGCGATGCTCAAGGCCAACGGCGCGGCGAAGAAGGACACCCTCAATTACGCGGTCAACGCGCTCAACCCCTTCAAGTCCGCCGATCCCTTCAGCAAGGAGCAGCTCGCCAAGGCTGGCCCCTCGGCCACGGAGATCAAGGATGCCTTCGACGGCGCCAATGGGGCCGAGCGCGACACGCTCTCCAAGAAGCTGGGCGTCGAGGCCTCGAATGATCCGAAGGAGATCCAGGCCAACCTGGATGCCAACCGCGACTTCGCGCAGCTGAAGCAGGATCCGGCCAAGGCCAAGACGCTCGAGCAGCTGAACATCCGCGACGGCAAGGATCTGCGCGGCTTTGGCAAGAAGCTGGCCGGGCAGGCCGCGGGCACCGCCCAGGGCAAGGACGCGCTGAACCTGAAGGGCGTACAGGACAAGGAGGCCCTGGCGTCCATCGTGCAGACGTCGGCCAACACGCTCGAGGGCACGGCGAAGGACACGCTCAAGAACGAGCTGTTCGCCCAGCAGGTGGCCAGCGGCCAGGATCCGCAGAAGGCCGCGAACCTCAAGGGCACGGACCTCGCCGTCGCCGCGCACAACAACGAGCTGAAGGACGTCGTCAACAAGCCCGTCAAGGACTGGACCGAGGCGGACGCGAACCAGTACACGAAGGCGCTCGCCGATCAGGTGGAGAAGTACAAGAACGATCCCGAGGCCGTCGAGTCGCTGATGACGATGTCGGGCGAGCAGCTCCACCGCAGCGCCCAGCTCGTGGGCCAGGGCACCGAGCACAAGGGCAGCAAGGAGGAGATGGCCGGGCTGACGGCGAACCTCAGCCGCATCGGCAACGCCGCTCCCCCGCGCGCCGCCGCGCAGCTGGCCATGGGCATCGCCAACGAGATCCCCGAGGACAGCGAGCAGAACTACGTCGATGACGGGTTCAGCAAGTTCGTCGACGAGGGGGGCTCCTCACAGTTCCGCGACACCATCGCCGCCGCGCTCAAGCAGGGCGGCAAGGAGGACGCCGCCGAGGAGCTCATCGAGAAGGGCGGCGGCAGCGGCCTGGATGACCTCGCTGGCAACGTCTGGGACGGCATCAAGGACGCGGGCGAGTTCCTCGCCGACAAGGCGGGAGACGCCGCCAAGGGCGCCTACAACTTCGTCTCGGATCAGGTCGTCGGCAAGCTGGGCGACTCCATCCGCAACGCGGCCGCCAACGCGCTCAACATCGACGACCAGATCCACAAGCTGAAATCCCCGGGCGACAGCTTCACGGTGAAGGCGGGCGTCGAGGGCACCCTCTTCGGCGCGGATCTGGGCGCCGGCGTGGAGATGAAGGTCTCCAAGACGGACACGGGCTACTCCATGGAGCTGCAGGGCAACGGCACCGCCGGCGTGGCCTCCAAGCTCAAGCTGCCGGGGCTGACGGACGCGGAGCTGTCGGCCACAGGCACGGCCTCGGCCACCGTGAAGTTCGAGTTCAAGAACGCCCAGGAGGTGGAGAAGGCCTCTGAGACCGTCGCGGGCGTGGCCATTGGCGCGGCCGCCACCGCCGGACCGCTGGCCCCCGTGGGCGCGGCGATGCTGGCCTCCGCGGGCAACGAGCTGGGCTTCATCGGCGACCACTACAAGTCCACCACCCTGAAGCTCGAGGGCAAGGGCGAGATCTCCGGCGAGGCTGGGGGCTCCCTGGGCCTGCCCGGCGCGAAGCTGGCGGGCTCGGTGTCCAACGCGACGGCCATCGAGATCCCCAAGTCGGGCCCGCCGAACCTCATCCTCACCCAGAAGGTGGGCGTGGAGGGCAAGCTGGACGTGGCCGACGGCGTGGGCCTGCCCAGCGGCGGCACGCTCAGCCCGGGCAAGCTCGACGGCAAGGCAGAGATCTCCATGGAGACCAAGGTCCCGATCGATCTCAGCCCCAGCAAGCTCATCTCCGATCCGGTGGGCGCGCTGAAGCAGGCGGGCAAGACGGCCGTGGACAAGTCCACCACCAAGCTGTCCGCCAACGTGGAGCTCGCCGCGGGCGCCGAGATCGAGGGCGGCCCAGTGAAGCTCAACGGCCGCCAGGGCCTCCAGGTCCAGCTGTCCGCCGAGGCCAAGACCAAGGACATCGCCGGCTCGCTGGGCAAGGCCATCACCGGCGACCTCGGCGGGGCGCTGCGCACGCTGGATCAGGGCACGAAGGTGAGCGCCAAAGTGAGCGCCTACACCGATGACAAGGTCGGCTTCGAGGAGGAGGGCGTGAGCGTCGGCGTTGCCTCCATCGACGTGACCGCCGAGGCCAAGACGCGCAGCTCCGAGGTCCTCACGGACTTCAAGGGCACGCCGTCGGAGTTGCTCAGCCGGTTCGGCAGCGTGGTGAACGGCGTGGGCTTCACCCAAACGGCCTGAGCCTCCGCACTGCCAGGGAGCATGGGTGCGGGCGCTCGGCCGCCCGCCGTCCCCGTGTCACAGCGTCAGGACGTGAACAGCTTCTGACCGATGACTCCCTGGCTCGCACTCTCTCTTGGCCTGTGGCTCGGGCAGACGCCCGAGATCACTCCTTCCCTGCCCCCTGATGCCGATACCCAGGATCCCGCGGCCCTCGAGTTCCGGGACGCCTGGGAGCGGGCGCTCCAGAACGCGGACGCCACCGCCGAAGGACAGGACTTCACGGACGGCGTCGTCCAGATGCCCGTCTTTGAAGTCGGAGGCTCCAACCCGGACTACCAGTCCGTTCCGGTGACAGGCGGCACGGCTTCGCAGCCCACGGCGGACACGGCGGCCACAGGCACCGGTGGTGCGGGCACTGCGGGGACTACAGACGAGGCCCAAGCCCAGGGCACAGCCGCAGCCTCTGGCACGGGAACCACCACTGGCGCCACTGGCAACCTGCAGCAACAGGTGAACGCCCTGCGCAGTGAGGTTCAGACGCTTCAGGCCCAGCTCGCCACTCAGCAGCAGCAGGATGCCGCCATGCGGGAGCGCGCCAACACGCTGGAGCAGGATCGCCAGATGCGGCTGGACGAGATCGATCGTGCCCGTCAGTGGCTGATCGCGGCTGACCAGGCGCTCGTGGCGGGCGAGCTGGACATCGGAGACACGCTCCAGGAGGCGGACGCGGCGCTGGAGCAGGTGGCCCAGAGCGCCACGGATGCAGGGAGCGGACAGACCGTGGTCCTCGTCGAGGGCGCGCGGACCGACATTGCCCAGGCGCTCTCCTCCACGGGGAACCGGGACACGTACAAGGCCCGGTGGGATCTGTTCTTCGCCTACGAGCGCCTCCGCGAGGCCCGCCGACAGAACCTCGACGAGGCCAGCGCCACCACCGTCACCCGGTGAAGGACGGCGCCGTCTTCACCGGGGAGCCTCAGGAAGGCTCGGGGTTACTCTTTGAGGATGACCAGGCCTCGGGACGTCTCGGCCGCGTAGATGTAACCGTCCCCAGTGACCGCCACATCACTGAGTCCCTCGAAGAAGGACACCCCGCGAGCCTTGTCCGTCTCGCGCCACGTGTTGAAGTAGCCCACCACGCGCGGCTCGTTGGGGTTGGAGACATCCAGCACGCGCAGGCCGTCCTGGTAGTGCGCCACGTAGAGCTTCGTGCCCACCAGCGACACCGAGCGAATGGACACCTCCGGCCGGAGCGAGAACTCCGCCGCCTGGGTGACGATGACGTCCGGCGCGCTGACATCCAGCACCCGCAGGTGCGCGCCCCAGGCCTCCCCAGCCTCGAACGCAACGGTGCGGTTGTTGATGACGCCCACCGCCGCCGTGCGGGTGGTCGCTTCCGGGTACGAGTACTTGCCCAGCAGCTTGGGCTGGCGCGGGTTGGTCACGTCCGACACCGCCAGTCCGTACGTCCAGTGGCTCACGTACAACCGGCCGCCGCTGGCCACGACGTCATAGGGCCGGTCCCCCACCGTCGGGTTCGTGTTCTCTACGTAGTACCGCTTGGCCAACGCCAGTTCCCGCGGGTTGGTGGCGTCGAAGATGAGAACCTCGGCGTTCGGGGAGGGCGAGGCTGCATAGAGCCAGTTCCCGTCCATCGTCACCGCGCGCACGTCCACGGCCTTGTCCGTGGGGAACGCCTTGACCGGCAACGGGGACCTCGGGTTCGACACGTCGTAGACCAGAACACCGCGCTTGGTGCTGGCGATGTACATCGTCTGATCCTTCACCCAGACCTTGTGAAACGCATCCGCATCGGTCGCCGAGAGCACCAGCTTCCCCGCCAGGCTCGGCGCCGCGGGGTTCGTCACGTCGAAGATGTAGAGGCCCTTCTCGCTCGCGGCGATGTACGCGAAGCCCCCTGCCACGAAGATGTCCTGGGCCTTGGCGTCATCCGGCAGCGCCAGCTCCGAGACGAACTCAATGTTGGAGCCCTCGGTCTCGCCTTCGCGGCGCACGACGCGCTTGGCCTGGAAGGTGCCCGCCAGATCCTGCGTGCCGTTGAAGCAGCGCCGGAACACGCCCTCCACCTGCGTGGGAGACGTCGAGCGGCACCCGGCGAAGCGAAACTCGAAGTTGCCGGTGCCATCGGTGGCAGCCACGTCACTGGACACGAGGAACAGCTCCGGCTCGATGCGCGTGCTGGAGATGGGCAGCCCGGAGATCGCGGGCTCGCCAACATACCGGAGGACCCCGGCCGACTTCTCCCCGTCGTCGAAGGTCAGGTCCATGTTCCAGATGCCCTCGGCCTTGATGGCTCCGAGGCCCGACTTGTCGCACGAGGACAGGTCCAGCTTCTCGTAGGCACAGTCATTCCGGGCAACTGGCGCGTTGGCTTTCCCACACCCCGCCGCGAGCAGCAGGGCACCCAGGGACACTGAAAAGAGGCGGATCATAGCCCCCTGCATACCGGGAGGCACGACGGGACGAAAGGGCTACCCGTTTGGAGACACCACGGAACAAGGAAGTACAGAGCTGAGCAAAAGCTCACGTTAGACTTGTGCCTTGCACTCCCCAGAGGGAGCTTCCATCCCTACGTACGCTCTGTCGCTCGACCCCCAACAGGCCCTGAGGTCGTACCTGTGAACCGACGCTCCACTGCTGCCGCCCTGCTGCTGACGCTGTTGCCCGGCATGGCGCTCGCCCAGGTCTTCGTCTATCCCCGCCGCGCTGACCGGAGCCAGGTCACCACCTTCGACTTCGAGTGGCGGCACGTCGATATCCTCGTGGGTCCCGCCGCCAAGGGCGAGGCCGCACCGCCCGAGAAGGCCGACCCGCTGCCCCCGGGCGTTCCCGGAGGCGCGATCCCAGCGGCGCCCACGATGCCACCGGAGGTCAGCTCTTCCTCCCGCCCGATCGCCGAGCCGCCCCAGGAGACGGAGCAAGTCACCACCACTCCGCCCACGAGCAACGAGCCACTGGCCCTGGCGGGAGGCCTGGACGGTGGTGTCCCGATGGATGGCGGCGTGGCGTCGGTCGAGCCGACCCAGCCCGCGAACGCGGCGATGTGGGCCGGCGGCGGCGCGGACGGCGGCACCCCGGCGGACGGCGGCGTGAAGTACGCCAAGTCGCTGGGAGAGAGCACGGGCGGCGTGCGCTTCTACTTCTACGAGCGCGAGCGCCAGGTGGCCGAGCGCGCCGCGCCGCTCATCGAGGACTCGTACCGGTACCTGGTGGAGCAGTTCAAGTACGTGCCCACCGAGACGTTCCCCTACATCCTCTACAACAGCTACCAGGAGTTCCTGCAGACCAACGTCTTCGCCGTGTCGGAGGGCACGCTCGGCGTCACCAGCACCGAGGACCTGAAGCTCTCGCTGCCGTACCTGGGAGACCACCGGCTCTTCCACGAGATCAGCACCCACGAGCTGGCGCACCAGTTCACCATCCAGAAGGTGCGCACCATCGCCAACACGAAGAAGACCTTTGGCGATCCGCTCCAGAACATCCCGCTGTGGTTCATCGAAGGCCTGGCCGAGTTCTACGCGAAGAACGGCCTGGATCCCGAGGCGGAGATGCTGGTGCGGGACTTGATGGCGAACCCGGACGTGATGAAGGGCTATGCCTTCCTCGACTTCTTCTCGCCTGGGCCGTACGGGTACCTGTGGATCTACAAGGCGGGCCAGGCGCGCGTGACGTTCCTGGAGGAGGAGTACGGCAAGGGCTTCATCCAGCGGGTGCTGGACGAGTCACCCAAGCTCATCTCCGGCGGGAAGGACTCGGGCTCGGTGAAGTTCGAGGAGCTGCTGCAGCGGCTCACGGGCGACGAGCCCAAGAAGATCTCCGCCCGCTTCGAGAACTGGATGAAGCGGCGCGCCTTCAAGGGCTACCTCAGCTCCGAGCAGGCGGCGCCCGCGTTCGAGGAGATGGAGGATCGCTCCGGCATCACCACCGCGATGAACAGCTCGCCGGACGGCAAGGTGATCCTGTACCGGACCATCATCCCGGACACGGGCGAGAGCCGGCTGTACCTGGTAGACCCGAAGGCGCCCTCCAGCGCCATCAAGGTGGCCAATGACGGAGTGCCGGGCGCCGAGTCCCTCCATCCCATCTTCGGGCGCAACTTCGCGCTGACGAAGGACAAGTTCGTCTTCACCGCGGAGTCCAACGGGCGCGACGTCATCTACGTGCAGAACTACTCGTACACCTCCGAGCAGAAGACGAACGACGAGCTGGTGCGCCGCGGCGCCATGCGCACGGGATTCCAGCGACAGACGAGCGTCTCAGTGGATCTGGATGCGGGCAACCGCGTGGCGTACCGCGTGGGCCAGCACGGGCTGCTCGGAATTCCCGCCGTGGCCTTCTCGCCGGACGGACAGTGGCTGGCGTTCATCGGCATCAACGACGCGGGCATCCGGGACGTGTACGTGCTCGCGCTGAAGGATGGTGAGGACGCCAAGCCCCGGAAGCTCACGGATGACCTGTACGCCGAGCGGCAGATCACCTGGGGCCCGAGCGGCATCATCTACACCTCGGACGCGACGTCGCACCGCTTCTACAACCTGTTCCGCATCAAGCCGGACGCGCCGGGACAGCCCGAGCGCCTCACCAGCCAGGCACAGGATCAGGCGGATCCGGTGGCCCTGGATGACGGCCGCATCTTCTTCGTGGAGTGGCACCACAGCAGCTCGGATCTGCACGAGCTGAAGACGGACGGCTCCATCGTGCGGCGCACGGATGTCACCACCGGCGTCTTCGAGCCGGGCCCAGGTCCCGAGGGTGGCCTGTGGATGCTGTTCCACCAGTCCGGTGAGCGTCGGCCGTCGCTGCTGCGCGCGTCGAAGATGCTGAGCCTGGCCACGGAGGCGGCACCTCCGGCCGAGCCGCCCACGCCGCTGGCCTTCATGCCGCTGACGGGGGCCGAGAACTACCGGCCCTTCGCCCGGCAGAACATCGAGGTGGGGCCCATCTTCGGCTTCGCTGGCGCAGGCAGTGGAGGCTTCTACGGCCAGGTGTTTGCCATGGCGAGCGACCGGATGAAGAACCACGCCATGCTGCTCAACATGGCCATCTACGGCTCGTTCAAGCTGACCGATGGCGTGCTGCTCTATGTGAACCAGGAGAAGCGCACGGTGTGGGGCGTGGGCCTCTTCCAGTCGCTGCGTTTCCGGTTGGATGAGAGCTTTGGATCGCTGGGCACCACGTTCTTCTCGGGCGAGCGGTACTACGGCGCCATCGGCAGCGTGCGCTACCCACTCAGCACCTTCCTCTACTTGCAAGGCGAGCTGACCGCGGGCGGCACCTCGTACTTCATCGACTCGTATACGGCCTTCCGCCTGGAGAACCCGACGTTCAATAACTCGGGCCAGAACCTGTACCGGCCCTGGCTGGATGCCAACGACAAGTCGCGCTTCCAGACGGAGCTGACGGGACAGATTGGCTACAACACCATCCGCTACCACTATGCGACGGGACCGCTGTCCGGGAGCTCGGCGCTGTTGGAGGCGGCCGTGGGCGCACAGCCGTTCAACAGCGAGGCCTACAGCAACATCCGGTTGGATCTGGAGCGCTATTTCCCCATCTACGGGCGTAGCAACATCTTCATCCGCGCCGCGGGCGGAAGCACGTTCGGTGGCAAGTATGCGCGCTCGTACTTCCTGTCGAGCTTCGACACGCTGCGCGGCGTGAACTTCGGAGACGAGGAGTGGCTGCTGGGCCGCAACTTCGCCTACTCCACGCTGGAATTGCAGGTGCCGCTCAACGACATCATCCGGGTCGCCTTCTTGAGCGACTTGGAGGCCATCGCTGGCGTGGACGTCGGCGGCGTGGGCAACACGACACGGCGGCTGTGGGATCGGCGCACGCTGGACTTCGCGGTGGGCTTCAACCTCTCACTCGGGCCTCTGCTGATGCGCCTGCACTTCGCGCGGCCGGTGGACATCGGCGCGCCGGTTGGCAAGCCGGATGACGGATGGGTGACGAACTTCTCGATCGGCATCGCTGGCCTCAACGGCTTCTTCGATCGGAAGGGAGAAGGCGACGTCCGGCCTTCACCCGGCCTCCCACCCGGAGCGGGCATCGGCCGCATCGGCATGCCTATGCAGTAGCGGCGCGTGCGCTCCGTGGCGGTGGCGTCCTGAGCCCACCGCTCAGGACTGCGCGGCCACGAGCGCCGCGTTGGCCCGAGCCAGGGGCCCCCCATCGTTCCGGGGGATCCGCTCGAAGTCGCCGCGCAGTGCCTTGAGCGCGAACTTCTCCAAGTCGATCTCCCGGCGCGTGCGCACGCCACCCACGGCGCGCACCAACTCGGCCAGGGGCCCGAAGCCCACAAGCCCATGCTGGAGCATCAGCCCTGCGGCGATGCCTCCCAGGATGCGCCAGTGGCCGCCGTCCCGCCGGGCCAGCCACAGTCCCAGCACCGCGACCGCCGAGCCCGCCACCATCACCGCCCGGTGGATGTCCCACTCCCGCTCGAGCTTCTGGAGGTAGCGGGAGATCTCCGCCCGATCCTGCTGGGCCATGTGGCGTACGCAGCGCTCCACCCGCTCGTCGATGCGCTGGTTGACATCCTTGGGCGCGTGCGAGCGCACCGCGTCGGCCGCTGTCTGGTTCCAGGACTCCATGGAGTGCTCCCTCGCTGTCGCAGTCAGACCCTGCTTCCAAAGGTAGGGGTGGGATCGGGCCGCTGCCGCTGCCGCTCCCCCTCGGGTTCTGACGTCCTCTCCGCCGAGGAGCGGCCGAGCGAGCCTCCGAACACTCCGTGCCAGGCGCTCAGGAATGGCTGTCGCAGATAACTCTCTCAGCTTGAGACTTGAGAATGTCTGAGACACTTCATCCGAGCCCAGGCCATGTGCCTTCTGGCTTCTACCGTCTGACAGATTAGACATGGATGGCCTGTTATTTCCGAGTTCGCACCTCATCTTGATTTTCGGCCCCCGCTGAAAACCCCAAGGAGGATGCCATGCGGAAACTCCCCCTCGTCGCAGTGCTGCCGCTCACCCTGTCCCTCGAGGCCTGCGGCCCCGAAGCGCTAGAGGAGGAGCCGGTGGAAGAGTTCGGAGCGCTCCAGAGCGCCAAGCAGGAGTTGACCTTCGCGGCTCGGGGATCCTGGGTGGCCCCCAACCCCGCCACGCCTCTGGCCTCCACGTCCGACCGGGCCTGCTTCTTCACGCGCCTGGGCGGGGCCTTCGATACGGGCGGAGACTCGCTCCGCATCGCCGCACTGTGGGAGCGGTGGCATGTCGACGGAACGGGCTCGACGCGGGCCGCCGCCGCATGCGCCGGGATGCGCGACACCCATGAATACACCACAGGCTACGATTGGGCCGCGGGCCAGCAGCCGACGAACCTGGGCCCGGTGAATGGCCGGGTGTGCTTCCTGACGCGTGTGGGCGGGAGCTTCAACCACCCGACGGACTGGATCGGCGTGTACCAGAGTGGAGGCTCGTGGTTCCTGTCAGGAGCCTCGCAAGCTCGGAATGGCTCCGCGCGTGCGCGGTGCCTCACGGTGGACTCCTACAGCGGCGAGTACTCGTGGAGCCAGGAGGCTCGCAACTCCACGTACATGGGGCTCGCGGGGAACAAGGTCTGCGCCCTCACATCCATGGCGGGACAGTTCGACAGCGACAACGAGTTCGTCGAGATCAGCAAGGCCGTGGGCAACTGGTACCTCAGCGGAGGCTCCTCGCGCTCGGGAGTCTCCGCCAAGGCCCGGTGCTTCTGAGGCGCCGTCCTCACGCCCCTCTCCTGCAGCCTAGGGGAGCCTCTCGGACTGCGAGTGGCGAGACGACTCATCGCATTCATCCTCAGGCCGGAAGGGCAAGGCCCACAGCTCCCGGCCAGCGCTGTCTTCCGCGGTGAAGAAGACATCCCAGCCCGAGCGCACGAAGCCGCTCGGCGAGGACGAGGCAGGCCCCGGGTTCAACTCCTTCAGTCGCTCGGTGCCTGACGTCGTGCCATCGCTCACCCACAGTTCGCGGCCTCGCCCCCCTGTCTCCGCGCTGAAGAAGAGCGTGCCTTGAATGGCAGTGAGTCCCTCGGGTGAAGACGAGCCCGGCCCACGCTCCAGGTCCTTGAAGAGGCGCGTTCCCCCGGCAGTGCCGTCCGTCACCCACAGCTCGCGACCCTTGCCTCCGCCATTGTCCGCAGCGAAGAAGACGCGCCCGTTCAGCACCGCGAGCGCTTCGGGCGCGGAGCTCTCCGGGCCAGGACGGATGTCCTTGATCAGCCGCGTCCCCTTCACGGTGCCGTCGCTCGTCCACAGCTCCTCTCCCTCGGGCTCTCCACCGAAGTCCGTGCCGTTGAAGTTCCCGCCCGCGCTGAACACGAGCCGGTTTCCAAGCGCCACGAAGTCATGCGGGTACTCGCCATGGAAGAAGCGCAGCTCGCGCGTGCTGGCCGGCGTGCCGTCCGTCTTCCACAGGCTGGCCTCGCCCTCGTCGTTGTCCACGAGGAAGAAGATGCGCGACTTCACCGGCGTGAGATTGAAAATGAAGTTGTCCTCGAAGCGCTCTAGCACGGAGACAGCACCCGGCTTGCCCATGCTGCGGAACACGTGGACGCTCCTGGGCTGGCTGCCCACGAAGTAGAAGGCTTGCTGCGTCCGCGCGAAGCGGCGAGGGAAGGTGCTCTCGGGTCCCGGGTTGAGCTCCTCCACCATGCGCGTGCCGCCCGCCGTGCCATCACTGCGCCACAGCTCTCCTCCATGCACACCGTCGTTCGCGCCGAAGTAGAGCACCCCATCGAACTCTTGGAAGCGGCGCTCGTCCCGGAAAGGAGAGGGGTCGATGGCGCTGTCTCCCCCGGGGAGGATGTCCTTCACGAGATGGGTGCCCGCGGCGGTCCCGTCGCTCACCCACAGCTCTTGCCCATTCACGCCGTTATCGGCCGAGAAGAAGACCTGGTCCCCCACCTGCGTGAGATCCTGCAGGTTCGAGCCCTCCGCTCCGGGACGGATATCCTTCACCAGGAAGGTGCCCGTGCCGCCCGTGCCGCTGCTGGCCCACAGCTCGCGTCCGTGAATGCCGTCATCCGCGGTGAAGAAGAGGAGGCGGTTACTGTTGACCAGTTCTTGCGGATCAGAGCCGTCGGGGCCGGGACGGATATCCGCCAGCCGCTTGGCGGTGTCGCCACAGGGCTCCGAAGAGCTGGCGAGTGCCACAGCCTCGGTATCCGCGGACGGGCCAGGATCCTCGAGGGGCTCCTGCGCAGAGGATACACAAGCCAAGAGCAGCGGAAGCAAGTGCCAGGGTTTCACGGACGTCTCCTTTGCGAGCCTGCCGGCCAAGCCGCGCCGAGCGCGCAGTCTGGTGCATGCCCACCTGGCGCATGAATGGCGCACCAGTGCGAGGGCACAGCCTCCGAGACGACAGCATGTCCCTGCCAGCACGGGAGTGAACCTGGCCCTTGGCCTCGAGGACACCCAGCACCTCACCCTCCAGCGGTGAGGGCTCCTTCGAACTCCAGCAGCCACTTTTTCGTGGGCAGCCCTCCGCCGAAGCCGGTGAGCGCTCCGTTGGAGCCGATCACCCGATGGCATGGCACGATGATCGGCAGAGGGTTCTGGCCATTGGCGAGGCCCACCGCGCGCACAGCCGTCGGCCGGCCGATGCGGCTCGCGATGTGGGCATAGGTGACGGTCTGGCCGAAGGGGATGCGGCTCAGGGCCTGCCACACCTGCTGCTGGAACTCCGTGCCGCTCGGGGCGAGCTTCACGCCCTCGAAGGCCATCCGTTTCCCGGCGAAGTACTCCTGGAGCGCTGTGCTCGCGTCCGCGAGGTGAGCGCGGGCGAGCGCCGTTCCCTGTGCCACCGGCAGATCCTGCTCGTCAATGGGGAACAGCACGGCGACGAGGCCCTCCTCGTTCGCGGCGAGCCTCAGCTCTCCGATGGGTGTCTTCAGGCGCTTCGTGGCCATCGCGTCGGTCATGCGGATCTTCATGGTGGGTCCTCCCAAATCAGGCTGCGGAGCTCGAGGTCCGCTCGAGCATCGGCTCCGTCCACAGCAACAGCGCCGCGTAGCCGCGCCAGGGCCGCCACGCCTCCGCCATCCGTTCGAGCGCCCGAGGTGCAATGGGCACTCCACCGCCCGCCACCTTGCGCAGGCCGAGGTCCGCCGAGGGAAAGGCATCCGGTTCGCCCAGGGCGCGCAGGGCCACGTAGTGAGCCGTCCACTCGCCAATTCCTGGCAGTGTCACGAGCCTCGCGACGCTCTCTTCCAGGCTTACGCTTGGCTTCAGCTCGCAGGCTCCCGAAGCACATGCCGCAGCCAGCCCCTTCAAGGCCTGCTCTCGCCCCGTCGTGAGCCCAAGCCCTGACAGGTCCGCGCGGGCCAGTTCCTCGGGAGATGGGAAGAGATGGGTGAGGCCGTTCCTCGGCGAGGGGAGCGGCGTGCCGCTGCGCTGGACCACGCGCCCCGCCAACGTCGTGGCCCCCTTCACGGAGACCTGCTGGCCCAGCACGGCCCGGATCGCCAGCTCGAAGGGCTCGAATGCTCCTGGGACGCGCAGCCCTCGCGCCTGCGCAAGCCGAGGCCCGACGATCGGATCGTCTCCGAGCGCCGCTGTGATTGCCGCCGGATCCGCGTCCAGGTCGAACAGCCGGCGCACACGCGCCACGATCTGCCGCACGGGCAGCGCGCCGGCCCCGTCGATCCGGACTGACAGCGCGTGCCGATCCGGCTGATGGGTGACCTCGATCGTGCCGGTGCTGCCACCGAGCCGGTAGGTCCGGCGGTACGTCTCCGCGTCCACCTGCTCAACGCCCGGAATCGCCCGCCCTGCTAGGTAGGCAAGGACTCGGGCCCAGTCGAAGGGCGGACGGTAGCCGAGCCTCAAAGAGATGGCCGCAGCCGCTGGGGTACCGCTGGCCTTGGAAGCCCGGCGGAGCTCGCTGGGGTTGCGGCGGTAGACGGTCCGCACGGCGTCATTGAAGCGGCGGAGGCTCTGGAAACCCGCAGCCGCCGCAATCTCGCTGAAGGGTAGCTCTGTCTCGGTAATGAGCTGCTTGGCCAGTAACAGGCGCCGGTTGCCCGCCACCGCCTGGGGGCTCGCACCCAGGTGCTTCACAAACAGCCGGTGGAGCTGCCGGGCGCCGATGCCCACCCGTGCGGCGAGCTGCTCGACCGAGCCCTCGTCGAGCGCTCCCTCTTCGATCATCCTCAGGGCCCGCGCCACGCTGGCCTCGGTTCCCGCCCAGGCGGGGGTGCCAGGGGCCGTCTCCGGGCGGCAGCGCAGGCAAGAGCGGTAGCCGAGGGCCTCAGCTGCAGCGGCGCTTGGGACGAAGAAGCAGTTCTCCCGCTTTGGCGTCCGGGCCGGGCACACCGGGCGGCAGTAGATCCGCGTGGTCTTGACGCAGACAAAGAAGCGCCCGTCGAACCGAGCGTCACGCCCACAGAGCGCGCGGTAACAGAGGTCCTGGTCAAGGAGGTCGTCAGCGGCCATGGGGTGCAGATATCGCGTCCCTGCCCCGGGCGCTCGCCAGAATCGGACGTGACGGTATGGGTAGGATTCGGACTACTGGGCGAGGTATGCGTCCAGCTCATCCCGGAAATAGCGCAGCCCCTGCTCGAAGCGCGCAAGCCGCATGAACTCGTTCGCCCCCGAGCTCAGCCCGGCCTGGATGGACTCGCCCATCGTCATGTCCTCCATCACCGCGCCCACCAGGATGTCCATGTTCTTCTGCCAGTAGCGCGCCGCCTTCTCCGTCTCCGGCCGCTGCGGCAGCAGCCAGAACGTCCGGTACTCCGTCCGGTCTGGCCCCAGCGGATGCACCGTGCTGATCGACACGTGATCCGGCTGGATCAGCAGCAGCACGTTCGGGAAGAGCTGGAACAGCACGTTGGCGTGCTTGCGCAGCTCCCACCCCTGCTCCGGCGCCCCCGCCAGCTCCTGGATGGTCCGCTTGGGGAAGATGCAGCGGATGTGCGGCGGCAGCCGATCCACCAGCCCCACGTTGTTGAAGAAGATCGGGTAGATGGACTCCCGATGCGCGTACTTGAGGTGGTACGCCTCCAGGAAGATCTCGATCGCGATCTTCCAGTTGAGCCGCTTCTCGAAGCGATGGATCTGGTGCGCCACGTGCCGCTCCAGCCCGAAGCCCGCCAGTTCGCCCAGCACCGGGCCGAGGAAGGAGTCCACGTCTGGCCCGCCGGGCTCCAGCGTTACCCACAGCAAGCCCAGCCGCTCCACCATCGGCACCCGGACCAGGCCCACCGTCTCCGAAGGCCGGCTCGGGAACCCCACTTCGTCCGGAACTCCGCGCAGCCGCCCGGAGGAGTCATAAGTCCAGCCATGGTACGGGCACACGAAGGCCTGCTTGTGCCGCCCCTGCTCCTCCCGCACCAGCCGCGTGCCCCGGTGGCGACAGACATTCAGGAAGCACGTCAGCTCGCCCGAGGCCGTCCGGCACAACAGCAGCGGCGTCCCCGTCGCGTCATGCGTCAGGTAGTCGCCGGGCTCGGCCAGCTGGGACGCGTGGCCCACGAGCAGCGGCAGCTTGCGAAACAGCCGCCGCTCCGCCTCGTAGCGCTCCGGCTGGAGGTACGGCGCAACGGGCAGCCGCGACTCCTCCTCCACCATGTGCGTGGTGCCCGTGCGCAAGTGCTCCAGCACCCGGTGGATCAGCTCAACCTGCTTCGCGTGCTCCACGGCGATCCTCCGGGCCAGGCCTGGCGGCGTGCGGCCGGAAGCTTACCCCCAGGGCCGCAGGATCAGCAGGTAGATCGGGAGCGCGGCCTCGAGGGCGTAGGTCGACAGCGCGCCCGGAATCTGGATGGCGGATGAGCCCTTGATCAGCCCCACCGCGTGAAGGATGCGCGACACGACCAGCGCGCCCCCAAAGATGTGGAGCAGTGTCGAGGAGCCGCCACACAGCTCGGCCGCCAGCAGCAGGATGAGGAGCAGCGGCACGTGCTCCACGCTGTTGCCATGCGCACGGATCGCGCCGATCAGCTCGGCATGTCCCCCATCGCCTCGGAACGTGTTGTACTTGCCGCGCAGCCGGCTCACGTTGAGCCCCAGCCCCAAGAGCAGCAGAGAGCTCAGGGCTCCGTAGAGCGCTGTCACCGGGACCGCCACCAGCGCCGTCCCCAAAAGCGGATTGGCCATTGTCTTCACCTCTTCCATCGAGTCCGGGCCGCACCATAAACGCATCCCGGACTCCTGGCAGGTTTTGACGCGGGCCCAGCCTCCTCACCACGGCAGGGAGAAGAAGCTCACCTCCTTCACGGGCTCCGTCGCCACGGGCCCGGGAAGCAGCATCGCGCCGTCCGTTGTCAGCAGCAGTGTGCCGCCCGGCACCGCCATCGCGTCGTTCACGTCCCGCGTGGGCAGGAGCACCGCCCGCTTGCCGCCGTCCGCGCTCACCCGAACCGAGGGCATGCCCAGGCCGCCCACCCACACCGTGTCACCCACCGCCTTCAGCGCGCGCAGTGGCACCCACTGGCCCTCCAAGCCCTGCACCTTCGACGCCCGGCCCTCCTTCACCGCGTACACCCCGCTGGCGTACGTGCCGACCCACACCGAGTCCCCGCGCGTCAGCAGCGCCGTCACCCAACCGCCCCGGTAGCCCTCCGCCGCGCCGAGCCGCTCACCCCGCCCGCCCTCGAAGCGGTACAGCCCATCCATGCCACCGGCCCACAGCGTCCCCTCCTGCCACGCCACCGCGAAGAACTTGCCCGCATCCACCCCGGACTGCAGGTCCACCCGCCGCACCTGCGCTCCCGCAGACACCACCAGCAGCCCGCGGCTCGTCGCCACCGCCAGGCCCTCCGGTCCCACCGCGAGATCGTGCGCGCTCGCCTCGTGGATGCGCTCCACGCGCAGCCCCTTGCCCGAGCGGCTCAGCCGCAGCAGCCCGGCCTCCGTCCCCGCCCACAGTGCCCCATCGAACGAGGCCAGCGCGTTCACCTGCGCCTCACGCACATCGAGCTCCAGCGACACCGGCTCGGCCTGGTTCCCCGCCCACCGCCACAGCCCCGAGTCGAACCCGCCCAGGTACACCTCGCCCTCGAAGCGCGCCGCCGCCATCATCGCCGCCGAGCCCGCAGGCAGGGACAGCTGCGACAGCGCCACGTAGCGATCGCGCCCCTTCTGCAGGAAGCGTCCGCTCCCGCTCGCCACCTCCACACCTCCCGCCGCCATCGAGAGCGAGAGCACGTGCGGGTGTGCGAACTTCGTGCGCAGCGCCCGCCCGCCCGTCACCCGCCACAGCCCGTTGTAGGCCGTGCCCACCAGCACGTCGCGCCCATCGGACACCACCCCCGTCACGTACACGCTGCCCACGTCCAGCTTGCTCCGCTCCAGCTTCTCTCCTCGCAGCTCCTTCAGGCCCTCGCCCAGCACGCCCACCAGCACCGTGCCCTCCGGCAGCGTCACCAGCCCTGTCACCGGGTGGCTCGGGAACGTGCCCACCGCGTGCGCCGTGCAGCGCTCCATTTCCTTTGCACAGGACAGGGAGACCAGCTCGCCGCTCTGCGTGCCGAAGAGCGCCGCACCGCCCTCCAGCGGCAGCACCGCCGTCAGCGCCAGCGAGGTGAGCGGCGCCTCGGCGTGCGCGTAGCGAAGCTCCTTCCCGGCCACCGTGAGCCGCACCTCTTCGCCCACCAGCCGCAGGCCCTGGCCCTCCACCGACAGCGCCGGCACCTCGCGCTGGAGCGAAGTGCGAGAGGCCACCGCCACCGCCTCGTCCTCCACCATCGCGCTCAGCGTGTGGTTCTCCCACGTGAAGGCCAGGTGCACCGTGTTGCCCGCCCGGTCCCGCGCCACCACCGTGAAGGCCGAAGGCAGCTCCGTGAGCGGCACCAGCCACTCGCCCGAGAGCGCGCTCAGCGTCCGCGTCCACGTGTTGGCGCCCTCCAACCGCACGCCGCCCAGCTCCTGCCCCGCCTCCGCCGAGGTGATGCGCAGCACTCCCCGCTCCGTGTCCGCCTCCACCGCCACCGCCGGGCCCGCGTCATCCAACCGGTACCACGCGCGCTCCTGCCTCACCCGGCCGTCCGTGTAGCGCTTGAACACCTCCACCGCGTACAGCCGATCCGTCCACCCCCGCGGCACCAGGAAGCGATCCACGAACACGCCCTCCTTCGCGTCGTACACCAGCCGCCGGGCCTCGCCGAACGGGTACCACGCCGTCACCTCCTCCAGCCCCGGCTCCACCCGCGCCGTGAGCAGCGGATCGCCCGGCTTGATCGAATCCAGGCTTAGCTCGGGCGAGGACACCTGCAGCGCCGTGAACGCCGTGGGGATCTTCTCCTTCAGGCTCGTCTCGATGATGCGCTGCTTCAGCTCCGGATCCGGCGAGCGCTTGTACGCCGCCATCCACGTCGCCAGCTGGCGCTCGAAGTAGCCGCGCCGCACCGCACGGCCCTCGGGAGACTCGGGGCTGCGCACCGTCACCGGCACCTGCCGCCCCACCTGCCGCCCCTCGATGTGCGCCGCCACCTCCAGCGGAGCCTCCGAGGTGCTGAGGAAGAACAGGCGCAGCAGGCCGCCCTCGGCCACGCGCCGGCTCGAGCTGCCCATGGGCTCCACGCCGTGCCCGTCCTGCGTCAGCGCCGTCACCTCCAGCACCGGCAGCACCAGCTCGTCCGCCTGGGCGCGCAGCTTCGCCATCGCCTCCACCTCGGGATCGAACACCCGGGCGGACAGGGGCACCTGCCCCTCCATGAACGCGCGCTCGTGCGCATCCGCCAGGAAGACGAACGAGGGCAACAGCGGGAGGATCTGCTCGAAGCCCGCGAGCTGCAGGTCCGTCACGCCCACGCAGCGCACCTCCGGCGTGCGGCAGCGCGCGTCATCCATGGCCCGCGCAAACGAGGCCCCATGCGTGGTGTGCCCCGCCGTGCCGTCCAGCAGCGCCTTCACCACCGCCGCCGCGTCCCCGCTCGCCCGCTGCTCGCGGACCGTGTCTCCCACCGCGAACACCCGCACCGGCGCCGCCGACTGGTCCTGCAGGCGATCCACCAGCGCCTCGAGCGCCGCCCGGCGACGCCGCATGGAGAACGAGGCGTCCACATACAGGCGCAACTCCTTATAAGGAGCGCGCCACTCCCCGGCGTTGTTCAGCGCCACCCTCAGCCCCACCGCGGAGCTGCCGTCCTCCAGCTTCACCGCGTCCGCGCCGTAGGACAGCGGCGCGCCCTTCTCGCTCCACCACACCTCCACCGGCTTGTCCGTGGAGAACACCAGCCGCGTGCCGCGCTCGGAGCGGCCGAGCTGCGCGAACCGCGCCCCTTCCACGCCCACGTCCGCCAGCGGCTCCTCCGTCTGGACGTCCACCACCACGGACGAGGCCGCCCGCCCCTGTCCCAGGAAGCGATCCACCGCCAGCGCCACCTGGCTGCGCCCCATCTCCCGCGCCACTGGCACCCGCAGCGTCACCTCCACCCGCTGCAGGGCGCCCTCCCTCACCGGGTACACGGAGAAGCGCTGCACGCCCGCGTCCGTCTTCAGCAGCGCCGTGGCCCGCCCCTCCCCCGCGGCCTTCTCGTGCGCGGCCTCCGCCTCGCCCTTCTCCTTCAGCTCGGCGGCCAAGAAGCGCTCGCCCTGCCAGAAGCCGAAGGACACCACCGTGGCGCCCTCGGGCAGGTGGAGCTGGTAGTCCGCCTGGCCCAGCTCCGGCCCCGCGTTGTGGAACACCTGGACGAGGCGCACCTCCGCGTCCTCCCCACGTGCGTCCACGTACAGGGACTGGCTCACCAGCGGGAGCTGGCGTGCCTCCGTGAAGAGGCCCGCCTTCTGGTTGTCCTGTGCACGGGCGGGCAGCGAGAGAAGCAGCAGGGAGACGAGGAAGCAGCAGCGAGCGGTGGTCATGGCAGTGGCTCGGTCAGGCAGGAGAGAAAGGGAGCGGACTTCAGAAGGTGGCGCGCAGGGGCAGCGAGGCCAACGAGCACTCGGGGAGCGCGTAGCGCTGTGTGCCCCCCGTTCCCTGGCTCAGCGAGAGCTGGAGGTGGAGCGCGTCCTCTCCCCGGCGCACCACCGGCTCCCGCGAGAGCGTGAGCCCGGGAGGCAACTCCACATCGAGGCCACAGCGCTCGGAGGCGCCACGCCCCTCGCGGAAGGGCACCACCTGGAGGCCGCCCTGGGTGACTCGCTCGACAGCGCCCAGCGGCGTCACGGTCAGCAGCGGGAGGCGCGAAGGGTCCTCGCTCTGGGAGGGCGCCAGGGCCGCCAACATCGCTCGCGCCAGCCCTTCCTCACCCGAGCGGACGCGGCCAATGTGCTGGTAGCTGCCCTCGGTGGCGTAGGCGAGCTTCCGGAAGATCTCCACACCGTCCGCGCCCAGCGAGCGGCAGCCAATCGCGTTGATGACGATGCGCTTGCCCACCGCCTCCTCGATAAGCGCCTCAGGCTTGGGCCGATCCGGATAGTCCAGATGAGGCGGCGCGTCCGCGATGATGAACACCTGGCGTTCAGTGTCCGGGCCCAGGTCCCACTTCAACTCGCGCAGCGCCGCCGTGAGGCCCGCGAGCACATCCTCGGGCGTATCTCCGCCCCCGTCCGCCGAGAGCGTGGCGAGGAACTGGTAGCTCACGTCTACGTCCTCGCTCAGCGGGGACACCCGCGTCAGGTAGGCATCGCCCTTGTCCTTGTAGGCCACCACGCCCACGCGGACGCGCTCGTTCGGACGCGCCGTGCGCAGCGCCTCCGTCAGCTCGCGGACACGCTCCTTGGCTTCGCGGATCTCCCCGGACATGGAGCCCGTGGTGTCCAGCAGGAAGACGAGTTCGAGGTGCGCCCGGGCTGAAACCGGCCAGAGCGAGAGGAGGAGCAGGAAAAGAAGGATTTGAGGGCGCATGGACACAGGGGGCAGGTGTCCATCGGCTAGAGCAGGAACTGGACCAGCGCCCCGGCGCTCGGAGACGCGCGGCTCGTGGTCCTCGGCCCACACACGCCGTGTCGGGGTGCCCACACGTCCAAGGAGTGCATTTGTGTGTCAGCGCCGCTTGACAGTGTGGATCCCCTCACCTGAGCATCCGAGACACCCATGTCCGCGACCGCCCAGAGCGAGCCCGTCGTCTTCAGTCAGTTGTTCGAGGCCCTGGTCATGCACGCCATGCGGGGCAGGTTGGATCCCGACGCCGTGCGCCGCCTCGAGACCGCCGGGCTCGACCTGAGCCGCCCGCTGCTTGTCGCCTACCCCCTCACCGTCTGGTACGACGTGGTGGGGATCTGCTCGGAGCTGCTCTTCCCGAACCTGCTTCGCAACGAGGCCACGTACGCCACCGGCAAGAAAACGGCCGAGGGCTACAGCCACACCACCATGGGCAAGGCGCTCTTCGACGGCCTGCGCAAGCTGGGCTGGCAGCGGGCGCTGAGCCAGCTGGCGCGCTCGCTGAAGACGGGCGGCAACTTCCTGGCGGCGCACTCCCACGAGCTGCCGGGCGGAGAGCTGGAGATCACCCTCGAGGTTCTCCCCGAGTTCATCCCCGCCCTGGCCGCGCACCCCGGCATCGACGCCAGCTTCATGCGCGGCTTCCTGGATGCGTCCGCGGAGCTTGTCCGCGGCCCGGCCTCGCCTCGCTTCGCGCTCACGGCGACGGACCCCGCCGCCCGCCGCGCTACCTTCGTGCTTCGCGAGAAGGCTTGAGCCCGCTTCGAGGCAGGTACACGGTGAACGTCGCGCCCTCGCTGGGCTCGCTCCGCACTTCGATGCGGCCTCCCATCAGCCCCAACAGCTCCCGGGTGATCCACAGCCCCAGCCCCAGCCCTCCGTAGTTCTTCTCGGACACCGCGCGCGCAAAGCGCTCGAAGATGCGCTCATGGTCCTCGGGGGCGATGCCGATGCCATGGTCCCTCACCCGGATCATCACGTGCTCCGGGGTGGAGAAGATCGCGATCTGGATCGGCTGGCCTGGGCCGTACTTCGACGCGTTGGTGAGCAGGTTGGTCAGCACCTGCTCCAGCCGCAGCCGATCCCACCACCCCACGAGCGGCCCATCCCACGTGAGTGAGACGGCACAGCCGGCCCGCTCGAGCTCGGGCATCATCCTCTGGACGGCGTCCTCCACGAAGGCGGTGAGCTCGAACTCCTCCTTGTTCAGCCTCAGCATGTCCCGGGTGAGGCGCCTCACGTCCAGCAGCTCGTTCATGAGCCGCTTGAGCTGGTTGGCCTGGCTCTGGCACTGGGCAATCCGCCGCCGCAGCGCTTCGGGTGGCTCTTCCAGCCCGCGGCGCTGCAGATTCGCCAGGCTCAGCAAGAGGGCCGTCAGCGGCGTCTTCAGCTCGTGCCCCGCCACCAGGACGAACTGATCCCGGAGCGCGATGGCCTCCTGCGCCTCCTGGTAGAGCCGGGCCCGCTCCAGGGCCTGGGCACAGAGCTGGGCCAGCGCGAGCGCGAACGCACGCTCTTCCGGGCTGAAGGTGCGCGCGGTGCCGAAGCTGAGCACCAGCCCCCCGATCACCCTCCCCTCGACCCACAGGGGCAACGCCATCCAAGCGCCATCGATGATCTCCGGGACCCGCGACACCAGCTCCGGGTAGCGCTCCCGCATCACCCGCCCGGACTCGACCCAGATCGCCGTCTGCTGCTTCAGCGCGCAAGTGATGGGCGCGTTCATCGTCAAGGGGATGCGTGCGTAACGCCGTCTCACCTGGCTGTCATACCCGGAGGCATGGAGCAGCTCGGCCGCCGTGCCGCTGGCGTCCACCCGGTACACCGCCGCAGCCCGCGCGAAGAGCGTGTCCTTGACCTCGTTCATGACGGCATCGGCGATCTGCGCGGGCAGCAAGGCCATTCCCAGGGACACGGCCACCCGGTGCAGGGCCTCGGTCCGATGCTCCAGCACCCCCTCGCGCTGACGGATCTCCCGCTCGATCCAGTGCAGCCGCGCGGCATCGAGCGCGGGTGAGGCCAGCACCGCGAGCACCTCCGCGAGCGCCAGGTCCTCGGCCCCGAGCGGCCCGGTGGGATCCGTCGAGGCAAACCAGAGGCACCCCAGGACATCGCCGTCCCATCTCAGCGGCACCACCAGGAAGTCCGTGAGCCCGGCCCCCCGCAGCTGGCCCAGGTGCTCCTCATCCAGGGACACGGCCTGGAGCACCAGCTCTGGGGAGCCACTGAGGAGCTGAGCCCGGCCGGTGTGAAGGGCCCGGGTGAGGATCGGGAAGAGCCGCGCCCAGGGGCCCTGCTCCCCGCCAGGACTGTCCGGGAAGAGCGCCATGCGCTCCAGCCCTTGCCCCTGAAGGAGCGCCACGCCCCCCCGATCCCCGAGCCACGGGAGCGCCAGCTGCTCGATGCGGCGGAAGAGCTCCCGCGTGTCCAGGCCCTTGGCCAGCGTCTGCCCCACCCGCGTCACCCAGGCGAGCCGCTCCTCGGCAGTCAGGGTGTGCGCCCGAGGCGTCCGCGTCCGGGAGGACAGTGGCTCCAGCCCCTGTGGCGAGGCCGGTTTCCCCCGAGTCACGCGGGACGCGCGGCGGCCAAAGCGCGCAGCCGAGAACGCATGCACCACGGCCAATACTGAGCGCACTTGCCCCTCCTGGTCGAACTCGGGGATCAGCCGCGAGTGCATTCGGGCGGGCTGGGGCTCTCGGCCCTCGCCCATGATGAGGAACCGGAACTCCAGTTCCTGTTGCTCTCCTCTTCGGAACGCCCGGCGGAATCCCTCGTTCCAGAGCCGGACGAGCTGCGGGGGCATGCCCAGTTCCTCGTTCGTCTTCCCCAGGAAGACCGCCGGGGGAATGCCCAAGAGCTGCTCGCAGGAGGGGCTCATGTCGCTGTGGCGCAGTTGGGGATCCAGGCGCGTGATGAGCCGGCCCAGGGCACCGGGCTCCTCGGGCGCTAGGGAGAAACCAGGCGCTGCGCCATCTCCCTGCGTGATTCCCACCATCTGCCCGAGGAGCCACACCGTTCCCCGCTTCCGGACAGCATCCAGCGAGAGCTGGAACAGGCGAGGCGCCGCCCTGGCCCCACGGACAAGATACCGGCCCACCGAAGGATGGCCGCGGGTGGCGGCCTGACAGCTCGCGAGAAAACGCTCCTGGTCCTGCGCGAACAGCGTCTCCCACAGGAAGTGGGAGTCGTCCCACCAACGCGCCAGGGGGAAGCCGAGTGCCTCGGCATGCCCCTTCACGAACCGGCACCGCAACGTCTCTGCTTCCGCCTCCCAGCTCACACAAATGGTGTGGGCGGGAAAGCAGCCGACCCTCGGATACTCCGTCATGTCCCCCCCACAATCCGCTCTGGGATTTCGTTTGGGATCACTGGGAACTGTTTCGTCCCTCAGTCACTAACACTCCCTTCACCTCACATGTTGATTCACCCTGGGTATTCCCCGAGGGCAGTGTCCCTGACGCCCCAGGGAGTTGGCTTACGGACGCTCGCGAACGACGAGCCGCCGGCGCGAGGAGAGGCCGCGGTCGTCGGTGACGAGGATCTCGTGGGTGCCCACGGCAGGCGTCCACCACAGGCGCTCGTCGGCCTTCGCCCGGCCGAGGAACTTTCCATTCACGAACCAGGTCAGCTCGCGATCGTGCGCTGTCTCCGCCTCCAGCGGGACTTCTTGCTGATCCGCGGAGACGCCAGGGATGAGGAGCGCCACCTGGCCCTCGGCGGGCGAGAGGATCTCCGGGGCGTGCTCGGCCCCACCAGGCTCGCAGCCAGGCGCGTACGCAGGAGGCGTGGGCAGGCTGCGGTGCTGCTCGGTGAGCCACCGGCGGATGCTCGCCGGCCACGTGAGGTACACGCGGGACTCGACTTCACGGCCCGCCCGGCACGCGGGGCTCACCGCCAGCCCCGTCTTCGCGTCCACCTCCACCTTCAGGTGGTAGGGACAGGGCTCGGTGGGCACCGCGGAGCGCCGCGCGTAGACCTCCTTGCGATCCTTGCACGCGTCCGTGGGCAGGTGCCCGGAGTAGGTGCACACCTCCACGAGCGTGAGGTCCTGCGGCGCCACCGGCTCTTCCTTCACCGAGGCACGTCCGCGCGGGCCCACCGCCTCGAGCAGCTCGAAGAGCAGCGGCCCAGCGGCGTCCGCGCCCACGAGGTGCACGCTGGGGGTGTTGTTCATGTTGCCGAGCCACACCACCGCCGTATGCCGGGGCCCCGAGCCCGCCGCCCACGCATCGCGGTGGCCAAAGCTCGTGCCCGTCTTCCAGTGCACCTGCGCGGGCATGCCGGTGAGCTGACGGCGCGCGGGGAAGTCCGGACGATCTCTCAGGGACAGGGAGCGCCGGGTGAGCCAAGCCGCACCTGGGGAGAACAGCTCCCGGGGCTCGGGGCGAGGCTTGCCCTCGTCCAGCAACAGCAGCGGGCGCGAGCGTCCTTCCTGCGCGAACGCCACGTACAGCCCCGCCAGCTCCAGCGGCGTTACTTCGAGGCCACCCACGGCCGCGGACAGGCCGTAGTAGCCGGGATCGGGCCGCAGGCTGTTCACCCCGGCCAGACGCAGTGTGCCCAGGAAGCGCTCCACCCCGAGCGACCGCAGCAGGTTCACGAACGGCAGGTTGAGGGACTGAGAGAGGGCGTACTCCATGCGCACCACGCCCATGAAGCGCCCGTCGAAGTTGTGCGGCACATAGCCGCCGTAGGACTCGGGAATGTCCGACACGAGGTGCTCGGGCAGCACGAGCCCTCGATCAATGCCCATGGCATAGATGAGCGGCTTGAGCGCCGAGCCCGGCGAGCGCGGCGTGTCGAAGCCGGGGATCTGCCCACCGTGCCGGGTGTCGAAGAAGTCGAAGCTGCCCACCAGCGCGAGCACCTCGGCGCGCTCGTGGTCCACCACCACCGCGGCTCCGTTGTGGATGCCCTTGGTGGCCAGATCTCCCGCCGCGTCGCGCATGAGGCGCTCGGCCAGCCGCTGCGTGCCCGCGTCCAGCGTGGTGCGCAGCCGCGTGAGGTCCCCGCGCAGGGCACGCAGGTACATGGCCGCGTGCGGAGCTTCCCGGGGGAACGGCGTGAGCCCGCGCGGCACGGGCGTGTTGCGGACCTCGGCGAGCACGGCCTCGGAGGAGGCCTTCGCCTCGGCGGGCCCCAGCGGGAGCGCCAGGTCCTCCAGCAGCCGTCGCGCCACCTCGTCCCGAGCCGCCTTGAGCCGCGCGGCATTCTCCGGCGTGGGGAAGCGCCGGTTCGGGTTCTGGGGCACCGCGAGCAGTGTGGCGATCTCCGCGGGGCTCAGGTGCGCGGAGCTGTGCCCGAAGTAGGCCAGGGACGCGGCCTCCACGCCCTCCACGTTGCGCCCGTAGGGGACGAACTGGAGGTAGGCCGAGAGAATGTCGTCCTTGGACAGGCGCAGCTCGAGCTGCACGGCCCGGAAGGACTCGATGAGCTTGGACAGCAGGGTGCGCGGCCGGGGCTCCAGCACGCGCACCAACTGCATGGTGAGCGTCGAGGCCCCGGACACCCGGCGCCCCTTCGTCACGTTGGACAGCACCGCGCGCACCACCGCGAGGGGATCCACGCCGGGGTGCCAGGCGAAGCGCTTGTCCTCCAGCGCGAACAGCGCCCGGAGGTAGGCCGGGTCGATGGCCTGCGGCCTCAGGGGAATGCGCCACCGCTCATCCGGCGCAAGGAAGACGTGGGCCGGAGTTCCATCCCGGTACTCGATGACCACCGAGTGCGGCGAGGAGAGCCGCTCCGGCAGAGGCACCCACCACGCCGCCGCCCCCCCTGCCCCGATGAGAGCGAGGAGGAACAGCAGCGCGACGGCCACCCGTCTCCTGGTGATGCGCGGCAGCTTCATGAAGGGCTACAGCAGGAAGTCCTTCCAGGGGCCGGAGACCTCGACCTGCTCGCCGGCCTGGCGCGCCCAGATGCGGGGGTCATACATGGCCTCCGCCTCCACCGGCGGCAGCGTGAACTTGCCCGCCGTCACCGCGCGCACCGCGTAGACCACCTTCTTCGACTCGCCCGCCTGCAGGCTGCCGAAGACCTCCATCCGATCGTCCCGGATGTTCACGTAGTCCGCGGTCCAGAGCTGCTCGGAGTCCACCCACTCCACGGCGCCGCCACGGCCCAGGCGGGCGTTCTCGATCTCCCAGCCGGCGGGGAGCCGATCCACCAGGGCGATGTTCTGGATGCGCTCGCTGGTGGTGTTCTTGAGCTCTACCTCCACATAGAGGAGGTCCGCGAGGTTCACGGCATCGCCCGGGCTCACGGTGGAGCCGTCGAGCTTCTTGTACGTGCGGTTGATGGCCAGCCCATTGCCGCCCGTCTTCACGTCGCCGTTGGAGCGCACGCCATCGCTGTTGATGATGAGGAAGAGCTTGCCCTCCCCCTTCTCCTTCAGGTCGAGCGTGACGCCCTTGCGCTCGCTGGCGCGGACCAGGGCCCACGTGCGATCCGAGGCGCGCACCGTCTTGCCGCCCTCGTTGTTCTTCGGCGCCACCTCCTTGCCGTCCGCCACGAGCGTGGGCGGCGTGAAGCTGGAGGCCGCGCCGGAGACGCGCTTGCCCAGGCCGGTGATGCTCCAGACCAACTCCTGCGTGGTGTACCAGTAGCTGGAGTGGCCGATGAGCGACTGGGCCACCTGCTGCGCCAGCGGCTCGCCCGCGGGATCATTGCCGAACAGATCCTGGAAGGTGCTCAGCATGAGGCCCCGGCGGCGGCGATCCGAGTAGAAGGACCAGGTGTTGCGGCGCTCGTCGGTGACGGGCGACAGGTCCGGGTTCTTCAGATCCTTCTCGTAGCGCCGGTCGCCGGCCATGTAGAGCGCGGCCTTGAGGAGGTGCTCCTCCTCGCGGGCCTCGCCGTTGAGCGTCTTCTTCTGGGCCAGCTCGTCCACGAGCTTCTGGATGCGCGCCTTGCGGCCCTTGCCTGCCATGGAGAGCACGTAGTGCATGTAGGCCTCGGCGGACTGGCCGTAGTGGTCATCGCGGCCAGCGTTGCCCTCCTTGCGGTTGAGCTCCGTACCCAGCCAGGAGATCGCATCATCCAAGCGGTCCTGCGGGACGGGGTACTTGAGCTTTTGGGCGTCCAGCAGCATGTGCGTGGCGTAGGCGGTGCCCCAGGCTACGGGCTCGGCGCTGCCAGGCCAGTAGGCGAAGCCGCCCGAGGGCGTCTGCATGGAGAGCACGCGGTTGATGCCCGCCATGACCATGTCCTCCACCTTCTTGTCGCCGGTGAGCGAGGGATCCACGTTGTCAATCAGCTGCGAGACGAACAGCAGCGGCCGCGTGGAGGAGGTCGTCTGCTCGATGCAGCCGTACGGGTAGCGGACGAGGTAGCTCAGGTGCTGCATGGACTCGGCGTAGGGATTCGTCGTCACCCAGAACGTGGAGCGCTCGGTGGTGGGCACCCAGCCCTGGAGGTACTGCGCCATGTCCACCTTGCCGGCCTCCAGCGGGATGCGCTGCACGAGGCGCTCACGCGGCCCCGCGGGCAGCAGCGGCACGTCGAGCTGCTCGAAGGCCGTGAAGCCCCCGGCCTCGGCCGTCACCTTCAGGCGGGCGGCCCCCACGGACTGGATGGCCTTGGCCTGGAAGACGAGCGTGGTGGCCTTCCCGTTCTCCAGCTTGGTGCGTCCCTCGCTCTTGCCCAGCATCTGCAGCGGCGAGCCCATCGAGGCGGCCGGCATGGCCATGCCCGGCACCGGGAGGTTCTCGGCGGTGAGCGTCACCTTCACCTCCTGCGGACCGCCGGAGAGGTTGGTGAGGAACACGGGGATCTGGATCTCGTCGTTCTGCGTGAGGAAGCGCGGCAGCGTCGTCTGGAGCACGAGCGGATCGCGCACCAGCACCTGGGCATCCGCGCGGCCCACGCGCTGCGGGCCGGTGGTGATGGCCATGACGCGCACGGCGCCGCGGTACATGGGCAGCTGGAAGGGCACCGTCAGCTTGCCGTTGGCGGGCACGGGGAGCACGCCGCTCCACAGCGCCACCGGCTTCACCGGCTGCACGCGGCCACCCGCGCCGCTCTCGTCACCACCCGTGGAGCGCGAGTTGCCGCCCGGGGGCACCAGCAGCGTCCAGCCGATCGTCTCGTACGTCTCCACGCCCAGGGCGCGCTTGGCGAACAGCTCCTTGAGCGGGTCCGGCGTCTTGAAGCGCGTGAGCGAGAGGATGCCCTCGTCCACCACGGCCACCGTGGCGAAGGTGGGACCCTCCTGCGGGCCCAGCTCCAGGTTCACCGTGAGGGTGCTGTTGGAGCGGACCTCGGTGGGCGCGCTGAGCTTCACCGTCTGCGTGTAGTCCGTGGGCTCCAGGGGAACGCTCGCCACGCCGAAGGCGCGGTCGGGCATGAAGGCCTCGGCGGACTCCAGGTGCGGGTCCTTCACCAGGAAGGCGCTCACATAGACGTTGGGCGCGTAGGTCTTCGGCGTGAAGGCCCACGTCACCTCACCGGGCTCCACGGCCTTCCACTCGGAGGCGATGACCTGATCCGTCTCGGCGGTGAGCAGCACCCGGCCGCGGTAGGGCACCTTGAACTTCACGGCGATGGACTCGTTGAGCTTGCCCAGCTTGGGCAGCTCCAGGGCGATGGAGGCGGGCTTGAGCGGGCGCGGCGTCTGGTCCACTCGGGCCTCGCCATCGCCGTACCAGTAGTAGCGGCCGTTGCCCTCCAGGTAGAGGTCCGTCTGCGCCGCGCCGGAGCGCACGCGGACGATGAAGCCCGCCGCATCCTGCGTGGGCGTCACGTCGAGCTGGAACTTGCCGCCCTGCACCTTGGCGGTGCCACGGCCCTCGCGCACGGGGCGCAGGTAGCGCTGGTAGCGCTCATAGCCCTCGTCCTCGTCGTAGTAGTAGCCGTACTCTTCGTCCAGCCGGAGGTACTCCACCTCCAGCGGCTTGAGGCTCTTGGCATCAGCCACGAGCTTGCCATCCCAGTCCACCACCACGCCGGTGACGGTGAAGGGCTTGCCCGCGCTCACCTTCTGCACGCCGGCCTGGAGGCCCACGTAGTAGGCCTCGGGGTGCATGGGCACCACGGCATCCCCCAGCGTCGAGCGGCCGCTGCCTGCCTCGAAGACGCTGGCCTGCGCGACCAGCTTCGCCGGGCCCTTGAAGCCGCCCGCCGTCTCACGCGCGGGGCACTCGGCAAGCGCCTGGCCCTTGTCGTTCACCTCGGCCTTCACCTGGCCCAGCGTGACGGCCTTGGCCTCGGTGGCCTTCTGGCGCCACACGCCGTAGGTGAAGTTCGCGTTCTCCTTGGGCTTGAAGTCGGAGGGCTCCAGGCGGCAGGTGAGCTCCACCGGGCTGCCCTCGGCCGAGCCACCGAACAGGTACGCGGCCTCCACCTTCACCGGCACGGGCGAGCCCTGCAGGTAGCCGGGCTTGTCCACGCTGGCCGTCACCTTCATGCGCTCGGGGACGAACTCCTCCACCTGGAGGCCGTAGCTGGCCACCTCGCGGTCCGCCACACGCAGCGTCACGCGGTAGCTGCCCGTGTCCTGGAAGGCCTCGAAGGGCAGATCCAGCGCCACGAGGCCCGCCTCGTTCGTCTTCAGCGCCACCTTCTTGAACTCGCGCTCGCGCGGATCCACCACGCGCAGCTCCACCGGCATGCCCGCCGGAGGCGCCTTGTTGTCCTGGCCGCGCAGAATGGCCGTCACGTGGGCGGTGTCTCCCGGGCGGTACACGCCGCGGTCCGTGTAGATGGAGGCGCGGTAGGCGGCCTCGGCGCGGTACGGCTCGCCCTGCACGTCCGAGTTGGCGATCTCCGTCTTGAGCTCGCTGTACTTCAGATAGGTCAGCTCATCGCCCTTGCGAGCGATGAGGGCGAACGGAGCCGAGGTGTCCACACCCTGCGCGGGCACCTGGAGCTTGCAGCCATCCGCGCCGCTGGTGGTGCAGCGGACCACGGCCTGGCCGCTCTTCTTCACCAGGGACACCTCGACGCCGGACAGCGGCTCGGTGGACTCCATGCCGAGCGCCCACACGAGGACCTCGGCCTGCCCATCGGCCGAGATACCGCCGCGCTTGGCCACGAGGCTCAAGTCCGTGAGGAGGATGCGCGCGGCGGCCTGAGCCTCGTCCTGCTTGACGGAGATCTCCACCACGCCCCGGGTGCTGGAGGGCACCATGCTGCCGACGTCCAGGTACGTGGTGGTGAGCGCATCCGGAGCGCCCTTCAGGGGGATCTTCTTGGAGACGATCAGGTTGGAGGTGCGCTCGTCGGCGGCCTCCCGATCGTCGTTGCTCATCCAGAAGACGAGGTTCTCGGGGGGCACGTGGCGGACGGACAGCTCCACGGACTCCACGTTGAGGTGGTTGAGGGGCAGGTTGCGCCAGGCGCTGCGAGGCAGGTAGCGGCCCGCCGAGGTGAAGGCCACCTGCGGCTTGCGAGCGCTGATGGAGTAGCGGTTCTCGAACTTGGACAGCAGCCGGCCGCCGCCCATGGAGAGGGTACCCGCGTCGATCTTCAGCGTGTACGTGCCGCGCTTGAAGTCACCGAAGATGCGGAAGCCCTTGCGCGACGGGGAGATGGAGAACTTCACCGGCGGGTTGAAGTGGATGGCATCCGCAGCGACGTTGTCGTCCAGCACGCAGCCCAGGTTCTCGTGGTCGTAGTAGTACGGATCCCACTCGCCCTCGTCCGGCGGAGGCGGCGCGTTCATCTCCGAGTCGCGGCAGTTGACCTCCATATAGAAGCCGCTGTTGCCCTCGGTGACGGCGACGCGGGTGACGTCCAGGCGCTTGCCGCCCTGGAGCTCGAAGGTGTCCTCGGCGGCGGGCGCGGTGCCACCCCCCTTGGGCGAGGTGAGCCCCGCCTTGAGCGCGAAGCGCACCTTGGCGCCCGGCCGGAGCAGGGGGCTGGTGAGCTGCGCGACGACGATGTGGCGCTGGGTGGCGTGGGAGGTGAACTTCACGTCGCTCAGCGACTTGCCCTCCACCTGGAAGCTGGCGAACTTGCGCAGCGTGTTGGGCTCCACCGGGCCGGAGAAGAGCAGCTCCGCGGTGACCAGGCCCTTGGTGACGTCGATCTGCGCCGGGGCCATGCGGAAGAAGGAGAGGCTCGGCGTCGCAAAGCTGTGGCTCCAGGCGCCCTCGGAGGGAGCCTTCACCACGCCGGAGGGCGTCTCCACGGACTCGAGGGTGACGGTGTACGTCGTCCCGAGCGCGAAGCCGTTGGCGGGGGTGAAGGAGAGCGCGGAGCTGTTTCCGTAGAACTCCAGGTTGCCGCCCACCTCGGGGGAGAAGCGGACCACCGTCTTCTTCCCGTCATTCTCCGGGTAGGCGACGCTGCGGGGGAACTCGAAGATGACCTTGTCCGGGACGGCGCCCTCGGGGCCGAGCTCCTTGATGACGGGAGTGTAGGACTCGGGCTTGAGGGGCTCCGTGCTGGCCTGAGGCTGCGAGCCCGGGCTGGACGTCTGGCCGGAGCTGGAGCCGGACGCAGGGGCGCCCGGGACGGGGGTGGCCGGGGTTGGCCCAGACTTCTCTTCCTTGCAGGCGGCGAGCGCGGTGCCTACCACCAGGACCGCCACCCACCACCGCGCGCGGGCGGAGCGGAGCGGACTCGGTGTGACGCGAGACTGCGAACTCATGTTTCCTCCGAAGGACGGCATCGACTTACACGCCGCGTGCCGGAGGCCCGGCATCGGCGGCGAGGGGAAGTGTGGTCGCCTGCCCACGGCCCGACGGCGCCCCCCGCGCGTCTCGGGGCCCACACGGTGGCTCGGGAGCCACGGGGCCCCTCCGCCCACCGTCCGGGCAGCGATCGGCGGCGGACGCTAGGCGTCACGGTGACGGCGGTCAACGGTGCCCACGGGTAGGCGCTAAGGTGCACGACCCATGGTGCTCCCCATCCGCTTCGTCCTGATGCGTCCGCGCAACGCGGAGAACCTCGGTGCCGCCGCGCGGGCCTTGAAGAACTGTGGCCTGTCCGAGTGGACCTGGGTGCGGCCCGAGGCGGAGGATTTGGAGCCGGCCCGGCGGCTGGCGGTGCACGCGGAGGACGTGCTGGGCGGGGTGAAGCGGGCGGACACGCTGGAGGAGGCGGTGGCCGACTGCGTGTGGGTGGTGGGGACGAGCTCCCGGAAGGTGGAGGGCAAGCGGCGCCTGTCGCCCCGGGCTGTCGGAGAAGAGCTGGTGGCCCGGGCAGCCCAGGGGCCAGTGGCGGTGGTCTTCGGAGACGAGCGCAGCGGGCTGACGAACGCGGAGGTGGAGCGATGCCACGATCTGTCCGCGGTGCCGACGGATCCGTCGCAGCCATCCATCAACCTGGCGCAGGCGGTGCTGCTGTACGCCTACGAGGTGCGAATGGCCTCGCTGGCGGCGGCGCCTCCCCCACCCGCTCCGCTGCCCGTGGCGGCCTCGGACGCGGAGCTGGCGCGCGTGGAGCAGACCCTGGAGGAGACGCTCAAGACCGGGGGCTTCCTCGTGGATGAACAACCGGGGCGCACGGGGCTGAGGGACCTGTTCGCCCCCCTGCGGCGCTCGCGGCTCACGCGCAACGAGGCACAGCTGTGGCTCGCGGCGCTCCACACCGTCCGAAAGCGGCTGACCTCGGGCTGACCGGGCGGTGCTCTGATTTGACAACCTGAGCCCAAGTTGTCAAATATGTCCGGAATGACTTCCGACGCCCCCTCTCCGCGAAAGCCCCTCGACGAGGCGCGTCAGCGCAGGCTGCTGGAGGCCGCGCTGACGGTCTTCCTGCGCTACGGGTTCCGGAAGACGTCCATGGACGAGGTGGCCCGGGCCGCTCAGGTATCGAGGCAGGGGCTGTACCTGCACTTCGCGACCAAGGAAGAGCTGTTCCGGGCCACCGTCGAGTACACGCTCGAGAACTCTCTGGCCGCCGCGACCGCCGCACTGGGAGATGCCTCGCTCCGGCTGGAGGCACGGCTGGTGCGCGCCTTCGACGAAGTCACGGGCCGGCACGTCGGGATGATGGGTGCGGGCGCATCCGACCTTCTCGAGGCCGGTGGCGAAATCATCGGCCCCATGCTTGCCCGCCATGAGGAACTGTTCCTGGAAGCGGTCGCCAAGACGCTGCGTACGTCCGGGCTGCTGGCCGCCTACAAGACCGCCGGGCTCACGGCGCGCCAGCTCGCGGACACGCTCTACGCGACGTCACGCGGGCTGAAGCACAGCAGCGCGAACCGGGAAGCCTTCGTCGCGGGAATGACGGTCGCCGTCCGCGCCATGTGCGCACCACTCGAGGAGAGCGCATGAAGAACTTGAGGAAGCAGAGCTGGCTGCGCTGGGGTTTGGGGGGACTGGGCGCACTGTTCGCCCTGGTCGTGGTGGGCGCGCTGGTGGACGGCTGGAGGGCCTTTGGCCAGCGGGCCATAGGAGACCGGCGCGCGAGGATGGAGAAGTCGACCCAGTGGAGCAGCGGCCACTTCGTGAACCCACAGCCGATGGTCAATGATCTGTGGGGCTCGCTGGTGGGGGCGTTCAACGCCAGCAAGGATGCCAGCCCCTCACAACCGATCCCCACGGTGCGTGGTGGCGCCGAGCGCTTCGCCACGCCCCCGCCCTCGGGCCTGCGCGTGACCTGGCTTGGGCACTCGACGATCCTGGTGGAGGTGGACGGCCACCGCATCCTCACGGATCCGGTCTGGGGCGAGCGCGCGTCGCCGCTGAGCACGGTGGGGCCAAAGCGCTGGTATGCGCCGCTCCTCGCGCTCAAAGAGCTGCCCCCGGTGGACGCCGTCGTCATCTCCCACGACCACTATGACCACTTGGACGCTCCGACCCTCACCGCGATGAAGGACTGGGACACCACCTTCATCGTGCCGCTCGGGGTCGGCGCGCACCTGGAGTACTGGGGCGTGCCCGCGTCGCGCATCATCGAGCTCGACTGGTGGGAGCGCACGAAGGTGAAGGGGCTGGAGATCGTCGCCACACCTTCGCGCCATGCCTCGGGGCGCTTCGTTACCGACACCAATGCGACACTCTGGGCCAGCTATGCGCTGCTGGGCCCCACACATCGCGTGTGGTTCTCAGGGGACACGGGGCTGTTCCCCGCGATGCGGGACATTGGCGAGCGACTGGGGCCCTTCGACCTGACGATGATCGAGTCGGGAGAGTACGGGAGTGCCTGGCCCGACTGGCACCTGGGCCCCGAGCAGGCCGTCACCGCGCACCAGATGGTCCGCGGCCGAGTGATGCTGCCGGTGCACTGGGGGCTCTTCAACCTCGCGTTCCATGGGTGGACGGAGCCAGCGGAGCGCGTGCTCGTAGCGGCGAAGCGGTTGGGGGTGACGGCGGTGTTCCCCAAGCCGGGCCAGAGCTTCGAACCGGCGGCGCCGCCTCCCTTCGAGCGCTGGTGGCCGGAGCTGCCTTGGGAGACCGCGGAGCAAGCGCCCATCGTCGCGTCGCAGATGAACTGATCTCCTCGCAAGAAGAAGCCATCCATGACGCAGAGGCGGACACTGATGAAGGCCGGCTGGCAACAGGCCGCCCAAGCCCTTGCCCCCCGTACAGCCAGGGGGGCAACCCCGAGTCACCGCCGCTCTGGGGACCTACCTTCTGGAAAGCGCCATCGACCAGGAGCGACTCCATGAACCACATGCCTTATGAAGACACCGGGCTGAGCGCCGGCCGGGACGAGGAGCCCAAGCGGGAGGCGCCCACGCGCGAGATGCCGGGCCGCACGCCCCACTCCGCCGAGGGCACCGACAAGGAGCGCAAGGTGCCCGCAGGAGAGCCCGGTAAGACGCCCGGCTCGGCCGAGGGAGAGGAGCCCGACGAATTCCCCAACGCCCCGCGCTACTGAGATCCGCGCATCGCGCGCCGCAGCGGGTACAGTGCCGGCCTCCATGGCTCGCAAGCCCCCACCTCGCCGGCACTCGGCCCCCCCTCCCAAGCATCCAAACCGCAGCCGCTGGGAGGGCAAGGCCAAGCCGGACTGGCTCTCGCGAGCGCTCGCCCGGGCAGGAGCTTTCCCCCTCGCCGAGGCCGAGGAGGCCATCCGCGCCGGACGTGTCACCCTCAACGGGCGTGTGGTGGACCAGCCACTGGCTCCAGTCCCGGAGGGAGCGGTCATCCGCGTGGATGGAGCCGAGCTGGCCCGCGAGGTGGAGACGCGGGTGCTGGCCTTCCACAAGCCCGCGGACCTGCTCACCTCCACCGTGAGCCAGCACCGCACGGGCACCGTGTACGAAGTGCTCCTGCCCCAGCTCCCGGATGAGCTCTCCCGCTACACGTGGCACGCCATCGGCCGGCTGGATCGAGGCACCACCGGCCTGCTGCTCTTCACCAACGACGAGAAGCTCGTGGCGCACGCCACCTCGCCAGAGACCCACCTGCCCAAGCGCTACGTGGCCACGGTGCAGGGCACGGCGGATGAATCGAAGGTCGAGCCCCTGTGCCGCGGCGTCATGCTGGAGGACGGCCCCACCCGGCCCGCGAAGGTGAAGCTGCGCGACGCCCACACCGTGGAGGTCACCGTCACCGAGGGCCGCCACCACCAGGTGAAGCGCATGCTCGGCGCCGTGGGGTTGCCTGTGCGCGCGCTGCACCGCGAGGCCGTGGGCGGTGTGGAGCTGGACGTGGCCGAGGGCACCTTCCGCCAGCTCACCCCCGAGGAGATCTCCCTGGGCCTGCGCTACAGCGGAAGAGCGCAGGACTAGGAATCCCTCTACCAGGTGATGTCGTAGATGCAGGCGTGGGCGCCCTTCTCCCGGCAGCCCTGCTCCAGGTGCTCGACCCGCACCCACAGTGAGTCCTTGGGCCGGTAGCGCTCTCCCAGTGCCTCCAGCATGCCCTTGTCGAAGTCACACGGATAAGGGTCGTCGCAGACCATCCGTCCCCTGCGCTCTCCGGCGGGCTCATAGTGGTAGCTGCCAATGAGCCCCGCGCCTCGGTGGAACATCTGATAGCTCACGTTGATGAAGCGCAGGGCGTCATCGAGCGTGCGGACGTGGGACGGGTAGTGGAGGACGTTCTCGGAGAGCTTCCGGCCCACGGCCCTCATCGTGTTGGGGCCGATCTCCGTCTGGATCTTCCGGGTGGCATCCACGAGCCGGCTCATGGGGTACCAGGCCTCGGCTTCGATCGGGGCGAGGCCTTGCTCTGTCAGAATCTTCAGCGCCCGCTTCTGGATGAGTCCCATCGCCTGGACGATGGCTTGAAGAGCCTCTCCCTTGACCTCGACCTGCGAAATCGAAATGCGCGCAGCCATGCATTTCCCCCTTGGAAAGAACATTTATCATAGCTTCCGGCCCCTGAGTGGAGGACAGGGACGGGCATGGCTGACGACTTCGACTTGGTGGTAATTGGCTCGGGCCCCGCGGGCGAGCAGGGCGCTGTCCACGCTGCACGGCTCGGCAAGCGCGTGGTGGTGGTCGAGAAGGAGCCCGTCCCCGGTGGCACTGCGGCCAACACCGGCACCCTGCCCTCCAAGACGCTGCGCGAGACGGCGCTCTACCTCTCCGGCTACCGCGCCCGCGGCCTCTTCGGCGTGGAGACCGTGCTGAAGCGGGAGGCCACCGTCTCCGATCTCCTCTACCGCGAGCGCCGAGTGAAGGAGACCGAGCGCGCCCGCATCGACGTGAACCTCGAGCGCAACGGCGTGGAGCGAGTGCAGGGCAAGGGCTCGCTCGTGGACGCGCACACCGTCCTGGTCCAGCGCGAGGGACACCCCGATCGCCGGATCACGGCCCGCTTCATCCTCATCGCCACCGGCTCCTCGCCCTACCGCCCGCCGCTCTACCCGTTCGATGATCCCCGGGTACACGACTCGGACGAGCTCCTCGACATCACGGCGCTGCCCAGCGCGCTGATGGTGGTCGGCGCTGGCGTGGTCGGCTGCGAGTACGCGTGCATGTTCGCCGCCCTGGGCATCCCGGTGACGCTGGTGGACCCAAAGCCGGACCTGCTGTCCTTCCTGGACACCGAATTCTCAGGGCTGCTGCGCGAGCGGATGACGGCACTCGGCGTGCGGATGCGCCTGGGGCACTCGGTGGAGGCCATCCAGGTGCCCCAGGAGAACACCGAGCCCATCCGGCTGACGCTCGCTGGCGGCGAAATGATTGAGGTGGACCAGGTGCTGGTGGCTGCGGGCCGCTCGGCCAACACCGCGGGGCTCGGGCTGGAGCCCGTGGGCGTCAAGCTGGGCAAGCGCGGCCAGGTGGAGGTGGGCTCCACGTACCAGACGGCCGTGCCCCACATCTACGCGGTGGGAGACGTGATCGGCTTCCCGGCGCTGGCCTCCACCGCGATGGAGCAAGCGCGTGTGGCGGTGCTGCACGCCTTCGGCCAAGTGCAGACGATCTCCCCGGTGCTGCCCTACGGCATCTACACCATCCCCGAGGTCTCCATGGCGGGCGAGACGGAGCAGGGCCTGATCGCCAAGGGCATCCCCTATGTCGCGGGCCGCGCCGGGTACGTCATCAATCCCCGGGGGCAGATCATCGGAGAGGGGCGCGGCAGGCTGAAGCTGCTCTTCCACCGAGAGAGCCTGAAGCTGCTCGGGGTGCATGTGCTGGGCGAGCAGGCCTCGGAGCTGGTGCACATCGGGCTGCTGGCACTGGTGGCGGGTGCTGGAACGCAGCTCTTCGTGGAAACGTGCTTCAACTACCCGACGCTCTCCGAGATGTACAAGACGGCCACTTACGACGCGCTGCAACAACTCCAGGCCTGAGCTCACCGCCTCAGGGGCTGAGATTGCTGCTCAAATGACTACGTCTGTCCACAAAGAATCCAGCAGAGACGCAGAATCTTGATCCATGTGCAGCCTTGAGTGTTGACCCCCGCCATCAATCCGGGTAAAAGTCGAATTCACCAGCTAGTCAGGAAAGCCGCTTAAGCAGGGCTTACAGACTGGTCGGCCGAAGCATCGACGGCGCTGAGGGGGTCAACCGTGACTACCATCTATATCTTTCCAGGCCAGGGTTCTCAGAGCATCGGCATGGGCAAGGAGCTCTTCCCCCGGTACAGCCATCTGCTGCGCCAGGCGGACGCGCTGCTGGGGTACTCGGTCGCGGAGCTGTGCCTGTCCGGCCCCCAGGAGCGCCTGAGCGACACGCGCTTCACGCAGCCGGCGCTCTACGTCATCAACGCCCTGTCCTACCTGGAGACGGTGCGCCAGACGGGCGTGCTGCCAGACTTCGTCGCGGGCCACAGCCTGGGCGAGTACAGCGCCCTGTTCGCCGCGGGCGCCTTCGACTTCCTCACGGGGCTGGAGCTGGTTCAGCGCCGCGGAGAGCTGATGGCCGCCGCGAAGGGGGGCGGTATGGCGGCGGTGATCGGCCTGTCCCCGGAGCGGCTCCAGGCGCTCCTCACGCGCCACGGCCTGGCTTCGCTGGATGTCGCCAACTTCAACGCGCCCCAGCAGACAGTCCTGTCCGGGCCTACCCAGGACATTCAGCTCGCTCGGCCGCTGCTCGAGCGAGAGGGGGCCCGAACGGTGGTGCCCCTCAAGGTGAGCGCTGCCTTCCACTCGCGGTACATGCGTGACGCGGCGACAGCGTTCTCGCAGTTCCTCGCGAACTACCAGTTCGCGGAGCTGAAGATCCCGGTCATCTCCAACGTCGAGGCCGCTCCGTATCAGGATGCACGTGTCGCCGAGACACTGGTGAAGCAGCTCGTCAGCCCCGTCCGCTGGGTCGAGAGCGTCGAGTTCCTCCTCAAGCAGCCGAACCCCCAGCTGCGCGAGGTGGGACCGGGCCAGGTCCTCACGGGTCTTACCCGGCAGATTGCCCAGCAGCCGCTGCGCGCCGTCTCCTGACAGCTCCTGATCCGCGTGTCAGGGCAGCCGTCCAAAAAAGCGCTCCTTGAGCGCTTTTTTCGTTTTTCCGGGCCCTTGTCATAAAACGGACGCCGCTCCCGCTCTGGACCTTCCCATGTCCCCCGCATCGACGCTGAACGAGGTGCGCTTCACTCGAGGTGAATTGGAGCAGTTCTGCCAAGCCAGCCTCGACACGAATCCCCTCCACCTCTCCGACGACTACGCGCGCAAGAGCCCCTACGGCGCGCGAATCGTTCACGGCATTCTTGGCGCGCTGACCCTCTTGGGGCGGCTGAGAGAGCGGCCCCAGCAGCGACTGGCGCGGCTGGAACTTCGCTTCCTGAATCCGCTCTTTCTGGATCAGCCCTATAGGCTCTCTATCCAGGAGCCCACGCCAGACAAGACCCTGGCCACCCTCTTTGACGGAGGCCGAGAGCTGCTCCAGTTGGTGGCGCACTTCCACACGGGCCCGCTCGCTCGTCCTCCCGCAGCTGACACTCCAGCACGGGCACCGCGCGAACAGCCTGCAGAGCTCGGACTCGAGGATCTCCGTGCAGGCCAACTCCTTGAAGAGGACTACTCACCACGTTGGTCGGTACTGACCGACCTGATACATCAGTTGGGTGTCACAGGCAAGGGCGTCGATGTGCAGCAGGCGGCGGTGCTGGCCTGGAGCAGCTATCTGATCGGCATGGAGGTACCGGGCCGGCAGGCCCTCTACTCGCGGCTGGATGCAGACTTCGACGCGGTGGCGGGTGAGGCGTCGTCTCTCCACTGCCGGACGGAGGTCCAGTCCGTGGAGAAGCAGTTCGGCCTGGTGCGGCTGCGTGCCAGGGTCGGCGCCGGGACCCCGATCGCCTCGCTGGAGTTGCGCGCCTTCGTCCGGCCAGAGCTACCACCGTCCTCGGTGGAGCTCCTCACCCGCCTGCAGCCGGAGTCGCGGGTGCTGGCCGGCAAGGTGGCGCTGGTGATCGGCGGCAGCCGGGGGCTGGGCGCCGCGCTCGTCCAAGCGCTGGCGCTCCAGGGCTGCACCGTCTACCTCAACTACCTCAAGAGCGAGCGAGAGGCGGCAGCCGTCCGGGACGCACTGGGAGCACGGGCGAGCGCGGTGCACCTGCTCCAGGGAGATGGCAGCGATCTGGAGTGGTGCCAGCGGGCCCAGGCGGAGATCCTTGGACGCCACGGGCGCCTGGACCTTCTGCTCTGCAACGCGTGTCTCCCCTTGCAGCCGCTGCGTGTGGAGCCGGATCCCACCTCGCGCCTCACCGAGTACGTGCGCAAGAGCCTGGCGCTGGTTCACGCGCCCCTCTCGTGCTTCTTGGAGGAGCTCGCCCGGCAGAAGGGGCAGGCCGTCGTCCTCTCCTCGTCCGCGGTTCGGGAGCCGCTCGCGGGCTGGCCCCACTACGTGAGCGCCAAGTGCGCCATCGAAGGGCTGGCGCGCACCGCAGCCCTCGAGTACCCCCAGGTCTCCGTCATCGTGGCACGCCCGCCCCGCCTGCTGACGGAGCTCACGAATACGCCGCTCGGCAATGACAGCGCGCTGCGCCCGGAGGCAGTGGCCACCTCCCTGGTGCGCAGCCTGCTCACGGCGCCCTCCACCGGCCAGGTGGTGATGCTCGAGGACTTCACGGACACGGCCTCTGTCAGACCGCCCACGGAGGCTCCTCCCCCGGCGCAGGAGCAAGCCGCGCCACAAGAGAAGGCCGCATCACAGGAGAAGGCCGTGCCACAGGAGCAGAAGACTGCCCCCCGCCGCAAGCTGGCCATCGCCGCCACCTTTACCGCAGAGCCCCTCCAGGAGAGCCTGGAGTTCTGGGGCGAAGAGCTGAAGCTCGGCCTGGAGGTCGAGTTCGCCCCCTACAACCAGATCTTCCAGGAGCTGCTGGCCCCCTCAAGCCTGCTCAGCGGCAACGCGGAGGGCCTCAACGTGCTGCTGCTGCGCCCCGAGGACTGGGTGCACTACGAGCACGCGGACGGCAGAGACGATCACGGCCCCGCCCACCCCGCCGAGCGCGACTTCGCCACCTTCTCCCAGAAGGTGGAGCGCAGCACGGGGGACCTGATCGCGGCGGTGAAGACCCACAAGGCCCGGAGCAAAGCCCCCTTGTTGGTGTGCCTGTGTCCATCCACCCCGGAGCTGCTGCGGCACAAGGGCTACGCCCTCTTCCTGCGCCGGATCGAGGAGCGGCTCGAGCGCGAACTCAAGGCCCAACCCGGGACGTACGTCCTCCAGGCGGCTGCGTTCGCGGAGCAGTACCCTGTCTCCCAGTACCACGATGAGGTGCGCGACCAGATGGGGCACATCCCCTACACGCCCGCGTACTTCAGCGTGCTGGGGACCCTCGTCACCCGCGCGCTCCACAGCATCCTCACCCCTCCCTTCAAGGTCATCGTCCTCGATTGCGACAACACCCTGTGGAAGGGCGTGTGCGGCGAGGATGGGCCGCAGGGCGTAGACATCTCCCCCAGCTACCGCTACCTGCAGGAGCAGATGGTGCGGCAGCAGGCGCAGGGGATGATCCTCTGCCTCTGCAGCAAGAACGTGGAGAGCGACGTCATCGAGGTGTTCAAGCAGCGCCCGGAGATGGCGCTCAAGCTGGAGCACATCACCACCCACCGCATCAACTGGCTGCCCAAGTCGCAGAATCTGCGCTCGCTGGCGGAGGAGCTCAACGTCGGGTTGGACAGCTTCATCTTCCTGGACGACAACCCGGTGGAGATCGCCGAGGTGAAGGCGGCCTGCCCGCAGGTGCTGGCGCTGACGGTGCCCAAGGAGGCCGAAGCCCTGCCCACCCTGGTCGACCACATCTGGGCCTTTGATCGGCTGGTCGTCACCGAGGAGGACAAGAAGCGCACGCAGATGTACCGCCAGAACAAGGAGCGGGACACTTACCAACAGTCCGCTACCAGCTTTGGCGAGTTCCTCCACGGGCTGGGCCTGGACATCCGCATCACCGAGATGACAGCCGCGCAGCGTCCCCGCGTGTCGCAGCTCACCCAGCGCACCAACCAGTTCAACTTCACCACGGTGCGGCGCTCCGAGGCGGAACTCCAGCAACTGGTGGACGCCGGGACGCACCAGATCTGGACCACGCAGGTGAGTGATCGCTTCGGAGACTACGGCCTGGTGGGCGTGGTGATCAGCCGGCGCGATGCCGACCGCATCTCGGTGGACTCGTTCATGCTCAGCTGCCGGGTGCTGGGCCGGGGCGTGGAGCATGCCATGCTCGCGCGCCTGGGCCAGCTCGCCCTGGACTCGGGCCTGGAGTGGGTGGAGGCCACCTTCACTCCCACCGCCAAGAACCCTCCCGCGCTCCGCTTCCTGGAGGCGGCTGGGTCGCAGTTCCGGCAGGAGGCCGAGGGCCGCAGCATCTTCCGCTTCCCCGCGCAGTACGCGGCCACGGTCACCTTCTCTCCCGACAAGGTGGACCAGCAGGACCTGGAGCTCGCCGCCAACGCCGACAAGGGCGGCAAGCCGACAGCTCCCGCCTCCATGGATGCCTCGCGGCTGGAGCGGCTCGAGCGCATCACCCGAGAGCTGTCCGAGCCCCGGCGCATCCATGAGCGCGTCAGCGCCTACCACGCCGCCCGGCGGGCGGGGCCGCTCCCCGCCCCTGAGGTCCGGCCCACCGAGCCCGCCATGAGTGCGGCGGCGGCTCCCCCATCGAATGCTCCGAGCGCTCCGAGTGCGCCTGGAGAGCCGGACGAGGCGGCGCTGTTGCGCGCCACCGTGGACTTCCTGCAGGGCATCTTCGGCCGGTTCCTCAGCGCCGCACGGACAGGGGTGAAGCTCGATACGCACTTCGAGGCGCTCGGGCTCACGTCCTTCTCGATCATCGACATCACCGTCGCGCTCGAGGACGAGCTGGGCAGCCTGCCCAAAACATTGCTCTTCGAGCACAAGACGCTGGGTAGCCTCGCGCGCTACCTCTTCACGGAGCGTCGGGCTGACCTGCTGCGGAAGGTAAAACCCACCGCCGCGCCCGCTGCCGTGCCCGTGCCCGTGCCCGCTCTCATGCCCACGGCCTCCCTGGAGCGGCCTCATTCCCAGGAAACAGCCTCCGGCCCCTCTTCGAAGACAGACATCGCGATCATCGGCATCTCGGGCCGCTACCCTCAGGCACGCAACCTCCACGAGTTCTGGGAGAGCCTGCGCGCAGGCCGGAGCAACATCACCGAGGTCCCGGCGGATCGCTGGGAACACTCGCGCTTCTACGATCCGAGCGGCAAGAAGCGCGACAAGAGCTACACGAAGTGGGGCGGCTTCGTTGAAGGTGTCGGCGAGTTCGACTCGCTCTTCTTCAACATCTCCCCCAAAGAAGCTGAGCAGATGGACCCCCAGCAGCGGCTCTTCCTGGAGGTCGTCTACGAGGCTGTCGAGGACGCGGGCTACACCCGCCGGACCCTGGGCCGGAATGTCGGCGTGTACGCCGGGGTGATGGCCAACAACTACCTGCTCTTCAGCGCCGAGGCCGCGCTCGCGGGCCACAGCCCGTACCCCTACGCAGACAACTACCAGGTCGCCAACCGCATCTCGTACTTCTTCGACTTCAGCGGCCCCAGCCTGTCCATTGACACGGCGTGCTCCGCCTCGGGCGTGGCCCTGCACACCGCCTGTGAGGCCCTGCGCTCCGGCGCGTGCAGCGTGGCCATCGCGGGTGGCGTCAACCTGATCCTCCACCCGTACCGCTCCGTTCAGTACTCGCAGATGACGATGCTCTCGCGAGACGAGCGCTGCCGCGCGTTCGGCAGCGACGCGCAGGGCTTCGTCATGGGCGAGGGCGTGGGCGCCGTGCTCCTCAAGCCGTTGGCTCAGGCCCTGAAGGATGGGGACCATATCTACGGCCTCATCAAGGGCAGCGCCGTCAACCATGGTGGCAGAACGAGCGGCTTCACCGTGCCCAACCCGACGGCCCAGGGCGAGCTGGTGGCCGAGGCATTGAAGCGCGGAGGCGTGGACGCACGCTCCATCAGCTACGTCGAGGCGCACGGCACAGGCACGCCGCTGGGAGACCCGATCGAGGTCCGAGGCCTCACCGCCGCCTTCCGGCAGGACACTGCCGACACGGGGTTCTGCGCCATCGGCAGTGTGAAGCCCAACATCGGCCACCTGGAGCCCGCGGCCGCCATCGCCGGACTCACCAAGGTACTGCTGCAGATGCGCCATGGCACCCTGGTGCCCTCGCTCAACTCCGAGCAGCTCAACCCCTACATCGACTTCGAGAGCTCGCCCTTCCGTGTCCAGCGCGAGCGGGCGGAGTGGAAGCGCCCGCGCTGGAAGCGCCAGGGCGTCACCGTCGAAGCACCGCGCCGGGCCGGCCTGAGCTCGTTTGGGGCGGGCGGCGTCAACGCGCACCTCGTGGTGGAGGAGTATGTCCACGAGCCGACTTCCGCGACGCAGGGCCCGCAGCTCATCGTCCTCTCCGCGAAGAACGCGGAGCGGCTGCGCGAGAGCCTGGAGCGGCTTCAGCGCGCCCTCACCCACCCGCCGCAGGCTCCCGCGCACCTGCGCCCGAGCCTCGGCGATATCGCCTACACGCTGCAGGTGGGCCGTGAGTCCTTCGAGGAGCGCGTGGCGCTCATCGTACAGGACCTCGAGGAGCTCTCGCGGAAGCTGGAGAAGCTGGCCGTGGGCGAGAAGGGCGTCGAGGGTGTCTTCACCGGCAACATCAAGAACCGCGGCGCTGTGGACACGCTCGGTGAGGGCGAGGAGGCACTCGCATTCACCCAGGCCCTGATCCGCAACGGCCGGCTCGACAAGCTGGCGCAGCTCTGGACGCAGGGGGCGGAGCTCCCCTGGGAGCAGCTCCACGCGGGGCAGAAGCGTCGCCGGGTCCCCCTCCCCACCTACCCCTTCGCGCGCACCCGTCATTGGCTGCCCGAGAGCGGGCTGCTCTCGGGCCCACGTCCGGTGGAGCCCCGTGAGGCGCGGCTGGCCCCCACCCGGCCTCACCCGATGATCGACCGTGAGCGCTCCTCGCCCGAGGGGCAGCGCTTCGAGACGCGCTGGGATGGGAGCGAGTTCTACCTGAGGGATCACGTCGTGGCGGCGCGGAAGACGCTGCCAGGTGTGGCCTACCTGGAGCTGGCGCGGGCCGCGGGTGCGCTCGCCCGTGGCGCGGGCGTGGCACGGCTGCGGGCCATGGTGTGGTCCCAGCCCATCCTCGTGCCCGGCGCGCCCGTGGAGGCGCAGGTCGCTCTCCATGCAGTGAAGCACGGCACCGACGTCACCATCAGCACCGGCACCTCGGATGGCAACCGCGTGGTCCACGCGCGGTGCCGCCTGGGAGACGAGCACCTCGAGGCCCTCTCCGCTCCGCCCCTGTTGGACCTGGAGTCCCTGCGCCAGCGCTGCACGCACCGCAAGAGCCAGGAACAGGTCTACGCGGACTTCATCGCCCAGGGCTTCACGTACGGGCCCACCTTCCAGGCCGTCGTGGAGCATCTGAGTTCGGAGAGCGAGGCCCTCTCGCTGCTGGAGCTGCCGGCCACGGCGGGAGAGCCGGACCACTTCGGGCTCCACCCCTCGCTGCTGGACGGTGCGCTCCAGACGATCATCGCCAAGGTCCGCGGGAACGAGACGTACCTGCCCTTCGCCCTGGACGAGCTGACCCAGTACGGCCCGCTGCCCCGGCGGTGCCATGCCTACGTGCGCTTCGAGCGCGAGGACGCCGAGCAGCTGCGCTGCAACGTCCGGCTGCTCGACGAAACGGGCCGGACGCTCGTGGCGCTCGACGGCCTCACCCTGCGGGCCTTGAAGCCGAAGAGTGTCGAGACCGCTCCTTCGGGGGCCCCCCTCTACCGCCCCGTGTGGGAGCGCGTGAGCGCGCCTGCCTTCGAGCTGCCTTCGCGGGACACCACCTTCCTGCTCTTCGACGAGGGTGAGGAGCGCTTCCAGGCGTGGACACGGTTCCTCGGCGAGCGCGGCTTGCCCGCCGAGAGCGTGCACCTGGCCACGCCCGGCCCGCGCTACGCGGCGCTGGGTGGGCAGCGCTACCAGCTCCGCCCGGAGGAGCCAGCCGACCACCTCGCGCTCCTCCAGGCGCTGCCGGGAGCAGGGCCTCTCGTGGTGCTCCACGCCTGGCGGCCCCGCGAGCAGGAGCCCACCTCGCCCTTGCAAGGCGCGGGGCTCGGCTCACTGCTGGCCACCAGCCAAGCGCTGCTCACGCTGAAACAGCGGCCGGAGCTCCGGCTGCTGGCCCTCTGCGCCACGGACGAGGACTCGCCCCTGTCCGCCGCCGTGGGCGGCTTCATCCGCTCCCTGGCGCAGGAGAGCACCCGCCTCCAGCCCCGAGCCATCCAGCTCGCGGACCCGGCCATCGCGTCCGATGTGGGCCGGCTCCTGGGTGAGCTGCGCGCCGGAGGGGAGCTGGAGGTGCGCCTGGACGCGTCGGGCCGCCTCGTGCGCCGCTTCCAGCGTGCCACGTCCCCGGTGACGAGCCGCTCCGTCCTTCGTGAGAAGGGCGTCTACCTCATCACCGGAGGCATGGGAGGCTTGGGGCTGATCTTCGCGCGGCACCTGGTGGAGCGCTACCGCGCCTCGGTGGTGCTGACCGGCCGCTCCGCCCTGCGCGAGGAGCAGCAGCGCACGCTGGAGTCACTCCAGGCCCAGGGCGCCCAGCTGCTCTACCTCCGCGCCGACATCACCCAAGCCGCGGACATCGACTGGATGATGCGCGAGGTCCGCGCCCGCTTCGGGCACCTCCACGGGGTCCTCCACTCCGCCGGTGTCATCGAGGACGCCTACCTGTCTCAGAAGTCCCGAGAGTCGTTCGCGCGGGTGCTTGCGCCCAAGCTGGCGGGGACCTGGCTGCTGGACCTCGCCACCGCGCGGGAGCCGCTGGACTTCTTCGTGACGTTCTCCTCGGTGGCCTCGGTGTTCGGCAGCGCGGGCCAGACGGACTACGCCACCGCCAACCGCTTCCTGGATGCGCAGGCCACCTCCCGCGCGGCGCTCGTCCGGGCGGGCCAGCGCAGCGGCGTCACGCTGTCGCTCAACTGGCCCCTCTGGCAGGAGGGCGGAATGCGCGTGGGCGCCGACGTGGTGGAGCTCACCGCCCGCACCACGGGACTGAGGCCCCTGGCCACCGCCACGGGCCTCCAGGCCTTCGAGGAGGCCCTCCGCCTGGGAGAGCCTCAGCTCGCCGTACTCCATGGAGATCGTGCGCGCATCGAGCAGGCGCTGGAGCCCGGTGCGGGTGCCACGCGCGCCCTGGAGCCCACGCCAGCCGGAAACCTCCCGGTCTTCGTGCCCCCGGCCGGCGCGGCCCACCCGGCCCGGCTCTCGCACGAGGAGCTCCTCCGCAGGCTCCAGGACTTCCTGCTTCGCAAGTCCTCCGAGCTGCTCAAGGTCAACGTCGCCGACATCGATCCCGACGATGACATGAGCGACTACGGCTTCGACTCGATCTCCCTGACCGAGCTGGCCAACGCGCTCAACGAGACCTTCGATCTGGCGCTCACGCCGGTGGTCTTCTTCGAGAACCCCGCCATCAGTGGCCTCGCCCGCTTCCTGATGGAGCGGCACCGCGACGCCTTCGCCGCGCACTACGATGCCGAGGCCCACGCGGCTGCTGGCCTGGCCGCCGCGCCGGCACCTGCCGCCGCGGCCGAGCCTGCTCCTCTCCTCGCCTCCGCGCCCATGCCCGCACCGCGGCCCTTGCAAGCCGAGCCGAGGCCGAGCGTCCTCACCGCTCCGAGCGCCCGCCTCTCTCAAGAGGCCCGCCCGGCGACGGCGGAGCCCATCGCCATCATCGGCATGGCGGGAGTCTTCCCGCAGTCACCGGACCTGGAGACGTTCTGGAAGAACCTGCTGGCGGGCAAGGATCTGATCCGCGAGGTCCCAGAGGAGCGCTGGGATTGGAAGGCCTGGTACGGCGACCCGAAGCGCGAGCCCAACAAGACGACGTGCAAGTGGGGTGGCTTCATCGATGAGGTGGATGCCTTCGACGCGCTCTTCTTCAACATCTCGCCGCGCGAGGCGCAGTTCATGGATCCGCAGCAGCGGATCTTCCTCGAGACAGCGTGGCGTGCCATCGAAGACGCGGGCTACAGCCCGCAGCGCCTGTCCGGCTCGGCCACGGGCGTGTTCACGGGCGTGACGCTGCACGACTACCTCGAGCTCATCCAGCAGTCGGGCCTGGACATCGTCGCCCACACCTCCACGGGCAACGTCCACAGCATCGTCCCCAACCGGCTCAGCTACCTGCTGAACCTGCGCGGCCCGAGCGAGCCCATCGACACCGCGTGCTCCAGCTCCCTGGTGGCACTGCACCGGGCGGTGCGGGCGCTGCAGGCGGGGGACTGCGAGCTGGCCATTGCCGGCGGCATCAACGTGCTGCTGTCGCCCACCATGTTCGTCTCGTTCAGCAAGGCGGGCATGCTGGCCAGCGACGGCCGCTGCAAGACGTTCGACGCGCGCGCGGATGGCTACGTCCGCGGCGAGGGAGCGGGCGTGGTGCTGCTCAAGCCTCTGAGCAAGGCCGAGGCGGATGGAGACACCATCCACGCCATCATCCGAGGCACGGCCGTCAACCACGGCGGCCATGCCCACTCGCTCACCGCGCCCAACCCCAACGCCCAGGCGGAGCTGCTCGTCACCGCCCATGAGCGCGCGGGGTTCTCCCCCGACACCGTGGGCTATATCGAGACGCACGGCACGGGCACGGAGCTGGGAGACCCCATCGAAATCGAGGGCCTGAAGAAGGCCTTCAGCCAGCTGGCCGAGCGGCGAGGCCTGCCGGGCTGGAACGGCGCCACCTGCGGGCTCGGCGCTGTGAAGACCAACGTGGGCCACCTGGAGTGCGCCTCCGGAATGGCGGGGCTCCTCAAGACGCTGCTGGCCATGCGGCACCGAATGCTGCCGCCGAACCTTCACTTCGAGCAGCTCAACCCCTACATCGACTTGAAGGGCAGCCCCTTCTACGTCGTCGACACGCCGCGCGCCTGGGAGCCGCTGAAGGATCGCCACGGCCAGCCCCTGCCGCTGCGAGCGGGCATCAGCTCGTTCGGCTTCGGTGGGGTCAACGCCCACGTCGTCATCGAGGAGTATGTGCCTCGCCCACGGCCGCCGGCGGAGGCGGCACCTCAGCTCTTCATCCTCTCCGCGCGAGAGGGCGAGCGCCTCAAGGAGTACGCGCGCCGGCTGCGGGACTCCGTCGCCGCCCGCCTCGATCGCAAGGACGAGCAGGTCTCCCTGGCGGACATGGCCTACACGCTGCAGGTGGGCCGCGATGTCATGGACACGCGGCTGGCCATCATCGCGCAGAGCGAGCAGGAGCTCGTCGCCCGGCTGGACGCCTTCCTCGCGGACAAGGCGGCTCCAGACGCCGTCTTCACGGGCCAGCGTCCCGCGCGCAAGCAGGCCTCCGCGCTCGTCTTCGGCGATGACGAGGATGACAAGGCCTACCTGCGCTCGCTGCTGGGCAAGGGCAAGCTGGCGAAGCTGGCCTCGCTCTGGGTGCAGGGCCAGGAGCTCGACTGGACTTTCCTCCACGAAGGGCGCCTGCGGCGTCGCGTCGAGTTGCCCACCTACCCGTTCGCTCGCGAGAAGCACTGGCTCCCGCGGGTGCGGCCAGTCGAAGGCACTCCCACGCTCACCCGGGCCGCCCCCGTGGCCCAAGCTCCAGCGCCCCAGGCTCCTGCGCCTCAAGCTCCCGCGCCGGCGGAGGTGCCCACGCCCCCGCCCGGGGAGAAGCTCCTGCTCGTCAAGCGCTGGCGGCCCGCTCCTGCCCCCGTGACAGCGCCCACGCTGCGCGGCATGTACTTGGTGCTCCTCAATGGCGAGGGTGCCATCGATGTCCTCAAGGATCTCGGCTCGCAGCCGGAGTGCCAGTGGATCGCAATCAAGGGCGCCAGTGGGCTCCCCCGGCTCACCGCGCGGGAGTACGAGCTCGACTTCTCGGATGGCGAGCAGGGCACCCGGCTCATCACGGAGTTGCTCTCCCGCCACCCGCAAGTGAATGGGCTGGTCGATCTGTCGGACGTGTACGCCGCCCCACGCGTCAGCCCGGATCGGGACGCGGGCAAGGTGGCCGTGCTCCAGGGGCTGCTGCGGCACACCGGCCAGGCGCCGCTGCGCATCCTGCACTTCACCCACGGGCTCGTCCCCTTCGAGAACACCGTCCCGACGCTCGCGGGGGCCACGGTGGCTGGCATCGTCCGGATGCTGGGCGCCGAGTACGGGCGCGTCCGAGCCGTCACGGTCGATGTGGATCTGAGCTGTGACCGCTCCGAGGAGTTGCTAGCCCTGGTGGCTGCCGAGGCCTCGGCTGACACGGGCATGGGCGAGGTCTGCTACCGCAAGGGCACCCGGTACCTCCCGTACCTCGAGGAGGTGGCAGTGAGCGCTCCCGGAGAGGCCACGCGGCTAGGGCCCTTCCCGGTGGACCCGGCGCGGACCTACGTCATCACCGGAGGCACAGGGGGGCTCGGCTTCGAGGCGGCCCGGACGCTGGTGGCCAAGGGCGCCCGGCGCCTGGCGCTCCTGGGCGCCCGGACGCTGCCACCGCGGGACTCCTGGTCGAGCCTGCTCGCCTCCAGCAGCACGGAGCAGGACGTGGCGACCCGCGTCCGCCGGGTGCTGGAACTGGAGCAGGCGGGCGCGCAAGTGGCCCTCTACCATGGCCCGCTCAGCGATGAGCCGAGGCTCGCCGCCTTCTTCAGCGACACCCGGAAGCGGCTGGGCGCCATCGCTGGCGTCATCCACTGCGCAGGCATCGTCTCGCAGCGCCCGCCCTCCTTCTCGCAGAAGGGCCTCGAGGACATGCGGCGCGTCTGGGAGCCCAAGGTCCGAGGACTGATCGTCCTGAGCGGGGTGCTCAAGGCCGACACGCCGGACTTCTTCCTCCTCTACTCGTCCGTCTCCGCGGTGGTGCCCTCGCTGGCGGTGGGGATGGCCGATTACGCCAGCGCGAATGGCTTCCTGGACGCCTTCGCGGCGTACCAGGCGGGCAAGAGCCGCACGCGCTTCCTGGCGCTGAACTGGCCCAGCTGGAAGGACACGGGAATGGGGGAGATCAGCAGCCCCCGTTACACCGGCCTGGGCTTCACCGCCCATGGCACGCGCGAGGGCATGGAGTTGCTCGAGGCGGCGCTGTCCCTCCCCGACACGACGAGCGTCATGCCCTGCGTGGTGAACCGCGCCACCTTGCGGCTGGATCGGATGCTGTCCACCCAGGGAGCAGAGCCCGCCGCCCCCGCACGGGCTCCCCAGGCGGCCCCCGCCGCGCCCGCCCAGGCCGACACGCCGACCCCCACCGCAGCGCGTGCTCCGGCGGTGGACCTGTTCGCCGCCACGCGGGAGCTGATCCTGGAGCTGCTGTCCCGCGAGCTGATGATCGACAAGGCCCGCTTCCAGGGGGACGCGCCCTTTGGAGACTACGGCGTGGACTCCATCGTCATCGCGGATCTGGTGACCAAGATGGAGCGCTTCACCGGCAAGCCGGTGGACCCCTCGATCATCCTCGAGCACTCCACGCTCGACACGCTCAGCCACTACCTGAGCGAGGCATTCCAGCCGGGCCTGGAGGCCTTCCTGGCGCGCGGCAGCACCGGCGCTGGCGCCCCTGCGCCGCAGGCCTCACCGCTGCCGGTGGCTCCTTCGGCGCCAGTGCCGCCTCCGGTGCCGCTCCCAGAGAGCCAGCCCGCCGCGCCCCCCGCGCTGGTGACGACGGCGGGCTCCACGCCTCGCCAGAAGATTGCCGTCATCGGTGCGGCCTGCCGCGTCCCGGGGGCGGAGAGCCTGGAGGCCTACTGGGAGAACCTGCGCACCGGCCGATTCAGCATCAGCGAGGTGCCGCGCTCGCGCTGGAACAGCGACGAGCTGTACCGCCCCCACCATGAGAAGGGGAAGAGCATCAGCAAGTGGGGGGGCTTCCTCGACGGCATCGAGCTCTTCGATCCTGGCTACTTCGGCATCCCCGAGGAGGACGCGGCCCACATGGACCCGCTCATCCGCCTCTTCCTGGAGTGCAGCGAGCAGACGCTGCGCAACGCCGGCTACGCGAAGACGGATCTCTGGAACCGGCGGGTGGGCACCTTCGTGGGCTCGGGCACCAGCACCTATGGCACCCGCATCCTCGTGCCCAGCCGCAGCACCGCCACCGGGCTGAACCAGAACTTCATTGGCGCGCACGTGGCCCACGTCTTCAACTTCAAGGGCCCCAACATGGTGGTGGACACGGCCTGCTCGTCCTCGCTGACGAGCATCTACCTGGCCTGCCAGAGCCTCGCCGCGGGTGAGTGCGAGCTCGCTCTTGCCGGTGGCGTGGACGTCCTGCTCGACGAGGTGCCCTACCTGAAGCTGAGCGAGGCCAAGGCGCTCTCGCCGGACGGCCGCTGCCACACGTTCGACGTGAAGGCCAACGGCTTCGTGCCGGGCGAGGGCGTGGGCGCCATTCTGCTCAAGCCACTGGAACGGGCCCTCGCGGATGGAGACCGCATCCTCTCCGTCATCGAGGCGTGCGCCATGAACAACGACGGCCACACCATGGGCCTCACCACCCCCAACATGCAGGCGCAGCAGGAGGTGGTGCAGCAGGCCCTGGAGAAGGCGGGCGTCAGCGCCCGCACCGTCACCTACGTGGAGACGCACGGCACGGGGACGATGATCGGCGATCCCATCGAGCTCAAGGGCCTGATGAACGTGTTCCGGCGTGACACCGCCGACAACCAGTTCTGCGCGGTGGGCAGCGTGAAGACGAACATCGGCCACCTGATGCTCGCCGCCGGGATCGCGGGCTTCATCAAGCTGACGCTCTCGCTCCAGCACCGGCTCATCCCGCCCACGCTGCACTGCGACGAGCCCAACCCGCGCTTCGCCTTCCAGACCTCCCCCTTCATGCCCGCCCTCACGGCCCGTGAGTGGGTGCCGTATCAGGGGGTGCGCCGCGCGGGCATCAGCGCGTTCGGCTTCGGGGGCACCAACTGCCACATCCTCGTCCGGGACTTCGATCCGGCCGACCATGCGGGCTACCAGGTCCGGCGCGTGGCGCTGCCGCCCGCGGAGTTCCGCAAGAAGCGGTACTGGTTCGAGAAGCCCTCGTCGACGCCCGTCGCCCCAGGCCACCCTGCCCCTCTGCCCGTCCGCGAGCCCACCGCCCCCAACACCCTGCGCCCCAACCCGCTCAACGGGGCCCGCAAGCTCCTCGTCCTGGAGGACTCCGGCCCATGAGCCCCACGATCGTGAACCCGCCCGTGATGGCCCTCTCGTCCAAGCGTCTCAAGACGACCGTCCTCTTCGAGGACTACATGGTGCGCGATCACCTCGTGCACGGGGTGCGCATCCTCCCCGGCGTCTTCTTCCTGGATCTCACCTACCGGATGGCCCGCCAGCAGGGGCTGGAGCCAGGCCAGGTGGAGCTGCGCCGGTGCCTCTTCATCGAGCCCATCGCCGTCACCGAGAGCTACGACAAGCAGGTGCGGCTCTCCGTCGAGCCGCAGGGGGATCACGCCGCCATCTCGGTGGAGAGCCGCAAGGTGAAGGACGGCGTCGCCCTCGAGGAGCAGTGGACCGCCAACTTCACCTGTGAGCTTCACCAGGTCCCACGGGAGCCGAGGGCCCCGCTGGACATCGCTCGCCTCCGGGCCACCGCCACGCGCCGGGCGGACGCGGACGAGCTGTATGCCTTCGCCCGCTCGGTGGACATCGACCACCAGGAGTTCATGAAGGCCCTGGGCACGCTGCACTACGGCCAAGGCTGGCTGCTGGCCGAGGTGACGCTGAGCGAGCTCGCGCAAGGCTACCTGGAGCACTTCCACGTCCACCCAGCCTACCTGGACTTCTCCACGCTGATGCCGTTCTGCCTCTTCGAGAAGGACGCGGCGGAGCGGCAGCCCTTCATCCCCATCTTCATCGACGCGTTCCGCGCCCATGGCCCGCTGAGCCGCACCTGCGTTGCCTACGTGGAGCAGACCGGTCAGCAGAGCCTCTCCGGCGACACCGTCCACAGCGACATCCGGCTGTTCAGCCCCGAGGGGGAGCTGCTCGTCCACTTCCGGAACTTCCGCGCGAAGAAGATCCGCACCCGGAACCTCATCACCCAGCACCAGGCCCCGAGCCAAGCGCCCGAGCCCGCCCGTCCAGCGCTCACGCCGGTCGCTCCGCCTGCAGCCCCGCGCCCCAGCGCTTCCGCGTCCCCACTGGAGCGGGTCCAGGCAGAGCTGCGCTCGCTGGTGAGCCGCGCCCTGAAGCGTCTCCCCGAGGACGTGGACGTGAACGCGGGCTTCTACGAGCAGGGGCTCGCCTCGGTGGATCTGCTGCAGATCGTCCGTGCCCTGGAGGCCCGGCTTGGGCGCGAGCTGTATCCCACGCTCCTCTTCGAGTACACCACCGTCTCGGCCCTTGCGGGCTACCTCGTGGAGCAGTTCGGGGATCTGCTCGCCAGGCCCTCCGAGTCCGCTCCCGCCGAGCCCCCGCCCCCGCCCCCGCAGGCCGCCGCTGCAGCGGCTCCCGCGGCAACGTCCCCCGCCGTGGAGTCCTCGAAGCCGGCGCCGCGCGCGCCCGCCGCGCGAGAGGAGGCGGATGAGGATGAGATCGCCATCGTGGGCGTCGCGGGACGCTACCCGCAGGCACGCGACCTGGACGAGTTCTGGGCCAACCTGAAGGCAGGCCGGGACTGCATCACCGAGATCCCCCGCTCCCGGTGGGAGGTGGAGCGCTACTTCGATTCCGAGCGTGGCAAGCCGGGCCGCACCTACAGCCGGTGGGGTGGCTTCATCGACGGCGTGGACGAGTTCGATCCGCTCTTCTTCAACATCTCGCCGCGCGAGGCCGAGATGATGGATCCCCAGGAGCGCGTCTTCCTGGAGACAGCCTGGGCCGCGCTGGAAGATGCGGGCTACACGCGCGAGCGGCTGGGCACGGGCAAGGGCAATGACATCGGCGTCTTCGCCGGGGTGATGTGGAGCGACTACCAGCTCTTCGGCCTGGAGGAGATCCTCAAGGGCAACCCGGTGGTCGCCGGCTCGTGGTTCTCCTCGGTGGCCAACCGGATCTCCTATTTCCTGAACCTGCAGGGCCCGAGCGTCCCAGTGGACACGGCATGCTCCTCGTCGCTCTACGCCATCCACCTGGCGTGCGAGAGCATCAAGCGCGGCGAGTGCAGCGCGGCGCTCGTGGGTGGCGTCAACGCCTCCCTGCACTTCTCGAAGTACCTCAAGCTGAGCGAGCTGCAGATGCTGTCGACGGACGGGCGCTGCCGGACGTTCGGCAAGGGTGGCAATGGCTACGTCCCCGGCGAGGGGGTGGGTGCCGTGCTCCTCAAGCCGCTGAAGCGAGCGATCGCCGACAGAGACACCATCCACGCCGTCATCAAGTCCACGGCGGTCAACCACGGAGGCCGCACCAGTGGCTTCTCCGTGCCAAGCCCGGACGCACAGGCGCGGCTCATCCGGGATGCGCTGGAGAAGGCCCGCATCCCCGCCTCCACGGTGAGCTACATCGAAGCACATGGCACGGGCACCTCGCTGGGTGACCCCATCGAGATCGCGGGCCTGACGAGCGCCTTCCGCGGCGACAGCACGGAGAAGGGCTTCTGCGCGGTGGGCTCGGTGAAGTCCAACATCGGCCACCTGGAGGCCGCGGCGGGCATCGCTGGGCTGACCAAAGTGCTGCTGTGCATGAGGCACCGCACGCTGGTGCCCTCCCTGCACTCGCGGGAGCTCAACCCCAGCATCCCCTTCGCGGACACTCCCTTCTACGTGCCGCAGGAAGCACGTGCGTGGGAGAAGCGCACGGGTCATCCCCGCCGCGCGGGCATCAGCTCCTTCGGCGCGGGCGGCTCCAATGCCCACATCCTCTTGGAGGAGTATGAGGATCCACGGGTGGGACGCGAGGCCGCCTCGGCGCTCCCGCAGCTGGTGGTGCTGTCCGCACGCACCCCAGAGCGCCTCCAGGAGTCCGCGCGGAAGCTGCGCGACTTCCTAGAAGCCCATGGGGAGGCACGGCTGGAGGACCTCGCGTACACCCTGCAGGTGGGCCGCGAGACGATGGAGGCGCGGCTCGCCGTGGTGGCGCAGGACAAGGCGGAGCTGCGCAAGGCGCTGGAAGGCTACCTCGACGGCACCCCGGAGGGAGCGCGACGGGTCCTCAGCGGCCAGGTGAAGCGGGGCGCCAGCGGCGCCGGAAGCGAGAGCGAGGATCACGCCTACCACCAGTCGCTGTGGCAGGGCGGAAAGCTGGCCCGGCTCGCAGCCCTGTGGACGGAGGGCACGGAGATCACCTGGTCCCGGCTGGAGCACTCCCCCACGCTGAGGCGCATTCCGCTGCCCACGTACCCCTTCGCCCGCCGGCGCTGCTGGATCCCTCAGGTGGCCTCGTCGCGGGGAGCAGGTGCCTCGGCGGCCCCGGTGCTGCACCCGCTGATCGACGCCAACACCTCCACGTTGAAGGGTCCGCGCTTCCTCAAGCGGCTCACGGCCACCGAGTTCTATGTGGCCGATCACATCGTCCGTGAGCAGCGGCTGCTGCCGGGCGTGGTGTCGCTGGAGATGGCCCGGGCCGCGGGTGCGCTGGCTTCCGAGACCGGGATCTCCCACCTGCGGAATGTCCTCTGGGCCAGCCCGCTCGTCGTGGACTCGCCGCGGGACGTGACCGTCCGGCTCAGCGCTGGCGGCGCCCATGTCGAGTTCGAGGTGGTGACGGGCTCGGGCGAGGAGGCCACCGTGCACGCGCTCGGCAAGCTCTATTCCTCTTCCGGGGAGGCACAGCAGCCCCCAGCTCCCGTCTCGATCGATGAGATCCAGCGGCGCTGCGCCCAGGTGCTCTCCGACGAGGCTGTCTACTCCGGGTTCGTGGCGCGGGGCTTCCGGTACGGCCCGGGCCTGCGAGCCATTCACGAGCTGCGCACTGGGCCGGGTGAGGCCCTCGCCGAGCTGCGCCTGCCCGAGCATCTCCAGGCAGAGGCCAGCGCCTATGTCCTGCACCCCGCCCTCCTCGACGGTGCGCTCCAGGCGGTCTCCGGCCTGACGCCCCCCGCCTCGGGCGGCGAGGGCGAGCTGCTGCCTTTCTCCGTGGGAGAGCTGCGGCTCCACAGCCCCATCCCCTCGCGCTGCTTCGTCCACGTCACCGTGGGAGAGCCCAAGGAGAGCACCGGCACGCCTACCCGCTTCCACCTGCGCCTGCTCGATGAGGCCGGCCGAACGCTCGTCAGCCTGCGGGACTTCACGCTGCGAAGGGTGGCGCGAGAGGAGCTCCCGGTACAGCGCCCCGTGGAGAATCCTGAGGGGCTGCTGATCTACGAGCCCCACTGGGAAGAGACCCCCGTGCCTGCTCCGTACATCCCCTCGGGCGGAGACGCCCAGCGCCCCTTCCTCGTCTTCGAGCGGGAGGAGGCGCACTCGCAAGGGCTCCGGCGCCAGCTGCGCGAGCGCTCCGGTGAGGCGCCCATCATCCGGGTGCAGCCCGGCGAGGGCTTCCGCTGCCTCTCTCCGGAGCACTATCAGATCACTCCGGCTCGCGAGGAGGACTACCGCCAGCTGTGGGAGGCGCTCCGCGAGCGGGGACTCCAGCCCGCGGCCCTCTTCCACCTCTGGAACCACGAGGCGCGCCCACTCGCCTTCGACACGGCCTCGAGTGCCGAGACCGTGTCCACCGAGCTCCAGGAGCAGCTGCGCCTGGGGCTCCAATCGCTCTTCCTGCTTGCACGGACCCTGCCTGGGCTCCGGCTGCGGGAGCGGCTGCCCGTCATCTACGCCTTCCAGGGCGAGGGCGAGCAGCCGCAGCACTCGGCCGTCGCGGGCTTCGCGCGAAGCGTGGCGCTGGAGAACCCCAAGCTGCGGGTGCGGGTGGTACGGTTCGCCCCGCGCCAGGCTGAGGTCCCCGCAGACTGGGATGCGCTCCTGCGCGAGCTGCAGCCGCCCGAGCAGACGGAGGTCCGTATCGGCTCCGCCGGCCGGCAGGTGCGGCGCTTCGCTCCCGTGGCGCCCCCTGCCTCTGGCACGAGCGCCCGGCCGGGGCTGCTCCGTCCACGCGGGGTGTATCTGCTCACGGGGGGCGCAGGCGGACTGGGGCTCGTCTTCGCCCGGTACCTGGCTCGCGAGGCCCAGGCCCGTGTGGCCCTACTGGGCCGCTCTCCGCTGGATGCGGCCCGGAGGGCTTCGCTCTCCGAGCTGGAGGCGATGGGTGCCGAGGTGCTGTACCTGAGCGCCGACGTGGCCGATCCCGCGGCGCTGCAGACAGCCGTCACCCGCGTGCGGGAGCGGTTCGGCGCGCTCCACGGCATCATCCACGCCGCCGGCGTCATCGAGGACGCCATGGCCGTCAACAAGCCCTTGAATTCCTTCCAGCGGGTGCTCACCCCGAAGATCCAGGGGACGCTGAACCTCGACGCCGCCACCCGGGAAGTGCCGCTCGACTTCCTGGTGCTGTTCTCCTCCGCCTCCGCTGTCTTCGGCAGCATGGGGCAGACGGACTACGCCGCGGGCAACCAGTTCATGGACGCGTTCGCAACCCTGCGCGAGGAGCTGCGCGAGCGCGGCCTGCGGAGCGGACGCACGCTCTCGCTCAACTGGCCGCTGTGGCGCGAGGGCGGCATGCGCATCCAGCCCGAGGTGGAGGAGATGATCCTCCGCAACACGGGACTGAAGGTGTTGGAGACCGGGCGAGGCCTTACCGCCTTCTCGCTGGCCCAGGCGCTCCCCGGCTCCCAGCTCATGCTGCTGGAGGGCGATCCCGCCGTCATCCACAAGCGCATCGAGCTGGCCACCCAGCCCGTCGTCCGGCCCCAGCGCTCCGCCCCGCCGCCCCCCGCCGCGCCGGAGCCCGCCGTGGCCGAGCGCGCCGTGGCCCCTCCGACCCTCGAAACGCTCCAGTCCCACCTCGAGCAGGATCTGAGCGAAACCTGCTCGGCGTTGCTCAAGGTCTCCACGAGCGAGCTCGACGCCGAGGCGGACTTCAGCGACTACGGCGTGGACTCGTTGATGATCATGCGGATCCTCGATCACCTCGAGGAGCGCTACACCGTGAGCCTCGATCCGAGTGCCCTCACAGAGCACCCCTCCATTCGCTCCCTGGCGAAGCACCTCGTGGCTGAGCACCGCGGCCACGTGGAGGCGAGGCTCGCCACGCCTGCCCAGGCTCCAGAGCCTGTCCAGCCCCTCGCCGCCCCCGCCTCGCCGCCTCCTCCGCCGCCGGCCAGCCCCTCCCTCCTTGGGAGAGAGACGCCCTCCCATACGCCCACCGCCTCGGTCCCAGCGCAGGAGGTCCGTGCGGCCGCACCCACGCTCCTGCGTCCCAGTGACCCGCCCCGGCGCGTCGCCGTCATCGGCGTGGCCTGCCGGTTCCCGGGCTCCCACGGCCCCGAGTCCTTCTGGGCCAACCTCGCGGCGGGCCGGGATCTGGTGACGACCGTGCCCACGGAGCGTTGGGACGCCGAGCGGTACTATGACCCGCGCAAGGCGGTGCCCAACAAGAGCTACTCGAAGTGGGGAGCCTTCGCGGAAGAGGTGGACTTGTTCGACGCGGCCTTCTTCGGCATCGCCGAGGAGGATGCGGACTGGATGGATCCCCAGCAGCGCATCGCGCTGGAGACGGCGCAGGAGCTGCTGGACGGGGCGGGTTACCCGCGGAAGGAGCTCGCGCACAGCCGGACCGGCGTCTTCCTGGGCGCCACCGCCAACGACTACGTGCGCAGCGGCTTCCGAGGCCACGGGCGCTCCACGCCGCACCTGCTGCTGAACACGCTCCAGAACATGGTGGCGGCGCGCATCTCCCACTTCTGGGACTTGAAGGGCCCGTCGCTCGTCGTCGACACGGCCTGCTCCTCCTCGCTGCTCGCCATCCATCACGCCTGCCGCGGCATCCTGTCAGGCGAGATCGACATGGCCATCGCGGGCGGGATGTACCTGCTGCTGGATCCTTTCCTCCACGTCAGCTTCAGCCAGGCGCAGCTGCTCTCGGAGGACGGGCGCACCCGCATCTTCGACCGCAAGGCCAGCGGCTTCACGCCGGGCGAGGGCGTGGGCATGGTGCTGCTCAAGGAGTACGGGCAGGCCGTGCGCGACGGGGACCGCATCCTGGCCACCGTGCTTGGCTCGGCGGTCAACAACGATGGGCGCACCCTGGGGCTGACCATGCCCAGCAAGGAGGCCCAGGTGGAGGTCATCGGCGAAGCCCTCCGCCTCTCTGGAGTCTCCGCGCGGGACATCGGCTACCTGGAGACCCATGGCTCGGGGAATGCCTTCGGAGATCCGCTGGAGATCCACGCGGCCAGCGAGGTCTTCCGCCGGGAGAGCTCGCGCAAGCAGTACTGCGGGGTGGGCTCGGTGAAGTCCAACATCGGCGCGCTGCTCCAGGCCGGGGCGGTGGCGAGCTTCATCAAGGTGGTGCTGGCGCTCCAGCACCAGGAGCTCCCCGCCACCGTGCACTGCGAGGAGCCGCATCCGCGGTTCCACTTCCCGGAGACGCCCTTCTTCCCTGTCACCCAGCTGCAGCCCTGGGAGCCCCTGGGTGGGACCCGCTACGCGGCCGTCTCCTCCTTTGGATTGGGGGGCACCAACTGCCACCTCGTGCTGGGCCAGGGTGACGCGCTGCACCCCGGCTACCGGCCCACACGCCAGCCGCTGGCGCCCACGCGCTTCCAGCGCAAGCGGCACTGGATGCCCTGGACCGAGGCCCAGGAGCCGAGGAACACGCAGCCCCCCTCGCTGGAGCAGCTCCTCGATGCGCTCGACCAGGGCGCCATCGCCGTGGAGCAGGCAGTGAACGTCATCACCGGCGGCGCCAGGCCCTAGAAACGATTTCGAGCCAGCACATGACCGAGCGGATTGTGAGCACGAACAGCACCCTCCAGGCATACACCCGGGAGATTCTGGAGAAGTTCGTCCGGAAGGAGCTCTCACGCGAAGAGGCCCTGGTCCTGCTGCGGAGCCCTGCGCGGCCCGCAGCGGAGCCGGCCGCGCCCGCGGTCCCTGAAGAGCCCTCGCTCGCGGAGGCGACCACGCGCTACCTGGCACGGCAGCTGGAGGAGCTCGGGAAAGCAGCAGCCCCCGAGCGGAACTTCATGGAGCTGGGGCTGGGCTCGGCGGACCTGCTGGAGCTCAACACGCGGCTTGAGCGCGATCTGCGCATCGATCTCGTGCCCACGGTCTTCTTCGATCACTCCAGCGTCGGGCGCCTGGCGGACTACCTCGCGCGGACTTTCCCGGAGCAGCTCGCCCACGCGCTGCGAGAGTCCCCCAGCGAGGTGCCTTCCGCTCCCGCGCCCTCCCCCGCTCCCACCCCCACTCCCACTCCCGCTCCGCTGCCCACCGCCACGCCGCTGGCCCACACTGCTCCCTCCAAGCAGCCGAGGAACGAGCCCTCGGGCGCCCCGGGGACGCGCACGGGGGACATCGCCATCATCGGCATGGCGGGCCTGTTCCCGCAGTCGCCCGATCTGGACACGTTCTGGAAGAACCTGGCGGCGGCGAAAGATCTCGTGGAGGAAGTCCCACGCGAGCGCTGGGACGTGGCGGCCTGGTACGACCCCACCCAGACGCAGCCCAACCGCATCTCCTGCAAGTGGGGGAGCTTCGTCCCGGACGTGGACAAGTTCGACCCGCTCTTCTTCCACATCTCTCCGCGTGAGGCGGAGGTGATGGACCCGCAGGTGCGGCTGCTGCTCCAGGTGCTCTACAGCACGGCGGAAGACGCGGGCTGCGTGAGCGCGCTGCGGGGCTCGCACACGGGAATGTTCGTGGGGGCCTGCTTCCGCGACTACGACGACGAGATGCTGCGGCGCGGGCTTCCGGTGGGGCCGCATGACGGGACGGGCAACGCCGCGACAATGCTGGCCAACCGGCCCTCCTTCTTCTTCGACCTCAAGGGGCCGAGCCTCACGGTGGACACCGCCTGCTCCTCCTCGCTGGTGGCGCTGCACCTGGCCTGCCAGGCGCTGCGGCGCGGCGAGTGCGACATGGCCTTCGCCGCGGGCGTGAACCTCATCCTCAGCCCGCGCCACTACTTGCACTTCTCCGCGATGAAAGCGCTGTCGCCGACGGGGCACTGCCACGCGTTCGACAGCACCGCGGATGGGTATGTGCCGGGCGAGGCCGTGGCCGCCGTCCTCCTCAAGCCGCTCGAGCAGGCCCTGCGGGATGGCGATCCCATCCACGCCGTCATCAAGGGCACCAGCGTCAACCATGGCGGCTACACCAACTCCATCACCGCGCCCAGCCCCGCGATGCAAGCCGAGCTGCTGCTGGAGGCGTGGAAGGACGCCGGCATCGATCCGGAGACGCTGAGCTACATCGAGGCGCACGGGACGGGCACCCGGCTGGGGGACCCCATCGAGGTGGAGGGGCTGAAGCTGGCCTTCGCCCGGCACACCACGAAGCAGCGCTTCTGTGCGCTGGGCTCGGCCAAGGCGCACCTGGGCCACACCGAGGCGGCGGCCGGCCTCACCGGCCTCGTCAAGGTGGTGCTCTCGATGAACCGGGGGCTCATCCCCTCCATGCCGGGCTTCCGGGAGCTCAACCCCTTCATCAAGCTCGAAGGCAGCCCGCTCTACATCAACGAGAAGCCGAAGGCCTGGCTCACGCCCGTGGGAGCCCCACGCCGCGCTGGAGTCAGCTCGTTTGGCTTCGGCGGAGCCAACGCGCACGTGGTGCTGGAGGAGTACGTACAGCCCCGCCCAGAAGCGGCCTCGGAGACGACGGGGATGCCGCTGCTCTTTCCCTTCTCCGCACGGGATGAGGTGCGGCTGCGCGAGCTGGTGGAGCGCTTCGAGTCCTTCCTGTCACGGGATGCAGGGCCTTCGCTCGCGGAGGTGGCGTACACCCTCCAGACGGGACGCGCCACGCTGGCCTCGCGGCTGGCCATCATCGCCAGCTCGCACGCGGATCTGCTGACGGCGCTCAAGGACTTCCAGGCGCGTCGCGAGGTGCCCCTGCCCGGGCTCGTGCGCGTGCGAGAGGACGGCTCTGTCCTGCTCCAGGCCGAGGCGGCTCCTGGCGAAGCCGGGCTTGCGGAGCTTGCCGGACGGTGGCTGCGCGGGGAGGCCGTCACCTGGCCGGCCCCAGCCTCCGAGTCTCTTCGCCGCGTCTCGCTGCCCACCTCCACCTTCGCCCGGGAGCGCTACTGGTTCGAGGCAACTCCCGGGGTCACTGGGGTGGAGCCAGCGCCCGCCCAACCCCAGCTGCCCCCGGCGGGGGCCGAGCTGACGTGGTTCAAGCCCGAGTGGTTCCCCTCCGCGCTGTCCGCGCCCAGCGAGGTCCCAGCCACAGCCGGCGCCGTGCTGGTGTTCGACCCGGACGGATCGTTCACGCAACAGGTCGAGGCCCAGGATCGCCTGCGCGGGTCCGCTCGCGCGGTGGTGCGCATCCAGCCGGGCGCGGAGTTCCGCCGTGTGGGGCCGCGGCACTATGAGCTCCAGCCAGAGCACGCGGCAGACTACGAGCGGCTCCTCGATGCGCTGGCCAACGATGGCCTCCGCCTCGCGGGGATCCTGTTCTTCTGGGGGAAGCGCAGCCGCTTCGAGTCACCGGACGCCCTGCTAGAGGGGCTCGATGATGCGCTCGGCCAGGGGCTCTACCCGCTGGTGCGGCTCATCCAGGCCTTGCTGCCCCGGCGCAAGGACGAGCGGATCCAGTTGCTCTATGTCTACCGGTCGGGCGGAGAAGAGGTGATCGCCCACCATGAGGCGCTGTCCGGCCTTGCGCGTGCGGTGACGGCCGCCGCCCCATGGTTGAACTTCCGCCTCCTGGGGATGGATGCGTCAGGCACGACACCCGAGCTGCGGGTGGAGCGCGTGCTGGCGGAGCTGCATGCCAGCGAGGCCGCCACGCAGGTGGAGGTCCGCTACCGCAACGGAGAGCGCCACGTGCGTGGGGTGCGGCCAGTACCAGCCCATGAGGCAGCCGCGGCGATGGGCCCCGCCTTCCGGCAAGGCGGCATCTATCTGATCACCGGGGGCCTGGGCGGCGTGGGCTACGAGCTGGCGAAGTACCTGGCCGGGAAGTACCGGGCCCGGCTCGTGCTGACTGGACGCTCGCCGCTGGAGGACGAGCTGCGGCGGAAGCTGTCACACCTGGAGGGTCTGGGCTCGGACGCCGTCTATGTGCAGGCGGACGTCGTCTCGCGCAAGGACGTGGATCACTGCCTGGCGTACGTGAAGGCCCGCTACTCGGGGCTTCACGGCATCATCCACTGCGCGGGCCTGCTGAAGGAGGCCACGCTGGCGGACAAGCGCCAGGAGGACTTCGGGACCACCCTCGCCCCCAAGGTGCAAGGGACGCTGGTGCTCGATCAGGCCACCCGGGCAGCACCCCTCGAGCTCTTCGTCGTCCTCTCCTCTGTCTCCACGGTGATCGGCACCTCGCTGGCCGCCGACTACGCCACGGCCAACCGCTTCCTGGACAGCTTCGCGGCCCTGCGCGAGTCGCTGCGCCAGCGCGGCCAGCGCCAGGGCCAGACGCTGTCGATCTGCTACCCGTACTGGCGCGATGGCGGCATGCGGATGTCGCCGGAGAAGGAGGCGCTCGTTCTCCAGGCCACGGGCATGGAGCCGCTCTCCTCCGCGCAGGGAATCCAGGCGCTGGAGACGGCGCTGGCGCTGGGCCACCAGCAGGGGTTGCCCCAGATCCTCACTGCCTTCGGGGAGCTGGAGAAGATGCAGCGGGCGCTCCAGGCAGCACCGCCGCCCCCGGCCGCCGCAGCTGCCACGCCGCCGGCCCGGCCCGCCACGCCTCCTGACGCCTCCCAAAGCGCGGCGCTCGAGGCGCGGCTCACGACGGAGCTCGTGGAGTTGGCGGTGAAGACCTTGCGCCTGCAAGGTACCGTCAACCCTCGCTCCGAGCTGTCCGGGTACGGCTTCGAGTCCATCACCATCCTCGAGTTCACTCAGGCGTTGAATGCCCGGTACGGGACAGCGCTCTCACCCGCCCTCTTCTACGAGCACCGCACCATCGAAGGCTACGTGCGCTTTCTGCTGAGCAAGCACGCCGCCACCCTCCTGGGGACCCTCCCCGAACACGCCCCCGCCCCCACTCCTGGGGTGGCCACCAGCCCCGTGCCTTCCTCTGGCCCTCGCGAAGAGCAGTCGGCCGAGACTCGCCAGGACGAGGCCATCGCCGTCGTCGGCATGGCCGGCGTCTTCCCAGGCTCGCCGGATCTGGAGACGTTCTGGAGCAACATCCAGGCGGGTAGAGATCTCGTGGGGGAGATTCCACGCGAGCGGTTCCGCTGGGAGGACTTCCACGGCGACGGCGTCCCCGAGGAGCGGCGCATCACCAGCCCCCGAGGAGGCTTCATCCAGGACGTCGACTGCTTCGATCCGCTGCTCTTCAACTTGTCGCCACTCGAGGCGGAGTTGATGGATCCTCAGCAGCGCATCTTCCTGGAGATGGTGTGGCGGACGCTGGAGGACGCCGGATACCGGCCTGAGGAGCTGTCCCGGCGGAAGACGGGCGTGTTCGTCGGCGTGTCCAACGTGGACTACCGGGACGTGCTCGCCGGTGCTGGCCGGATGTCGGAGGTCTACATTACCACGGGGCTGTCCACCTCGCTCATCCCCAACCGCGTCTCCTACCTGTTCGACTGGAGCGGGCCCAGCGAGCCGGTGGACACGGGGTGCTCGAGCTCTCTGGTAGCCCTCCACCGCGCGATGGCCGCGCTGCGCGCGGGGGACTGTGACGCGGCCGTGGTGGGTGGCATCAACCTGCTGCTCAGCCCCACGCCCTTCATCGCCTGCAGCCGGGCGGGGATGCTCTCCCCGGACGGCCGGTGCATGACGTTCGACAAGCGCGCCAACGGCTACGTGCGCGGCGAAGGGGCCGGCGCGCTGCTGCTCAAGCCGCTCTCCCGGGCGCTCGCCGATGGGGACCGCATCCACGCCGTCATCCGCGGCACCGCCATCAACCACGGCGGCCATGCTCAGGGGCTGACCGTGCCCAACCCCACGGCCCAGTCGCAGGTGCTCATCTCCGTTTACGAGAAGGCAGGGGTGGATCCCGCGACGCTCGGCTTCATCGAAGCGCACGGGACCGGCACCTCGCTGGGAGATCCCATCGAGGTCAACGGGCTTCGAAAGCTCTTCCAGCACTTCCACGGCGACACGAGCCCCGCGGGCGCGCGCTGCGGCCTGGGCACGGTGAAGTCGAACATCGGCCACCTGGAGTCGGCGGCCGGCATCGCCGGGGTGATCAAGGTCATCCTCTCCCTGAAGCATCGCACGCTGCCCGCCAGCCTCCACTGCCAGGAACTGAACCCCTTCATTGATCTGTCGGGGAGCCCGCTCTACATCGTGCGGGAGACGCAGCCCTGGGAGGCTCGCGAGGACGCGCAGGGCCAACGCCTGCCACGCCGTGCAGGCGTGAGCTCCTTCGGCTTTGGCGGCGTGAACGCCCATGCCTTGCTCGAGGAGTATGTCGAGGCTCCCACCTCCCCGGCCCAGGAGACCCCGCGCCTCATGGGAGGCCAGGAGCTGATTGTCCTGTCCGCCCGGAACGCGGAGCGGCTGACCGAGTCGGCGCGGCGCCTGGCCACCTTCCTTCAGCGGGCCGAGGCCTCTGCCCCGCCCTTGGCGGATATCGCCCGAACCTTGCGCGAGGGCCGGCGTGAAATGGAGCACCGCCTGGCCATCATCGCCAGCTCGGTGGGGGAGCTGCGCGCCCGGCTGGAGGACTTCCTCGCGGGCCAGAAGCACGCGGCCCTCCTCACCGGAAAGGCCTCCTCCGAGAGCCCCTCGCTCCAGCTGATGGAGGAGAGCGAAGAGGGGCGGGCTTTCATCGCCAGCCTGGTCCGCAAGGGGGCAGCCGTTGAGCTCGGCAAGCTCTGGGTCCAGGGTGCCTCGCTCCCCTGGTCAGCCCTGGGCCCGGCAGGGGCCCGTCGAGTCGTGTCCCTGCCGGGGTACCCCTTCGCCCGGGTACGCTGCTGGCCTCGACAGAAGAGCCCTGCCTTGCCCGTGAGCCCTTCCCCCACGCGCCCAGCCCCTCCACCCGTGCCCCCTGTGGCAGTGGCGCCTGTGGCCGTGACGCCTGCCGCGTCGCGGGAGGCTGAGCCATCTCCCATGCCCCCCTCGCTCGCCAGCCAGCGGCCCATCACCCGCTACGCCAGCGTACGAGAGGGGCTGCGTGAGTACCTGCGTGCCGTGCTCGCCCAGGTGCTCATGGTCCCGCTCGAGGAGATCGACGCGGAGACGCCCTTCCCGAACTACGGCGTCGACTCCCTGGTGGCGATGGACATCGTGAAGCTCCTGGAGCGGGACTTCGGCTCGCTCCAGCGCAGCCTGCTCTTCGAGCACGTCTCGATCGCGCCTCTGGCGGACTTCCTCGCCACGGAGCACCGCAAGCACAGCGAGGCGCTGTTCGGCCCCAACGCCCAGCACGCACCGCTGGCGCTGGTGGTCCAGGAGGACGAAGCGCCTCTGGAGGCTCCGCCCGACTCCCTCTCCGCGCCAGAGGCCTCCCCTGCTCCCCTCGCCGTGTCAGAGGCTCCCCCGACGGCGGCTCCGGTCTATGCCGCGGCGACCCCCGTGCCTCGGGCCCCGCAACCGGGTCCCGGCCCCATGGACATCGCCATCATCGGTGTGGGCGGCGTCTTCCCGGGCTCGCGGAGCCTGAAGGACTTCTGGCGCAACCTGGAGGAGTGCCGCGATCTCATCAGCGAGGTGCCCGCCGAGCGCTTCGACTGGCGGCCTCACTTCGGTGACGCCAAGCGCGAGGCCCACAAAAGCGTCACCCGGTGGGCCGGCTTTATCGACGGCGTGGACCGGTTCGACCCGCTCTTCTTCAACATCGCTCCGCGGGAAGCAGAGCTGATGGACCCCAAGCAGCGCATCTTCCTCGAGGTGGTCTGGCATACGCTCGAGGATGCGGGCTACCGGCCCTCGCAGTTCAAGAAGTCGCGGACGGGCGTCTACGTCGGGACGACCAGCATGGACTACTACCAGGTCCTGCACGACGCGAACCTCCACGACGACGCCTACGCTCCCTCGGGGCTGGCCCCGGCAGTGCTGGCCAACCGCGTCTCCTTCCTGCTGGGCCTCCACGGCCCCAGCGAGCCCGTTGACACCGCCTGCTCCAGCTCGCTCGTGGCGCTGCACAACGCGGTGCGCGCCATCCAGTACGGGGACTGTGATCAGGCCATCGCCGGGGGCGTCAACGTGCTGCTCACCCCAGACCTCTTCGTCGCCTTCAGCCAAGCCGGGTTCATGTCACCGGATGGCCGCTGCAAGGCCTTCTCGCGCGAGGCCAACGGCTTCGTCCGGGGAGAGGGCGCGGGGGCCGTGCTGCTCAAGCCCCTGCACCAAGCTGTCGCGGACGGCGATCACATCTATGCCGTCATCAAAGGCTCGGGTGTCAACCATGGGGGTGAGGTGCAGTCACTCACCGTTCCGAACCCCTGGGCCCAGGCGGAGCTCATCGCCTCGGTGCTCGAGCGAGCCGGAGTCGATCCCGAGACGGTGGGCTACATCGAGACTCACGGCACCGGCACCGCGCTGGGTGATCCCCTGGAGATCAACGGGCTGAAGCGCGCCTTCTCGCAACTGCTGAACAAGCAGGGCCGCACGCCCTCCCGCACGGGCTTCTGTGCCCTGGGTGCGATCAAGAGCAACATGGGCCACCTGGAGGCCGCCGCGGGCATCGCCGGCCTCATCAAGGCGCTGCTGTGCATGAAGTACCGGCGGCTGCCCGGCATCGTCCACCTGCGCGAGCCCAATCCGGACATTGATCTGCGCAACAGCCCGTTCTACCTGCTGGACCAGACCCGGCCCTGGGAGCCGCTGCGCGACGCCGAAGGCAACCCCCTGCCGCTCCGAGCCGGAATCACCTCGCTGGGGTTCGGTGGCTCCAACGCGCACGTGGTGGTCGAGGAGTATGTCCCCCCGTCCGCCGAGCACCGCCGCGCGGCGACCCCCGCCGAGCCTCAGCTCTTCGTCCTATCTGCCCAGGCCGAGGATCGGCTGCGCGAGTCCGTCGAGCAGTTGCTCTCCCATCTCACGGACGAGGGAATCCGGGATGAGGAGCTGGCCGACGTCGCCTGGACCCTGCAGGTGGGCCGGGACGCCCTGCCCGCCCGGCTTGCCGTGGTGGCCACCCGCGCCGAGGAGCTGAAGGCCCGGCTGCGCGACTGGCTGGACGGACGCGCGGACACGCAGCACGTGCTCTCCGCGACCGTCGCCGTGAGGCGCGGGGGCAAGAAGGGCTCCACCCCGGGCAATGGCGCGGCGGCCGGCCTGGAGACGGCCCTCGCGGCCCGGGATCTGCCCGGGCTCGCCCAGCTGTGGATCTCCGGTGTGGAGCTCCCGTGGGCGTCGCTCCACCCGGCCGGTGCACGGCGGCGGGTCGCGCTGCCGGGCTACCCCTTCGCCCGCGAGCGCTACTGGGTGGAGCCGGCGCCCGCGCCCCTCCGCCTCGTTCCCCAGCCCCAAGCCGTGACCCGCCCGGAGCAGCAGCCGGATCAGAAAGTAGAGCTCCGAGAGCTGCTGCGGCAGCTCAAGCACCGGGAGCGGTCTGTCGATGAGGTCGCAAACCTGCTGAGGGGCTGATCACGCCCCCGAACCGCCGCATGGCCCTGGAAGAGACCGGATGAAGCTCGACAAGAGACAGATCCTCCAGCAAGTGGAGAGCGGCGACCTGGAGATCGACCAGGCCGTGGAGCTGCTCGCACGCCTGGGCATCGCCCCCAAGGCCGCGCCGGCCGAGCCGCTCGGACACGTCTACTACGAGTCGCGCTGGGAGCCGGCCCCGGCTCCAGCGGAGCGCCTCGCGCCGGGGCAGCGGGTGCTGCTCGTCGGAGAGCGCGAAGCCGCCATGGACGCGCTCCGGGCGGCGCTCACCGGACACGAGGTCGTCTCCGTCCTCCCGGGGACGGGCTTCCGGAGGCTCGCGGCCGATCAATATGAGGTGGACCTGGGCAGCGAAGAGCACGGCGCAAGGCTCCTGGCCGAGCTCGCCGGGGCCGGGTTCTTCCCCACGCAGGTACTGCACCTGTGGCGAGGTGGCCCCGACGCGTCGCTGGAAGAGGCCAGCGACGCGCGAGCGTTGGAGACGGGCGTCCACGCGGCGTTCACGCTGGTGAAGGCGCTGCTCGCGCAGGCCCCCAAGCAGGAGCTCACCCTGCTGTCCGCGTGTCTGGGTCCCGGAGGCGCGCCCGCGTGCGCCGCCGTGGCGGGCTTCCTGGCCGTGGCGGAGCAGGAGAACCCGAAGCTTCGGGGCAAAACGGTCCACATGCGGGAGCCCTCCCCCACCGTGGCCGCGGAGCTCCTTCTGGCAGAGCTGCCGAGCCTGTCCGAGGCCGAGGTCCGCTACGACGCGAACGGCCGCCAGGCACGCCGCCTTGCCGAGCTGACGATCCCCGACGTGGAGACGCCCGGCCCGCTGCGGCAGGGCGGCGTGTACCTGATCACCGGAGGCGCGGGTGGGCTCGGGTTGCTGTTCGCCCGGCACCTGGTGGCCACGGCGGGCGCCCGGCTCATCCTCACGGGGCGCAGCCAGCGACCTTCCGCGCAGCAAGAGCAGCTCTTCCGAGAGCTGGAGACGCTCGGAGGCCAGGTGGTGTACTGCCCGGCGGACGTCACCGTGCTGGCGGACATGGAGCGGGCCGTGCGGCTCGCCCGGGAGCGTTTCGGGAGGCTCGACGGGGTTCTCCACGCAGCGGGCGTCCTCGAGGACGCCTTCCTCGTCCGCAAGTCGTGGGACTCCTTCCAGCGGGTCCTGGCCCCCAAGACCCATGGCGTCCTCGCGCTCGATCACGCCACGCGAGAGGAGGCGCTTGATTTCTTCGCGCTCTTCTCTTCCACGGCGACGGTGCTGGGCCGTGCCGGCCAGGCGGACTACGCTGCGGCCAACCATTTCATGGACGAGTTCGCCGCCGCGCGAAACGCCCAGGTGGCCGAGGGCCGTAGGACGGGCCATACCGTGAGCATCGCCTGGCCGCTGTGGCAGGGCGGCGGGATGAACATCTCGGAGGCCGACCGGGAGACGATGGAGCGCATCACGGGCATGACCGTGATGGGTGCGGAGGAGGGCTTCACGGCGTTCACCCACGCCCTGCGCAGTGGCCGCTCCCTGGTCGCTGTCCTCTACGGGCGCGGAGCCCGCATCCGCGACTTCATCGAGCGCCGAGGCTCACGCAAGCCCGCGCCGGCTGCTCCCGCGCCTCGGGCGGGTGCCCCGCGGGACCGGGCGGAGCTGGCACGCGGCGCGGAGGAGTACCTGCTGGAGCTCATCTCGCGAGAGACGCGCCTGCCGCGCCAGCGCATCGACGTGAAGCAGGGCCTGGATGCGATCGGCCTGGACTCGATGCTGATCAACCGGCTGAACGTGCTCCTGGAGGACCCTTTCGGTTCCCTCTCCAAGACGCTGTTCTTCGAGTACCAGAGCATCCGTGAGCTGGCGGGCTACTTCTCCGAGCACCACACCGAGGCGCTCGCCGCGCTCCTCTCCCCCGCGTCCTCCTCCGAGGCCCCGCCTGCGGCGGAGGAGCCCACCCAGAGCCCCGAGCGATCCCCTGCCCCTGCTCCCGTGCAACAGGCCCCGGCGGCCCCGGTCACCGGGGACATCGCCATCGTCGGGCTCAGCGGCAGGTATCCGGACGCCGAGGACCTGCAGGAGTTCTGGGAGAACCTGGCCCAGGGGCGCAACAGCGTGGGCCAGGTCCCGCGGGAGCGCTGGGATCTGTCGCGCTATCCGGGCCTGGAGCTGAACACCCGGGAGCGGCAGGGCCTCCAGTGGGGCTCCTTCCTGCGCGAGGTGGACACGTTCGACCCGCTGTTCTTCAACATCGCGCCCAGGGACGCGGAGGTGATGGATCCGCAGGAGCGCCTCTTCCTGGAGACGGCCTGGTCGGCGCTGGAGGATGCGGGCTACTCGCGGCCGGAGCTCCAGCGCACGAGCCGCGAGGGAGACGAGAGCGCGGTAGGCGTCTTCGTCGGCGTCACCTTCGGCCAGTACCAATCCATTGGCGTGGAGGAGTGGGGACACGGCAACTACATCAGCCCGGGCTCTTCCTTCTGGTCCATCGCCAACCGGCTCTCCTACGTGTTGAACGTGAACGGGCCGAGCATGCCCGTGGACACCGCGTGCTCCGCCTCGCTCACGGCGGTGCACATGGCCTGCGAGAGCCTGCGCCGGGGCGATTGCCGGGTCGCCGTCGCGGGTGGAGTGAACCTGAACATCCACCCGGCCAAGTACGTGGCCCTGGCGCGGCTCAAGTTCCTCTCCACCGAGGGCAAGTGCCGCGCCTTTGGCGATGGAGGAGATGGGTACGTGCCCGGTGAGGGCGTGGGCGCCGTGGTGCTCAAGCCGCTCGCCCAGGCGGAGGCAGATGGGGACCACATCTACGCCGTCATCAAGGGCAGCACCATCAACCACGGGGGCAAGACGAATGGCTATACCGTCCCCAACCCCAAGGCCCAGGCCAGCCTCGTCTCTCGCGCGCTGCGCACCGCGGGGGTCAACGCGCGCACCGTGGGCTACGTGGAGGCCCACGGCACGGGCACGTCGCTGGGTGACCCGATCGAGATCACCGGCCTCAACAAGGCGTTCCGGGAGCACACGCAGGACCGGCAGTTCTGCGCCATCGGCTCGGTGAAGACCAACGTGGGGCACCTGGAGTCCGCCGCGGGCATCGCCTCGCTCACCAAGGTGCTGCTGCAGCTGCGGCACCAGCAGCTCGCACCCTCGCTGCATGCGGAGACGCTCAACCGGAATATCGACTTCGGCAGCTCGCCGTTCTTCGTGCAGCGGGAGCTGGCGCCCTGGCCAAGCCCGGCCGTGACGGGGCCCGATGGAAGGGTGCGGACCCTGCCCCGCCGCGCGGCGATCAGCTCCTTCGGGGCGGGCGGCGCGAACGCGCACCTCATCCTCGAGGAGTACGTGGCGCCTCGCGCGGAGCGCCCCCAGGCCTTGGGGCCCGAGCTGGTGCTGCTGTCAGCGAAGAACACCGGGCGCCTGCGGGCCTACGCGAGCCGGCTGAAGCAGCACCTGCGGCGCCTCCAGTCCTCGGCCGGGGCCATGCCCCCGCTGGGAGACCTTGCCTACACGCTCCAGGTGGGCCGAGAGGCGCTCGAGGAGCGTCTGGCGCTGGTGGTCGGCAGCGTGGACGAGCTGGTAGTCCGGCTGGAGGAGTTCGAGCAGGGCCAGCTCCACGGAGCTCAGGCGTACCTCGGCCGCGTGCCGGAGGAGCGCACCGCCGCCGCGGAGGTGGAGCTGCCCCGCGCCCAGGAGCTCATCCGCCGCAGGGACTGGGCCACGCTGGCCCGGCTGTGGGTGGAAGGCCACTCCGTCCCCTGGGGCGAGGTGTACCTCGGCCAGGGCCGCCGCGTGTCGCTGCCCACCTACCCCTTCGAGCGGAAGCGCTTCTGGGTGCCGCTGAGTCACCCCAGCGCCAAGGCTCCCCAGGCCGCTGCCGCGCTGCACCCGCTGCTCGACCGGGCCGTACCGAGCCTGAACGGGACCGTCTTCGAGAAGCGCTTCCGGCGCGACGAGCCCCTGCTGCGGGATCACCATGTCCGGGGCAAGCCCGTGGTAGCGGGCGTGGTCCAACTGGAGATGGTACGTGCGGCCGTAGCGGCGGCCGGCGCTGGGGCCCTGTCCTCCCTGAACGACGTGGTGTGGCTCTCCACCGTGGAAGTGTCCACGGACTCGACCCTGGTGCAGCTCGCCTTGACACCTCGGGAGGATGGTTTCTCCTACGAGGTGAGCATCCCGGGCACCGCCAGCACCTGCTCCCGGGGCCGCGTACGGTTCCAGGACACAGAGCCCTCGGGCACGCCACCCCGGGTGGATCTCCAGGCGCTTCAGGCGAGGTGCCAGCAGCGCATCGGCAAGGCAGCGCTGTACGAAGGCTTCCGCGCGGTCGGCCTGGAATACGGGCCTTCCTTCCAGTGCGTGGAGGAGCTCTGGGTGCACGGCCGTGAGGTCGTCGGGGAGCTGCGCCTGGGAGCCCAGGCCGCGCCAGAGCTCGAACACTTCGCGCTGCACCCCTCGCTGGTGGATGCGGCGCTGCATACGCTCCAGGGACTGACTGCGGGGGAGTCCAGCAACGGCGAGCCGCAGACCCTGATCCCCTTCTCGGTGGCCGAGGTGCGGGTGTATGGCCGGCTGCCAGCGCGGTGCTTCGCGTATGCGCAGCTGCGCGAGAACAACCGGGAGAGCGGCGTGGCCCGGTTCAACATGGCCATCCTCGACGAGTCCGGCCAGTGCCTCGTGCTGTTCAAGGACTTCGCTGCACGGCGGCTCCGCGTAGCGCACGGGCCTGCCGCAGCGCCCATCCACGAGGCAGCCCCCCTTCCAGCGTCCGTCCCCAGCTCGGGCTTCTTCTACCAGCCGCTCTGGAAGGAGCAGCCGCTGCCCGCCGTCGAGGCCCCCTCGAAGCCCGAGGGTGGCACGGTGCTCATCTTCACCCACCCGCAGGACTGCGGGCTGGGTGCCCGGCTTGCGGCGCAGTACGGCGAGCACCGGGCCGTCCTCGTCAGCCTGGAGGACGCATGGAACGCCGAGAGCCCTGGGCTCTTGCGCATCAACCACCGTGACGCGAATCACTACTCGCACGTGCTCGCGCAGCTGCGAGAGCCGTCGGCCATCTACTTCCTCGGTGGCATGCAGTCCAAGCGCTATAGCGCCAATGACGTGCAGCACCTGGCGCGCATGGAGGAGCGGGGTGTGGTCTCCCTGCTGCGGCTGGCCCGCGGCCTCGCGGCGCACCCTCCCGGCGCCATCCCGCTGAAGGTCGTCACCAACGACGTGTACCGCGTGCGCGAACGGGACGCCGCGTTCAACCCCTTCGCCAGCGCACTCGTTGGTTTCACCAAGGTCCTCTCTCGCGAGTTCCGCCAGCTCCAGGTGAGCTGCATCGACGTGGCGAAGGCCGAGCTCGACGCCGGTGAGGACACCGCAGCCGCAGTGCTGCGCGGTCTGCTAGCGGAGCCGGGCCTTAGCGCCGCCCTCCAGAGCGCGCTAAGGGAGGGCCGGCGCTTCGTCCAGCACCTCCATGCGGTGGAGCTGCCCGAGACAGCGCCGCAGGCGCTGTCCTTCGTGGACCGCGGCGTGTACCTCATCCTCGGAGGGGCGGGCGGCCTGGGGCTCGTTGTCGCTGAGCACCTGGCCCGGCGGTGCAGGGCCCGGCTGGTGCTGGTCGGGCGCAGCCCGCTGCGCGAGGAGACCCGCCGCCGCATGCAGGCCATCGAAGCCGCAGGGGGTGAGGCGCTCTACCTCCAGGCAGATCTGTGCGACGTGGCGGCCATGCGGAACGTGGTCCTCCAGACACGCGCTCGCTTCGGCCCCATCTCCGGCGTCATCCACTCGGCCATCGTCCTCCAGGACGGCGTCATCGGGCGCATGACGGAGGAGCAGCTGCGCGCGGCGCTGGCCCCGAAGGCACGCGGACTGGTCGTCCTGCACCACGTGCTGGAAGCCGAGCCGCTCGACTTCATCGCCTGCTTCTCCTCGGCGCTCTCCTTCACGAGCGCGCCGGGCCAGGCCAACTACGCCGCGGCCTCCACCTTCGAGGACTGCTTCGCCCTGTACCTCGAGCACCGGATGCAGCGCCCGGTGCGTGTCTTCAACTGGGGCTTCTGGGGCGACATCGGCATCGTCGCCACGGACACCTACCGCGAGCGCATGGCCCGCCGCGGCATCGAAGCCCTCACCCGCGAAGAAGGCCTGCTCGCCTTCGACCGCGTCATGGCCGGCCGCGCCACTCAGATCTCTCCCATCAAGCTCCATCCGGAGCTCCTGGAGTCCTTCCACATGGACGCAACCCAGCTTCGGGCCCCCTACCCCGAGACTTTCCCCTCGGTGATGACGCCCGTGACCACCCGGCTCGACGGCTTCATCCAGCAGGGCCCGGACATCCCCGGCAACGCGGAGCTGCTGCCGCTGGAGCAGCACGGACGGCTGCTGCTCCTCCAGGCCTTCCAGGAGATGGGCGCGCTGAGGAACCCTGGCGAGCGCCACACCCTCGGCGAGCTCCGGGAGCGGCTGCGCATCCTGCCCGCTTATTCGCGGCTCTACGACGCGATGCTGGACATCCTCTCCAAGGGCGGCTTCGTGCGGCTGGCGGGAGACTCGCTCGAGGCGACGCCCGAGGTTCGCTCCTCGCACGCGACGCCGCAAGGCATCCGGGCTCACCGCGAGTCCATGCTGGCGCGGCTGCCAGACGGGCGTGCCTTCCTGGAGCTGGTGGAGGCGTGTGTCGGCTCCTTGCCCGACGTGCTCACCGGCCGGAAGTCCCACATGGAGGTGATGTTCCCCGGCGGCTCCAAGACGCTCGTGGAGAACGTCTACAAGGGCAACCGGCGCTCGGACTACTTCAACGATCTGGTCGTCCAGAGCGTGCTGGCGGTGCTGGAAAAGCGCCTGGGAGACTCGCGGCAGGAGAAGATCGCCCTGCTGGAGATCGGCGCGGGGACGGGCGGCACGAGCGGCCGCGTGTTCGAAGCCATCCAGGCTCACGGCTCGCGCCTGACGTACGACTACACGGACATCTCCAAGAGCTTCGCGACGCACGGCCAGCGAACCTTCGGCCGCCGCTTCCCCTTCGCATCCTTCAAGGTGCTGGATGTGGAGAAGGACGTCATCGCGCAGGGCTTCAAACCTGGCGCCTATGATCTCATCCTGGCCACCAACGTTCTGCACGCCACGCGGAACATGACCCACACGCTGCGCCAAGCCAAGGCGCTGCTGAAGACGAACGGCGTGCTCGTCATCAACGAAGTCACGGTGGTCCAAGACTTCACCACGCTGACGTTCGGACTGACGAGCGGGTGGTGGCTGTTCGAGGATGCGAACCTGCGGCTGCCGCACTCGCCGCTGCTGGGGCTCAAGGAGTGGCGCTCGGCGCTGGAGAGCCAGGGCTTCCGCCGCGTCATGGGCTTCGGCCTGCCTCGGGGGCGCCCGGAGGTGGACGGGCAAAACGTCATTCTCTCGGAGAGCGATGGCTGGCTCGACACCTCGCGCAAGCAAGCCCCGTCCGCCCCCGAGCCGCGAGCCGCGAGCTCCATGTTGAGCAGCACGGCGCAGCGCTGGACTCCCCCCGCCGCGCCGCAGCCGAGCGCTCCCGCCGCGGCCCAGCTGCCGCCCGCGCCCCCGGCGCGGACCGAGCCGCAGAAGCACGCGATACCGCCGCCGCCAGCGGCCGAAGCCATCCGGTACCGCCCCCCGGAGGAGCCCCTCGAGCACCGCGTGGTGGCTCCTCCGCCCGCCCCTGTGCCCGCCCGGGTGGTGGCCTCCTCACCCGTCCCGGCCGACCGGGACGAAGCCCTGCGCGAACACACCCTCACGCTCCTGCGAAGCACCCTCGCCCAGGTGTTGAAGATGGAGGCCGCGGAGCTGGAGCCGGGCGCCACCTTCGAGTCCTACGGCGTGGACTCGCTGGTGGGCATGGACTTCCTGGACAAGCTGGAGGGCGACTTCCCCAGCCTGCCCAAGACGCTGCTCTTCGAGCACATCACGCTCGATCAGCTCACCGCCCATTTCCTGCGGACCTTCCCAGAGGTGCTGCGGCGCAAGTTCGGCGGCAGCCTCGCGGCAGTGCCTCGGTCCCCACTCGCGGCGGAGCGCGCCCCCGCTGCCACGGAGCCCTCCGCGGCGTCCCGGCCCACCGAGTCCGGTCGCGCCGCAGCCACGCTCATGGATGCGGCCTCCTTGTTCGGGGAGCCGCCGCCGGCTCCTGCCCAAACCGGAGTCCGTGAAGAGCGCACCCCGGCCTCCACGCGCGTGGAGGGCATCGCCATCATCGGCATGAGCGGCCGCTACCCGCAGGCCGAGGATACACGCGCCTTCTGGGAGAACCTGCGTCAGGGCCGCTCCGCCTTCTCCGAGGTGCCGCCAGAGCGGTGGAGCCACAGCGCCTACCACGACGACACGGGAGAGCGCCCAGGCACCACGTACCACCGGTGGGGCGCGTTCATCGGGGACGTGGACAAGTTCGATCCGCTCTTCTTCGGCATCGCCCCGCGCGAGGCGCAGCTCATGGATCCTCAGGAGCGGCTCTTCCTGGAGACAGCCTGGGCCACGCTGGAGGACGCGGGCTGGACGAGCGCGCGGCTCAACCGCTCCGCGCACGCGGACGGGGGACAAGGCGTGGGCGTCTTCGTGGGGGTGATGTACGGGCCCTACCAGCTGCTCGCGGCCGAGGAGTGGGCACGCGGCAACCGGGTGGACGCCCAGTCCGCCTACTGGTCCATCCCCAACCGGGTCTCCTACGCCTTCGACTTCCGAGGGCCGAGCCTCGCGGTGGACACGGCATGCTCCTCGTCGCTCACCGCCATCCACCTGGCCTGCGAGAGCCTCCGCCGAGGCGAGTGCCGGGCCGCACTCGTGGGTGGCGTCAACCTCATCCTCCACCCCAGCCACCACGTGGGGTTGGGGAAGATGTCCATGCTCTCGCGAGACGGGAGCTGCCGAGCCTTTGGTGAGGGCGCCAGCGGCTTCGTGGCGGGTGAGGGCGTGGGCGCCGTGCTGCTCAAGCCCCTGGCCGACGCCATCCGCGACGGGGACCGCATCCACGGTGTCATCCTCGGCTCGGCCGTCAACAGCAACGGCAGGACGAACGGCTACACCGTGCCCAGCCCCAGCGCCCAGGCGGATCTGATCGAGACGGCGCTAAAGCGGGCCGGCGTGGATCCGCGGACGATCTCCTACGTGGAGGCGCAGGCCGTGGGCTCCACCCTGGCGGACCCGATCGAGGTGTCTGGCCTCACCAAGGCCTTCGAGCGCTTCACCCGCGAGCGGGGCTTCTGCGCGCTCGGCTCGGTGAAGCCCAACATCGGCCACCTCGAGGCGGCCTCGGGCGTGGCGCAGCTCACCAAGGTGCTGCTGCAGCTCCAGCACGGGCAGCTGGCGCCCTCGGTGGGCTCCGAGCGGTTGAACCCCTATATCGACTTCGAGAACTCGCCCTTCTTCGTGCAGCGGCAAGCCAGCGAGTGGCCCGAGCCGCGCGATCCCGTCACCGGGCGGCGCATTCCGAGGCGGGCCGCCGTCAGCTCCTTCGGGGCGGGAGGCGCCAATGCCCACCTCCTCATCGAGGAGTACGTGGCCCCTCGGGAGGCTGCGGTGTCCCGGGATGATGGGCGGCCTCAGCTCGTCACCCTGTCGGCGAAGCGTCCGGAACGGCTGACAGAGCAGGCCCGGAGGCTGCGCGACTTCCTCGTCGGGTCTCTGGCGTCCACGCGGACGGCCCCTCCGCTCGCGGACGTGGCGTACACGCTCCAGACGGGCCGAGAGGCCATGGGGACGCGGCTGGCGGTGCTGGCACGGGATCTCCCCTCTCTGCTGGGCGCGCTCGAGCGCTTCCTGGCGGGCCAGGACGCGCCCGGCCAGTTGTTCACGGGCGCGGTGAAGAAGTCCACGCGCCCCATGCCGCTGCCCGCGGACTCCGTACGCCAGGCGCGGGATGCGGGCCAGCTGGAGCCGCTCGCCTCGGCGTGGGCCAGCGGCTCGGAGGTGGACTGGGAGCTGCTGCACGAGGGGCAGCCTCGCAAGCGCCTTGCGCTGCCCACCTACCCGTTCGCCCGGGAGCGCTACTGGCTGGATGTGTCCGCGCAGCCCGCGGCACTACCGATGGAGTCCTCGACTCCCGCCCCGGAGCCCGCCCCCCTGCCGCCCGCTCCCGCCCAGCTCCCCAACACCCAGGAGGTCCGTGTGACAGAGGACGGCACCCTGACCCGACGCGTCCAGGAGGTGCTGGTGAAGAGCATCTCCGAGATCCTCGGCGTCCGCGGCGAGGACGTGGATCTCGACGAGCACGTGAGCGACTACGGGTTCGACTCCATCTCGCTCACGAAGTTCGCGGCGCTCCTCAACAAGAACCACGGACTGGACGTCAGTCCCACGATCTTCTTCGAGCACGCCACCATCAGCAGCTTCGCGGACTACCTGGTCCGTGAGTACCGCGACGTGCTCGCGCGGGCCCTGCTGTCCACGGACGTGCAGGCGCCCCCCGCCGCTGCGAAGCCCCAGGCTCCCGCGCCTCGGGCCGCCGCGACCCAGGCTCCTGTCGCCACTCCGGCCCCGGGCGACGTCCGCGCTGTCGAGCCCATCGCCATCATCGGCATGGCTGGCCGCTTCCCAGGCTCGCCGAACCTGGCCCGCTACTGGGAGAACCTGATGGCCGGAAAGGATCTCGTCACGGAGATCCCTCGGGACCGCTTCGACTGGCGGGACTTCTACGGCGATCCGCAGAAGGATCCCACGAAGACGCCGTCGCGGTGGGGCGGCTTCCTGCAGGACGTGGATCGGTTCGACGCGCTCTTCTTCAGCATCTCGCCGCGCGAGGCGCGATCGATGGATCCGCAGCAGCGCCTCTTCCTGGAGACGGTCTGGCAGGCCATCGAAGACGCGGGCTATCCGCCCTCCCAGCTCGCGGGCACCTCCACGGGCCTGTTCGTGGGAGTGGCCGGCAGCGAGTACTCCCACCTGCTGGAGCAGTCGGGTGCGGAGATCGACGGTCAGGCGGCCACTGGCAACGCGCACAGCATCCTGGCCAACCGCGTCTCGTTCCTGTTGGATCTCCATGGCCCCAGCGAGCCGGTGGACACCGCGTGCTCCAGCTCCCTGGTCGCGGTGCATCGGGCCGTGGCGGCCATCCAGGCGGGCGAGTGCGACCTGGCGATCGCCGGCGGCGTCAACGTCCTGCTGACACCGGCCGGGTTCCTTGCCTTCGGCAAGTCCGGCATGCTGGCCGGTGACGGCCGGTGCAAGACGTTCGACCAGAAGGCGGACGGCTACGTCCGCGGCGAAGGCGTGGGGGCCGTGCTGCTCAAGCCGCTCAGCCGGGCGCTGGCGGACGGAGACACCATCTACGCCGTCGTCAAGGGCTCCGCCGTCAACCATGGAGGCCGGGCCAACTCGCTCACCGCGCCCAACCCCAACGCTCAGGCGGACCTCGTCATGCGCGCGGTGCGCAAGGCGGGCGTGGCGCCAGAGTCGATCGGCTACATTGAGGCGCACGGGACGGGGACCTCCCTGGGCGATCCCATCGAGATCAACGGCCTCAAGCGGGCCTTCCGCGAGCTGGGACTGGGTGGCACGGAGGCCTGGCGGCGCAAGTCCTGTGGGCTGGGCACCGTCAAGACCAACATCGGCCACCTGGAGACGGCCGCGGGCATCGCCGGGCTCATCAAAGTGCTGCTGGCGCTGCGCCACAAGAAGCTGCCGCCGCTCGTGCACTTCCAGCAGCTCAACGAGTACATCGACCTGGAGGACAGCCCCTTCTACGTCGTGGATAAGGCCCGGGATTGGGAGCCCGCGCGAGACGCCCGAGGCGCTGCCCTGCCACGACGCGCCGGGATCAGCTCCTTCGGCTTCGGTGGCGTCAACGTGCACCTGGTGCTGGAGGAGCATGAAGTCCCGGCCCCTCCCGAGCAGCTGTCCGGTGAAGGAGAGGCCATCCTCCTGTCCGCCCGGAGCACGGAGCGCCTGAAAGCATACGCGGAGGACTTCATCACCTTCCTGGAGGCGGTGGAGGCAGCCCCGGAGGAGCAACGCACCCGGTTGGCGGATCTGGCCTACACGCTCCAGGTGGGCCGCGAGCACATGTCCCACCGCCTGGCCCTGATCGTCCGGAGCCGCAAGGAGCTGATCGAGAAGCTGCGCGGCTTCACGAACGAGGGCGCGGGTGGATCCGACGTCTTCGTAGGAGATGACCACTCCCACAAGGATCTGATCTCCCTCTTCAGCCAGGAGGGAGCGGACCTGGGCTACTTCGAGGAGCTGGCCCGCAGAGGCAACTCCAGGAAGCTGGCCGCGCTCTGGGCCAAGGGCTTCTCCATCCCGTGGGCGGAGCTACAGGCGCGAGGCACGCATCGCCGGTTGCCGCTCCCCACCTACCCGTTCGCCCGGGAGCGTTACTGGCTCCCCACGCCGGTGCGAGCCGTTGCCCCGGTCCAGCCCGCGCAGCAGCCCGTCACCCAGGCCCCGCCCGCGCGAGTCCCCTCCCCGGCCGCGCCCGTGCCGCAGCCTGCGGCCACGGCTCCGGCTCCGGCTCCGGCGCCTGCTCAGTCCCCGCGAGCGGAAGAGCCCGCGCCCCGCGCTGCTCCGGCTCCGCGCGCCGAGGATGCCTCCCTGCAGCCCACAGCCCGAATCCGTGCCGTCTTCGCGGAGTTCATCGGCCTCGAGGAGCAGGCCATCGATCCGAACCGGGAGTTCACCTCCTACGGCATCGACTCCATCGCTGGCCTCCGGGTGATGCAGCGCATCCAGCAGCTCTACGGCGAGAACGTGCCGATGCTCGCCATCATCGAGCACCCGACCCTCCATCGCTTCACGAACCACCTCCTTCGCAACTACGTGAAGGCGGAAGCCGCGCCGGCCGCTCCAGCTCCCGCGGCAAGCCCAGTTCCAGCCCCGGTGGCTCCGGCTCCTGCTGCGAGTGCGCCCACCGCAGTCCCGAGCGCTCGGCCCACCTCCGAGCGCCCGTCAGCGCCCGTGCAGACGCCGCCCCCAGCACCTCGGAAGCCGGAGCCTCCGCGCACCGTGCCCGAGGTGCGGCTGGTGCCCTTCCAGCCCAACGGCTCCGAGACGCCGCTCTTCGGTCTTCCGGGAGACTGGGGTGACGTCGGCTGGCTCATCGGGCTCATCCCTCACCTGGGCAAGACACAGCCGGTGTATGGCCTGGACCTCGCGCCTGGCACCGAGTGCACTGTGGAGGCGCTCGCGGCAGAGTGCGTGCGCGTCCTGTTGGGTGCTCGGCCGGCCGGTCCCTACCGCCTCGCCGCCTCGGGCCTGGGCGGAGGTGTCGCCCTGGAGGCCACGCGGCGCCTGCACGAGCTCGGTCACGAGGTGTCCGAGCTGCTGCTGCTCGCCCCTGCCGCTCCTCGGCCCACGGGAGACACCGCCGCGCTGCAGCAGGCGGGAGACTCCGCCTGCGTGCTGACGTACCTGGGCAACAGCCTGGGCCAGCTGTGGCGGGCCCCTGGAGTGCTCCGCTACGACGCCCTGCCCCAGGGTGACTTCGCCGAGCAGCGGAAGGCCGTGACGCGCTTCCTCACCTCGAGCGCGGCGTGTCCGATGCCCGCCGCGAAGCTGGAACCGTGGCTGGATGGCGCTGCCCGCCAGTACGCGTTCGGGCTGCTCTCCCTGAGCCGCTACCGCCCGCGCCCGCTGTCCCGCCCGGTGCAGGCGGTGCTGATCCGTCCCCAGGAACTCCAGACGGGAGCGGGCAGCACCTACCGCCTGCCGCGCCCCCCCGCGGACGGTGTGAACACCGCAGCGGACTGGCAGGGGCTGCTGGGCAGGCCGGTTCGCGTCCTCGAGGCGCCCCAGGACTGCTTCGGCCTGCTGTCCGTCCAGGGCGTAACGTGGGTGGCGGAGCAGCTGCGCCCCGCCCGGGCCCCTGAGCCGCGAACCGAGCCCGGCGCTGACGGCCCTCGCTCCTCCATCATCGTGCCTATCAACAAGAACGGCTCCCAGCGCGCCTCCTTCTGGGTGCACACGCTCCTGGGGGACGTCAGCTACGGCCTCAACTTCTCACGCCACCTGGGCATCGACTACCCCGTCTTCGGCATCGAGCAGTTCGATGTGGACGGCAACGTCTTCCTGCTCCCTACCATCGAGGAGATGGCCTCCCGCTACATCGACGCGCTCCGGGCCGCCCAACCTTCGGGACCCTATGTGCTCGGGGGCTACTCCTACGGCGGCATCGTTGCCTTCGAGATGGCCTACCAGCTCGGGCAGCGCGGCGAGGAGGTCTCGGATCTGGTGCTGATTGACTCCCTCATGCCAGGCACGGAGGTGTTCAACGCCATCGACACCTCGTCCTTCGTGACGGACGACTTCAGCATCATGTCGCTGATCCTCATCGGCAACTCGTTCGGCAACCGATGGCACGCCGAGCGCTACATCCAGCTCGATGAGCTCACCGGCCGGCCTCGGGACCAGCAGATCGAGCAGGTCGCGCGCCACCTCCGGGACCGCTCGAAGACCACCCTCTCCTTCGAGGAGATCCTGCAGCTCGTCCGCCGCAACTACGACACGATCACCTCGAACAACGAGGCGCTCAACCGCTACCGCCCCAAGGGCCCGCTCGGCCCCCGGGTGAACGCCACGCTCTTCCACGCCACCCTGGGGTTCGTCGGGCCCAACAACCCCAACAACATCCCCGAAGTGAAGATCCGCGTGGATGACCGGACCAATGGCTTCGGCCGCTACGTCCCCAGCAGCTTCCGGATCTTCGATCTGCCCGCGGACCACTACACCATCTGCACCGACGAGTTCATCAAGGTGGTCGCGGAGAAGACCCGCGTCGCCATCACCCCCATGCGCGTGCTCCCCACGGAGCGCGCTTCGTAGGAGCCCCACCCATGGACTTCAGCGTCTACTTCTTCTCAGCCAACGATCAGGCCGACTTCGGCGAGCGCTACCGCTTCATCCTCGAGGTGGCGAAGTACATCGACCAAAACGGCTTCAAGGCCATCTGGACGCCCGAGCGCCACTTCCAGGAGTTCGGGGGCAGCTTCCCCAACGCCTCGGTGCTCAGCGCCGCGCTGGCGGTGCTCACCCAGAACATCGAGCTGCGCGCGGGCAGCGTGGTGGCCCCCCACCACCACCCGGCCCGTATCGCCGAGGAGTGGGCCCTGGTGGATCAGCTCTCCAACGGCCGGGTGGCGCTCTGCCTCGCCACGGGTTGGCACCGCGGGGACTTCATCTTCTACCCGGAGAACTACGCGGGCCGCCGCGAGCTCACCTTCCGCCTGGTGCAGACGCTGCGAGATCTCTGGGCCGGGCGCCCGGTGACCTTCAGCGGCGTCGAGGGCCAGGCCGTGGAGGTGCGCACCTTCCCGCGCCCCCGCCGCCAGGAGCTGCCGCTGTGGCTCGTCCACAGCACCAACCCCGAGACCTGGGCCAAGGCCGGAGAGCTTGGCCTCAATGTCCTCACCCTGCTGGACAACTGGGACCGGCTCACCGCCAACATCGCGGCCTATCGCGACGCGCGCGCCAAACACGGCCATGATCCGAAGTCCGGCATCGTGACCCTGGGCGTCCACACGTACATCGGCGATGACGACACCACGGTGCGCAAGCTCGTCGCAGAGCCCGTGAAGCAGTACCTGTCCACGTTCCTCACCCAGCGCAAGGCGGATGCCACCCTGCAGGGCGGCTCCAAGCAGCTCGATGCCAAGGAGCAGGACATGCTGGCAACGCTGGCCTACCAGGACATGTACGACAAGCGGTCGCTGCTGGGCACGATCCCCAAGTGCGCCGACATGGTGCGGCGGATGCAGGAGATCGGCGTCGACGAGGTCGCTTGCCTCGTGGACTTCGGCCTGGACTTCCAGACTGTCTTGGACGGGCTGCCGCGCATCAACGAGCTGCGCGCTATGTTCCAGCCAGCCGCCTCGAACGCCAGCGCCAGCGGCATGGCCTGGTACTACAACCGGTGAATCGAGTCCTCTTGGCCCACCTCGGGCCCGAAGGCAGGAGAAGCACTTGAGTCTCATCTTCGTCTTCCCAGGGCAGGGCTCTCAGCGCGTGGGCATGGGGGCGGATCTCTTCCCGGCCTTCCCCGAGCTGGTGGACAAGGCCAGCAACCTCCTTGGCTACTCGGTGCGCCAGCTGTGTCTGGAGGATCCGCAGGAGCGGCTGAACCAGACGCAGTTCACCCAGCCCGCGCTCTACGTGGTGAACGCGCTGAGCTACCTGGCGAAGGTGGAGCAGCTGCGGCGGAAGCCGGACTTCGTGGCCGGCCACAGCCTGGGCGAGTACGACGCGCTCTTCGCCTCGGGGGTGGTGGACTTCGAGACAGGGCTGCGGCTCGTCCAGCGCCGGGGCGAGCTGATGGCCCGTGCCACCGGAGGAGGCATGTGCGCCGTCGTCGGCCTGCCGCTGGAGGGGCTACAGGAGGTGCTCGCACGGGCCCCTGCGGTGGATGTCGCCAACCTCAACACCCCGCAGCAGACGGTCCTCGCTGGCCCCACCGCGGACCTGGAGGCCCTGCGCCAGCCGCTGCTCGACGCGGGCGCCCGCTCGGTGGTGCCGCTCAAGGTGAGCGCGCCCTTCCACTCGCGCTACATGGAGCCCGCGCGCCGCGAGTTCGCGGCCTTCCTTGAGGGCTTCCGCTTCGCGCCCCCGCGCCTCCCCGTCATCGCCAACGTGGACGCCCAGCCCTACACCGCTGCCAACACCCGCGACAACCTCGCTCGGCAGATCTCCAGCCCCGTCCGCTGGGTGGAGACGGTGCGCTACCTGATGCAGACCTCGGAGCGCCCCACCTTCGAGGAGGTGGGCCCAGGCACCGTGCTGGCGGGGCTCCTCAAGAAGATCCAGGCGGAGCTGCCCGCGCAGCCAGCGCCGCCAGCCGCCGCCAGCGCCCCGGCACGACAGGCTCCATCCTCCGCCTCGCCCTCGACAGGCCGGATCACCGCCGAGTCCCTGGGCAGCGCCGAGTTCCGGCGTGACCACGGCGTGCGCTACGCCTACGTGGCCGGCGCCATGTACAAGGGCATCGCCTCCGAGGCGCTCGTCATCCGCATGGGCAAGGCGGGCCTGCTCAGCTTCCTGGGCTCGGGCGGGCTGAAGCTGCAGCGCCTGGAGGAGGCCATCCGGAAGATCCAGGCGGAGCTGCCGCGAGGAGCTCCCTACGGGATGAACCTGCTGGCCAACCTGGAGCAGCCGGAGCAAGAGGACGCGGTGGTGGATCTGTTTCTCCGCTACGGCGTCACCCGCGTGGAGGCCGCGGCCTACATGCAGATCACCCCCAGCGTGGTGCGCTACCGCTGCCAGGGCCTGCGCCGCGCTCCGGACGGCTCCATCGTCGCGGAGAACAAGGTGCTCGCCAAGGTCTCCCGCCCGGAGGTGGCCGAGGCCTTCCTCAGCCCCGCTCCTGAGCGGCTCCTGAAGAAGCTGGTGGAGACGGGCCGGATCACCGCCGAGCAGGCGGCCTTGGCGCGGGACTTCCCCATGTGCGACGACCTGTGCGCGGAGGCGGACTCAGGCGGGCATACGGATCAGGGCGTGGCCTTTACGATGGTGCCCGCCATGCTGCTGCTGCGAGACGAGGTGTCGCGCCGCCACGGCTACCGGAAGCGGATCCGCGTGGGCGCCGCAGGCGGGATTGGCACGCCGCACGCGGCCGCCGCGGCCTTCATCCTGGGGGCCGACTTCGTGCTCTCCGGCAGCATCAACCAGTGCACGGTGGAGGCTGGCACCAGCGACATCGTCCGCGACATGCTCCAGCAGGCGGACATCCAGGACACGGAGATGGCGCCCGCGGGCGACATGTTCGAGCTGGGCGCCAAGGTGCAGGTCTTCAGCAAGGGCCTCTTCTTCGCGGCCCGGGCCAACAAGCTCTATGAGCTGTACCGCCGCTACAACTCCCTGGAGGAGATCGACGAGAAGACGCGCGAGCAGATCCAGACGCGCTACTTCAAGCGCAGCTTCGACGAGGTGTGGCGCGAGACGCGGGACTACTACCAGCGCGTGCACCCACACGCGCTCGAGAAGGCGGAGAAGAGCCCCAAGCACCGCATGGCGCTCATCTTCAAGTGGTACTTCGTCCACTCCACCCGGCTGGCCACCCGAGGCGTGGCGGATCAGAAGGTCGACTTCCAGATCCAGTGCGGCCCGGCCATGGGCGCCTTCAACCGCTACGTGAAGGGCACGCCGCTGGAGTCCTGGCGCAACCGCCACGTGGACACCGTGGCCGAGATGATGATGACGCACGCCGCGGAGCACCTGCAGCAGCGGTTCACGGCGCTGCAGGGGTAGCCCCGCTCAGGGCACCAGGAAGGGGATGAGCTGCTCCGAGAGGCCCCGGAGCAGCGCCTCCCGGGCGCCGCCCTTCTCGTTGAGATAGAAGTGGCCGCCGGGGAACATCTGCCGGGAGAAGGCTGCCGCGGTGTGCTGGCGCCAGGCCTCCAGTTCCTCCGGACGCGCGCGTGCGTCCTCCACGCCACCCAAGGTGGAGATGGGGCAGTCGAGCGGCGCCTCCCGCACGTGCGTATAGCTCTCCAGCACCGCGAAGTCCCCCCGCAGGCTGGGCAGGTACAGCTGCAGCAGCTCCGGCTCCGCCAAGATGGCGCGCGGGAAGCCGTTGTAGCGCTGCACCATCTCGCGGATGAACTGCTCTTGCGGCAGCGCGTGGATTGGGGGATCGGCGTGCTGCAAGTGCGGCGCGTGGCGCCCCGAGACGAGCAGGTGTGCGGGCTGGCGTCCATGGTTGCGGCGCAGCTCACGGGCCGTCTCGAAGGCCACCAGCGCCCCCATGCTGTGCCCGAAGAAGGCCAGGGGGCCCTCCACGTGCCGGGCCAGGAGGGGCGCCAGCGCCTGGACGATCGCCGTCATTGAGGTGAAGGGCGGCTCACGGATGCGCGACTCGCGCCCTGGCAGCCGCACGAGCACCACCTCTACCCCGGGGGGCAGCAGATCCGCCCACCCGTGGTACACGGTCGTCCCCGCCCCCGCGTACGAGAAGCAGACCAACCGCACCATTGCCCCGGGGTCTGGCCGCGGACGCACCAACCACCGCCCTACCCACTCACGTTCATCCACCATCTGTTGCGTCTCGCGGAAAGAGCCCTGGCTCCAGGCGGGGGGAAGCGGACCTAGAAGTTCGTGGTCCGCTCCAGGTTGCGCACATCGAAGATGCCCTGCGGCACGTCCGCGCCGAACTTGATGTCGGTCAGCACCAGCTCCGTCCGGCTGCCCTGCTTCAGCTTGTCCTCCAGGATGACGCGCTGGGGGTAGAAGCGATCACCGATCTTCACGACATCCACCATCCGCATCACCTTCAGCAGCTTGCCCGTGTTGGCGTAGCGCTCCTCCTTCAGGGGCAACAGCGTCCGCTTGGAGATCCACTGCCGGATCTCCGGGTAGGCGACGCCCTGGTTCTTGGCCTTCAGGTACACGACGTAGGCGTCCTCTCCGTCCACCTTCTCGGAAGGCTTCAGCTCGCCGTTGTAGCTGTCGAGCACCTTCTTGTTCTCCGCCATATCCTCATAGGAGAAGTCCGAGCCCATCATCGACTGGCGGAGCATGTGCCCCGACAGCTTCACCGTCTTCTCTGTCCGCGGGAAGTACGTCCACAGCTGCCCTTGCAGCTTGAGGAAGCGGCTCCCCTTATCCCGATCCGGCTTCAGGAAGATGATGAAGGAGTCCGTCTGGCCGCGGGAGAAGAGCTTCAGCTCCTTCTCGCGCGTCTCGCTCGGCGTCACGATGATCATCTTCGCGGTCGCCGAGCGCGTCTCGAAGGTCAGTTGCCCGTCCATACGCCGGAGGATCTCCTCCACCGAGGTCAACTCTTCGACGAGCGCGGCGGTCCCCTGTGCAGCCAGCGCAGTCCCCTGGGGTGCAGCCGGGGGGGGGCCCTGCACGGCCGGAACGGGGGCCTGTGCAACAGCCGGAGCGGGGGGCTGTGCGGCCGGCGGCTGTGCGGCAGCCGGAGCGGGGGGCTGTGCGGCCGGCGGCTGTGCAGCCGGGGCGGGGGCCTGTGCAACCGGGGGAGTGCCTGCGGAGGTCTTGGCAGGAGTCTGCGCAGTCTTGGCAGGCGCAGCCGGAGCTTTGGCAGGAGTCTGCGCGGTCTTGGCAGGCGCAGCCGGAGCCTTGGCAGGCACAGCCGGAGCCTTGGCAGGCGCGGCCGGAGCCTGGGCTTGCTCGGCCGCCTGGATCGGGGTGCCCCCCAGCAGGAAGGTCAGCCCCAGCAGCGCCGCCGTGAGGGTCCGTACGCCCTTGCGTGAAGCGTTCTCGCTGTTCGTTATGTTCGACATGATCCACCTCGACGCGGCACCGTGGCCGCGATTCAAAAGTCGGCTGACTAGCCCTTCACCATCGCATCCTGAGGCGTCATCGACAGCGTCTTGAGCACGGGGAGAATCATGCCCAGGATGCCCAGCAGCACGCCCATGACGACCGCCGTCACCACGGCGCCCACGGTGAAGTCTCCCCGCAACACCGAGACGGCCAGGGCAACCCCCTGCACCTTGTCCGAGGACACGGTGAGCCCCACCGTCTGCAGGTACCACCCGAGTGGAATGGCGAACACCAGCCCCGCCATGCTGCCCAGGAACCCGTACAGCGCCGCCTCGTAGAGGAACGAGGTGACAATGCCCCGGCGAGACATCCCCAGCGCCATCAACACCCCCACCTCCTTGCGGCGCTCCAGCACGGACACCATCATCATGTTCAAGATGCCCAAGCCGGCCACGAAGCAGACGATGAAGGAGACACCCTGCCGGATGCCCTGCAGCATTTGGTAGATGCTCAGCAGGAACGGATCGTCCTGCCACGTCCGGATCGCTGTGCTCTCCCCCAGAATCCCACTGGCGCGGATGCGCTCCGCCAGCGGCCCCGCCTGATCGTACCGGGTGCCATACAGAACGATCTTCGTAGCGCCATCTTCCATGCCCAGAAACTCCTGTGCCGCTTGGACGGGCATGTAGAGCGCTCTATTCGCGGCCGCGTTGCCAAGGTCGAAGATCCCCGCCAGCTGGAAGTCATCCGCGGTGAAGCTGTCGTATGCGTCCTTACCCAGGAGGGTTACCTTGTCGCCGAGCTTGAGGCCTAGCTCGTCCACCAAGGTCTTGCCCAGCAAGATGGCCTTCTGCCCCGGCTGGAGGTAGCTGCCCGCGACGATGTTGTGGGGCAGGCCCGAGCGCTGGCCGAACACCTCCACGTCCACGCCCGTGGCGCGCACGGACTTGTTCTTCTGGCCACTCTCCACCAGCACGCCAAAGTCGATGCGCGGAGCGGCCGCTTCCACGCCCTCCACCTTGAGCAGCTGCTGCTTCAGCTCGGAGGTGCCGGGCACAAAGTACTTGAGGGGATTGAACCGGCTCTTGGCGAAGTAGTCCTTCTGGGCCACCACCAGCTCCCCGGACTCGCCTACCATCTCCAGAAAGATCTGCTTCTCCACCCCGCCTGCCAGGGTGATGCCTCCCACGATGAAGGTGACGGCGAGGGCGATGGCCGCCAGCGCCAGCGCGGCACGGGTCCGCTGGCGGAAGATGTTCTTGAAACCCAATCGAAGCAGATAGAGCACGGAAGGTTCCTCTCTCAGGGACGAAGACGGGCACCCCACCTGGGTCAGCGCTTCATCGCCTCCATGGGGCTGAGCCGCGAGAACTTGATGGCCGGGTACAGCGCCGCGAGCGCGGCGACGATGAGGCCGGTCGCGAAGGCGGAGGCCACCCGGGAGAACGACAAGTCCACGTAGAGCATGGTGCTCATCGACACGCTGAAGTTGCTGGAGGCCGCCATCTGGGAGATGTCGACGCCTTTGCTCATGCCCTGGATGACAGCGCAGCCCAGCAGCGAGCCCCCCAGCGCGCCCATCAGGCCGATCACCGCCGCCTCCACCATCAGCATCGCGGCCACGCGCTCGGTCTGCAGGCCCAGCGCGCGGTAGGTGCCGATCTCCCGGAGCCGCTCGAAGGCGCTCATCACCAAGGTGTTGGCGATGCTGCTGGCCGCCACCAGCATGATCACCAGCACGAGCGCGTCGAGCGACTGGCGCTTGCTCTGGTTGACGCCGAGCACCGGGGCAGCACGCTCCTTCCACGTCTGCATGACGAGCCCCTGGCCTCCCAGCAGCGCCGCATGGCGCGCCTGCAGGTCCATGGCCATGGCGTCGCGGGGCAGCAGGCCCACCACCTCGGAGACGGCGTCCTGCGCGTCCATCAACTGCTGGGCCTTCTTCAACGGGAGGAAGAAGGTGGAGGTGTCCACGGCGGCATTGGAGCTTCGGATGATGCCAGCCACCACGAACTCCTCCGCCGTATAGGCCCCGAACCGGGTGCGCGCCAGCAGCGTCGCGGAGGAGCCGGGCTCCAGCTTGAGTGCCTCGGCCAGCCCTGCGCCCACCCACACAGGCGTCTGCTCCGGCGGCACCGGCGCCGAGCGGATGACGGGGAGTTCGAACGCGGCCAGGTAGGTCTCCGGCTCGATGCCCACTGCCCGGGCGTGCAGCCCGTCCGTGCCGTTGCTCAGCTCCGCCGGGAAGGACAGGCGCGGATGGAGCTGAACGCCCGAGGTCTCTCCCAGCGGCGCCTTCACCTTCTCCCACCCCTCCACCAGGGGCCCCTGCTCGTTCTCTTCCTCCGCCTCCAGATAGCCCTTGGACATGATCCGGAAGTGCCCCGTGTCCGAGCGGATCTGCCCGCGGATGACGGAGCTGTCCAGCGCGTCCACGAAGGACAACCCGAGGAGCATCATGAACACGCCCACGAAGACGGACACTGCCGTCAGAAGCGAGCGGCGGGCCTTGCGGAACGTGTTCTTCAGCGCGATTCGCAGGAGGAACATTACCCACGCTCCTCGATGCCGATGACCTTGCCGTCGCGCAGCCTCACCAGCCGGGTGGCGTACTCCATCACCAGCGGATCATGGGACGAGAAGATGAAGGTGGTGCCGAAGGAGGCGTTCAGCTCCTTCATCAGGCCGAGAATCTCGCGAGCGGTGTGGCTGTCCAGGTTGGCCGTGGGCTCGTCGGCCAGCAGCACCGCGGGCTTCTTCACCAGCGCCCGGGCAATGGCCACGCGCTGCTGCTGCCCGCCCGACAGCTGCCGCGGGAGCCGGTGCGCCAGGTGCTTGAGCCCTACCCGCTCCAGCACCGGGTCGACGAGCTCCGCGATCTGCGTCCGCGACAGGCCGCCTTTGATCTGCAGGGGCAGCTGCACGTTCTCATGCACGGTCAGCACCGGGATGAGGTTGAACTCCTGGAAGATGAAGCCAATGCGCTCCTTGCGGAACTCCGTCATCTGCCGGGCATTGAGCGTGCTGAGATCCACTCCATCCACGATGACCTTGCCGGACGAGGGCGCGTCGATGGCGCCAATCAGGTTCAGGCACGTGGACTTGCCCGAGCCGGACGGGCCGGTCAGCGCCAGGAAGGCCCCCTTGGGGATCACCAGATCGACTCCGTCCACCGCCTTCACCATCGCCTCCCCAGAGCCGTAGGAGCGCGTGGTCTGCTGGAGCTGCACGATGGCCGACTGGCTCATGGGAGCCGAAGTGGCACCGGCCGGGACATTCACCTGGGACGTGACATTCTGACTCATGTGTGCGTTGACTCCTGAGGGCTAGAACCGCCAGTCGACATAGAGCTCGACCGTGCGTGTCGACAGCGCGCTGCCCAACGGGTGCCCTTCGCCGGGCTTGAACTCGCCCGGCCCCTGAAGGCCTCCCATCAGCAGTCCCCGGAGTGACACCTCCAGGTTGTCGAAGAAGTACCGGCCCACCCCCAACGACACGAGCCCAGTGCGGTCCTCGAGGTTGCCGATGAATGCCAGCGAGACGTAGGTCACCTCGTCGGTGGAGAGGTTGCCTGTCAGCGACACGTACTGGCGCCCCAGAAAGCTGCGCCGGCCCGCGGCGAGGGCCTCGTAGTCATAGTCGGACAGGCCGGCGCCGCCGGAGCTGTCCCGGTAGTACTGCGCGGAGAACGTCAGGCTTTGGAGGACGGGGAAGGAGTAGTCGGCCCCCACCACCACCCGGTAGGAGACCTTGCCTTCCTGGGGCAGGTGGACCGCCCCCTCCAACCAATAGCCCACCTCCAGGTCGCCCTTGATGTCCACGCCGAGCACCTGCTCGTCCCGGCGCCGATCATCCACGGCCACCACCGCCATGCCCGTCCCCCCCAACAGCCACTCGGCTCGCAGCAGGGACAGGGCCTTGTTCTGAGGAAAGGCCACGGCGCCAATCACCCGCGCGGTGGGGGACAGCGAGATGGAGGCGCGGGCAGTGTCCACGCCGCGCTTCTGCACCGCGAAGTTCAACGGGGTGTTGAGATCCACCAGATCGATGGGGTTCCAGATCATCGCGGACCCCATGTTGATGGCTTGCCGGCCGATGCGCAGATCCCACTTCTCGAAGTGGTAGTCGATATAGGCCCGGTCCACCAGCAGCACCTCGGCGTTGCCGGCCCGGCCCGCCGCCCCCAGCAGCCGCTGAGCGTTGAGCGTCACCACAGCGGCCATGTCCTCGCTCACGTTCACCGTGAACTCGGGGCGGATGTTGAGCTCGTAGCTGTAGTTGTCCTTGTCCAGCGGGCTGAAGACGTACAGCCGGTTGCGGACGCTGCCGCCGACGGAGGCAGACACCTCCGCCCGAGCCGCCGTTCCCAACAGCAGGAACAGCAGCCCGCTCCACACGACACCGCTCCCCTTCAACATATCCACACAACCTTCTGGATCATGAACGGCTCACTACGCTGGCACAGCCCAGCACATCCACCAAGCTTTCAGCTGGCCGGGCTCTGCACGCGTGCTTGCTTCAGCCCGTAGTCCTCCAGGCGCAAGTAGCTGGTGTTGATCCAGATGAGCGGCTGGATGAGCCACCCCACGAACGCCAGGAAGAAGATCGTTCCAATACCAATTGGCCCTCCAAGTACCCACCCAGCAGCCAGCAGCAGCACCTCCATGACGCCCTTGCAGAGCCAGAAGGGCAGCTTCCACCTGCGCACCATCGTCAAGGCCACCAGATCCATGGCCCGGATCCCGATGCCGCTCATGATGATCAACGAGGAGCCATAGGCGCACAGCACCACGCCCGCCAGCATCATCGGGAACGGGCTGAGCCCCACGAAGCGCTCCACGAAGTGCAGGTTCATCCACAGATCGATGAGGCTGCCGCAAAAGAAGAAGGTGAAGAAGGGGGACAGCGGGGGCCTCGTCCGGTTCCAGAGCCCGTAGACCAGCAGGCACAGCGCCGCGAAGCCTCCTTGCGCCAGCCCCACCGTGAGCGGCAGGTGCTTGACCAGGCCCAGCGCCATGACGTCGAGCGGGTCCGTCCCCAGGTTCGACGCGATGAAGAACGCCGCTCCCATCGAGAATGTCACGCAGCCGAACAAGTACAGCACGTACTGGTCGCGTCCGAGCCCCAACAGCCATTTCCAGATTTTCTCGAAAAACAAGCTTACCCCCAAGTCGCAGGCTCCTCTGTCTAACACAGGAATCCAGGTTTTTTGCAATATTCTGGTTCCGAGGAGGAGTCGGCAGGAGGGGCTCAGGCGGCGAAGGTCTTGGCGAGCTGCTGAGCCCGGACGAGCCCCATGATGAAGGGGATGGCGAAGTTGAGGGGGTGGACGTCCGGCGCGAGCTGGCGGGACAGGCCGAAGAGCGTCACCACGGCGCGCTCGACGCAGTACCACCCCTCCGGATACTGGAGCGCCTTGAGCAGGTCGCGCATCTCGCTGGCCTTCACGCCAATCTCCTCGGGCTTGCCAGGCTCGGTGCCGGGGGTCTTGCGCAGCTCCTCCACCACGCGCTTGAAGTAGCCGCGGATCACCCGCTCGAGCACCTCGCGCTTGCCCGCCTTGCTCATGAAGCCAATGGTCTCCACGCCGCGGATGACGAGCTCTTCATCCCGCGTGGCCACCCCGGTCAGCACCTGCTGCAACCCCTCGACGATGTGCGGCGCGGGCTCGGTGACCGTACCGAAGTCCAGCAGCACCAGGCGTGGGCCGGTGGGCCCCGGCTGCACGAAGAAGTTCCCGGGGTGCGGGTCCGCCTGGAAGAAGCGGTTCAGGAAGAACTGCTTGCAGAAGAGGCTGACCAGCCGGGTGGCCAGCGCCTTGCCGTCGATGCCGGCCGCCGCGAGCTCCTCCCGGCGCGTCATCTTGATGCCCTGCACGTAGCTCATCACCAGCACCTTCTCCGAGGTGAAGTCCCAGTACACCTGGGGGAAGCTCACGTCGGGCTCGCCGGCGAACTCCTGGGCCATGCGCTCCATGGCCCGTGCCTCGTGACGGAAGTCGGTCTCGCTGCGCAACAGCGCCTCGAGCTGCACCATCACCCGCTCCAGCGAGGCGACGGGGAAGAACAGGCGCGACATCTTCAGCGAGTGCCGCATCATCGCCATGTCCACCTTCAGCAGGCGGTGCGAGGTGGGGTAGAGGATCTTGACGGCAACCTCCTCCCCCGTCTTCAGCGTGGCGCGGTGCACCTGCGCCAGCGAGGCGGCGGCGATAGGTTGCTCCTCAAAGCGAGCGAACACCTCGTGGGGGCGCTTCCCCACCGCCCCCACGAAGGTGCGCTCCATCTCCGAGAAGGGATGCGGAGGCACCTGATCTTGCAGATCCTCCAGTTCCTCCATGTATGCGGCGGGAAGCACGTTGCCCATCAGCGAGGCCAGCTGCCCGAACTTGATGTAGACGCCGCGGAGCTTCTCGATGCCGTGGTAGACGCGCCGCGCATTGGTGCGGTGCACACGCTCCCTGCGTTCCTTCATGCGCTCTTTGCCGAGCAGCTTTTCCAGGCTTACCTGGATCAAGTAGCTCAACATGATGGTATAGTAGAGAACCGAAGCGCGACCGAGCCTTGTCAATATCCACATGGGGGGGCCTTTGGTGTTGGGGGCGCTTCATAACACCTCTTGCAGGCCTCTTTCACCTGCCCCCTCCCCCACTCATATGACCACCATGAGCACAGCCCCCGCCAATTCCTCCGCAGATCTGATCCACGGAGGGACGACTGATACGAAATACCAGACGCCGCAGCGGCGCCTGATGGAGCAGGCCTTCAACCGCGCATTGCAGGCAGGTAAGCGGCTGGTCGTGCGCATCGAGGCCCCCTGGTCTGACGAGTGCGTCACCTACGAGGAGAGCCTCCCCCAGCACGGCGCGCGGCTCAATGAGCTGCTGTCCAAGGTGGAGTCGCTGGTGCTCAACGAGGCCGACTTCGATCGCGCGCATGGAGTGGACTACCTGCCCTCGGAGATGCTGCACTTCCAGACCGTCTACTTCTGTGATCCGGCCACCCGCACCTGGGCCATCGTCCCACACGTGACGAGCGCGCAGCTCTTCACCCAGTACCTCACCCTGTGGCTGGAGCGGCCCCAGTTCCCCCAGACGCTCCAGCAGCTGGCGCTCGAGGCCACCACGCCGGAGACGGCGGTGGGCATCCCCTTCAAGCACCTGGTGGAAACGGCCATCCAGACGGCCGGCTACAGCCTCAGCTTCGAGGAGACGCGGGCACTCGTGGAGAAGCTCCGGGAGAAGAAGGCGAAGCAGCCGGACCTCTTCCAAGGCATTGATCTCGACGCCCTGTACATGCGGGGAAGCCAGAACCAGATCAGCGCGGGGCGCATCACCTACGAGGAGCTGTCCGCAAAGGATCCGCAGCTGGGCAAGCGCATGTTCGACTCGCTGGAGAACATGATCGAGGCGCGCCTGTACAACGTGATCGGCGTGCTGCTCCGCAAGCAAGGGCTGGAGGCAGCGGCGCGCCAGGTGCCCGCGCTGCTCGAGACGGTCCACAAGGACATGGCGGCCAAGGGGCTCACCCACGAGGGCGAGGTGGCGGACACCGGCATCGTCCGGGCGAAGAACGAGGCGGCCTTCAAGGTGCTCGAGGCCCGCGCGGGGTTGATCACCCGCGAGCAGGCGGTGAAGTTCAACGAGCAGCTCATCGCGCAGAACGTGCCCTTCTACTTCCGCGAGTCGGTGCCCCACATCTTCGTGGCGCTCGGGGACTACGCGACGGCCGCCTCCCTCATTGAGGCGACCCTGCCAGAGTGGGGCATGTTCTACGACGGCCTCATCGCGCACATGCGCTCGCAGACGAAGTCCAAGGACAGCAAGGACGAGAAGATGGTGCAGATGTTCGGCAACAAGCTGGCCATCTTCGAGAAGCTGAAGGTCCGCGTGATCAACGCGCGCAGGGCCCGGGCCGAGAGCCTGAGGAAGCTCGCCTCCTCCTGAGCCGCCGGAGTCGAGAGGGCCCCTGACGTTGGGGGCCCTCTGCAGGGAAGGCTCCCAGGCCCGGGAAGACGGGTGGCCGGGGCCTCAGCGGCCGCGCAGGGCCTCCTTCACGTGCTCCGCCATCGTGAGCGCGAAGGGGCGCCGCGGCAGGCTGAAGTGGTTGGCTCCCGGCACATCCCTCGTCACCACCTCTCCCTTGAGGTAGGAGCGCCATCCCAGGATGTCGTCGCCGTAGTTATCGGTGAGCATTGTGGGCACCGTGGAGCGCACGAAGAGGACCCGCCCATCGTAGGGCTGGGCTTGGTAGCGCTCCCACACCGCCACGTGGTGCCGTACCAGCTTCTTGAGGTTCTCCATCTCTGGCTGCCGCGTGCTGAGCAGGGGCGACTGCTCATCCAGGATCTGCCCCAGCACGGAGTTGCGCTTGGCGAAGGCCAGCAGGCGCCGCTCCATCCAGTCAGAGAAGCCCGACGCCTTCTCGCCCCGCTTCGCCCGCTCCGCGCGCCGTGAGGCGAGCCGCACGAACATGTCGTCCATCGCATACGGGGCGAAGCCGCCCCAGATCTCGATGAAGCTGCGGATCTTGCGGTACATCAGCCGCAAGGGGCTGTGGCCGCTCCAGCGATCATTGGCGAAGGGGGCATCCAGCAGCGCCAGCAGCTCCACCTTCTGCGAGGCGGCGCGAAGCTGCTGCGCCATCTCGAAGGCCACCATGCCGCCGAAGCAGTAGCCGCCCAGGTAATACGGCCCCTCGGGCTGGACGGTGCGAATGGCCTGGACGTAGCTCGCCGCCATATCGCGCACGTCCGCTTGGGTCTTGCTCAGATCGGTGATGGCGGGATCCTGGATCGCGTAGACGGGCCGCTCCTTGCCCACCTGCTGCGCGAAGTCGACCAGGGCAAACGCCACTCCACCCGCGCCGTGCACGCAGAAGAAGGGCGAGCCATTGCCCGCCTTCTGGATGGGGACGAGCGCGCTGGCGGAGGCTCCCGCGGGGACGATGTCCGCCCGCGCGCTCACGAGCAGAGCCAGCGTGGCCGCCGTGGGAGCCTCGAAGAAGCCCATCAGCGGGAAAGTACAGCCGAAGGTGTCCTGGACCTCTTTGATCAAGGTGATGGCGGACAGAGAGTTGCCACCCAGCTCGAAGTAGTTGTCCCCCACACCCACCGGGCGAAGGCTCAGCTGGGCCTCCAACATCTGGACGATCTTCCGCTCCACGTCATTGCGCGGGGCCACGTACGGCTCGGCCATCTCGGGGCGCACGGCCTCGGGCGGAGGCAGGGCCTTGCGGTCGAGCTTGCCGTTGGGCGTCAGTGGCAGCGTGTCGAGCACGATGAAGTGGGAGGGGACCATGTGCGCCGGCAGCCTCGCGCCCACCCACTCCCTCAACATGGAGGGCAGCTTGCCTGTGGAGAGGGCCCGCTTGGGGAAGCGGCAGTACTGCTCGGGCGCACCCAGCGTCCCGTATCGGTCCGGACGGAAGGAGGACGGAACCTGGCCCGCCTTCTCCCGGTAGAACTGCGCGTCGAAGCCACCGGGCGCATCGCCCACAGACCAGCAGATCGCCACACGCCACCCGTGACGGGCGGCCAGCTCGCGCACCGCCTCCGGGTGCAGCCCCGGCTGGCCCTGGGCCTCCTGGGGCAGGCGCGCATTGGGAATCCCGCGCACGAGGAAGGCGGGCTCGGAGGACTCCTTCGCCAGCTTCTCCAGCGCGGCCATGTCCACGGGCTGGGTGGCCCAGTCGCGCACCGGCTGCTGCGCGAGGAAGGCGGGCTGGGACTGAACCTGGAGGAAGGCGTCGTAGCGGAAGCGGGTGAACTCGTTCTCGCTGCGGCCCTCGCGCAGCTCCACGCGCACGCGATCCACCTGCGGGAACGTCCCCGCCAGAGCGTGGAAGAACTCGGGGCTGATCACCAGCTCCTTCTCGTTGAGCAGCGCCACCTCCAGCCTGCGCGCCAGCTCCTCCTGGGAGAACGGCTTGGCGGCGCGGTGCCGCAGGATGTCCGCGTGGAACACCTCCTGGAGGTGCGCGTTGCGGATGTCGCCCATGAAGAGCACGCCGCCGGGAGCCAGCAAGTCCAGCGCCTGGCGAATGACGGACAGGAAGTACTCGGCGTCCGGGAAGTACTGCACCACCGAGTTGAGGATCACGAGGTCATACTCGTGGCTCCCCAGGCCGGACAGCTGGTTGGCCTCGCGCTGGAGCACGCGGGCGTTGCTCAGCCCCTCCTTCTCAAAGCGGGCCTGCAGGTGATCCACGGCGCTCTGAGAGAAGTCCAAGCCGGTGTACTGCTCACAGCGCTTGCTGAGCGGCAACGCCAGGAGTCCCAGGCCGCTGCCGATCTCCAGGACGCGGCGCGGGGAGAGCGCGAACAGCCGCTGGAGCGTGGTATCGGCCCACTCCCGCATCTCCGCTTCCGGCACCAACTGGCCCGTGTAGCTGCTGCGGTAGCCGGCGAACGGGTTGTCGCGGCTCTCGATGACGGCCTGCCGGCCGCCGCCCTCGTGCAGGTAGGCCTCGTTGAACAACCCCTGCCAGTCTGTGGACTCCGCGCGGCCCACCACCTCCGCGGGCACCACGTAGCAGATCAGCCGCGAATCCTGGTTCGCGTCCTCGTCCTTGATGACCACGGCTTCGGAGACGGCCGGGTGCTGGCGCAGCGTGTTCTCGATCTCGCCAGGCTCGATGCGGTAGCCGCGGATCTTCACCTGGTGATCCACGCGCCCCAGGTACTCGAGGTTGCCGTCCGCGTGCATGCGGACGCGATCCCCGGTCCGGTACCAGCCCTGCACGAACTTCTCCTGGTTGAGCTCCGGCCGGTTGAGGTAGCCACGGGCCACCCCCACCCCACCGATCCACAGCTCCCCCACCTCGCCAGCCGGCACGGGCTGGCCCGACTCATCGGCGACCTTCAGCTCGGTGTTGTCGATCGGCTTGCCAATCAGCATCGCCTCAGAGTGGAGATCCACCAGCCACCCGGTGGAGTAGATGGTGGTCTCGGTGGGGCCGTACCAGTTCCAAACGCGCTTGCCGCGGGACAGCAGCTGCTCGGCCAGCTCGCGAGAGAGAGGCTCGCCGCCAGTGCAGATGGTGAGGTTGGAGCGGCTCTTCCACCCGAGCTTGAGCAGCATCTTCCAGCCCGAGGCCGTGGACTGCGCGTAGGTGGCCGAGCTGCGCTCCAGGAGCGCGGCGAACCGCTCCCCATCCTTGAGCTCGTTGCGATCGGCCACCCACGTGGTGCCGCCCACCAGCAGCGCCAGGTGCAGCTCCGCCGCCGCGATGTCGAAGCAGATCGACGCGGTGGCCAGATAGGTATCCGTGGGCCCCATGCCCGTCAGCCGGTGGACGGAGAGCAGCAGGTTGGTGAGGGAGCGGTGCTCGATCTGCGCCCCCTTGGGCCTGCCCGTGGAGCCCGACGTGTAGAGCACGTAGGCGCGATCCGTGGGCCGCGGGCCGTCCTGCCGGGACACGGGCGGCGCCGCGGCGATGGCGGCGGCATCCCGATCGACGCAGATGGCCTCCGTGCCATCTCCGAGCAGCTCGCCCAGCAGCGCCTCCTCGGTGATGACCAGCCGGATCCCCGCGTCCTTCCAGATGTAGCGCAGGTGCTCCGGCGGGTAGTCCGGATCCATGGGCACGTACGAGCCCCCGGACAGCATCACGCCCAGGGTGGCGGCCACCATGTCGTTGGAGCGGCGCAGCAGGATGCCCACGGGCGTCTCGCGAGTGACGCCACGGGACCGGAGGTAGCCCGCCAGCCGGCAGACCCGCTCCCTCAGCTCCGCATACGTCCACGCGCGCGACCCGTCCCGGAGAGCGCAGTCCTGGGGCGTCCGCTCCGCCTGCTCACAGAACAGATCACACGCCGTCCGCTGAAGACGGGAGTGCTCCTCCGGCCCAAATGCCGACTGCGCGGCCACCACCGACGAGCTCACCTGCCGAGCAACACTGGTTCCCTGCATGACAGACCTGATCCCTTTGAAATGAAGTCGATGGGGCAGAAGCAGCGGCTGGGCTCAGCCCGCCGCGCGAGCGGCACCCTCGGCCCGAGCCTTGAGCGCCTGGTTCATCGCCTCGAAGCTCTTGCGGGCGCCCTCTTGAACCTGCGCGCCCATGAGCGCCGAGAGCGGGCCGGTGAAGATCTCACGGTTGACGAACACCGCCTCACGGGCGCCCTTCGGCTCCACCGTGCAGCTGTGCCGGCTGACCAGCAACCAGCCATTCAACACCTTACTCTCCCACTCCAGCTCGCGGCCCGGCGTCACCTGGACGATCTTCGGCCGAAAGCTCCGCACCGTCCGGGGATCCATCTGCACGGTGATCTCCAACGGCTTGCCCACCACCATCTCTCCCTGGGCCTGGCGCAGGAAAGGGTTCCACTCGGCGAACGCCTTGAAATCCGTCAGGATGCTCCAGACCTGCTCGGCCGGTGCCTGGATATGGATCTCGGTGCGAATCTCTTTCACGAGGAACTCCTAAAGAGGGGCAGTTCGAACCAACGGCCCGTCATATATCCCGTCCCCCTGGACTCATGCAAACCTGGAAAGGCTCGCATCTCCGGAGAGCCTCTCGCCGTGGTTTGCGCGCCCGTGATAGCGTGTTGATCAGTCCCCAAGAGGGGACAACCTTTTCACGGAGAAACAATGTCGGACGAAGGTGAGATCCCCCGCGGCAAGATGCGTCGGCTCGGGCGCATGCTGACGCTTCCAGGACGTGCAGGCACGCAGCTGGTCTCGGCAGGCCTGCAGAAAGTGCTCGGCAAAGCAGTGGACCCGGGCCGCGCCGCCGCCTCGCGAGTGATGGAAGTGCTTGGGGAGATGAAGGGCATCCCCGTCAAGGCCGGCCAGCTGATGACCCTCTTTGGCGACAACCTGCCCGAGGAGGCCCGCAAGACGCTGGGCCAGCTGTTCGCCAAGACCCCCACGCTGCCTTTTCCGCAGGTGCGCCACGCCCTGGAGACCGAGCTGGGCAAGTCCCTGAGCGAGGTCTTCGAATCCTTCGAAGAGACGCCCTGCGCTGGTGCCTCGCTCGGCCAGGTGCACCGCGCCCGGCTGCACTCCGGCGAGAAGGTGGCCGTCAAGGTCCAATACCCCGGCATCGCTGGCGCCATGCAGGAGGATCTCGAGCTGATCCGGCCCATCGTGAAGACCCTGGGCATGGCCGGCAGCCTCCTCGACACGAAAGAATACTACGAGGAGATGAAGCGCGATCTGGCCGACGAGCTCAACTACAAGCAGGAGCTGGCCAGCCTCGAGCAGTTCCGCACCTACCTGTCCCACTGGCCTGAGCTGGTGGTGCCGCGCAGCTTCCCCGAGTTCAGCACCAGCCGGGTGCTGGTGCTCGAGTGGCTCGAGGGGCCCACCCTGCACTCCTGGCTGGAGTCGCCTCACCCCGAGAGCGAGCGCCTCGCCCTGGCCGAGAAGCTGGTGCGCGCCGTCTACGGCCCCTTCCTGCTCCACCGCGTGGTGCACGGCGACACCCACCCCGGCAACTTCCTGGTGCTGGAGGGCGGCAAGCTGGGCGTGCTCGACTTCGGCGCCATCAAGCCCCTCTCCGAGCCCTTCTGGCATGCCGTGGTCTCCGTCATGCAGGGCATGCTGGAGAATCGCAAGGTGGACATCGTCCCCCTGGTGCGGCAGGCCGGCTTCCGCCTCGACATGCCCGAGGAGCGCGCGCGCACCCTCGTCGAGCGCATCCACGAGCTCATCTCCAGCCCCTTCAAGGGGCCCTATGACTTCGGCAGTGATCAGCTCATCGCCGGCTTCACGGAGCTCAAGAAGAAGTACCCGCTGGATCTGCTCCGCGTCAGGCCTCCGGCGGAGGGGCTGCTCTTCTACCGGGCCATTGGCGGGCTGAGCCAGAACCTGCGCCGCCTCCAGATCAAGGGCGACTTCCGCCCCTTCTTCCGCGAGGCGCTCGCCGCTCCCCACCACGTCGAACTGGCACGCGCGCGCCGCTTGGGCTGAGCGGAGGACGGTGGGGACGGGCCCCTGACGCCAGGGCCTGAGGGATTGGAGCCACTGACGCCCGGTGGCTTCAGTCCTCCACCAGCGGAACGATCCCGAACTGCTGCCGGAGCTTTTTCAGATCCTCCCCCAGCATGTTCTCCAAGGGCTGCTCGATCAGGCAGACCGCCTTCCTGCCCTGCTCAAGCCCCCACTCCTCGGCGTGACGCAGCCGAGCTCTGCGGCTGGGGTTGACGACCGCGTAGGCTCTCCTGGCGAAGCGGTACACCCGGCTGCCGGTCTCGGAATATCCCTGCGAATGATAGAAGGCATAGGTCCCGAGCTCTCCGACCGTCGTCGCGTCGCACCCCAGGAGGGTATGGAACATGTCGTGCGTTCTCGTCACCCGGGTGGAGAGAGGGAACCGGGCGTAGAGCCCGGCCAGTTGAGGCGTCAGATTGACGGTCCCGAGGTTGTAGCGCCGCATGAAGTCGGAATACGCGCGGCCAAAAGTCCCCTTCGGCATGGCCGCCAATTCGGCCATGTCCACGCGTTTCAAATTGAGATCCATGAAGCCTTTGACCCTCTCACGGATGACGGGGTTCTCATGAGGCTCGGACGCCACAGCCTTGAGCACGGCGACATCTCCCATGCGCTTCTCGTGCAGTGCCAAGATCATCGCCGCGAGGACATCCACCTTCATCTGGGCTCTCCTGTGCTCACTTTCACCCTCTCCATCGCCGAGGGTGACATGCTCACTCCCGTCACACGCTCCGAGTACTCCCAGAGCTTGCGCGCTGTCTCGACATCGTACGAGCTCTTGCTCGAGCGCTCTTCCTGGCACTTGCGCCAGATCCCGCCAAAGTACTTGCCGCTCACGCCCTCCAGCTCCGGGGCTGACGCGGCCCAGACCTGCGTCACCGCGCCTTCCTCGGGCGTCAGAAACCCGAGCGACCTGACCGCCATGAGCATCGCCACGGCCGGCAGCAGGAAGACCGCGCCGGAGTTGGCGTTGATGCTGGTGGCGGCCGCCCCGGGATGGACGCAGTTGGCCGTCACGCCAGTTCCCTCCAGCCGCCGTGCCAGCTCGTAGGTGAACAGGACGTTGCACAGCTTGGAATGGGCGTACGACTTGAGCATGCTGTAGCCGCGCTCAAGCTGGAGATTGTCGAAGTCCAGGGCGTACTGCCCGTGCTTATAGGACGAGACGTTGACGATGCGGGAAGGAGCCCCCGCCCGGAGCGCCTCCAGCAATTGGAGCGTCAGGGCGAAGTGGCCCAGGTGGTTCACGCCCAACACCATCTCGAACCCGTCCACCGTCGTCCGCCGCTCGGGCAGCGCCAGGCCAGCGTTGTTGACCAGCGCATGGAGCCGGTCATACCGCGCGCTGAACTGCTCGACGAAGGAGCGGATGGAGGCCAGCGAGGCGAGATCGCAGAGCATCAGCTCCACCTCCCTGTTTCCAGAGCGGCCCCGCACCTCGTCCCGCGCGGCCTCACCTCGGGCCTTGTCACGGCACACCATCACCACCCGGGCCCCTTGCCGCGCCAACGCCAACGCCGTCGCGCGCCCCAGCCCCGCATTGGCCCCCGTGATCAAACAAATCTTGTCTTGCATCCCAGCCCCCACAAACGGCCTACCGGAAGAGGCTCGCGATCGCCGCTGGCAGCCCCGTGGGGCTCGCCCGGAAGTAGATGTCCAGGTGATCGTCATCCGTCCGGACGGCCCGCAGCCCCACAACGGGGTTGATCGTCGCCAGGAAGCGGCGGATGCCCGGGTTGTTGGCAAAGTCAGGGCTCTTCAACAAGTCGAAGCACACCCGATCATCTTGGGCCTCGACCAGGGTGGGGGGGCGCTCGGGCAGGTGCACCAGCAGGTTGGCCGGCTTGGTGAAGTCGAGCTCCCCCGACTTGATCTTCGCGATGACCGGAGAGGTGCCGTCACCCTCGTCGAGGATCTCGGCCTTCATCTCCGAGACACGGAACTCCAAGCGCACCTCGTCCTTGTTGATGCGCAGATCATCCAGCGCGACCACGAGCGAAGCGCGGAGCAGCGAGGAGCCCAGGGCATCGAGTGTCGTGGTGAGCTTCAATCCCGGGGGCGCGGGCGAGATGATGACGTCCTTCTTGTGCCCCTGCCCCGAGACGAACGTACGGGCCAGGTAGCGCGGCACGGCCAGGGGGATGCCCAGCCGCAGCTTCATCATCCCTCGGATGGCCCGGGGAACCTCTTCTGGGTGCTCCTTGAGATACTCCTTCACCGCGAGGAAGAGCGTTTTGGCGTTCGGCTTGCTCATGGCTTGTGGCGACTTCCCTTCAGGCAATGGGTGACGGTGCGGAGCCCAGGCCCCGGCCTCGGCGGGCTCAGGGCAGGGACACGCCGGTGAGCTGTTCGGACTCCTGCCATAGCTTGAGCGCCAGCGCCTCATCGTACGTAGCGGGGCTGGAGCGCTCCTCCTGGCATTTGCGGAAGACGCCTCCAAAGTACTTCCCGCTCACCCCGTCGAGCTCCGGCGCGCTCGCGGCCCAGATCTGGGTGTGGGCGCCCCACTCGGGGGTGGCCAGGCCGAACGCCCGCAGCGTCAGGGCCAGCCCAATGAAGGGGAGCATGGCAATGGAGCCGGAGTTGCTCCCCATGCTGGTCGCGGCCCCTCCCGGGTGCACACAGTTGGTGGTCACCTTCGTGCCACGCAGGCGGCGCGCAAGCTCGTAGGTGAAGAGCACATTGCACAGCTTCGACCGGGAGTACGCCTTCATCATGCCGTAGCCGCGCTCCAGCTGGAGATCATTGAAGTCCAGCGGGTACTGGCCGTGCTTGAAGGAAGAGACGTTGACGATGCGGGAGGGCTGGCCGGCCTTGAGCGCGTCCAGCAGCAGCAGCGTCAGCGCGAAGTGGCCCAGGTGGTTGACCCCGAAGACCATCTCGAAGCCGTCCCCCGTCTGGGCCCGCTTGGGGAGCGTGACGCCGGCATTGTTCACGAGGACATGCAGCTGGGAGTACTTCGCCTTGAACTGCTCGACGAAGGAGCGAATCGAGGCGAGCGAAGCCAGATCGCAGAGCATCAGCTCCACCGCGTCGTTGCCCGTCCGGCCCCGGATCTCGTCCCGGGCTGCCGCTCCCCGCTCGCGGTCGCGGCTCATCACCACCACCGTGGCGCCCTTCGCCGCGAGCGCCATCGCCGTGGCCCGCCCCAATCCGGCGTTCGCCCCGGTGACAATACACACTTTGCCTTCCATGATTCTGGAGTCCTAGGAGTCTGGTAGGGGGTCAGGCGTCCAAGGAGACCAGCCGATCTGGTGCATTGCGCGTCTGTGCGCGTCCCCGGCACCACCTTGGGCTCGGGGGAGGCCAGATCGATGATCCAGTCGCCTCCCCCTCGCTACTGAATCCGGAACACAATGATCAGGCGTAGATGCTGGGGCCCGTGCCGTGGCGCCAGAACTGCGGCTTGATATCGGGGATGCCCAGCTCGCGGCGAACATCGTCGATGGGACGCTCCCACATGTCCTCGAACTTCAGATCGCACATGAACCGGACGGTCTTGCCCAGCTTGAAGCCCAAGTCCCAGCCCGCCTGCAGCTCCTTGGCCCGATCCGGCTTGAGCAGCTTGTAGACGTGGAAGCCCGCCTTGAACAACGGGACGATCTCGGGCGGCAGGCTGCAGTTCTGCGCCTCGGCGAACGCCGTCACGCTGTACTCACCCGGCATGGTCGTTTCGAAGCCCAGCAGCAGGTGATACATGTCGTGCATGGCCGTGAAGCGCACGGCGAAGGTGTTGCGCTTGAACACCTCCTGCAGGTAGTGGTCGTCGTCGCTGATCTCGAAGGGGTTCAGCTTGTTGTCGTCGAGGAACCGCATGTACTCGCGGCCGAGCGTCCCGTCGGGCATCTGGCGCAGCGCACCCCGGTCCACCTTCGGCAGGTAGCCCCGCACTGCCTCCAGGCGCTTCTGGATCTCCGGGGGGCCGATGTAGTCCATGGCGTCCAGCTTGTAGATCTGGAAGTCACCAAAGCGGCTTGGATCATTCGATGTCTGGAGCGCAAGCAAGAGCGACTTCGGCCGAATGGTCCGGCGCGGCAACAATGAACGATTCTCCAAGATCGACAGCATGGCGACTCCTCACTTTCACGTGAGCCCAGAGGGCAGCTTCCGCCCTGGGCTACGGACAATACAGAGTGTACAGATTAAACGGGATTTTGCATGACCTTGTCAAGAAAACGACGGGTGAGTGGCCTTTCGGGAAGCGGCAGGAGCCGTCAGGTGCCCTGCGCCCCCCCCGAAAGCGCTCGGATCAGCTCATCCGCATAGCGAGGCCCTTCCTGGAACAGGAAGAAGTGGCCGCCTGGGAAGACTCTAGCGGAGAACACCTGCTGCGTCTCCTCGCGCCAGGCCTCCAGGGCTGGCTCGGGGGTGTCGGGGTCATCCTTCCCCCCCCAAGCGGTGAGGGGGCAGCCAAGGGGAGGCTCGGGGGTGTACCGGTAGCGCTCGAACATCGCGAAGTCGTTGCGAAGCACCGGGGTCAGCATTTCCATCATCTCTCGGTGGGCAAGCACCTCTGGAGGGCTGCCGCCGAGTTTGCGCACCTCCTCGCGGAAGGGCTCGTCGGGCAGCGCACTCAATGGACGCGGAATGGGGCGAACCCGAGGGGCGGGAGAACCCGAGACGATCAGGTGCGCGGGCCCTGGAAGCTGGAGCTGCCGTAGCCGCCGCGCCAGTTCGAAGGCCACCAGCGCTCCGAGGCTGTGCCCGAAGAGCGCCAGCGGGACATCCATCAGCGGGCGCAGCGCGGGGAGCAGCGCGTCGATCAGCGCAGTGGCGGAGTCAATCCGCTTGTCGCCCCAGCGGCTCCCGCGGCCCGGAGCATCCACCGCGCACAGCTCGACGTGAGGGGGCATCCGGGCAGCCCAGCTGTTGAAGGTAGCGGCACCGCCCCCCGCGTGGGGGAAACACACCACGCGCAAGGAGGCTCGGGCTTGGGGCCGGCGGAAGGGAAACCACCGCTGTGGCTGGGACGCAGTGCTCACGATGCAGGCTCCTGTTTCAGGCTCCTCCATACCATTGGATTCGTGAGTCTGTAGCGGGCTGTCCGTCATCCTGCGCGGCGCCCTGTGGATCAGCGGGAGTTCTTCAAGCTCCCCACCGTCAGCCCCGTCATCTGAGGTGCCACGCGGTTGATGCCATCCCCGGAGGAGCGCGCCAGCGTCTGCGCGGGAGCTCCCGCACGGGCCGGTGCTGTGCCCTTGCCGCCTGGAGAGCCCCGGAGCAGCTCGCGGACCCGGTTCCAGCGGGCCTTCTCGTCGGCCAGCAGGCGGGCCAGTTCGTCGCGCGCCGCCGGGTCCTGGAGCCCACTGGCCGCCGCCGCCACCTTGTCGAGGAACGGCATCAGGTAGCCAAAGTCCCTGTCGAACGCGTCCGGATTCGCCACATGCACCTCCACCGGGAAAACGGCGCCACCCTACCCCATTGCCGCGCGCGCGCCCAAGCGAAGCCTCAGCCGTTGTCATCCAGCTCACCCGGGATGGCCACCCCCTCCGGGTTGTAGACAGTGTGCGGCCCCACCTCCTTGAGGAGAGCCTTCATCCAGTCGGGGATGGTACCGATGGTCGCGGGAGCCAGGGCCCTGCGCACATAGGTCCAGTCGGTCCGCCCGTTGTCGAGCGAGCTCACCACCAGCAGGGGCTCTCCCACGGAGACAGGACCGAGGTCTACCAGGCGCTTGGCTCGCGGGGTTTCCTCCTGCATCAACACCTTCGCCAGGTCTCCCCGAGGGCTGTAGAACACCCACCACGCCACGGTCCGGAAGGTCTTCGCCTCTTGCTCGGGGGTGCCTGGAGTCTCCGGCGGATTCCAGTCTGGGAGCGAGCGCAGCGCGTACTGACACCGAGCAATGGTGTAGTTGGCCGTCTCTTCGGCGCCCCACATCCGCAGCAGGCGGCTCATGAAGACGAGGCCCTCGGGCACTTCCAGATCCTTCTCTTCGATGCGCACCTTCTTCTTGGTCTTGGCGGAGAATGGCAGCTTGGCCACGAAGAGCCGCGCCAGGCCATACGGGCGCGTCTTCTTCATCCGATCGATCCCCGATTGGAGCTGCGCATCGGACCGGGCTGCGGGAGTCCCCAGACCTCCGTACCGGCCTCCTATTTTCGGATCCGTCTTGGAGCCGGGGATGAAGCTGCGCACCAGCAACGAGCCTTCATTGTCGTAGTTGCCGCTGTAGTCCCACTTGGGAGCGCAGGAAGGCGCGGGCCTCGGAGCATCCTGGGCTGCCCCGGTGTCGAAGAGCTGTGCCTGCTTCTTCCCGTCGGTATCCACGCGCAGGATGCTCACCACGTGGGAGCCCTTCTGCTTGGTGCCGTCCGGATCGCGCCCCACCCAGCTGTAGCAAGAGCCCTGCTGGAGCGGGTGCGAGGCCTTCATGGCATCCGCGAACCTCAGGGGGCCGCCTTTGTCCCAGTGGCCACCCTCGGACGTGAAGACCTTGAGCCCGTCATTGCCGTCGCAGTCGATGCCGACGCCGTTGACGTAGGACATGCCATAGCCACGGGACAGCACCGTGTACGACACCAGCATCTGGCACGCGCAGCAGACAGCGACGAAGGGCTGCGCGCCCTCGCTGAAGCTCTTGTAGATGTCCTGGATGGGAACGGCGTTGCCCGTCTCGACGTCCGGACCGTCATAAGCGGTGCCCAGCAGCAGCTCGCTGATGCCCCGGGCCCACTGCTCCTCGAGCAGCGGCCGCCCCGACTTGAGGATCTTCAGCTGCATCGGGTGGGCGTCTGGATCGTAGATGTTCCACTGCTTGTTCCACAGGTTCCAGTACTCCCCCGCACACCACAGCCCATCCAAGGGGAGGTTCATCCGGAAGGCGATCATCTTCAGCACTTCCGCCGCCCCTTGATCACGTGGCTTGGGGATCTTGTCGACGTTGATGAGTTCGACGAGGCGGGGGAAGCCCTTGCGCTCGGGGGCTGCGGTGGATGCCATGTGCCTATGCCTCCTGGGCCTCGAGCCCCTCGCGGTGCACGCGATCGACGGCCTGCGCGAACGGCTCGCCCTCCGCTTCGGGATGATCCGCCAGGAAGTGCTGCCGGTTCTCCTCGGGGTCTTTCGAGGTGTAACCCAGGTTGTGCAGCTGGCGCTCCGTGTCGGGCGTCTCCTGCTCCTCGGTGCCCAGGTAGATCACCCGCGAGTAGAGGTAGCGAGGCTCCTCCGTCCCCGGCGCGCTGGCCTTGCCCTGGACGTGCTCGGAGGTGGGGTAAGCGCCCCACTCGAGCTCGCAGGCGCCCCCCGCGTAGACGTTCTGCTCGATCAGAAGCCCTTCGGCCGAGGCCCGGCCCTCGCGCACCTGCGAGCCCACCGTCAGACGGTAGGGCGCTCCAGACTCCCGCTCCACCGGGTCGTCGCTCTCGGGGTTGGCCCCCATGCGCCGGCCGTGGTGATCCATGAGGTACAGCGACACCGTCTCCCGCACGCCCTCGCACGGCGAGCCCCGCGCCAGCCGGTCATAGAAGGCACACGCGAAGGTCCTCCCGCCCGTCAGGTGCTCGCGCTGCGCTCCCCGCGGGTTGCGGCGCGCCTCTCCATCCGGCCAGAACTTCGCCTTGCAGCCCGCGGGGCCCTCGCTGACGGTGGGACAGGGCCACTGCTCCGGGGTGATGTTCAGCGCGGGGTCGAACATGTAGATGACCACGCGCCGGTTGGGCATGTTCGCCGCGTCGCGCTCGGCCTTGCGCGCGGGCTTCTGGTATTCGGCGGCGGCCTGCTCCGAGAAGACGCGCACGGGGTTGAACTCGCCGCAGCCCTGGTAGGCACACTTGCCTCCGGCGCTGGGGCCTCGCGAGAGGAAGTCCTCCGGCACGTACTGGAAGGGGACACCCTGCTCGTCCACGCAGAGCGCGTCCATGTACGCGAGGAAGAGCTTGGCGCGCGTGCCTCCGTCCGGGAACCCCGTCCCGGGCAGGCCGTTGTCTTGCTGGAAGGCCTTCACGGCCTTCGTCGTGGGATTGTCCAGGTAGCCCGTGGGCGCCGCCTGCAGGTAACCCAGCTGCGTCAACATCATCTGGATCTGCCGGGTGCCCCACTTGTCCCCTCCGTGCGGGGAGCTGTAGAGCTTCTCCCAGAGCGCCACGTCACGGGTGAGCAGGCCGTAGACGGAAGTGGCCCGGCGGCCGGCCAGCACTTTGTTGTACTCGTCCTGGCCCGAGGGGTCGGCGTGGCCGAACACGCTCAGCAGCAGCGCCTTGCCTGTGTCGTCCGGGCCAGGCGGGCGCTGGCGGGCCAGCAGCTGGAACTCGTGCGTGCCGGCAGGCAACAGGAACGACGAGTCAAAGTCGAACCGCAGATCATCGATGCGCCAGCACGCCGAGGGGCGGAGCCGGGGCCGGAGCGTGCTGTACGCCTCCTTGTCCGTGGGCGCCACCACGTAGGGAATGGGGGCCTCGCCGTGCTTGGCGGCGGTGCCCCCATCCGAGATCAGCGCGCCTTCCATCAAGTTCCTGGCCATGGTGAGTCCTCGCGGCTAGGAGCCGTGCTCCGTGGCGAGCTGCTCCGCGATCCCCGAGTCCAGCGCCCCTGTGACATCCAGGCCGTTCTCGTGCTGGAACAACTCGAGCGCGAAGCGGGTCCACTCCATCGTGTCCGGGTTCAGGTACCGGGGATCGTCCGCCGGATAGCCGAGGTTGCTGAGCCGCCCCGCCAGCCCCGTGGGCTCCGGCAGCGGATCCAGGCCGCCAATGGCCAGATCGAACACCAGATCCCCCACCTCCAGCGTGCCGCTCGTCGCGGTCTTGTCCACCGAGGCCTGAACGTAGCCATCCCCGTCCGTCGTCAGCTCCTCGGAGTAATGCCCCACCTTCAGCACGCACGGTGCATCGGGGATGGGCTCGCCGCGCAGGTCCAGCACCCGCAGGCGCAGCTGGAGCTTTCCGGTGTGCACGGTGAGCTTGTGCTTCTTCCCGGTTGCCAGCGTGAAGCGCGCGGGCGGGAGCTCGGGGATCCACACCTCGTCATCGGGCAGCAGCATCAGCGGGCTCGCGCGGCTCTGCCGGAGCTGCGCGTTCTGGGAGTCGTTCCAGATCGTCTCGAAGTTCTCGAAGCCATACGCCGAGGCGATGCTCGCCAGATGCTCGCCCTGTTTGACCTTATGGATGGGCATGGCGCTCCCTCGGGCCCGGGCCGTGCGATGTCATGCCGTCGCGCCTTCCTGAGTGACTGGCCCCTCCGCCATGGCAGGGAGGCTGCCGGGGAGCGAGGGCTGGTATTTGAAGTCTGCGTCGTAAAGGTCCGGGAACTCGACGTCACACGGCCCCGGGGCGAGCGGCTCGATCCGCGCGAACCCGGCGGAGTTCGTCATCCCCTCGCGCACCACGTTGCCCTTCTGGAGAATCCGGAAGCTCCGGTTCGCCACGGGCTCGCCGTCCTGGTTGACCAACTCCAGCTCGATCCAGGCGCCCTTGTCCGCGGGCTTCTCTTTCTCTGGGGGAGGCTCCCACTTGGGGGCGGGCTCCGGAGCCTCCAGTGTCGACAGCCCCTGAATGTGAGGACGCGCCTCCAGCACCAGCCGCCCGGCGAGCAGCGCCGCCTCCAGATCCTGGCCAAGCGCCTGAGCCTCCAAGGGCCCCACGCGCCGGGAAGTCCCCCGAAAGGCCGGGCCCCTCAGCTCCGCATGGAGCGCGAAGGCCGCTTCCACCGCCCGGGGCGACAGGCTCTCGAGCTCCGCCCGGGCGAAGGCCCATACCTGCCACGCGCGCTCCTGCTCCTCAGGAGACAGGGACTGCCGCTCCCCCTGCGCTCGGAGACGGAACTCCCCAAGAGGCGTTCTGAGCACCCAGGACGAGCTAAACATGCAGGGGAACGCTAGCCCGCCCACTCACGCTGGGACAACCCATCCGCCCTCCCCCACGCTCCCCGTCCTGCCCACCTACCCGTGGTAGACGCGCGAGGCGACGATCTTCCCGCCCTTCACCTCCAGCACCTCGGCCACCGGCATGTCCGGGTCGCCGGGCGCGTGGCGCAGGTACTCCATGAAGACGCGCTCCCCGTCAGCCGTCAGGGCCGTCTCCTCGTACTTCAGGCCCGGCAGCCGGGCGATCGCCTCCCGCCACCACTTCGCCAGCGCCTGCTTGCCCACCAGCTTGCCGCCCGTCTCCGGGTGCAACACCCGGATCTTCGGAGAGGTATGGGTGCAGTCCTCGGCGTAGAGCGCCACCAGCGCCTCCACGTCATGGGCGTTGAAGGCCTTCAGCCACGCCCGGGCCAAGGAGAAGTTTTCGCTCGCGCTCATGGTTCTATCCCTCGGAAAAAGCCTGGCCGGTCCCTGCGCTGCGCCGGAAAGGCCTCCCCTATATAAGGTGTACGGCTTGATCGGTAGGCGGGGGTGGGTGCACGTAAGCCCCCACCAGCATGCGGATTTGGCTGGAAAGTTCAACCTGTGGGAAGTAGAGGCCCCGCCTGCCCTGTTCCCCCAGGCATTTTTCAAGAGAAGAAGGACCGGATCGTGGCCTCCAACGTACCCATCGAAAAGATTCGCAACATTGGTATCTCCGCCCACATCGACTCGGGCAAGACGACCCTCTCTGAGCGCATCCTCTATTACACGGGCCGTATCCACGAGATCCATGAGGTGCGTGGCAAGGACGGCGTGGGCGCGAAGATGGACTCGATGGATCTCGAGCGCGAGAAGGGCATCACCATCCAGTCCGCCGCCACCTACGCGATGTGGGGCGACTACAACATCAACCTGATCGACACCCCGGGACACGTGGACTTCACCATCGAGGTGGAGCGCGCGCTCCGCGTGCTCGACGGCGCCATCCTCGTGTTGTGCTCGGTGTCTGGCGTTCAGTCCCAGTCCATCACCGTGGACCGGCAGATGAAGCGCTACCGCGTTCCGCGCATCGCGTTCGTCAACAAGATGGACCGCGCTGGCGCCAACTATGACCGCGTGGCGGGTCAGCTGAAGGAGAAGCTGAACCACCACGCCGTGAAGCTCCAGTTCCCCATCGGTGCCGAGGACCGCTTCCAGGGTCACGTCGACCTGGTGAAGATGAAGGCCTTCTACTTTGACGGTGAGAACGGCGAGATCATCCGTGAGGAGGCCATCCCCGCGGACATGCTGGACGAGGCCAAGCAGCGCCGCCAGCAGATGATCGAGGGCGTGGCCGAGGTGGACGACCAGCTCGGTGAGCTGTTCCTGTCGGACGCGGCCATCACCGAGGAGCAGCTCGTGGCAGCCATCCGCCGGGCGACCATCGCCCTGAAGATGACGCCGGTCATGTGCGGCTCGGCCTACAAGAACAAGGGCGTGCAGCTGCTGCTGAACGCGGTGACCGCCTACCTCCCGAACCCCAAGGAGGCGCACAACGAGGCGCTCGACCAGAAGAACAACGAGGCCAAGGTCGTCCTCGAGTCTGATCCGGCCAAGCCCTTCGTGGGCCTGGCGTTCAAGCTGGAGGATGGGCGCTACGGGCAGCTGACGTACATGCGCATGTACCAGGGGCGCATCGCCAAGGGCGACTTCATCATCAACCAGTCGAACCAGAAGAAGGTGAAGATCCCCCGCATCGTGCGCATGCACTCCAACGAGATGAACGACGTCAACGAGGCGACGGCAGGCGACATCATCGCCCTGTTCGGCGTGGAGTGCGCCTCGGGTGACACGTTCACCGACGGCACCGTGCAGTACACGATGACGTCCATGCACGTGCCGGACGCGGTGATCTCGCTCGCGGTGGCCCCCAAGGACCGCGGTGCGCTGGCCAACTTCTCCAAGGCCCTCAACCGGTTCACCAAGGAGGATCCCACCTTCCGCGTGCGCCGTGACGAGGAGTCCGGCCAGACGATCATCAGCGGCATGGGTGAGCTCCACCTGGAGATCTACATCGAGCGCATGAAGCGCGAGTACGCCTGCGAAGTCATCGCCGGTAAGCCGCAGGTGGCCTACCGCGAGACGATCAGCCAGAAGGGCGAGTTCTACTACACGCACAAGAAGCAGACCGGTGGTTCCGGCCAGTTCGCGCGCGTGTGCGGCTACCTCGAGCCCCTGCCGGCCGACGCCGTGCAGCAGTACGAGTTCGTGGACGACATCGTCGGCGGCTCCATCCCGCGCGAGTTCATCCCCGCGTGCGACAAGGGCTTCCAGGAGGCCATCAAGAAGGGCAGCCTCATCGGCTTCCCGGTGGTGGGCGTGCGCTGCGTCATCAACGACGGCGCCTTCCACGCGGTGGACTCGAGCGAAATGGCGTTCAAGACGGCCGCCCTCATGGGCTTCCGCGAGGGCTACGCCGCCGCCAAGCCGGTCATCCTCGAGCCCATCATGAAGGTGGAGGTGCAGGCGCCCGAGGACTTCCAGGGCTCGGTGGTGGGTCAGCTGAACCAGCGCCGCGGCACCATCCTCTCCACGGAGACCCGCGACGGCTACCTGGTGGCCGTGGCCGAGGTACCGCTGAACACGATGTTCGGTTACTCCACGGACCTGCGCTCGGCGACTCAGGGCAAGGGTGAGTTCACCATGGAGTTCGCCAGGTACTCGCCCGTGCCGAAGAACGAGTCCGAGGCACTGATGGCGGCCTACCGCGAGAAGCTGGCCGCCGAGCAGGCTGCCCGCAAGTAGTCCGCGGTCCGCCGCACAACACTTGAAGTCCAGGGAGGGCGCCTCTCGGGTGGAGGCGCCCTCTCCCTTTTTCAGGCCTCGCTACGAAGCGAGCGCCAGGCACCCGACCTACGGGAAATCATGACTTTTGACGAACTGAAGCTCGCTGAACCCCTGCTGCGCGCCGTGAAGGCCGAGGGCTACACCACTCCCACTCCCATCCAGACCCAGGCCATTCCTCCGGCGCTCGCCGGCCGCGACGTGCTGGGCTGCGCACAGACGGGCACGGGCAAGACGGCGGCGTTCGCGCTGCCCATCCTCCACCGGCTCTCCGAGGGCCGCCCCGCTCCGGCCGCGCACGGGCGCCCCATCCGCGCGCTCATCCTCACCCCCACTCGCGAGCTGGCCAGCCAGATCGTCGAGAGCTTCCAGGCCTACGGGAAGTTCACCTCGCTCACGTGGGCGGTGATCTTTGGCGGCGTGGGGCAGAACGCGCAGGAGCAGGCGCTGCGGCGCGGCGTGGACGTGCTGGTGGCGACGCCCGGGCGGCTGTTGGACCTGATGAGCCAGAAGCTCGTCTCGTACAAGGCGCTCGAGGTGTTCGTGCTGGACGAGGCCGACCGCATGCTGGACATGGGCTTCATCCATGACGTGAAGAAGGTCATCGCGGCGATCCCTGCGAAGCGGCAGACGCTGTTCTTCTCCGCGACGATGCCGCCGGAGATCCAGGCGCTGAGCAAGGGCATCCTGAAGGATCCGGCGAAGGTGGAGGTGGTGCCGCAATCCACCACGGCGGAGAAGGTGGAGCAGCGGCTGTACTTCGTGGAGCGCGAGCAGAAGCGCCACCTGCTGGTGCACCTGCTGGGCGACACGAGCATCCGCCGGGCGCTGGTGTTCACGCGGACGAAGCACGGCGCCAACCGGGTGACGCGGCAACTGGAGGCGGCGCGCATCACCGCCGAGGCCATTCACGGCAACAAGAGCCAGAACGCGCGCGAGCGGGCGCTGGACTCGTTCAAGGACGGCAGCTGCCGGGTGCTGGTGGCCACGGACATCGCGGCGCGCGGCATCGACATCGAGGGGATTACCCACGTCATCAACTTCGATTTGCCGAACATCCCCGAGTCCTACGTGCACCGCATTGGCCGCACGGGCCGCGCGGGCGCGGCGGGCACGGCGCTGTCCTTCTGCGACACGGAGGAGCGCGCGTACCTGAAGGACATCGAGCGCACCATCCGGCGGCACGTGCCGGTGGTGGCGGACCACCCGTTCCGCTCGGGCTCCGGGGCGCCGACGCCCTCGGTGCTGGGGGCGGCGCAGGGACAGTCCGCGCAGGGCGGACAGCGGTCCGAGGGTGGACAGCGGCACGGCGGCGGGCAGCGCCCTCAGGGCGGCAGCCAGCGGCGCGGCGGTGGCGGCCAGCGGCACGGCGAGTCGCGGCGGGACGGAGCCGAGGCCCACGGTCCTCGGGGGGACGGGCAGCGGCGCCGGCGCGGTGGGCGCGGGCGTCCGGGCGGCCAGGGTGGCGAGGCCCGGCAGTCGCAGGGGCAGCACCGGGGCACGGACGGACGGGGTGCTCCCTCGGCGGCTCCGGCTTCGGCGGCGCCTCGGCCTCCTCCGGCGCGCACCTCTCCGAAGTGGCTCTGAGGTAAAGAGAGCCCCGTGACCCTGCTCCGCGCCGCCAATGTCCAGCTGACCTTCGGAAGCCGTACCGTCTTCGAGGGGCTCACCCTCACCATCGAGGAGGGTGAGCGCGTCGGCTTGGTGGGAGTGAACGGGTCGGGGAAGTCCTCGCTGATGAAGATCATGGCGGGGGTGTCGCGGCCGGACGCGGGGGAGCTTCAGCTCCGCCGTGGGGCTCGCGTCACCTACCTGCCGCAGGAGCCCGAGTTCCCCGAGGGCGCCACGGTGGCCTCGGAGCTGTCGGTGTCGCAGGGGCCGCTGAAGGAGGTGCTCACGGCGCACGCGGAGCTGAGCCGCAAGCTGGAGTCCACTCCGGCGGAGGCCCACGAGAAGCTGCTGGAGCAGCTCGCCTCGTTGAACGACCGCATCGAGCAGCTCGGCGGCTGGGACACGGAGCACCACGCGAAGATGCTGCTGGACCGGCTGGGCGTGAAGGAGTGGGACCGGCCGGTGTCTCAGCTGTCTGGCGGCTTGCGCAAGCGCGTGGCGATTGCGCGGGCGCTGCTGACGCGGCCGGACCTGCTGATGCTGGACGAGCCCACCAACCACCTGGACGCGGACACGGTGGACTGGCTCGAGGGAGAGCTGGACAAGCTCCCAGGCTCGCTGCTGCTGGTGACGCACGATCGCTACTTCCTGGACGGGCTGGTGGATCGAATTGTGGAGATCCAACCCGGCGGAGGCGTGGTCTCGTACCCGGGCAACTACGAGGCGTACATCGAGCAGAAGCTGGTGGCGCAGGAGAACGCGTCCCTGGCGCAGCACAAGCGTGAGCGGTGGATCGCGCAAGAAGTGGCCTGGCTGCGGCGAGGCCCCGAGGCGCGGCGCACGAAGAGCAAGGCGCGCATCGATCGGGCGCGGAAGCTGATGGCAGAGAAGGGCTTCCAGCGGCCGAAGGTGGCGGAGCTGCAGGTGCTGGCGGCGCCCCGGCTCGGGCACACGGTCATCGAGGCAGAGGGGATTGGAAAGTCCTACGGCGACCGGAAGGTGCTGAAGAACGTGGACTTCCGGCTGCAGCGCGGCGAGCGCGTGGGAATCGTGGGGCCCAACGGCGTGGGCAAGACGACGTTCCTGCGGGTGTTGCTGGGCGAGCTGCCTCCGGACAGCGGGAAGCTGGTCATCGGGAAGAACACGAAGGTGGCGTACTACGACCAGACGCGGGCCTCGCTGGATCCCGAGCAGACGGTGTACGAGGCGGCCTCTCCGGGCGAGGACTGGGTAGAGTTCGGCGACAAGAAGGTGGCCCTGCGGGACTACCTGGAAGACCTGCTGTTCCCGGTACCGATGCAGAAGCAGAAGGTGGCGGCGCTGTCGGGAGGCGAGCGCAACCGGCTGCTGCTGGCGCGGCTGTTCCTGGAAGGGGCGAACGTCCTGGTGCTGGACGAGCCCACGAACGATCTGGACATCGTGACGTTGAACGTCCTGGAGGGGCTGCTGCTGAGCTTCACGGGGAGCGTGCTGCTGGTGACCCACGACCGGTACTTCCTGGACAAGGTGGCCACGTCCATCCTGGCTTTCGAGGGAGACGGGCGGGTAGTCCGGTACGAGGGCAACTACGCGATGTACCGGCGCCTGAAGGACCAGGCGGAGGCGGCTAAAGCGGCGGAGGCCTCGGCGACAGCGCCGAAGAAGGAGGCCCCTCCCCCGTCCCAGGCCGAGGCGCCGAAGCAGGCGCGGAAGCCCGGGAAGCTCTCGTACAAGGAGCAGCGGGAGCTGGACGGAATGGAGGCGGCGATCGAGGCGGCGGAGACGCGCAAAGCGGAGCTGGAAGCGAAGCTGGCCGACCCCACCGTCTACAGCAGCGCGACGAAGGTGCCGGAGCTGCAGCGCGAGCTGGAGACTGCGACCGTCGAGGTGGACCGGCTGTACGCGCGCTGGCAGGAACTGCAGAACCTCGTCAGCGGTTGAGCGCCGGCCGACGCCACGGAGCGAGAGAGAGGCATGATGTGATGATCCATCCGAAAAGAGCAGCAGTCCCCCTGGCGCTCGCCCTGGGCGCGCTGGTGTTAGGACTGGGGTGGGCCAGCCTGCGAAAGGAGCCTTCGCCTCTCGGCGAGTCCGCGCAAGGGAACAGCCCGGGCAATCCTCAAGACGCCCAGCGCACTGGATCTTCGCAGCAGGACAAGGACGAGTACGCGCGGAAGGCCCTGGAGGCGCTGCGGGAAGCAGGCTTCACGGAGCCCCTGACCTACGATCCCGAGCGCTTCCAGATCCAAATCCCCGACGGCGAGGGCCAGCAAGCGCAGACGATCTTCCTCGGCAATCTCTATGACGAGTACCGATCGGCGCCTCCCGAGCGGCGCGAGGTAGTGCTCCGGCACATCACGGCGATGGGCCGCGCGCCGAGCTCCCCCATCAGTTACACGTCGGCGCGCTCGTCGTTGATGCCCGTGGTGCGCCCGCGCGCGTACTTCTCACTGCTGGAGATCGTCGATCCGAAGAGCCCGCTCGGCAGCCCGAGGCCCGCGGAGTGGCGCGCGCTGGGAGAGGTGCTCTCGGTGGCGGTCGTGCTCGATACGCCGGACGCCATGAAGTACCTGGGGCAGGAGCAGTTCCAGGAGTGGGGCATCACCTTCGACGAGGCGCTCGGGGTCGCGATGGAGAACCTGCGGAGCCAGAGCGCCGAGCCGCTGTTTCCGGTGGCCCCAGGCGTTTGCGCCTCGGGGTGGCGAGACAGCTATGGCGTATCTCGCCTGCTGCTGGACGAGGTGGTGCGCCGCTGCAAGGTGCGTGGGGATCCCGTGGTCTTCGCGCCCCAGCGGGATCTGCTGCTCATCACCGGCGCGGAGGACGAGGACGGGCTGGCACAGGCCGCGGAGATCGCCCTGAAGGCCTTCCAGGCGCCGCGCTCGATCGACGGACGCGCGCTGCGGCGAACGCCCCAGGGGTGGAAGCCCTTCCTGCCCGCGCCCCAGAGCAAGGCGTGGCAGCCCATGCGCAACCTGGCGGTCTACAGCCAGGGGCGCGATTACGCGGATCAGACGGATCGGCTCCGGCAGCAACACGAACAACTCGGGGTGGAGCTCTTCGTCGCGGACTTCGTGGTCTCGGAGGAGGAGTCAGGCCAGGCGGTCAGCCAGGCAGTCTGGGTCAAGGGGCTCGACACGCTGTTGCCGCGCGTGGATCGGATCTTCTTCATGGACGAGGCGCTCGGACCCAAGGCGCCGCCCGTGGCGGTGGTGCGCTGGGAAGCGGTGAAGCGGGACATGGGGGCCCAGTTGGTGCCAGTGGAAGGAGACTATCCCGAGCGCTACCGCCCGCAGGGCTTCCCCTCCCCCGAGCAGATTGCCCGCTGGAAGAAGGATCCGAGCGCGTGGGACATGCCCCCGCCGCCTCCGTAAGGCGGCACCTCACTTCCAGTTCGTCCCGGTTGGCGGCCCCTGGTGGAGCGGATCCCAGATGTACTCCGCGATGGGGGTCAGCTTCATATTTGTAAAGCCGTGCCGCTTGACGAACCCAGCGAAGCGCTCCGCGACGAAGATGGTCCCGGGCTCGCCCCGAGGCCGGAAGACGTCCTCGCCCTGCCACGTCCCCTGCTCCAAGGCGAAGCCGTGAATGGAGTCCACTCCAGTGGCTCGGCACTCTGGACACGTGACCGGAGCGTTGCGACGGAGACGACTCCGCGCTTCGTCTAAAGCGCCTCGGCCCCAACAAGGAGTCGCTGCCCTATACGAAGAAGCCGCCTCCAGCTTGGAGCCCTTGCGCTTCCGTCGCACACGCGCCACCTCCACGGCATGACTGCCGAGCAGTCCGGTGAGCCCCTCGGCTCGAAACGCCTCCGCCATGCGCTGGGAAATGAGCACGCTGTTTCCAGGCCCTTCGATGAAGTCGCCAAGGGTCTGGCCATGCAACTCCAACGTCACTCGGTAGGGAGGCAACCACTCCTTCATACCAATGGGCTCGTGACACTGAGGGCATCGAGGCGCAGGCCCGTAGCGCACGGGCTCGGCCCCCTCGGACTGGGTGTCGTACGCCCCCCACACGTCCGCCTTGAGCACGAAGAACCGTGGATCAGGATTTAGGTCCGAAGCCATTGGGAAACCTCTCCAGCATGTCCTTGCGGTTGTAGATGTCGCGAAGAAACGCTTCGAGTTCTTCCTGAGTGGCCTTGCTGTACCGCCTCAACCACAGGGGCACTCTACGTCCCTTACGAGGCGTCTGGCGTTTCTTCCTGCACGGCCAGAGAGAAGGGGTAGATCGAGCGGTGGCCGATGTTCGAGTGGTCGACGGTAAGGTAAAGCTCACCCGCGATCGAAATCACCGCTTGCGGAGGGGGGCTGACCTGGCTCTTGAACCAGGCCTCGGCCTCCGGAAGCGTCGAGAAGGAGGCGACGGGTGGCGGTAGCCCTTCACGAACACGTGCTCCGAGGAAGTACTGAAGGACGGGATGGGGAAAGATGCGGCGTTCCTGCAAATCGCGGTTGTAGACGAGCAGATGGTACTGGTCCGCAATCAAGACGTATGCAGAAGAGGGAGGTGCAGGCTGCTCCTTCAACCAGTTCTCCGCCTCCTCGCGTGAGCCGAACGCCGCCGCGACGCGCGGAGGTTCGTCGGACGCCAGATGCTTCCGGTAATCCTCAAAGGCATAAACCTGCCCCGTGGATTCGATGAACAGAAGAGCGTCAAACAGGACGTCACGCACTTCCTGAGGAGCATGGACCGAAGCGTTTGAGCCAAGACCCGCAAGGAACTCCATGGCACTGGAAAGGAGCTTGCGCGTACTCATTGCGCCCCCCCAGCAACACTGTCCTCGGGTTGGCTTTCGGATGACGTCATCAGCACCACGGGAGCAAGAACCAGAAGCCCAGCCCCAGCGGAGATGACCACAAAGGCGATCCCAGCAACGGTGATGACGCTGCCCACCAAGACCTCCTTCCGGTGGCGCTTCAGCCAGTCGATCAGACCATCCACTGTCGTGAACTCCTGGGGCCGGAGCCGCTCCAGTTCCCGACAATCATCGTAGGCCTGCTGGCATTCGCGACGGCAGAACTCCGACTTGCCGCCCATCTTGCGAGGGGACGTATAGCTTCCATACCCAGGAGGAAGAGGACGCGACATGCATTTTTGGTAGCACTCTTGATTCTCCTGGTCACAGTCTCGAGGCCGGGCCGCAGCAGGTAGAACGCCTCCTGATCGCGCTTCGTTGGCTGACCGAAACCGGTAGGCCGAGAAGTCGAAGCGCTCGGCGGGCTGCCACGCGTGGGTGACCTGACCATCGGGGTGCGCTTGGAGAACAAGCACGAAGTGCTCAGGATTTGCTGGGCTCGGCACTTCTGGCGAACGAGAACGGCTGGCGCTGCATGCCACCAGCAAGGTGCTCAGGCCCACGGCGAGGAGCTTCTTAAGCATCATGTTGGGTCCTCTGGGGGCCATCCGCATCGATGATATAGCACCAGCCCCAGACCTGCCCCCACGCCCACCGCGGACAGGCCATGCCGCACCGCCAGCCACACCACCACCCTCCGCCTCGCCCCCAGCGCCATCCGCACCCGATCTCCCGAGCTCGCTGCGTCACCCGGTATGACGGCCGATGGCCCCGAAACACCCTCGGAAAGCGAGCCGGCCTCAGAGGCTCCGATTGCCTGCCTGCTCGGACGGATCCTGGCTGCCTGGAGGCTGGGGGAAGCCTCCGGCGCCGTCATCCGTTGCAGACCGTCCCCATGGCTCCCTGGCTGTGCTAGGTAGGCCCCCTCTCTGACTTTCGAACACCTATGATTCGGCTCGACAACATCGGCAAGCAGCACGGCCAGCAGATCCTCTTCGTGGAGGCCTCCGCCCAGCTCAACCGCGGCGAGAAGATTGGCCTCGTAGGCCCCAACGGCGCGGGCAAGACCACCCTCTTCCGCATGGTCATGCAGCGCGAGCACCCGGACGAAGGCCAGGTCTCCGTCGACCGGGGCGTCACCATCGGTTACTTCGACCAGGACGTGGGCGAGATGTCCGGCATGTCCGCCGTGGCCGCGACCATGGACGGCGCGGGCCCGGTCTCCGAGGTCGCCGCCGAGCTCAAGCAGCTCGAGGCCGCCATGGCCGACCCAGAGCGCATGGACGAGATGGACAAGCTCATCGAGCGCTTCGGCGTGGTGCAGGGCCGCTACGAGGAGCTGGGCGGCTACGCGCTGGAGGGCAAGGCACGGGAGATCCTCGCGGGCCTGGGCTTCACCCTGGAGATGATGGACGGGGACGTGGGGGCGCTCAGCGGTGGGTGGAAGATGCGCGTGGCGCTGGCCCGCATCCTCCTGATGCGCCCGGACGTCATGCTGCTGGACGAGCCCAGCAACCACCTCGACATCGAGTCGCTCATCTGGCTGGAGAACTTCCTCAAGGGCTACGAAGGCGCCCTGCTGATGACCAGCCACGACCGCGAGTTCATGAACCGCGTCATCTCGAAGATCATCGAGATCGACGGTGGCACGCTGACGACGTACTCGGGCAACTACGACTTCTACGAGAAGCAGCGCGCCCAGCTCGAGCGCCAGCAGCAGGCGCAGTTCGAGCGCCAGCAGGCCATGCTCGCCAAGGAGCTGAAGTTCATCGAGCGCTTCAAGGCGCGCGCCTCGCACGCGGCCCAGGTGCAGAGCCGGGTGAAGAAGCTGGAGAAGATCGAAAAGGTGGAGCCGCCCAAGCGGCGCCAGACCCTGGTGTTCGACTTCCAGCCGCCGCCGCGCTCGGGCGACGACGTGGCGAAGCTGGAGCGGGTGGTGAAGGGCTATGGCAAGCGCCGCATCTACAGCGGGCTGGACTTCCTGGTCCGCCGCGGCGAGCGCTGGTGCGTGATGGGCGTGAACGGCGCGGGCAAGTCCACGCTGCTCAAGCTGATTGCGGGCGAGTCCCATCCGGATGACGGAGCGGTGTCGGTGGGCTCCAGCGTGAAGATGGGCTACTTCGCCCAGCACGCCATGGAGGTGCTCAAGGGCGAGCTGACGGTGTTCGAGTCCCTGGTAGAGCGGTTCCCGCGGGCTTCGCAGGGCTCGCTGCGGGCGCTGGCCGGGTGCTTCGGCTTCTCCGGCGACGAGGTGGAGAAGAAGTGCCGGGTGCTCTCCGGTGGCGAGAAGGCGCGGCTGGTGCTGGCGCAGATGCTCTACGATCCGCCCAACTTCCTGGTGCTGGACGAGCCCACCAACCACCTGGACATGGCCACCAAGCAGATGCTGATCACAGCGCTGGCCAACTACGAGGGCACCATGCTCTTCGTGAGCCACGATCGGCACTTCCTGGCGGCGCTCTCCAACCGGGTGCTGGAGCTGACGCCCGAGGGCGTGCACCAGTACGGTGGTGGTTACACGGAATACGTGTCGCGCACGGGCCAGGAGGCCCCGGGTCTCAGAAATTAAGAGTCAGGGCGCGCGGGCCTTGAACTCTGGGTCCGCGCGTTTTCTACTCCCTACTCGCCGCGTAGGTTCGTAGAGTGCACGGTGATGGTCCGCCCGTCCCTCTCTCTCGCTCTTGTGGCGCTGTCGCTGCTGTCCACCCCGGCCCTGGCCCAGTCGCGGCTGCCCAGCTTCGACCTCCAGCGGCTCCAGTTCGAGCCCAGCGCGCTCGGCTCCTTCGTGGTGGGCACCGGCCGCACGCTGGACGCGGGTGTCTTCCGCACCTCGTTCCAGGTCCACTACGAGCAGCAGCCGCTCTCCTTCGATGAGCGCTGGGACCCAGCTGCGGGCCAATCGCTGGTGGAGGGCAAGTTCACCACCCACCTCACCGCAGCCTATGGCGTGCTGTCCTGGCTGCAGGTGGGGGCGCAGGTGCCCTTCATCCTCAACCAGTCGGGGACTCGCACCTTCACGGCGCTGCCCCCCTCGAAGACGGGCCTGGGGACACCCTGGGTGTCGGCTCGCGTGGGGCTGCTGAGCCAGAAGAGCGGTGGGCCCATGAACCTGGCGCTCGACGTCGCGGGCGCTGTGCCTGTGGGCAGCACCGAGGCGCTCGCCAAGGATGACTACGCGCTGTACCCACGGCTCCAGCTGGGCGTCCAGGGTTCGGGCTTCCAGGTGGGAGGCGAGGTGGGCGCCCTCGTGCGCAAGAAGGTGGACCTCGGGGTGCTCTCCCTCCGCGAGCACGACGTCATCGGCAACGAGCTCCGGATCGGTGCCACGGTGACGTCGCTCGGCGGCAAGAAGACGCGCGGCGAGCTGAGCGTGATGACGGCGCTGCCGCTCGAGGACGGGCGCATGAGCACGGAGGTGCTGCTGGCCATCCGCCGCCACGCCCTGCCCTGGCTGGACCTCTACGTGCTCGGCGGGCCGGGGATCGGCATCGCCTCGGACACGCCCTCGTTCCGTGTCATCGCCGGCGCCTCGTTCTCCAACGCGAAGATCGACTGACGCTCAGCGCACGTTGCGGAACGTGCCCCGGTAGAAACAACAAGGGCGGCCGTGGCACGAAGCCACGGGCCGCCCTCTTCACTTCACCGGCCCGGAACGCGGGCCGCGCCGCTCAATTCACATCCCAGCAGGCGGCGATCTCCTCGCAGGCGAGCGCCAGGTTGTCCAACCGGCGCTGCTGCGCCTTGGGCGCCACGTACACCTTCCCCGCGAACACGTCGAACACGCGCACCAGGCGGTGATCCACCGGCCCCTTCTGCTGCAGGTGCTCCTCCGCGTACAGGTGCAGCACCGTGGCGATGTACTGCCCGGACTGCTCGTTCAGCGGCGTGTGCTTCGAGAAGTACAGCTTCAGCAGCCCCGAGTGCATCTGCCCGTGCCGGTCCGCGCTGCGCAGCAGGAGCTCCGGCCGCACGTTGATCGTCACGCCGCTCAGCGCCATCGGCGGGAACTCCGGACCCGCGGGGCTCGCCACCGCGTTCGTCAGCGACAGCTCGTCGGCCGCCATCAGGAAGTGCTGCAGCGCCTCCGCGCACAAAGACAGCCGGTGCGCGTCGAAGTCCGACTCGGGCTTGGCGTTCAGCATGCGGCGCTGGTGGTAGCGCAGAATCACCTCATCACGGCCGCCGCAGAGGTACTCGACGATGGCTTGCGCGGCCTCCGGGTAGCGCAGGTACTGAGGGTCCACCGGGTGCTTCTGCGCGTGGATGATGCGCTTGCGCAGCGCCGGCGTCGCCGTCAGGTACTGCCCCAGCTTGTTCACCGAGACGCTCGGATTCGCACGAATGTCAGTCATTGTTCGACCCTTCCTTGCCGTTGCGGGAATAAAGAGAGACTACCGGTCAGGTCTGACATTCCCCGGCGAGCCAGGGTCCTCATCCCAGCGCAAAACCCACCTTGTCGCACACCTCGAATTCAGAGGGCTCCGGGCCCTACCTGCCGCGTTCCGGCGCCCGGCCGTGCGTACAATAGAAACGAAGACGTGGAGGAGACACGCGCGTGAAATACCCCCCCCGGCTGGGACACCTGGCCACCCGCCCCGTAGTAGTGAACCGGCTGGTGCCCACCTATGCGAAGGCCCACCAGATTGACGAACAGGAGGCCGCTCAGCGGCTGGAGCGCGCCATCGCCGGGCGCCTCTGGGAGGACCTGCTTGCGGCCACGTGGGAGGCGATGCAGAGCCGCGTGAAGCGGCTGGACGAGCAGAAGCTGCTGGAGAAGGTGTTCAACACGCTCGAGGATCGGCCCCTGCGCTATGGCCGGGTGGTGGAGCCCAACGCCGCCTGGAGCGCCTTCATGATGCTGCTGGACCTGGAGATCGGCACCGCGGGGGACGCGGCCCGCAAGGTGATGGAGTCCGAGCAGGGCCGGAAGATGATCAGCGCCGGGCTCGCGGAGGCGGGGATGTTCCTCGCCATCGAGCTGACCAAGGGAAAGTGAGCCCGCCTCCCCAGCGGCATTTCCACGGGGCCCAGGCTGTTGGCTCCACTCGACGACCCGAGCCGCCGTGCCCCTCGAGCAGCGGGGCGGGCGCCCCCTGAGAGACCCTGCACGTGCTCATCCGGTACTCCGACTGGAAGCGGCCCACCGACGACGTCTATGCGTTCCGTCTGCGCACGGCCGCTGGCGCCGCCGAGCCAGGCGCGTTCATCCCCGCGCTGCCCGGCGTGGGGACCCAGAGCGACATCCGGGACGTCCTCCGCCGGGTGCTCGCGGACGGAGAGGCCGAGCGCTTCGAGCGCCAGATCGATCGCTGGTCCGGCCCCGAGGACGTGGTCGGAGAGGCGCGCGAGAAGCCTTACGCAGGGCAGCAGCACACCTTCGAGGAGCGCTCCCCGAGCGACACCCTCACGATGGCGGACGTGGACGCGGTGCTCCGAGGCATCGTCCTCGTGCTGCGCGGCAGCTCCGGTGCCACCGACTACGTGCTGCGTGACCACCACATGCTGGATGTGGCGCTGTACCACTATTGGACCACCGGCGAGCTGCCGAGCGCCCTCTTCCATGCAGACAGGCACTCGGACTGGTGCAAGGACAGCTACCTGGAGGCCCGCCGGCCCCAACAGGCGGCCACCTGGTGGGCGCTCATCGAGGGCCTCAAGCGCCCCAGCACCGGCGCTCCCGTGCTCTCCGAGCGGGCCGTCTTCTTCACCACCGCGGCGGCCGAGCGCTCCTCCCGGATGAGCGGGCGGGACATTGGCGCCTCGGTGCGCGTGCCCGGCTTCCTCGATCCGGAGGGGCTCCGCTGGCCCCAGGTCCTCGAACAGCCCGGCGCCACCGAGGCGGACTGGGTCTCTCTGGATCTGGACTTCTTCCAGCCCTCACCCCAGCTCCGCGTCAGCAAGGGGCTGCTGCGAGACGCCCGCTTCCAGGGACTCCTCTCCGGCGCCCGGGTGCGCGTCTTCGTGCTCTCACCCCAGTTCACCAACGGTGGAGACCGGATCGATCCGTGGGTGATTCAGGGCCACCTGCATTCCTCGCTCCGGCTGCTCAACCTGCTGCGCCGCCCACTCCGCCTGGGGGTTCCCCAAGCCTGAGGCAGGCGTGTCAGCCGGCATGTCATTTCTTCGGCCTTCCAACGAGATTCCACTGTCACGGAACCTCTTGCGATAGCAGTTCCCATTTTTCTGAAACCCGATGACAATCTCCCCCCTCTGCAGTTGGGGATGGGTCATCGATGCCTCAGGAGAAAGCGAAGAGCCCTGAGCAGCAGCCCTCGGAAGCGTCCGAGAGGCCCGATCCGACCCTGCCCGTAGGGAGCGGCGCTCCCGCCCCGGCAGGAGAGATGTCCCCCACCAACCTGCGCCCGGACGCCAAGAGCCCGGAGCAGTGGTGGGCGCCTCCGGAGACCTCTCCCGAGGGCCAACCCGGCTCCCCTCCCAAGGTCCCCACGCCCGTGACAGAGAAGAAGGACCCGCTCATCGGCACGGTGGTGGGCAGCTTCCGGCTCATCCGCAAGCTGGGCGGCGGCGGCATGGGCACCGTCTACCTGGGCGAGCACACCTTGATTGGCAGCAAGGTCGCCGTGAAGTTCCTCCACGAGCACTTCGCCTCCAATGAGGCCCTCGTCCAGCGCTTCCTCGCGGAAGCCCGCTCCGTCAACCTCATCGGCCACGAAAACATCATCAACATCTTCGACATGAGCCTGCTGCCTCCTCGCAGGCACTACCTCGTCATGGAGTACCTGGAGGGCAGCCCTCTCTCGTCCATGACGGGGAGCCCGCAGCCGCCCTCGGTGATCGTGCCGATCCTCACCCAGGTGTGCGATGCGCTTCAGGCGGCTCACCTCAACGGCGTGGTCCACCGGGACCTGAAGCCGGAGAACATCTTCCTCGTGCGGCATGACCGCACACCGCACTTCGTGAAGGTGCTGGACTTCGGCATCGCCAAGCTGCTCGACGGGGCGCACTCGCCGGGGCAGACCTCGATGGGCACCATCATCGGGACCCCGGAGTACATGGCTCCCGAGCAGTGGGCCGGCAAGGGCGTGGATGGGCGCACAGACCTGTACGCGCTGGGCATCATCTCCTACGAGCTGCTCACCGGCCGCACGCCCTTCCCCAAGGGAGGGCTGGGGAGCCTGCTGCACGCCCACCTCCAGGAGCTGCCCCCTGCGCCCCACGAGCTGACCCCGTCGGTGCCCCTGCCGCTCTCGCAGCTCGTCATGCGTGCCATGGCCAAGCGCCCGGAAGATCGCTTCCGGACCGCAGCCGAGATGCGCACCGCGCTGGAACAGGCACTCGCGGGGCAGGCACCGGCTCCGCTTCCGTCGCTCGCCACGCCCGCTCCTGCCCCAGTTCCCGCGGCCACACCGCCCTCGCTGCCGCTGGACACGGCGATGGCCATTCCGGCGACGGCCCCCGCTCCGCCCCGGCGGCCCGCGTCTCCTCCGCCGCTCGAGGCCTTCGCCAAGGGGGTCCTCACTCCGGGCTCGGAGCCGCTCCGCATGAGCTGCACGGACCTGAGCCGCGCTGGGGCCTTCCTGTGCACCGAAGGCTCGCTGCCCCCGCTGCGCTCGCGCGTAGCGCTCACCCTGGAGGTGCGCGGCCAGAACCTGCCCTGTACCGGCGAGGTTGTCCGCCACGTCACCCCGGCCCAGGCGGGCTCCTGGGGCATGCGCGCGGGCTTCGCCGTCCAGTTCATCAACCTGTCCGCCGAAGCCCGCGACGCCCTCTCCCGCCTCTCCCAGGGCCAGACAGCGCCCTCGGCCACCCCCAAGGTGCTCTCGGACGATCCGCAGGCGGAGTCGCTGCTGACCATGCTCCAGCAGCGCATGAACGCCGACCCGTACGTGCTGCTGTCACTCCCCCAGAACGCCACGTTCGATGAAGTTCGCCAGCACGGCCGCGCCGCCACGAGCGCCCTGGAGACCATCGCCGCCCGGCCGCTGTCGGCCCGCCAGGCGAAGGAGCTCTCCGAGATGCGCTCGCGCATCGAGAAGGCCGCGGACCTGCTGGGACACCCCCGCCAGCGCATCGAGCACGACGCCTGGCGCGCCAACTACGCGGGCGTGGCCCGGTGCATCTCCAGCGGCCTCACCGCCACCGAGATCGAGTCCCTGCGCGCCCGCTACCTGGTGGCCCACCCAGGCACGGAGGCGCGCGAGCGCATCCACGCCGCCACCGCCTCCGCCTGGGAATCCCAAGGCAGCATCGGCCTGGCCCTGGCCGAATACGAGAAGGCGCTCGCCGCCGACCCGCTCAACCTGCAGCTCCAGCAGCGCTACTGGAACCTCAAGCAGCGCGGCGTGAAGCCCACCCCACCCCCGGAGAGCAGCTCCAAAGAGGGCCAGGACGTGCCGGGGCTGCGGCGCCGCCGCTAGTCAGCGCGCGAGGCCTCCTTACTTCGGCATGAAGTTGAAGGCCTTGAGCATGAGGATGAAGATGCCCATGAGGCTCTCGCCCGCGAGGAAGCCAGAGCCCACGGGGAACACGGCGGCCTCCGCCACCTTCGGCTTGCGCCGGCGCAGGTACTCCGCGATGCCCGCGCCGATGCAGAAGCTGATCGAGCTGGAGCCGGGGATGACGATGGCCAGCCCGAAGCCCGCGGCCGATGGAATGTAGGGCTTCGCGGCCTTCGGGGCCCACCGGTCCAGCAGCACCAGGGCGATGCCCAGCAGCCCTCCGCACAGTGCTCCCATGCGGGCGCTGGGGTGCAGCGCCTCCAGGCCCACCGACAGCATCTTGGAGACGCCCGCCCAGACCATCACGCCCGGAGCGGGGAACTCCTCACCGCCCAGGACCTGCGCATCCGGCACGAGCAGGTTGAAGGCGGGCACCACGATGGCCGCGCCCGCCACCACGCCAAAGAGCTGGCCGATGAGCTGCTGCCGGGGGTTACCGCCGAGCAGCCATCCGGACTTGAGATCGATCAGCAGATCCGCCGCGTGCAGGCCGACGCCACCTGTGGCATTGGCACTCATGACGTTGGCGGCCACGTTGCCGGGCGCCAGCCCTCCGTAGATGAGCTGCGTGACAGGGCCGAGTGCCTTGGTCGGCGTGGTGTCCGTCTCTCCGGTGACCCGGGCGGCGATGAAGCCCATCACCACGGCGAGCGGCAGCGCGAGCACGCCGGCCCACACGGGGATCTGGAAGAGGTACGCCATCAGCGCCACGGCGACGGGCCCCAGGATGGCGAAGCCCATGGGGAACCAGGAGGGAGGAACCTCGATGGCGGCCAGGGGATCCTGGGTGGCCTCGTGCTTCTTCCGGAACAAGCCCGAGAGAGCCTGGAGCGAGCGGGCCACGCTGCGCCACTGGAACGCGAAAGAGAGCACCCCCGAGGTGACGAGCAGCGCCGCGCCCGTCCACAGCATCCAGGTGTTGATGGCCTTCTGGGTGACGGCGGTGATGAAGCCCTGATCCACCATGGCGGGAGCCAGGAAGCCATAGGTGAGGACAGCGCCCAGGAGCATGGACCAGCCGGTCTTCCAGGTCATCAGCATGCCGCCGCCGATGAGCAGCAGGCTCGGCTCGAAGGCCAGGCCCCAGTCCTTCAATGGACGGTCCCGGAGGGTGGCCCAGGGCAGAATGCTCTTCTTTTCCATGATCGGCAGCGGCAGGCGAAGGAACTCGGGGGCATGAGTGTTGAGCCAGGCGCTCTTCGCGTCCCGCAGCACCGCGACGATGGCACCGATCAATCCCGCGATGCCGAGCAGCCGTGACTTCTGCCGTGCCACCTCGCCGTGGCCGTGGAGCGCCTTGATGGTCTCGGCGGTGGCGATGCCGGAGGGGAACGGCAGCGCCTCGATGTTGACGAGCTGGCGCTTGATGGGGATGGCGGCAAAGACACCCAGCGCGGCGATGACGGCGAACCACAGCACCAGCCAGCCCGTGCCGGGCAGCGTGCCAGTGAGCACCAGCAACGCGGGCACGGCGGCCATGTTGCCGCCTCCCGTCATGTAGCCCGCCGCCGACGCCACCGAGCCCATGGCGTTGTTCTCCAGCGGAGAGAAGTCCTCCCGGAACACGCGCAGCTGGCGCATCAGGTTGAAGAAGGAGAACGCCAGGATGCAGGCGGTCACGGTGACGCCCATGCTCCAGCCCGTCTTCAGGATGATGTACAGGTTGGACAGGCACATCACCATGCCGATGAGCATGCCGGCCACGATGGCGCGCGGCGTGAGCTGGCGCGCGCCGCCCTGGTACACGTTCTCCAGCCAGTAGCGCTCCGGGTCCTGGCCCTCGGCGGGCGCGGCCACCGGCGGAGCGTCGTGGGGATCGTGGCGAGGCGTCTCGTTGGCGGCGGGCTGAGTCATTGGGAGCGCAACGATAATGCACCTGCCCGGAATCACCGAACGCCTCCACCAAGCGGGCAGCCGGCGTCCCTTCCCCGGCGGAAGAGGGCCTCGCCCTCACGCCCGGGGTACGTCACCACGCAGAGTGTTCACCCCCCGGAATTCGACGAGCGAGGAGTGTTCGCCAGCCCATGGCGCTGGCCCATGGCGGTGGCAGGCCCCCGCTCCCCACGCCATGAGAGAGGTTCCACTGCTGGTCTCCGGAGCCTCTTGATGCTCTCCTTGCTTTCCCGTTGGAGCCGCGCCCTGCTCCTCCTGACGCTCGCCTGTGCCTCCTGCTCTGAACGTCAGAGCCCCGCTCAGCCGCCTCCTCCCGAGGGCCCCAATCCTCAGGAGGACACGGCCCTCAGCAACGTGCTGCGGCCCGAGCGCCAGGTCTTCCGCCCAGAGCTGCTCCAGAACCTCACGCTCCCCCCTGGCTTCGCGGTCTCTGTGTTCGCGCAGGATCTGGGTGCCCCGCGGATGATGGCCGAGGGACCGGATGGGTCGCTCTACGTCACGCGGCCGAAGCAGTCAGATGTGGTGCGGCTTCGGGACACGAACGGGGATGGCCGCGCCGAGGCGCCGAGCGTGGTCCTCTCAGGACTCAAGGACGTGCATGGCCTCGCCCTGCACCAGGGACGAGCCTATGTCGCCACGCCCACCCAGGTTCACGTCGTGGAGGTGCTGGGGGATGGCAGCTGGGGCTCTCCCCAGCTCCTGGTGGACCGGCTTCCGGATGGAGGCCAGCACGCCAATCGCACGCTCGCCGTGGGGCCTGATGGCAAGCTCTACCTCTCGGTGGGCAGCAGCTGCAACGCGTGCGACGAGACCAACGAAGAACACGCGACGCTGCTGCGGGTGAACCTGGATGGCAAGGGCCGGGAGATTTTCGCCCGGGGTCTGCGCAACACCATCGGCTTCGGCTGGCACCCGCAGTCGGGAGAGCTGTGGGGCATGGATCATGGCAGCGACCACCGCGGCGATGACATTCCTCCCGAGGAGCTCAACCGGCTGGTGCAAGGAAAGGACTACGGATGGCCTTATGCCTTTGGCCAGCAGCAGCCCGATCCGGTGATCGACGAGCCGAAGAACATGACCAAGGCGGAGTACGTGGCGAAGACGGAGCCGGCCGTCCTCACCTATCCGGCCCACAGCGCCCCCATCGGGATGGTCTTCTACACGGGGGTGGCCTTCCCGGCCGAGTACCAGGGGGATGCGTTCGTCGCCATGAGGGGCTCGTGGAACCGCAAGCCCGCCACTGGCTACAAGCTGGTGCGCATCGACTTCAATGGCGGCCAACCCCAGCGCTTCGAGGACTTCATGACGGGCTTCCTGCTCGAAGAGGGCCGTGCCCACTTCGGGCGGCTGGCCGGCGTGACGCAGACACGGGACGGGGCGCTGCTGCTCGGAGATGACACCAACGGGGTCATCTACCGCATCACCTACAAGAACTGAGCCCCGTCCCCTCTTTCAGCTACTTGTGCTTGTGGCCATGGCCGTGGTCGTGGTCGTGGTCGTGGTCATGATCATGGCCGCCGTGATCGTGGGCGCCGCCCGGCCCGTGAGCGTGGCCGTGAGAGAGCTCCTCGGCCGTGGCGTCCCGGACGTCCTTCACGGTGACGTCGAAGTGCAGCGTCTTGCCCGCCAGCGGGTGGTTCAGGTCGACAATGACCGTCTCGCCCTTCACCTCGTGGATGCCGATGGGGATGACCTCGCCGCCGTCGGTCTGCGCGGCCAGCCGCATGCCCGGCTTGAGCTCGGCGTCGGCGGGGAACATGGTGCGCGGTACTTCCTGGAGGCCCCGAGCGTCATGCTCGCCGTAGCCCTGCGCGGGAGGGACCACCACCTGCTTGGCCTCGCCGGCGGCCAGGCCTTCGAGGGCCTTTTCGAGGCCAGGGACGATCTGACCGCGCCCATGCAGGTAGGAGAGAGGCTGGCCGGGCTCGCTCTGGTCGATGATCTGTCCGTCGCCCAGGTGCAGCTTGTACTCCAACGCAATGATGCGGTCCTTGCCGATCTTCATGAAGCGGCTCCTCGTGCTTCAACTGCGGGTGGTACTGCATTCAGGAAGTGTGCGAGCAGTGCTCCCCGTGCGCATGGCACAGACATGACACGGCAGAGCGAGCGAGCCCCAGCCCGGCGGGCCGATGTGCCAGAGGGAAGGGAGCTGTAGCGCGCGTTCAGGATGGGAAGCTCAGGGTGAGTCGGCAGGTATATCGCGCTTGAGCAAGGCTCGTCGCTCGGAGAGAAGCAGCCCGTCAAGAGGCAGACGGCTCGGCGGCACCCTCTAGCGGGGCATCGTCGTCCGGCTCGCCCCGAGCGACATAGAGGGCCGCAGCCAGATCCCCGGTGACGTTGAGGGTGGTGCGGCACATGTCCAGGAATCGATCCACGCCCAGGATGAGCCCAATACCCTCGGTGGGGATCTTGAACATGCCCAGGATCATCAGGACGACCGGGAGTGAGCCCGCGGGGACGCCTGCGGTGCCGATACCCGCGAGCACACAGATGAACATGATGACCGCCTGATCCCCGAGGCTCAGGGGCACGCCGTACACCTGCGCGAGGAAGAGCACAGTCACACCCTCGAAGAGCGCGGTGCCGTTCTGGTTCATGGCGGCGCCCGCGGTGAGAACGAAGCGGGACACGTGGCGCGGCAGGCGCAGGTTCTCCTCGGCGACTTTGAGCGCGGTGGGCAGGGTGGCGCTGGACGAGGCGGTGGAGAAGGCGGTGGCCATGGCGAGGCGGATGTCGCGGAAGAAGCTCACCGGGCTGCGGCCTCCGAGGAAGCGCACCGAGAGCGAGTACACCCCAAACATGTGCAGCCCGAGCGCCAGCAGCACCACCGCCACGTACGAGAGAATCTGCTGCAGCACTTCCACGCCCAACTGCGCCATCACGGAGAACAGCAGCGCGGCGACACCGTAGGGCGCCAGCTTCAGCACGCCGTCGATGAGCCGCATCATCACGTCATAGAGGCCCTGGATGGTCTCGCGCAGGCGGAGCGCGGCGGGCGTCTGCGTCAGGGCGAGCCCGGTGCCGAAAATGAGCGAGAAGAGGATGAGGCCAATCATGTCCCCGTCCGCCGCAGTGCGGATGGGGTTGTCGGGCACCATGTTGACGATGAGCGCGGCGGGCGACGTGCTGCTGGGCGCGGGCGCGGCCTTCATGGCGGCGGGGTTGTTCTTCGCGGCGGCACGGGCCTCTTCGCTGAAACCAGCCCCCGGCTGCAGCGTGTTGACCAGAAGCAGTCCGAGAAGCACGGCCAGGGAGGAGAAAACCACGGTGTAGACGACGGTCTTCAGCCCGAGCCGGCCAATCTGCTTCAGGTCCAGCTCACACACGCCCATCACCAGGGCGGCAAAGAGCAGCGGCACCACCAGCATGAGCAGCAGTCGGATGAAGATCCTCCCCACGGGCTGGGTGAAGTTTGTCACCACGCTGGTGAGCCAGGCAGAGTCCCCAGCGACCGCATGGGCCACGAGTCCGGCCACGGTGCCGAAGAGAATGTCCACGAGCATCTTCTGGTGTGCCTTCATCCCGGCGCAGCCTAACGGTGAATGGGGGTGGCGCCTATCTTCCATTCAGCGGAAGCTTCCGGCCCACCGTGGAACCGTCCGTCCATTTCACCGAGCTGACCGAAGGCGCCTTGCCGGAGCCTCTCTTCCGCCGCCTGCTGCGGCGCATGAGCGCCCTGGGCACCGAGCGGCTGCGCACCACCTACCAGACGACCTTCTGGTACGGCTTCGGCGAGCCCACCAACGTGGTGGAGGAGGCCATCCTCTTCCTGCGGCCGCGCGTGGTGAAGAACCTGCGCATCATCGGCGCGGAGTGGTGGCTGAGCCGCATGTACGCCACGGACGTGCGGGTGGACTTCCACCAGGACCGCGACGAGAAGCTCGCCCTGCGCACCGGGAAGCTGGTGCACCCGAGGCTGTCTTCCGTGTTCTTCCTGAACCGGGTGCGCGGAGGGGCGCTCGCCATCACCTCGCAGCTCCCGGATCCGTCCAACCCGTCGTTGGCCCCCCAAAAGTTGGATGACCTGACGCTGGTGGCCCCCCGCCCCAACCGCTTCGTGGTCTTCGACGGGAAGCTCACCCACGGAGTGCTCGACGTGAACAACCAGATCCCCGACCGGAAGCTCCCGGGGCGCACCCGGCTCCGGCGCACCATCGCGATCAACTGGTGGGCCACGCGCCCCTCGGACACCCCCACGTGGGAGGAGACTGGCATCTACCGGGCGCTCGGGCTCAGGAGCCGCTCTCGGTAGCTACGGGCGCGCGCCGTCTCTCGCAGCCGGCGCGTCACCCGCTCGGCCCACTCGGGCTCGATCTCGATGCATGCGGGCCTGCGCCCCAGCCGCAGCGCCGACGCCGGCGTCGAGCCGCTCCCCGCGAACGGATCCAGCACCGTCTCCCCAGGCCGGCTGTACGTCCTCACCAGCGGCTCCAGCACCGAGAACGGCTTGTGGTGCGGATGGTTGCCCCACCGCCCCGCCTCGCCGTCGTCGTCGTAGCCGCTCACCACGGCCCACGCCACTGGCGGATCCCCCAGGCCTGGCACCGGCGCCAGCGTCCGAGCGAACACCAGCGCCACCTCGTACACCCGCAGCAGTTGCTCGTTGGCGTTCTTGTCCGTGGTGCGCTTGCCCCAGACGTACTCGCCGCGCAGGTGCGTGTAGCCGAGTTCCCGCGCCACCGTGGTGATGGGCTCCTTGCCCAGCAGGTTCGTCCAGATGACCAGCGGCGCGTCCGGCGTGAGCCACGCGACAGCCTGCGTCATCCACTTCTCCGTGAAGACACGGTAGTCCCGCACGGTCTCGAAGCGGACGATGGGGTTGCGATCAATCTTCTTGTGGGCGCGAGGGTCTCGCTCGTCCCCACCCTTCCTGCGCCGCGTCAGCAGGCAGTACGGCGGATCCGTGAGAAGCAGGCTGGCGCGGTTCTCCCCCAGCGCCGCCCGGTAGCCGTCCACCTCCCGCGCATCGGCGCGGTGGCAGCGCAAGGACTCGGCTGGCAGATCGGTACTCATCCAGCGCCACCCTACACCCGGCCGCGCCGGGCTCAAGCGGTTGCGCTGGACTCAAGACACCGCGCCCACCTCCGAACGTGAGACGGCGGCAATCTCCCGGACGGGCACGCGAGGGTGCGTGCGGAAAATCGCGAAGTCGGTCCCCGCCTCCGTCACCACATCCATCATCTGATCGATGAACAGCTCGCCAGCCCGGAGCTGCACGGCCACGGGACGCCGCCTCAGCACCGTCTCCTCGAGCACATCAATGAAGTCACACTGCCCTACATCATCCTGGCAGATACGGCTCATGAAACACCTGATCCGGACAGCGCCGGCTTCGAGGCGCGGTGACACGCCTCCCCCTGTCACTTCACCCTGGCCGTAACGAGCCCAGGACTTGGACGCAACTCCAAGCCCCGAAGCTACCGATCTCCAGACCTTCCGTGAAGAACTTGGGACTCCGGGTCCCTGCAGGTGTCTGCCCGGCGTCCAGGGTTGGACACCTGGGCAGGAAAATTTCCTGAGATCAGCGATCGCCGGCGGCGTAGTCCTTCGCGTAGTCCTTGAAGGTGCGGGGCGGGCGGCCGAGCACGTCCTTCACGCCGCTGGCCGTCGCGGCGGACCAGCCGTTTTTGATCAGCGCGTTGAGCTCCATCAGGCCGTCCACCACCCACGCGGGCATCTGCATGTCCAGCATGGACTTGCGAGCGCCCTCCTCGGGCACGTCCACGTAGGAGTAATTGCGGCCCAGCGCCTGGCCGAGGATGGCCAACGCCTCGGCGTCACTGAGCGCCTCGGGCCCGGTGAGCTCGTACGCCTTGTTCTCGTGCCCCGGACTCGTGAGGACCGTTGCGGCCACCTCGCCAATGTCCCGCCCGTCCACCCACGCTGCCTTGCCCTGGCCATGCGGCGCGTAGACGGTGCTGTCCTTCTTCGGATCCGCGCCATAGAAGTTGAAGAAGTTCTCCATGAAGAAGGTGGGCCGCAGCATCGTCCACGCGATGCCGCTGTCCTTGATGGCCTTCTCACTGGCCCGGTGCAACCGGCCCATGGCGATGCCCGGCTCGGCCTCCACGCCCATCACCGACAGCTTGACGATGTGCTTCACCCCCGCCTTCTTCGCCGCGTTCACCAGTGCCTGGGTGTACTCCACCTGCTTCTCGGACGTCGGCGTGAGCAGGAACAGCTTCTCCACGCCCTGCAGCGCCGGCCCGAAGGTCTCCGGCTTGTCCCAGTCGAACGGGACCGCCTCCACGCCCTGCCCCTTGAGCTTGTCGGGCGAGCGGGTTCCCACCTTGAAGCGCACCCCCTTGGTCTTGAGCGCCTTCACCGTGGAAGAACCAATCGTCCCCGTCGCACCTGTTACGAGAATCATGTTCCCTCTCCGTCTTCGTTGATCAAACAGCGGGTGCACGATGCCACGAGCCCGAGGAGATCAGCCAGATCCCCTGCCCTCCGGCGGGCCGCCCCCGAGTGCCACGCCGCGCTGCAGCCGCTCCTGGCCGAAGGGACACAGGTCCAGCACGGGGCAGCGTCCGCACGCGGGCGACTGGTGGTAGCAGCAGCGCTGGCCATGCAGCATCAGCGCCTCGTGGTGGTCGTAGACCTGCTGCGCGTCCCATCTCTGAGGGAGAAGCGCGGCCAAGATCGCGTGCGAGGGCCCCACGGGGATGCGGGCCGAGAGCAGCCCCAGCCGGACGGCGACGCGGTAGTGGTGGCTGTCCACGGGCAGCGCGGGCATGCGCAGGCGGCTGAAGAGGAGCACGGCGGCGCTCGTCTTCGGCCCCACGCCGGGCAGCGCCTCCAGCCAAGCGCGCGCCTGGGGCACCTCCATCCCCTCGAGGAAGTCGAGCGTCAGCGCCCCGCCTTGGCGCGTGGTGATCTCGCGGAGGACGGCCTGGAGACGCGGCGCCTTCTGCTCGGGCCAGGTGACGCTGGCGATGGCGTCCTGCACCTCCTGCAGCGGCGCGTCCCGGACGGCCTCCCAGGTGGAGAACCGGCTCCGGAGCTGCCGGAACGCCCGGCCCGAGTCCGCGTTGCGCGTGCGGTGGGACAGCAGCGCGGAGACCAGCTCGCTCAGCGGATCCAGGTCGTGGAAGAAGGGAATCGGACAGCCATACGCGGCGCACAGGCGCTCGTGCACCCGCATCACCTTCTCGGACAACTCCATGCCCGTCAGACCTCCTGGCCTCATGGGTTGTGAGGCTCTCATGTGACCTGACAGGTTAGCTCCGGCGCTGGCGCCCTACCGGGTTTCGAGGGGGCTCATGACGCGGGGCGTTCACTGAGCAACGGGGGTTCTTCCATGGACGGAGCGACCCAGCCCGGCATAGCGTCTCGCCACCCCGAGCGCACGAGTGTCCATGAGCTGGAATCCCCTTCGCGCCCTGCTGGCCTGCCTCCTCCTCGCCGCCCCCGCCGTCCAAGCCGAGGAGCCCGCCGCGCCTTCGAGCCCCGCACCCGCGCCGGAGGTGCCTCCCAACCAGTCCCCACTCCCCGCCGAGTCCGCACCGCCTCCCGAGGCGCCTCCTCCCTCGGAGGCATCTGACACGCCCGCCAGGCGCAAGGGCTGGGACATCCAGGGCGTGCCCGCCATCAACTTCAACACCGACGAGGGCTTCGGATACGGCGCGGTCCTGCTGCTGGTGGACCGGGCGGATGGCTCCTACGAGCCGTTCCGCTACTCGGTGATGTTGCAATTCTTCCAGACCACGCGGCAGGTGGCCTCGCACTTCATCAACCTGGATGCGCCGCGGTTCCTCGGCTCGCCGTGGCGCATGGGCCTGGAGCTCGCGTATGCACGGACCAAGTTCGCCCCGTATTACGGCCTGGGCAACACCGCGGACTACGACAAGGAACTCTCGAGCTGCGGTGATCGGGACGCACTGAAGGACAACCCGGATGTCTGCCCGGACAACACCGCGTTCCGGGGGCTGCGCTATTACACGTACGATCACCGGAGCCTGCCGCGCATCCGCCTCAACGCGCGTCGCGGGCTCTCCGACGAGTGGCTCCTCTTCCTGGGCTACCGCCTGCGCGTGGACCGGATCCGGATGCGCTACTCGGCGGATGACTTGGGCCAGACGGGCGACTCCAAGCTCTTCGAGGACACCTCCGCCGGTCTGCTCGAGCCCTATGCGGGCCCGGTCTCCGAGCCCCTCTCGGAGCGCACCTCCGAGATGCTCGTGGGCATCCAGTACGACACCCGCGACATCGAGTCCTCCCCCACTCGGGGCATGTTCCACGAGCTGTCCGTGCGCGGCGGCGCCAGCCCCCTGGGTAGCCAGCTCAACTACTGGGGCGCCACGCTCCACACGCGCTTCTTTCACCCCGTCATCCCCGGCTACTCGCGGCTCATCATGGGGTGGCGCGGCCTGCTCGATGTGATGGGCGGAGACGTCCCCATCTCCCTGCTCCCGTTCTACGGCGGGCTCGAGGGCAAGGACGGCCTGGGCGGCGTCTTCTCCGCGCGCGGCATCCTCCTGCGCCGCTACCAGGGGCCCGTGAAGCTGCTGCTCAACGGCGAGCTTCGGTGGACCCCGCTCTCCGCGCAGCCGCTGGGCCAGCAGTTCGACTTCACCTTCGCGGGGTTCCTGGACGCCGGGCGCGTCTGGAGCGACCTGCACTTCAGCGAGGGCGGGGGCTTGAAGACGTCCGCGGGCGGCGGGCTGCGCGTCATCTGGAACCGCGAGTTCGTCATCCGCCTGGACTACGGCGTCGGCATCACCGAGCCCACCACCGGCTTCTACCTGGACATCGGCCACATCTTCTGACGCGGCGCACTCGGGCCAGACGCCCTCGACAAGCTCGCGGCTCCTCTGCGATGACGGAGCCGCGCCGGACCGCCTCCCCGGCCTGGAGAGCTCATGTCACCTAGGACTTCTCACCTCGCCTCGCCCTGCGCCCGAGCAGGCTTGCTGGCGCTCGCTTTGCTGCTCGGCAGCGCCTGCTCGGAGATGGATGCGGACACGGATCCGCTGGCGCGCATCACCCGCACGTTGGAAGCCTCGGGTGGAGCTGCCCCCCGCACGCTGGTGGCCAACGTGTACTACCGGGATCGCGCGGACCTCAACGCCCTGGCCACCGACTACGACGCGCTGGAGAAGGTGGATCGGCAAGCGGGCTTCGTGGTGCTCGCGCTCACGCCAGAGGATGCCCAAGCGCTGAGGGAGCGCGGCTACCGGGTGGAGCTGGACGAGAAGTCCACGCTGTCCGCCAACACGCCTCGTATCCCGGACGCGGCGCATCCCACGGGGATCACCTCCTTCACCTGCTACCGCACCATCGAGGAGAGCTATGCCTCCCTGGCCCAGCTCGCCGCAGCCCAGCCGAACATCGCCTCGTGGGTCGACATCGGGAACACCTGGGACAAGATCACGCGGCTCGGGCCTCCGGGGTACGACTTGTTCGCGCTGGTGTTGACCAACAAGGCACGGCCCGGGCCCAAGCCTCGCTTCTTCCTCATGGCCGCCATCCACGCGCGCGAGTACACCACCGCGGAGACGGCCACCCGCTTCGGCGAGTACCTCATCAACAACTACGGCATCGATCCGGACGTCACCTGGATGCTGGACTACGGCGAGGTGCACATCGTCGTTCAGTCCAACCCCGACGGGCGCAAGGTCGCCGAGCAGGGCTACACCCAGCGCAAGAACCGCAACACCACCAGCGGCAGTCAGACCTGCACCAACCCGCCCACGAACAGCAGCCAGTACGGCATTGACCTCAACCGCAACAGCACCTTCGGGTGGGGTGGACCGGGCGCGAGCACGAGCCCCTGCAGCCTGACCTACCGGGGCCCGAGCGCGGCCAGCGAGCCGGAGACGCTCGCGCTCGAGAACTACATCCGCTCGCTCTACCCGGACCGGCGGGGCCCCGGACGCGGAGACGCGGCGCCAGCGGACACGGAGGGCGTGATGATCTCCCTGCACAGCTACTCGGAGCTGGTGCTGTTCCCCTGGGGTGACAGCGAGTCCACCGTGCCGAACCTGGCCGGGCTGCGGGCGCTGGGCAAGCGCATGAGCTTCTACAACAACTACGAGGCGTGCCAGACAGCCGTCTGCCTCTACGAGGCCGCGGGCGCCACGGATGACTTCACCTACGGCGAGCTGGGCGTGGCCTCGTACACCATCGAGATGGGCAACGACTTCTTCGAGAGCTGCAGCGCCTTCGAGGCAGACGTGTACCCGCGCAATTTCCCGGCGCTGCTCTACGCCTTCAAGGTGGTGCGCCGTCCGTACCAGCTCGCGCAGGGCCCGGACTCGCGCTCGCTCACGCTGACGCCCGCCACCGTCGACCAGGGCCTGCCGGCCACCCTGCGCGCCACGGCGGATGACACCCGCTTCGGAAGCATTGGCGGCGCCGAGCAGACCCAGCCCATCATCGCCGCGCGTTACTCGGTGGATGCGCCCTCTTGGGTGCCGAACACGCCGGTCTACCCGCTGTCCGCGAGCGACGGTGCCTTCAACTCGACCCAGGAGCAGCTCACGGCCACGGTGAACACGTCCGGGCTGTCGTTCGGCCGCCACACCCTCTTCGTGGAGAGCCAGGACAGCTCGGGCGCCTGGGGGCCTCCCTCCGCCCTCTTCTTCACCGTCCATCAGCCTTTGCGCGCGGTCGGCGTGACGCCGGGCGCCTCGGGGACACAGGGAACGCGCGGGCAGCTCATCACCTACACACTGGACATCACCAACCAGGGCAGCCTTTCGGACTCGTTCCGGGTGGCGGTGACCTCGAGCTGGCCTGTCAGGACCTTGAGCTCGGTGGGGCCGCTGGGCGTGGGAGAGAGCTCCTCCGTGCAGGTAACGATCCTCGTGCCCCCAAACGCGCCGATGTGGAGCACGGACACCGCCCAGGTGCGCATCACCTCCATGGGAGATCCGCAGAAGGCGGCCACGGCCTCAATCGTCACCATGGCCACGAGCCCTGACCTGCCGCCGACCTCCGTCACCGACGAGGACTCCACCTGGTGAGGCGCTCCATGACACGGCTGTTCACCGCGCTCCTGGCCACCACCGCGCTCCTGGCCACAGGCTGCAAGAAGGAAGAGGCCCCCCGCGCGGATGCGGACTTCTACAAGAAGACCCAGGAGCAGCTGATCCGCGCCAAGCCGGGCACGGTCATCGAGCTGCCCGAAGGCCGTTTCCAGCTCGACCGGAGCCTGTCCTCCACCGTGGATGGCATCACCCTCCGCGGCAAGGGCATGGACAAGACGATCCTCTCCTTCAAGGGCCAGACCCAGGGAGCCGAGGGGCTGCTGGTCAAGGGCAACAACATCACCATCGAGGATCTGGCCATCGAGGACACGAAGGGCGACGCGCTCAAGGTCAACGGCTCGGACGGGCTGGTGATCCGGCGCGTGCGGACCGAGTGGACGGGCGGTCCCAAGGCCACCAATGGCGCCTATGGGCTCTACCCTGTGCAGTGCCGGAACGTGCTGATCGAGGACTCGGTGGCCATTGGGGCCTCGGACGCGGGCATCTACGTGGGCCAGTCCGAGCACGTCATCATCCGTCGCAACAAGGCGATGCGGAACGTGGCCGGCATCGAGAGTGAGAACACGAAGTTCGCGGACATCTACGAGAACACCGCGACGGAGAACACAGGTGGCATCCTGGTGTTCGACTTGCCGGATCTGCCCAAGCGCGGCGGCCAGGCCACGCGCGTCTTCAACAACGACATCTTCGCCAACACCACGGACAACTTCGCCCCCGAGGGGAACATCGTCGCCAAGGTGCCTCGGGGCACGGGCGTGATGATCATGGCCACCGACCAGGTGGAGGTGTTCCAGAACCGGATCCGCGACAACCCGACGGTGAACATGCTCATCGTCAGCTACTTCGTGGCGCAGAAACCCATCAAGGACAAGGGCTACGATCCCTACCCCGAGGCCCTCTCCATCCACGACAACACGTTCTCCGGCGGGGGAGAGTCGCCGGACGGCGTGTTCTTGAAGCTGCTGGCGCTCAAGCTGGGCAAGCCGTTCCCGGACATCCTCTATGACGGGATTGTCGACGAGAAGAAGCGGACCCCGGCGGGCACGCTGCCGGATGAGCTGCGCATCTGCCTCCGGAACAACGGCGATGCGGACTTCGCCAACGCCGATGTGGAGCACGACTTCGCGAACATCCGCAAGGAACTGGCCCCTCATGACTGCCAGCACCCGAGCTACGCGCCGGTCCAGCTGACGGGAGTCATGCAGTGATGATGGGTCGTGTGCTGGTGGCCATGCTGGCCCTGGGGTTGGGGGCATGCAGCAAGGGGCGTGGGGAGGTCCACACCTTCGTGGAGGATCCCTATCCAGAGAAGCTGTCGGCGTGGGGGCTCTTCCAGGGTTCGGGCTGGACGCTCGAGCCCCAAGCGGGGGTCATCCCCTATTCGGTGAACACGCCGCTCTTCAGCGACTACGCGGAGAAGTACCGGACGATCTGGGTGCCTCCGGGCCAGGCGGCGCAATACCGGGACTCGGACGTGTTCGACTTCCCGGTGGGCACGATCCTGTCGAAGACGTTCATGTACCCGGTGGACGGGCGCGTGCCCGCGGCGCAGGGGCCTGGGCGGACGGCAGGCAACGCGGACAAGCGCTTCCGGCCAGTGGAGACGCGCATCCTGGTGCACGCGAAGCAGGGCTGGGTGTCCCTGCCCTACGTGTGGAACGAAGAGGGCACCGAGGCCACGCTGGAGGTGGTGGGCAGCAGCCGCAACGTGGAGGTGACGCACGCCTCGGGCGAGAAGCTGTTCGCCCACTACATGATCCCCAACGTGAACCAGTGCCAGGGCTGCCATGAGCGCGACAAGGCGATGACGCCCATCGGCCTCCAGGCGCGGCACCTGAACCGGGGCTATCCCTATGACGAGGGCCCCGAGAACCAGCTCGTGAAGCTGACGCGCGTGGGCTACCTGAAGGGCGCTCCGGCCCCCACGGCGGCGCCACGCAACGCCGTGTGGAACGAGCCCACCACGGGGACGCTGGAGGAGCGGGCGCGTGCGTATCTCGAGGCCAACTGCGCGCACTGCCACGATCGACGTGGACCCGCAGCGAGCTCGGGTCTGTACCTGGCCGCGCAGGAGAAGGATCCGCACACGCTCGGCCGCTGCAAGGCGCCCGTGGCCGCGGGCCGGGGCGCGGGCAAGGACCTGCCCTTCGACATCGTCCCCGGCAAGCCCGAGCGCTCCATCCTGGTGTACCGGATGGACTCGCAAGATCCGGGGGTGATGATGCCCGAGCTGGGGCGCTCGCTCATCCACCGAGAGGGCGTAGCGCTCCTCCGCGAGTGGATCCAACAACTCCAGGGCTCCTGCGACGACGAGCCCCGGACGGAGCGCTGAAGGGAGGGCCTCACCGGGCGCGGCGGCGCTGTGCCCACCGCACCCCCCGTGCAGCCTGGGCCCAGCGCCCCTGGAGGCGCGCCTCGGAAGCCAACGCCTCCTCCCGCGAGGGCCCCTCCGGCAACAACCTCGCCGCGTGTGAGAGCACGAGCCGCTCCAGCGCCCACTCCTCGCACAGCCGCCTCAGGCCGGGCCCATCCAGCCCACACGCTCCCAGGAAGACCTCGCGATCCGGAGGCCGCACTCCGTGGCGCCGCCACCACTCGTCCTCGGCCTGCTTCACTTCCTCAGCGGTGGGCTCCAACCCCAACGAGCGCGCCCAGCCCGCCAGGAGCGCCCGCCGCAGCCCCGCCTCGGCCAGCGCCGCGCTGTCCGGCTCCTGCTGCAGCACCGCCAGCACTTGGGAGGAGGACACCGTCCGCCCCGCCAGCACGGCCACGCCCTCCTCCAACCTGCGCCGCCTCACCTTCGCGGGAAGCGAAGTCCTCACCCCTCCCCGGGGAGGCTTCACCGGCGCGGCCGACGCCAGGAACGCCGCCGCCGCCCGGAGGCACGCCTGGGCATCCAGCGCCTGCAGATCCTCCACGCCCCGGGAGAACCATCCCTCCCAGCTTCCCCACGTGGCTGCGGACCAGGACGGGCGCTCGGCATCCAGGATCCGGCGCCAGGTGCGCTCCGCGTAGTAGAGGCGCTCGGCCACCGTCACCAGCGTCCGCGCCTGCCGCGCGTTGAGCACCCGCGCCGCCCGCGCCTGGGTCACCACGTGCCGGACATTCACCATCGGCACGGTGAGCGGCCGGTAGCCCTGCTCGGCGCCGGCGTGCCGCAGCGCCACCTCCGAGTCATCCACCAGCATCCCCGTCCGGTACCACTCGAAGATCTGCCCCACCCCTACCATGCCCTGCGCAGCCAGTTCCGCCGCGCGCAGCGCCCCCTGCCCTGCGCCCCCGAAGACGGCCACGCCCGCCTCCACCGCGGCCAGCAGCTCCTGGTGCCACACCGGCGGCAGGGCCTCGCCCACTCCATCGATCAGAGCGATGGCGCGGGGACGCAGCGCGAGCGCCCGCCACACATCCCCTCGGCGGGCCGGAGGCAGCACATGACAATTCACCCACCGGCGCGCCTCGCCCACGGGCAGCGAGGGGCCCAGAAAGACAACGAGATCCTCAGGACGGCGTTTCATGAGAGCTCCGAGATGCGCATGCCCGGCACCACCACGCGCCGCACGTGCAGGCCCGACACGGGCGCGTCGAGCGTGAGGGCGGCCACCTGGGTGAAGCCCGCGCTCCGCAGGTGGTTCATCACCCGCCGCACGCTCCGCACCGGCGAGGCCTCCTCTGCGGCGAAGTCCGGCATGGTGTCGGCTTGACGCTTGGGGCGCACCGACGCACAGACCCGGGCGAGGCCTCGCACCGCCCCGCGCTCCGCCGAGGACAACGGCTGCGGCGTCCCCTGCAGTGCCGAGAGCCGGGCACACGCGGCCTCCAGCAACGCACGCAGCAGCGCCTGATCCCTCCCCAGCGCGCACGCATACCCCACCGTGAGCGGCACTGGCCCGTCCTCTTCATCCACCAGCACCGCCGCGGCCACCGGAAGCCCCACCGCCCCCGGTGTCCGCGAGGTGGGCGTCGCATCAAAGAGGTACACGCCAAACCCTCGCTTCTTCAAAATCCTGGCCAGCGCCTCCGTGCGAGGCGCCGCTCGCCCCAGCACCACGGGCCCCAGCATGCGCCGCCGCATGGCCTCCTCCGTCCACCCGTCCGGCAGCGCCCGGGCGAGCTGATCCCGCTTCGTCGCCTCCAGCAGCGCCTGCAACAGCGCGCGCTGGGCATCTGGATCCGCCCCCGTGCCGTTGCGCGTCCACATCACGCTCACCGGCCCCAGCGCCACCGCGCCCGCGGGCGGGCAATGCACCCCCTGCGCCGGCACCCAGACGTTCCTCCGCGAGTGCAGCTCCGTGGCCTGCCTCCACGCGCACCGCACGGAGTCCCCCCACAGCCGGGGCTCCACCAGCCTCCCCGCCGAGCCCAGCGCCTCGGCGCTCCAGGCCTCACCGCTGCGCGGATCCAGCTCCGCGCGCGCGGCCCACACCAGCTGGCTCGTGGGGACGTGCTCCGCGGCCCAGAGCACCGCCGTCTCATAAAGCGCGCTCAGAGCCGCGTGCTCGAAGGTCAACCCCGGGCCCGAGCACGCTCCGAGCCCAGGGCTGCCGGGCCTCACGGCGCACGCCACCTCCACCCCCGTACGGTCCAATCCCGTCACCCTGGCCACACGGGTGACCTCCATGGCCTCAGCCAGCCGCTCTTGGAAAATCTGCGAGACAAGGACGTGTTTGGTAGGAAGCACGGCACACAACCTTAACTCGAAAACGAGCCCCGCAATCCACCCATCGTTTGCGCCCCCAGCCGCATGGAGCGTGATAGGGGGGGAAAACAGAGGGAGTACGCCGGATGATTCAGGTTGGAGATCCAGCGCCGGACTTCACCGCCACCGACTGCCAGGGGCGCCCCCTCTCCCTCTCCTCACTCCGAGGGCGGCGCGTGGTGCTGTTCTTCTTCCCCAAGGCGTTCACCATCGGCTGCACCCTCGAAGTGCGCGCTTTCCGGGACAACCAGGCCCGCATCGAGGCGCTGGGCGCGAACCTGGTCGGAGTGTCCGTGGACTCCGTGGCCACCCAGTGCGCCTTCGCCGCCCGGGAGCACATCCACTTCGCCCTCCTCGGAGACGACGAGCGCCGCATCAGCAAGGCCTATGATGTGCTCTGGCCCGTGCTGAACGTGGATCGCCGCGTCACCTTCATCCTCGGGCCGGACGGCAAGGTGGAGGCCGTCATCCGCCACGAGGCCCGCGTCTACCGGCACCTGGATGACGTCTTGCGTTACCTCCAGGACCACCCGCTCCCCGCCGCCCCGGGCACTGGGCCCTCACGCGGCTAGTCCCACTGACAGAGGTACTCGCAGTGAGGCGCACCCTTGGCGACACACTTGGGGTGGGTGACGCGGACGGCGCTGCCGCCGGACAGCTCGATGGCGCGCTGGTGCCAGCCGACAATGGTGAGGCAGTCCGTCTCGGTGACGTTCTCCGCCCCGAAGGTGCGCAGGATGGCCGAGCGCGGGCCGAGCTTCTCGTAGGTGCGCGAGCCGACGGCGTAATAGAAGCGGTAGATCTGCGGCGCCTGGCTGAGCAGGAAGTGCGGCTCGCCCGGGCGCACGAAGACGTGCTGGGCGCCCTTGAGGTTCTCGTCCGCCGAGGCCCGGCCCATGTCCATGAAGGCCCGGGTGCGGTCCTCGGGGGACAGCACGTCCGCGATGGCCGCGTCCAGGCGCAGGTTCAGATCGAACGGGTACCAGTTGATCGGAAGGATCATCTTCCGCAGCAGCGTCTGGTCCGCCGGAGGCAACCGCTTCAGCACCTCCTCCAGACGCGCCTGCCCCCCCTGCTGGCGCACCAGGTTCAGCCGGGAGATGAGCACCGTGCCCTTGATGCGCGAGTGAGAGGGAGAACCGGCCGTGGCCATGGAGGGGAGCGGCATCTTGGCAGTGACGTATGCGACGGGGCAACCCTCTGCAACTGCTGCGAAGAGCGCCTGGGAAGCCTGGTCGCTTGCCCCCTCCGAAGCTCGGCGGGAGACCCGGTTTGTAACCTTTTGTCCCTCTCCGTGTTCCCATTCCATGTGAAGGTCTGGCACACAGAGGGAGTCCCCATGCGCCCCCGGTTGGCGGTGGCAAGCGCCCCTGCCCCTACAGATGAGGAGCTGTGCCGAGCCTTCCTGGATGGGGACGAGGCCGCCTTTGGCGTGCTGGTAGAGCGATATCGCACCCTGGTCCTCTCGCTGGTCCGCCGCTTCGTCCCCCGGCCCGAGGACGCGGCGGACCTGGCGCAGCAGGCCTTTTTGAGGGCGTTGGAGGCCTCGCACCGCGTCTTCCTGAACTGGAAGTGGACGAGCTCCACCCCCTTCCGCTCCTGGCTGGTGCGGATTGCGCTCAACCTGGCGAAGAACCATGCGCGCCAGGGGAACCGCTGGCGCACCGCCCTGCTGACAGAGGTGGAGGATGCCTCGGCGGACCCGGGCGAGTCCCCCCAGGAGCGGCTGGAGCAGCAGGAGCGCGAGCGGCGCCTCCAGGCTGCGGTGATCGCCCTGCCCCGCCGCCAGCGCGAGGTCCTCACCCTCCGGGTGGATGCGGACCTGCCCTTTCGAGACATCGCCGAGACACTCGGCATCACCGAGAACAATGCCAAGGTGCAGTTCCACCACGCCGTGAAGCGCCTGAAGGCGGAGGTGGCTGGCGCGCCAGAGGAGACGGACGAATGAACGCGTGCCCCGAGTACGAGGAGCTGCTGACGCTCCATGCCACCGGAGCGCTGGAGGCCCAGGACGAAGCTCGCGTCCGCGCGCACCTGGCCTCTTGCACCGCGTGCCGAAGTGAGGCCGAGTCGACCGCGCGCCTCCTCTCGACCGTGGCGCTGCCGGCGCCCTCGCCAGCAATGCGGCAACGAATGGACACGCTGCCTCAGCGGACGCTGGGGGCGTGGCGGCGCGAGCAGGTGCGCCAGGCCTTCCGGGCCCGGACCGTGGGCGCGATGCTGGCTGCGGCGGCAACGGTATTGCTGGTGGTGAGCCCGTCGCTGCGAGGCGCGGGTCAGCCCAAGGGAACCGTGGCGCTGCCGACCGCAGTCTCGCAGCAGGAGGCAGAGTCCGAGTCCGAGTTTGAGCAGTGGGCCGTCGCGGATCCGCTCGGCGATGAGCTGGACGCACTGCTGGCCGATGAGGACTTGGACGAGTGGGACGAAGACGCCGAGATGGAGCCGTCCGCGAGTGAGCTGTTCTTGAACCCGAACCTGGGAGAGATGCCGTGATGAAGCCGATTCGAGTGGCAGTGCTGACCCTGGCCTTGTTGCCGATGGCCGCGCTCGCGGCGGATCCGAATGCCCAAGCCCAGGCCCAGGCCCAGGCCGAGCAACGGGCGGAGAAGCAGCTGCGCCTGGCGCGGGTGCTGGGACTCGCCGAGGAACTGGAGCTGGACTCACAGCAGGCCCTGAAGCTGGACGAGACGCTGCGCAAGTTCGACGAGCGGCGCCGCCCGCTGCGCGAGCAGGTCCGCGAGTCGGCGGACATCCTCGAGCGAGCGGCCGACGGGGACACCGCGGCGCTGGGCCAGGTGGAGCAGGCGGCGCAGCACGCGTTCGATGCCAGGGCACAGCTGGCGGCGCTGGATCGGGAGATGTACCAGTCGCTCTCCCGGGATCTGCCGCCGCAGAAGCGGGCGAAGCTGGCGCTCTTCATGGCGCGCTTCGAGAACCGGTTCAACAAGAAGCTCCGCGGGGAGCTGCGCGAGAAGGTGAAGAAGATGAACCGGTTCCGCGCACTGGACAACCAGGGCTGAGCCTCTCGGACCGGGCCGTCACCGAGCGGTGGCCCGGGCCTTGCGCTCCTCGCCCTGTGCGAACAGGGCCTTGAGCACGCGCCCGGTCGCCGTCTTCATCTTGCACAGCTCCCGAGGCGTTCCCTCCGCCACGATGCGGCCGCCCTCCTCGCCTCCCTCGGGCCCCAGCTCCACAACGTGCTCCGCGGAGGCGATGACGGACGGGTGGTGCTCGATCACCACCAGCGTGTCTCCCCGATCCACCAGCCGCCCCAGGAAGGTGATGAGCCGGTCCACGTCGCCCAGGTGGAGTCCCGTGGTGGGCTCGTCGAGCACGTAGAGCGTCGGCTCGTGGCGCGAGTTCGCCGTCAGCTCCGCCGCCAGCTTGAGCCGCTGGGCCTCGCCGCCGGACAGCGTGTTGGAGCCCTGGCCCAACTGCAGGTACCCCACACCGAGGTCCGAGAGGCACTCCAGCGGCGCGGCCACCTTGGGCAGCGCGCGGAAGACCTCCTTGGCCTCGTCGGCGGACAGCCGCAGCACCTCGCCGATGGTGAGCCCGTGGTAGCGCACCTCGAGAGTGGCCGCATCAAAGCGGGCCCCGCCGCACACCTCGCACGGCGTCACCACGTCCGGGAGGAACGCCATCTCGTGGGAGATGGCCCCTTGCCCCTCGCATGCCGGGCACCGGCCTCCAGCGGCGGTGTTGAAGGAGAAGCGTGCCGGACCGAAGCCCCGGATCTTGGCCTCGGGAGTGGCGGCGAAGGCGCGGCGCAGCTCGTCCCAGATGCCGAGGAACGTCGCCGGCACCGAGCGCGGTGTGCGCCCGATGGGAGACTGGTCCACCGCCAGCACGCGGGAGATCGCCTCCACGCCGTGCAGCGATTCGAACGGCCCAGGCTTCGGCCCCACCAGTCCAAGCTTCTCGCGCAGCGCCGGGTACAGCACCTGGCGGATGAGCGTGCTCTTGCCCGAACCGGAGACGCCGGAGACGACCGTGAGCCTCCTGACAGGCAGCCGGAGATCGACGCGCTTCAGGTTGTTGGCGCGGGCACCCTTCAGCTCGAGCCACTTCTGGGGCTCTCCGCGAGTGCTGGGAGGGCGAATCTGCGAGGCCCGGAGCGCCTTCGCGGTCGGTGAGTCCTCCCGTTGCAGCACGTCCTCCGGAGCGCCCTCGGCGAGGATGCGCCCACCGCCACGTCCGCCCGTGGGCCCCAGATCGATGAGGTGGTCCGCCGCGCGGATGGTGTCCGTGTCGTGCTCCACCACGAGCACGGAAGACCCCGTGTCCACGAGCGCCCGGAGGTTGGACAGCAGCCGGTGGGTGTCGCGCGGGTGCAGGCCAATGGTGGGCTCGTCGAGCACGTACAGCGCCCCCGTGAGCCCCGCTCCGAGCTGTGCCGAGAGGCGCAGCCGCTGCATCTCGCCTCCCGAGAGCGTGGCGGCGGCGCGATCCAATGAGAGGTAGCCCAGCCCCACGCGATCGAGGAACTCCAGGCGCCGGACAAGCTCCTGGCGCGAGGGCTCACCGATGAGCGCCCGATCCCCACGGAACTTCCAGCCCTGGACACGCGCCAGCGTGGCGGTGACGGAGTTCTGCACCACCTCGTGGTACCGCGCGTTCTCCAACCTCACGGCGCGAGGCACCGGAGACAGACGCGAGCCCTGACAGGTACGGCACGGAGCGGTGTGGCCCTCGGCGATGGCCTCGGCGCCGCCCTCGACACCTGTGCCCTCACAGGCCTCGCAGCGCCCCTGCTTCGTATTGAAGGAGAACCAGCGTGGGTCCAGCTCCGGCACAGCGGTTCCACAGCGAGGACAGGTGCGCTCGGTGGACAGCAGCGTCTCGCCCTTGGCGCTCCGCACTTTCAGCGCGCCCTGGCCCCAGCCCAGCGCCCGATCGAACACAGGGCGAGGCAGCTTGGCCAGCTTGCCCTCGTACATGACGAGGTCGATGTCGTGCTCGCGTGTCTTCGTCAGCCGTGGCGGGTTGTCCGTGTTGGCGATCTGCCCGTCCACGATGGCCGTGGTGATCCCCGCGCGAGCCGCCGCCGCGAAGAGATCCAGGTACGTTCCCTTGCGAGCCCGGACCGCGGGAGCCAGCACGGTGCCGTCCCCCTTCGACTCGGTGAGCTGTGCGTACAGCGCATCCGGCGAGGTGGAGGCAATCGGCGAGTCATCGTTCGGGCAGTGCGGCTGGCCCAGCTTGGCGAACAGGAGGCGCAGGTAGTGAGCCACCTCCGTCACGGTGGCCACGGTGCTCGTAGCGCCCGCGCGCGAGGTGCGCTGCTCCAGGGCCACGGTGGGCGGGATGCTGCTGATGCGCTCCACGTCCGGCCGAGGCATGGTCGGCAAGAACTGCCGCGCATACGGCGTCAGCGTCTCCAGGAAGCGCCGCTGGCCCTCGGCAAAGACGACGTCGAACGCCAGCGAGCTCTTCCCCGAGCCGCTGGGCCCCGTCACCACCGTCATCTTCCCCAGGGGAATGCGGCAGGAGATCTCCTGGAGGTTGTGCTCGCGCGCATGCTCCACCTCGATGGCCGGGCTGCCCGCGGCGGCCTTCCGAGGCTTCGCTGGGCGCCGAGCCCCGGTGCTCTCCTCGCGCAGGGCCGCTGCGGTGAGACCTGAGCCCTTGGCCAACTCGGCGGGAGTGCCCTCGGCCACCAGACGCCCACCATGCCGCCCACCGCCCGGTCCCAGATCGATGATCCAGTCCGAGCCCCGCATGACGGAGAGGTCATGGTCCACGACGACGACGCTAGCGCCCCGCCCCACCAACTCGTGCAGCGCCGCGAGCACATGGCGCACATCGAGCTCATGCAGGCCCGCGCTCGGCTCGTCGATCAGGAAGAGCGAGCCCTTGGCCTCACTCGCCAGCGCCCGGGCCAACTTCAGCCGCTGCGCCTCGCCCCCCGAGAGCGTGGAGAGCGGCTGCCCGAGCGACAGGTAGCCCAGGCCGAGCCGCGCCACGGGCCCCAGGGTGCGCTTCAGCGCGGTATCGTCCCCGAAGTGCTTCAGTACCTCGTCCACGGTGAGCTCCAGCACCTGCGCGACGCTGAAGCCCTGGTGCTGGACGGCGAGCACCTCCTCCTTGAAGCGCCGGCCCCGGCAGACGGCGCAGCGCAGCGCCACGTCCGCGAGGAACTGCATCTCCACCGTCTCGTAGCCCTCGCCCGAGCAGGCCTCGCAGCGGCCCTTGTCCACGTTGAAGGAGAAGTGGGCGGCGGTCAGGCCTCGCACCTCGGCCTCGGGCTCCGAGGCGAAGCGCTCGCGCAGCCGATCCCAGGCCTTGGTGTACGTGGCGGCATTGCCTCGCGAGGTGCGCCCCAGCGGCGACTGGTCCACGAAGGTGATGGACTTCACCGTCTCGGCGCCCTCCAGCGCGTCTACCGCCCCAGGGGCCTCGATGTCCTTCTCCCCCAGTCCGCGCGCCAGGTGCCGGTAGAGCACCTCGTCCATCAGCGTGCTCTTGCCCGAACCACTCGGCCCCGTGATGGCGCACAGCACTCCCAGCGGAACGCGCACCGTCAAACCCTGGAGGTTGTGCTCATGGGCATTGCGCACGACCAGCTCCCCCGTGCGCTGCCGAGTCGTGCGCGGCGTCTCCTGCGTCCCCGCCAGGAGCTGACCCGTGGGAAGGTCCGTCCGCTTCGCCAGGGCCTCGGGCGGACCATCGAAGCACAGCTTCCCGCCGTGCTTGCCCGCGCCAGGCCCCAACTCCAGGACCCGGTGGGCGGAGCGGATGACGTGCTCGTCCTGCTCGATGACGAGCGTGACGTTCCCTCGCTCCGCCAGCTCGGCCATGGCCTCGGTGAGCGGGCGTACGTCGCTGGGGTGGAGGCCCACGGTGGGCTCGTCCAGGACGAAGAGGGCCCCCGTGAGCGACGTGCCGAGCGCCGCGGTGAGCGACACGCGCTGGGCCTCGCCTCCGGAGAGCGTCCGCGCGGGCCGATCCAGCGTGAGGTAACCCAACCCCACACGCAGCAAGTAGCGGAGCCGGCTGGCCAGCTCCTTGCGCGCCAGCTCGCCCTGGCCGGTGGTGGTGCGCAGCGACTCCAGGCGCTCGCACGCGTCGGACAGCTCCAGCCGGTGCCAGGCCGCCAGATCCAGCCCCCCCACGCGGTACGCCAGGGCCTGCTCGTTCAGCCGAGCCCCCTGGCACTTCTCGCAGAGCGAGTACGCCCGGTAGCGCGAGAGCAGCACGCGCACGTGCATCTTGTACGTGCGGCTCTCCATCCATCGGAACCACGCGCGCACGCCGGGGTACGAGCGCCCATCGTGGTAGTCACCCTCGCCCTCCAGCACCATCTCCCGCTGCTCCGGCTGGAGCGAGCTCCACGGCGTGTCCAGGGGGATGCCCATGGCCTTGGCGTAGCGGTGGAGCATGTTGCGCTCCCATTCCGAGGTCTTCCCGGACCACGGCCGGATGGCCCCCTGCGCGAGGCTGAGCGAGGGATTGGGGATGACCTTGTCCCAGTCGATGCCGATGGTGCGCCCGAAGCCCCGGCACGTGGCGCACGCGCCCGTGGGGGACTGGTAGCTGAAGAGCCCCGGGCGTGCGGGCTCGAACTCACGCGCGCACTTCGGGCACACGAGGCCTCGGCGGATGCGCCGCGTAGCGCCACCGGGGAGGAACAGCATGGCCTCGCCCTCGCTGCGCGCCCACGCGTCCTCGACCGCCTGGGTAAGGCGGGAGAGCTGCCCCTGCGCCAGCTTCACGCGATCCACCACCACCTGGGCGACGCCCGCGGAGTCCGTCGCCTCGCTCGGCCGCAGCGCCTCCAGCTCCCGCACCTCGCCCTGCACCACGAGCCGGTGGTAGCCGTCCTTGAGCAGCCGGGCGCGCACATCGAGGAACTCGGCGGTGCCAGCAATGCGCACGGGCCACGTGAGGATGACCTGCGCGTCCGGGTGCTCGGAGATGGCCGCCGCTGCCGCCACGCGCGCGTCCGTCCGGACTGCCTCCACGCCACAGGCGGGACATACCGGCATGGCCTCCCGGGTGAAGAGCGCGGAGAGGTAGGCCTCCACGTCCGCCAGCGTGGCCACTGTGGAGCGCGAGCTCTTCACGGGGGCCCGGCGATCCACTGCCACGCCGGCCGCCACCGGCTCGAGCTGGTCCATGGGCGGCCGCTCCAGCCGCTCGAGGAACTGGCGAGCGTACGGGCTGAAGCTCTCCACGAAGCGCCGCTGGCCCTCGGCGTAGAGCGTGTCGAGCGCAAGGCTCGATTTCCCGGCACCGGAGACCCCGGTGATGCAGACGAGCTCTCCTTCCGAGAGATCCACGGAGAGCGATTGGAGGTTGTGGGTACGGGCGCCTACAAGGTGCGTCTTATGCATGGAGGCCGCGTCATTTAACGGCTGGATTGGCTCTCGCCAAGCTTATCCATCAGGTTGGATCCCCAGGCGGACGGTGGCCTGCCTACTCCCTCGTCGAGGAGCCTCCCCATCCCAAAAGAAAGGGCCGCCACGCTCGCGCGTAACGGCCCTGGGAACTTCAGACCTCGGACTGGCCTAGTAGTAGTTGTAGGTCAGGCGCAGGTAGAAGTAGCGGCCCATGTAGTCGTAGGTCGACGCGTCCGAGGACGCGAGGAACCCGTTGGCCACCAGCACCGGCTTGGTGTTGAACAGGTTGTTCACACCGAACTGCGCGCCCGCGGTGCCGCTCTTCAGCTCCAGATCGTACGACACGTTCGCGTCGAACGTGTAGTAGTCCTGCACCATGCGGGAGATCGGCTGCACCGCGTTCGGATCCGACTCGTCGAACTGGCAGCTGTTGAACTCGCACTCCTTGAAGCCGTTGATGAAGCGCATGTTCACCGCAGCGGCCAGCGAGTCCCTGGCCCAGTTCAGTCCCACGTTCGCGCGCCAGTTGGTGTATACGCCGTCCAGATCGTAGTTGCCCTTGGCCTTGATGACGTCTCCGTTGGCCAGCGTCCGGTCGAACTTCTGCAGCCAGGTCGCGTCCGCGCTCACGCCCACGCGGCCAAACGGCGTCTGCGGCGAGTAGCGGATGGAGAAGTCCAGGCCGCCCGTCTTGTCGCCACCCACGTTGGTGAGCGGGTCGGAGATGTCCACGATGTAGCCGTCCGTGTCGCGAGTGATGCGCTCGCAGTACTGCGACGAAGCCGGGCCACCCGCCGAGTAGCAACTGTTGAGGATCACGTCGGCGGTCAGGTTGGTGATCGCGTTGTCCACGTTGATCAGGTAGTAGTCCACCGTGGCGGTGACATCCTTCGCGAACCGCGGCTCGAACACCGCGCCCACCGTGAAGATCTCGGCGGTCTCCGGCTTCAGGTTGACGTTGCCGCCCAGCCGCGTGCGCTGCTGGCTGCGATCATCCGAGAAGTCTTCCGGAACCGCCTGCGCGTTGCAGACCGCATCCACCCCAGTGCCCGACTCGCGGTCCGAGCACGGGTCCACCACCTCCGGGAAGCCGTCCGTCTGGCCCAGGTAGAGCTCGTTCACGGAGGGCGCGCGGAAGGCCGTGGAGTACGTGGCGCGCAGCGTGAAGTCCGGGATCGGGCTCACGCGGGTGCCAAACTTGTACGTGAAGTCCGAGCCGAACGTGTTGTAGCTGAACACGCGCGCGGCGCCCGTCACTTCCACGATGTCCCGCAGCTCGTTCGTTTCGGGGTTGATCTCACCGAAGAGGGGCACGGACAGCTCGGCGTAGGCCTCGTTCACATAGAAGCGGCCCTCCGTGGAGTTCTCCTTGGTGCCCGTGGTGTCACCCGCGGCCGTCAGCGGATCCGGAATGTAGGAACCACCCTCGCGGCGGTGCTCGTAACCGAGCGCCAGACCCGAAGAGTGCGCCGTCGGAGTGACCTTGAACAGCTCGCCCGCGAAATTCGCCGACAGCGACGTCTGCTGGGTGAAGCCGCGCGTGGTGCCCCGGAAGCTCAGGTAGTCGGCCATCTCCTTGGAGATGGTGCCCTCGCCGCCGAACAGGTTCAGCGGGACGCAAGCATCCGGATCGATCGGAGCCTCGGGTGTGCCGCACACGGCCTTGCCCGACGCGTTCATGAAGCTCGGGCCGAGCGCCGCCGCCAGCCGGCTGAGCCGCAGCGTGCCCTGCTTGGTCGTGACGCCCTGCGTACGGCCGTAGTTGTAGGCCACATCCCAGTGCCAGTCCTGCAGCGCGCCGAAGTCCTGGTCCAGCTTGCCCTCCAGGCCGGTGACGACGCGGAAGGTCGTCAGGTCCTGTGCGTAGTCACGGGTGCCGAACTCATTCAGGCGGCGGCGAACATCCACGAAGTCACGGCCGAACGGGTTGTAGACGTTGCCCGCCGAGACGGTCAGCCCCTCGGTCGAGGTGAAGAGCGGCTCGGAGGCGAGCTTCTGCTTCGACTGGCGGTTGGTGTAGCTGGCCTCGTAGAAGGCGCGAGTACCCGCTCCGAGCCGCAGACCGCCCGTGGTGTACAGGTGCGCGCGCTCCTGCGGCGTCACCAGGTAGTTGTCGGGCTGGTAGTTGAAGTAGTCACCCCCCGCGTCCTCCACGCCAATGGTGTTGAAAGGCCGGAACTCTCCCGTCCGCCGGTCGATCGTGAAGACGCTGGCGTCCGGGTAGCGCGCCGTCAGAGCATCCCAGGCCCCGTTGCCTCCCGTGGCGCCACGCGTGAGGAACACGCCCATCGGCGTGGACGAGCTGCCCTCCGTGGAAATCTGGCGCGAGGCGAAGTCGTAGAACGTGTCGTACTTGCTGAACTGCCGGTCCCCGGCGAACACGTCCTTCTGCGTGTAGTAGCCCGCGGTGAACAGGATGTTGCCGCGCTCGGTGCTCTGGCCCGTCGTCAGGCTCAGGTCATACAGCAGACCGTCACCGTGCGAGGACAAACCGGAGAACGCACGCAGCTCGGTGCCCGAGTAGTCCTTGCGGGTGATGATGTTCACCACGCCCGCGATGGCGTCCGAGCCGTACACCGCCGAGCCACCGTCTTTAAGGATCTCGATGCGCTGGATGGCCGCGGTGGGGATGGAGTTCAGGTCCACCGTGGCATCGGCGCCCGTACCACCGGCCACGTGGCGGCGGCCGTTGAGCAGCACCAGCGTACGGCCCGTGCCCAGGCCGCGCAGGTTCACGCGCGTGGCACCGTCGCCGCCGTTGTTGTACTGCGTGTTGATGGCGTTGGACTGCTCCGGGAGGCTCTGGAGGATTTCACCGATGGACGTCTTGCCCGTCTTCTCGAGCTGCGCCTTGTCGAGCACCGTCACGGGCGCCGCCGTCGTCAGCTCCTTGCGCGGAATGCGCGAGCCGGTGACGACGATCTCCTCGATGTACTCCTCGGGCGGCGGCTCCTCGGCCGCAGGCGGCGGCGCCTTGGGGGCGGGCTTGAGGGCTGGCTTGGGGGCCGGCTTGGCCTGGGGCTGCGCGGCGGGCGCGGCCGGCTGGGCCTCCGGCGTTGCCTCGATGGGCTGCGGGACGGGAGTGGCGGGCTGAGCCGCGGCGGGCGCCGGAGGAGTGGCCTCCTGGACCGCCGGAGCCGCAGCAGGCGCCTCTTGCGCCGCAGCGACCCCGCCGGTCCCGGAGATGAGCACTGCCAGCGCCAAAACTGTCTTCTTCCGAGCGGACTGCTTCGACACCTTGCACCTCTTGCTGGTGTGGTCTTGAGACATGGATCAGGGCTTTCCGTGTGCGGGATTAGAACGGCGCGAGCAGCGGCTCGCCTTTGAGGCAGTTCGGATCGAACTTCCCCGCCTCAAAGACGGCTGCGCAGTACGCGGTCATGCAGTCGACGAACTCCGTCTGCGCCTCCGCGCAGCCTGCGAATTCCGCGTCACAGATCGACTTGGAGTTCGACTCCCAGCAATCCAGATGCTTCTGGAAAGAGGCGTCGCAGCTCTGTTGTCCCGCTGCTACAGCGCGCTCGTTGAACTTCTCCACGTCGGCGCAGTACTCGGGGCAGTCGACATCCACCGCCCGCTCACTGACCGTGCACGCGTTGGCCTCCCCGCAAACGGCTTCGCACTTGCTGGAACAACCGGTGACGAGGCCCATCACCGCCAGCAGACCCGCTGTCCAAACCACAACTCTCACGCTGACCCCTCCCAGGGATTGTCTTGAAGCAAACGCATTGTGACTGTGACGAGATTGGAACGTCAACCCAGGGCGTCCATATCGGTCCTGATTGAACTCCAACCTCCGAAGTCCCTGCGCCTGGGAGTGTTCAGGCCACCTGTCAGGTGAAGAAACGCCGGAGCACGGCGATCATCGCCGCCACATCCGAGGCCGCGGCCAGCTCGCGGATGGAGTGCATGGAGAGCATGGGGCTCCCCACGTCCACCGTGCGGATGCCCAGCGCCGCGGCGGTGATGGGGCCAATGGTGCTGCCGCAGCCCAGGTCCGTCCGTGTCACGAAGTGCTGAGGCGTCACGCCCGCCTCCCGGCACAGCGCCGCGAAGAACGCCCAGGTCTCTCCATCCGTCGCATAAGACTGGTTGACATTGGATTTGATCACAGGGCCGCCGCCCATCAGCGGCTGATGCCTGGGCTCGTGGAGCGCGGAGTAGTTGGGGTGCACGGCGTGCGCCATGTCCGCAGACACCATGTACGAATGGCGGATGGCACGGTGGAACGCATCCGCGCGCCCATCCGAGTGCCCCAGAACGAGGCGCTCCAGGCAGTCACGCAGGAAGGTGCCCGCGGCGCCTTGAGCGCTGCGGCTGCCCACCTCCTCGTGATCGTACAGGACGATGCCCGAGGTGGCCTCGCCCGCCTTCTCCATCGCCAGCAGCGAGGACAGCGCCGAGTAGCAGCTTGCCAGGTTGTCCAGGCGCGGCGCGTGGAGGAACTCGCCGTTCGCCCCCGAGCGCGTGGAGGGCTGCGTGTCATAGAGGCACAAGTCGTAGCCGAGGATGTCCCCTGCCTCGGCGCGGACATTGCCCGCCGCCAGTTCCTGCACCAGGAGCGCGCGCAGCTCCGCCGGGCCCGCCTTCTCCAGGCCCAGCACGGGGACCATGTGGTCCTGCGCGTTGAGCTTGAGTCCATCCGTGTTGACGGTGCGGTTGAGGTGGATGGCCAGGTTGGGCACGCGCAGCAGCGGGCGGCGGAAGTCCACCAGATGGCCCTCGGGACGGCCGCCGGAGAGCAGCATGACTCGGCCCGCCAGGGAGAGATCTCGATCCATCCACGTGCTCAGCAGCACCCCGCCGTAAATCTCCACGCCGAGCTGGTGGTAGCCCAGCTTGGACACAGCGGCGTTGGGCTTGAGGCGCAGGTTGGGCGAGTCCGTGTGCGAGCCCACCAGCCGGAAGCCAGCGCGATCCACGGGCGCCGTGCCCAGGTGGAACGCGGCGATGCTCGTGCCCGCGCGGGTGACGTACACCTTGTCTCCGGGCTGGAGCGTCCAGGGCTCCCGCTCGTCCAGCGCGCGGTAGCCAAGCTGGGTGAGGCGGCGGGCCGTCTCGCGCACCGCATGGTACGGGGTGGGCGAGGCGTCGATGTACGCAAGGATGTCCTTGGCCGTGGCGTCCGTGTCGATGGGGCTCATGGCCCCGCAGGCTAGCGCCCCTTCCGCCCGAGGCCACCGGAAACCTGCCGCCCCTGTTGGGGTGGCGCCAGTGCGGTGCTGCGGCGGTGCTCCTGGGGTGCATCCAAGAACGTGCCGAGAAGCACCCAGCGTCGCGCCGCGTCCTGGGCGCCGGGCCTGGCCACCAGAGGCGTGGTGTAGTGCCAGAAGGGCAGCCGGTACACCGTCATCCCGCCCAAGGTGTTGACGCTGGCGATCTCCGAGAAGTGTCCTCCCTTGGCGTAGACGAGCCACTGGTGCGCCACGGCCGGGGTGGCCAGGGTGAGGTGCATGTCCACGTACCCGTCGCGGGCCTCGAGGTCCTCGGGGTGGTGATCATTGTGCGGGCCGGTGTAGTCCCCGGGCCCGTAGCACAGAGCCTGGATGCCCCAGTTGCGCCGCAGCGCACGTCCACTCACGGCGGCGGCGAAGGCCCCGAAGCTCTCCGAGCGCAGCATGGCCGTGAGCCCCACCCGCTCGGCCGCGCGCCACGAGCGGGAGCGGCGGCTTCCGAGCAGCGCCGTCCGTACGCGCACCGCCTTGGGCAGCAATTCCGAGTAGTTCTCCGTCATCCCCAGCAGGCTCTCGGGGGGAATCGGATCATCCATCTGCGTGAGCGTGCCGAGCAGTTCCTCCTCCAGCGCATCGCGGCAGGCGGCGGCCTTCTTTGCGTCGACGACCCCCGTCAACGAGATGAAGCGCTGCGGCGGCACTCGGAGCAGTGCGCCACAGACTTTTTCGTCTTGTCCTTTGAGAATCCGGAGGCCCTTGGGGGTCAGGAGGTCGGCAAAATCGGAAGGGAACATGGGCATGGCAACTTTCACCCAGACTGTCAGATAATGCTCCCAACGTCTTCCCCCGGAGCTCTTCCATGGATCCCATCGGCCGCCGCCCCAGTGCCCTCCCTTCTCTTCCCACGGCTGCTCCGGCGGAGACCCGCCCTGCTGCGGCCCCCGTGAAGGCGGCCGCCACGAACGCCGTGAGCCAGCTGCAGCGCAGCAGCTTCGAGGCCCCGGTGGCGAAGGCCGCAGCGGCTCAGCCGATGCCGGGCGCATGGCGCGGTGGGCCGGACACGCCGGTGGGCAAGGCGATCGCCGGGATGGTCGAGCGGATGCGCGCCTCGGACGCGTCGGGCATCAAGATCAAGGGAGACACGATGGAGAGCCTGTTCACGCGGGCCATCCTGGACAACAAGCACGTGTCGAATGATCAGCTGCTGGCCATCACCCAGGTGAAGCTGGACCAGCTGGCCACCAGCCCCGAGGATCGCGCCAAGGTGCTGCAGAAGGTGCCCAACGCCCGGGAGCTGCCGGTGCACAAGTTCACGGTGGGCATGCTCGCGGCGGCCACGGGCATTGATCCGAAGGCGCTCTCCGAGGCCTGCCCGGATCTGGGCCTGACGGGCGCGCCGGGCACCCCGCTGCTGTACGCGGCGAAGACGGAGCGGATGCAGCGCTCCACCGCGCTCCACGACTTCACGGACTACCTGCGCGGCGCGGGCGTGAAGGGCATGAACAAGGCCGTCTGGGGGGTGGAGAACCGCATCCTCTCGGCCGCCGTGAGCGCGCTCGGCGGTGGGCGCTACTAACTAACAGCGGCTCGTGGGCGGCAACATCTCGGGATGGAAGATCCCGAGTGGTTCCCACACATATTGGTCGATGGGCACCCAGGAGATGTATCTGAGGGGGTGTTTCTCGGCATGGCTACGGCAGTAGGTCGAGAAAGCGGCGCTCCCAGCGCTGGGTGTCCTCCTCGGACTGGCCGAGCATCCTTCCTCTGGGATCGCGGAAGAGCCACGGCTCCAGGACTTGAGCCAGCTCGCGGTAGGCTGGGAGCGTGTCGCCTCGCTCAATGTCGCCGGCCTCGGGCCATGCGCCCAGGGTGACGAGCACCTTGTCCCCTTCCATCTCCTGGACCGTGGTGCCGAGGCCGTGGAGCCGTGCGCGCAGCCCCGCAGCGCCTCCAAGCTGTCCCAGCACGGGCTGGCCCAGGAACGTGAGCCAGTGCGGACCTCTCACGCCGGTTCCGACCTCCCAGGAGAGGGACTCGGGCGAGTCGTAGACGTCGATGCCCGGATAGCGAAGCCAGTAACGGGCCACTTCGCGCCGGACTCCCACCAGCGCGTACTCGGCATTGAAGGACAGGCCCCCGTGCCCGGAGCAGAGGGGGAGAGGAGCAGCCAGTCCCATGGCCAGCTCTCGCACTCGCCCTGGGCCATGCTCCTCCAGGAACTCCGTGGGCAGCCAGAAAGTTGCCGCACACACCGGGCCCGGTCTGTGCCCCTCATGGAGCGCTTCAAGGTTCTTTTTGCCCCAGTAGTCGAAGCGATACCGGCTCTCGGTATCGGAGCCGTCCCTCAACCGGATCATGGGAGACTGACTCTCACCTAGCTCTCGCCGAGTGATTTCCCAGCCCCGTTCGTCGAGCGGCTGCGGCTCTCCCTCATCATCCATGTACCAACCCAGCGCCTGCGGCCCAACGGCACGCAGGTACACCTCCAGAGAACGGAGGACGTTCTCGACGATCTGCAGGTGTGAATGACGCATGTAGAAGCTGATGCTCAGCCCCTCGCGGACCAACTCGAAGCCATTTTTGGCCCGGACACGTATCCGCGGGTAGCGCTCGCTCATCGTGCGACTCCCAGGTGAGGTTGAACACGCGCAGGCTGCCCGCCCAGGGCTTTCCGGTACACCTCTCCCTGAGTTTTCCCTCCATGTGGACTTCCTGCTGGGTACTTTCTCCAGTCCAACGTCCTAGAGGTGTTCGCACAAGGGAACTTGTAGTCGTAGCCGTCCTGGACCCGGTGGGGCTGCCCTTCATGGATGACGATGTCGGGCTCGATGGTTCCGCGAAGCTCCGCGCTGCGTCCCTGTCTCAGCAACGTCTCCACCGCCTCGCGAGGGAGGTACTCGGCCTTGCCGGTCTCCGGGTCGACTCGGTAGCGGGGCTGGATGCTGAAGCCGCCCGGCTTCAGTTCCTGGAGCTTCTTCTCGGCACACTGAAGGGCGACGGTGTGTTGCTCCACACCCAATTGCATCGCTCGCGTGATGGGCTGCCCCTGGCTATCTGTACCGACGACCTCGTTGCACTCCTCGCGTGTGGGGGAACGCCCGAAGTGCTTGAGCATCACCTCGGAGCGTGCCGCATCCGCACACTCGGCAAGGGCTTCGTCAAGGCGGGCCTGCAGCCCAGCGTTCAGGGAGTGGCCGACTTGGATGACAGCAGCGCCCACCACACTGGCGGCGAGCACAGGTACGCTTGTCGCGGGTAGAGGAGGTGGCCCCGGGGGAGGATTGGGGACCACCCGGAGTCCTGGCGTGGGTGGGCAGTTGGCCGGGTTCCTGACGCAGGTATTCGAAACGGTGTCCGGGACTTGGGCATACTGGCGGGGGACGCCGTAGCTGGCCGTGCCACAGGCCGTGAAGAAGAGGACCGCGCTGAGTGCCCTCCACACCGCCCACCCGGATGAATCTCCTCGCTTCATGGAGGGCTCCGTTCCCAAGGTTCTCGCGATTCTACCGAAGTGAGCACTGCTCCCCCGATTCAACCAAGGGAGCAAGGATCCCCCTTCTGCGCGTCCACGTACTTGGGGCTGATGGCCACGTAGCCCACCTTCCCCGTCTTCGTCGGCGCCTCCGCCTGGAGACAATCATCAGGACGAGGCCCACCCCGTAGCCGAAGCTGATGACCCAACCCGCGTAGCAAATCCATGGCATGAAGAGCCAGATGCGGGAATTCTGCACGTCCGGATCCGTGGGGAGCCCGGGGCCAGTCAGCGCCCGGGTTTACTCGACCAATTCCAAGCTGCGGGTTCGATTCCTGCCGCCTCCACTTTTACTCATTGGTGCCGCCCTCCAGCCGCTGACGGGCCGCCTCGCGGCGCTTCGCCCGGGCCTTGCCCGCAACTCCAAGCAGGGCCTTGTCCCGCGCCCACCGCTCGCGCGTGGGTGCGTCCACCTGAGGCCACCACTCCTCCAGTGACTTCACGAGCCGCTGGCACAGGTCCAGCGCTCCCCCCAGCGCCACGTGCACCGCCGGGGACGAGGGGTCCGCCAGCGCGAGCCCTCGAATCATCACCGCCACCGCGAGCACCTCGTCCTGCACCCGCTCGGGCCAGCCCGAGCGCCGCCCCACCTGCAGCAACCAGCCCAGCAGCGCCGCGTGCACGTGGCAGTCCTCCACCGTCCGGAACGGCTTGAGGTACCTCGTATAGCCGTCCCCGGGCAGCACCTCGTCCGGAGACACCTTCACATCGGTCAGCTGCAGCTCCGCGTGGGGAACCTCCGGGACGAATGGCGTCTCGGGGAGCACGTTGAGGTGCACGCCCTCGCGGTGGGCGTCGATCATCACCACCCGGAGCCGGTTCCGCCCCTGCTCATCCAGTCCCTCAGTGGCCACGACGAACAGTGTGTCCGCCGCCGTGCCCAACGTAACGAACCCTTTCGAGCCCGAGAGCCGCAGCGGCCCGCCGCCGTCGCCTCCGATGAGCCGGGTCTGGATGGCACTGGGATGGGCGCTCCCGGCCTCGGTCGCACAGAGCGCGGCACGGTGGTCCTTGGGCATCCCCGTGAAGAGCGAGCGCAACGCCGCGTGATACCCGGAGGCGAACGCGAACCCCAGCCGGTCCGCCCGGAACCCTCCCGCCAGCGCGAGGTCCACGGGCGACTGGAACCGGGAGGCCAGCTCAAGGTGCTGCCGCCACCATTCTTCCAGGGAGCCAAGCGTGCCTGGTTGGGGAGGCGTCGTGAGGAGGAATCGGAGGATTTCGTCCACCTCCCCACTCTAAGTCATGGGAAATACTTCTTGTCCCCAAACCTCCCCATGGGGACTCTGTTGAGATGTACGACGGGTTTTAACCATCGACCGGTCCGGGGGTTCTCCTTCCAGACCTGCACGCTCGCCCAGCAAGATGCCCACCTCCCCCGGCAAACCTCCTCGCAGCGCCCCGACCGCTCTGATGGTGGGGCTCCTCGCCCTGACCCTCACCCCGAGTCTCAGTGCCGCCCAGGAGGAGTCGTCGTGGGTGAGCATGACACTCGAAGAGGCGATGGACCGGGCGCTCAAAGCCAGCCCCCAGATCGTCCAAGCTCAGGGCACCATCCGCAACGCCGCAGCCTCCGAGCGAAGCGCCTTCGGGGCCTACCTGCCCAGCCTGTCCGCCAACGCCAGCAGCTCGCTGTCCAGCACCGAGCGCCTCAACCCCACCACGGGCACCCCCGTCACCGGCTCCGCCGATTCCTACAGTGCGGGCCTCTCGGCCTCGTGGGACGTGTTCACCGGGTTCCGCCGGAAAAATGAGCGCATGCGCGCCCAGGCCGAGTCCCAGTCCGCCGAGGCCCAGCTCGTGGGCCAGCGCTTCACCGTGGAGCTCTCCGTCGCGCGCTCCTTCTTCGAGGCCCTGCGCGCCGAGGAGCTCATGACCGTGGCCAAGGCCCGCATCGAGCGCGCTCGCGAGGGCGTCGAGGCCGCCGAGCGCCGCTTGGCCGTGGGCTCGGCCACGCGCTCGGATGTGCTCCGCTCCCAGCTTGAGCTCAACACCGCCCAGGAGTCCCTGCTCCAGTTGGAGAACCAGCGCCTGACGTCAGGCCTCACCCTGGGGCGGCTCGTCGGCACCGATGGCCCCGTGGACCCGGCTCCCTCCGGTCCTCTGGAGCCCACGCCGATCCAGTCCTCGCGCGAGGACATCATCTCCAGCCTCGTCGCCCAGGCGCCTTCGGTGAAGTCCGCGGAGGCCGCCGTGCTCTCGGCCGATGCAGGTATCGGCACGGCGCGCTCGCAGTACTACCCCACCGTCCGCCTCTCCGCCGGCTATGACTGGTTCAACCAGGACTTCGGCTTCGCGGGAGGCCGGACGAGCTGGTCCGTCCGGCTCGGGGTCTCCTATCCCATCTTCGACGGCTTCCAGCGCGAGGGGGGGATGATCCGCGCGACCACTGCGGCCGAAGTCAGCCAGGCCCAGCTCCTGGACACCCGCCGCGCCGTCCGCTCCGAGGCCGAGCGGGTGATGAGCCAACTCGCTCTCTCGGAGAAGCGCGTCACCATGGCCCGGCAGGCCGTGGAGGTCGCCCAGGAGGATCTGCGCGTCCAACAGGAGCGCTATCGCCTGGGTGCCACCACCATCCTCGAGCTGCTCACCTCCCAGGCCGCCCTCGTCGAGGCCCAGAACAACCTCGTGAGCCTGCGCTTCGACTACCTGCTGTCCCGCTCCGAGCTGGAGTCCGTTCTCGGGAGGAAGCTGTGAACGCCGGCGAGCGCTCGGTCCTGGACGTGGTCATCCGCGTCGAGAGCCTGACGAAGACGTACAAGATGGGCTCGGAGGAAGTGCACGCCCTGCGCGGAGTCAACCTGGAGATCCGCCGCAACGAGTACGTCGCCGTCATGGGCCCCTCCGGCTCCGGCAAGTCCACTTTCATGAACCTCATTGGCTGCCTGGATATCCCGAGCGGCGGCCAGTACTGGCTCAACGGCCAGCCCGTGGCGGGACTGAGCGAGGAGGCGCTGGCCCGGATACGCAACCGCGAGATCGGCTTCGTCTTCCAGAGCTTCAACCTGCTGCCCCGCGCCTCCGCGCTGGACAATGTGGCGCTGCCGCTCGTCTACGCGGGCGTGAGGAAGAGCATCCGCCGCGAGCGGGCCGCCGTGCTGCTCGACAAGGTGGGCCTCGGGGCGCGCAAGGACCACCGCCCCAACGAGATGTCCGGCGGCCAGCGCCAGCGCGTGGCCATTGCCCGGGCCCTCGTCACCCAGCCCGCACTGCTGCTGGCGGACGAGCCCACCGGAGCGCTCGACAGCAAGACCGGCGAGGAGATCATGGCGCTCTTCGGTGAACTCCATGCCCAGGGACAGACCTTGATGCTCGTTACCCATGAATCCGACATTGCCGAGCACGCCAAGCGCGTCCTCTTTCTCAAGGACGGCGTGATCGAGCGGGATGACCGGAAGAAAGACTGAACGGGAGAGGCGCTCGTGAACTGGAAGAAGGTGGTCCTCATCCTCGGAGTGCTGGCCCTCGTGGGAGCGGGCGTGTACTTCGTGCGCGGCCAGGCCGCGGCGAAGACGCCTCAGCGCGAGCTGCCCACCGCCGAGGCCAAGCGCATGGACATGGAGATCGTCGCCGAGGCCTCCGGCCTGCTGGAGCCCATCCGCGTCGTGGAGGTGAAGTCGAAGGCCTCCGGTGAGGTGCTCCGCGTGCTCGTCGAGACTGGCAACGCGGTGAAGCAGGGAGACCTGCTGACGGAGATCGATCCCCGCGACGTGCAGAACGCGCTCATCCAGGCCGAGGCGGACCTCGAGTCCGCCCAGGTCCGCATGAAGACCGTCGAGGCCCAGCGCCAGCGCATGGAGGCCCTGCGGGCCACCGGCGTCGTCACGCAGCAGGAGCTGGAGACCGCCGTGGATGCCGCCGCCACGGCCCGCGCCGCCGTCGTCCGCGCCGATACGAACCTGCAGCTGGCCCGAGAGCGGCGCAAGGACGTGACGATCCGTGCGCCGATCGACGGCACCATCCTGGAGCGCACCATCGAGCCTGGGCAGATCATCGCCTCGGCCACCACCAACGTGTCCGGCGGCACCACGCTGTTCAAGATGGCCGACATGTCCGAGATGCAGGTCCGCACGAAGGTGGACGAGACCGACATCGGGAAGATCCGCCCCGGCCTGGAGGCGCGCGTCTCGCTGGAGGCCTACCCCAGCCGCACCTTCACCGGCGAGGTCGTCAAGATCGAGCCTCAGGCCGTGGTCGAGCAGAACGTGACGCTCTTCCCCGTGCTCATCCGCCTGAAGAACCCGGAGGGGTTGCTCAAGCCCGGGATGAACGCGGAGGTGGGTGTCCAGATCGCCAGCCGCCAGGACGTCGTCACGGTCCCCAACACGGCGGTGGTGAGCCCTCGCGAGGCAGCCACCGCGGCGTCGGCGCTCGGCCTGGACGAGGCCACGGTGCGCGCGACGCTGCGCCCATCGGGAGCTGCTCCCTCGACGGGTCCAGCCCCTGAGACGCCCGCGGCCCCGTCTCCGGAGTGCGCGGAGCTGTTCGAGCGCCTCAAGACGGATGCGGGCCCCCCCAGCCTGTCCGACGCGGATCGCGAGAAGCTCCAGGCGTGCAGGCCCGAGGGCATGGCCGAGGGCGGTGGCCGGGGCGGACGGTTCCGCGGCGGCCAGGGCCAGCAGCGCGGAAACAACGCGGACCGGCGTCCCGGGGTGGTCTTCGTTCAGCAGCAGGACGGCAGCCCCCAGCCCCGGCGCGTCATGCTGGGCCTGAGCGACTGGGAAAACACGGAGGTCCTCAACGGCCTGGAGGCGGGCGAGAAGGTGCTCCTGGTCGCCGTGGCCCAGCTCCAGCAACAGCAGCAGCAGAGCATGGATCGGATGCGGCAGCGGGCCGGCGGCGTCATCCCCGGCGCGGGCGGCGGAGCTCGTGGCGGTGGTGGCGGTGGTGGCGGCGGTGGCGGCACCCGGAGGTAACGCGGCCATGATCATCTTCGAGATCCTCTGGGTGGCGCTGGACGCGATCGTCGCCAACAAGCTGCGCTCGCTGCTCACCATGCTGGGCGTCGTCATCGGCATCGCGGCGGTCATCACCATGGTGGCCCTGGGCGAGGGAGCCCAGCGCTCGGTGGAGGCCCGGCTGAAGACGCTGGGCGCCAACGTGCTCACCGTCCGCCCCGGGCAAAGCTTCGCGGGTGGACTGGGCCGAGGCCAGGCCGCGCTCACCGCCGAGGATGCGGAGGCGCTCCGCGAGGCGCCTCAGTACATCCAGGCCGTCTCGCCCGAACTGGAGGGCCGGGTGCAGATCGAGAACGGCGCGAGCAACGCCAACATGTCCATCGTGGGCGTGTGGCCCACCTACTTCAGCGTCAACAACTATCAGCTGTCAGACGGGCGCCTCTTCACCGAGGCGGAAGAGCGAGGCCGCCGCCGCATCGCCGTCCTGGGTGCCCTGGTGGGCTCGCAGCTCGGCGGCGTCTCGAGCGAGTCACTGGTGGGGAAGACGATCCGGATCGGCGGCGTGCCCTTCGAGGTCATCGGGGTGCTCACGGAGAAGGGCTCCCAGGGATTCTCCAATCCGGACGAGAGCCTCTACATCCCCCTGGCGACCGCGCAGTTCCGCGTCATGGGCAGTGACCGCGTGCGCTCCATCGCCGTGCAGGCCACGAGCGAGGACACCATGGATGACGCCATGGTGGAGATCGATCAGGTCCTCCGGCGCCAGCACCGGCTGCGGCCTGGGCAAGATGCGGACTTCAACATCCGCGATCAGGCCTCGCTGCTCAGCACCGTGCAGGAGACCACGCAGACGTTCACCTTGCTGCTGGCGGGCATCGCGGCGATCTCCCTGCTGGTGGGAGGCATCGGCATCATGAACATCATGCTGGTGTCGGTGACGGAGCGCACCCGGGAGATCGGCCTGCGCAAGGCGCTGGGCGCGCGGCCCAACGACATCATGCTGCAGTTCCTCATCGAGTCGCTCGTGCTGTGCCTCGTCGGCGGCGGCCTGGGGCTGCTGCTGGGTCTGGGCGGCTCGTATGCGCTTCAGCAGCTCGCGGGGTGGCAGACGGCCGTGGCGCCCGAGTCGGTGGTGCTGGCCTTCGTGTTCTCGGGCGGCGTGGGCGTGTTCTTCGGCATCTGGCCTGCCCGGCGTGCGGCGAGCCTCACGCCGATCGAGTCTCTCCGGTACGAGTAGCCCGCGGCCCCGCGCCTACGCCTGCTTGCGCGTCTTCGAGCGGGCGCCGCCCCGCGCCGTCTGCTTGCGCTGGGAGCCCTTGGCGCGGGTCTTCTTCTGCGTGCTCGCGCCCTTCTTGGCGGCCTTCTTCGCTGCCTTCCGGGCCCGCTGGGGCGGCTTGGGGGGCGCCAGGATGGTGCCCCGGCAGTCCTTCGCGCCACAGCGGCACACGTAGAGCGCCTCGGATTCCTCGTCCATGCCCTCGGCCCGCTCGTAGGCGTAGTCGTAGACGAGCTCCGTACCGGGCGAGATGTCCTTCAGGGCGTAGATGAAGATCTTGTCGCCCTCGATGAGCGCCTGGCAGTTGGGATCGCAACTGTGGTTGATGAAGCGCGCCTCGTTGCCGTCCACCGCGGCGTCGATCACCGTGTCGTCGTCCAGGGTGAACAGGAAGGTGTGGTGGCGGCCCATGGCCTCGTCGTCGTAGCGCTTGTCCGCCTCGTCCTGAGTGATGCGCTCACCGGTGTACTCGATGATGCGCGCGCCCTTGCGGATGCGGCGCGTGGCGAAGGCGCCCCGCCCTTGGATGGGGGACTCGCGCAGCTCGAACGACAGCGGGCGACCGGTACTGGAGGGCGGGGAGGCAGAGGACTTCTTCGAGGTGGAGTCTGTCATCGATTGGTATACCTTGCCGCACTCGGACCTTCGATGAAAGGCGCTCGACGATGCGGCTGTGGATTGTCCTGGGCGCGGTGAACGCGTTCCTCTCGGTGGCGGCAGGGGCTTTCGGCGCGCACGGGCTGAAGGCACGGCTCTCCGCGGATCTCCTCGCCATCTTCGAGACCGGGGCCCGCTACCACATGTACCACGCGCTGGGGCTCATCGCGGTGGGGCTCGTGGCGCAGGCGCGGCCTGTAGGGCTGCTCACCGGTGCGGGTGTGGCCATGTTGGCGGGGATCGTCCTCTTCTCCGGCAGCCTGTACGCACTGGCGCTCACGGGCGTTCGCGCCCTGGGAGCCATTACTCCCCTGGGAGGCCTGGGCTTCCTGGCCGGCTGGGCCCTGCTGGCGCTGGCTGTCTGGCGCGCCGGGCCCTGAGCCTCACTTCACCTTCGGAGGCATGGGGTACATCAGATCGACCTCGGCGTGGTCGAACAGGCCTATCGCCTCGCGCTGGATGATGAGGTACCAGCGCTGGTGGTCTGCCTCCGCCCAGAGCTTCTGGTACTCCTCGACCTTCTTGGCGCGCGGGGGCCCGGCGAGCGTTCGCAGCTCGGGTTCGAGCTTCACCATCTGGCCAATCAGGATCTCCAGCTTGTCCCCGACGCGCCGGAGCGCGGAAGCCTTCTCCTGGCGAATCTGGACTTCAATCGCGAGCGGTGTGCCGATCGATGAGGATGACGAGGGCATGGCGGAAAGCTAACGGCCCCCCGTGGGGCTGTCACCAGAGGGGGCCTCCGGAGCGGGGGCTGCCTCCTGAATTCCATCGGTTGCGCTTATTGGCTGGGCCAGCCGAGGGAGCGAGGGCGAGGCGGGCCCGCCCGGCAGGAACGAGGCCACGGTGACGTCCTTCTGCCGCTTGCGGAGCTCCTTGTAATCCTCGATGGCCCGCTCCAGGCCCACATCCTTCTTCTCCCGCTCGGAGAGGAACCACTTGTGCTCCAGCACCTGGCAGTAGAGCTCGGACAGCTCGGTCGCTCCTCGGACAGGCATGAGCTTCTGAACGGTCGGGTTGAAGCGCTCCTCCAACCAACGGAAGGCTGCGGTGCTCAGCGGGGTGCTGCGGTTGAGCTCGCGCGCCAGCGTGGCCTTGAGCTCCTGGATCTCGTTGAGCAGCAGCGTGGCCTGCTTCTCCTCGGCGACGATGCCCAGCAGGTTGTGGAGCTGGTGCCGGTGGTAGCTGCGGTCCGTGACGATGGTCCGCATGCGCAGGTGATCGCTCTCGCCGCTGGCCACCAGATCCACCTCCCCCACCGAGAACCCCAGGTCGTTCAGCGCGCGGATCCGCTCGTGGATGCGGTAGCTCTCGTTCGGCGCAATGGGGATCTCCTTGTTGATCTCCTCCCAGAGCCGCTCGTAGCGCTTGCGGATGGTGGGGCCGGTCTCGAAAACCTCCAGCGACGGGGGCAGCTCCACCACCGCCGCCAGATCCGCCAAACCGCCGGCGACGTTCTCCTCCATGATGTCCAGGTCGTGCAGGCGCTTGCCGTCCGACAGGTGCTCGTGCAGCTCGGAGGTCTCCGCGTCCACCGCGTAGGCCTGCAGCTCGCCCGCGTCCCGGCGGAACAGCGTGTTGGAGAGGGAGCAGTCGCCCCAGTAGAAGCCGCCCAGGTGCAGGCGCACGAGCAGGCTGGCCATGGCGTCCAGCAGCCGCTCCCGGTAACGCTCCAAGCCCTGGTTCATGAAGAGCGTGCGGTACGGGAGCGAGCCCTCCAGGAAGCGGGTGATGAGCACGCTGCTCTCCTCCCCCTCTGAGAGCGTGGCGCTCGTGCGCGCCTTCACCAGTCCGACGGCCTCCACCGCCGGCAGCTCCCGCTCCTCGAGGCCTCGCAGCACCTCGTACTCGCGCTGGCCCACGCGCGGCGGCAGCTCCTTGAGGGCGTAGATGACCTTGCCGTAGCTGACGAAGAGCACCTCGTGGCGGGACAGACCACGCGGCACCTGGACCAGCCGGTTGCACTTCCCCTCCCACTCCGCGAGCGACAGGCTCCAGGGCAGGTCGAGGAAGTCCGGGTGCCCCTGGCGAATCTGGATGGCGGTGAGGCCGATGGGTGGCATGGCGTCGCTTCCCGAGAACAGTGCGTGGCGCTGCACCCCAAGCATATTCTGCCCCGCGACCATGCACGCCCTCCTCCCGCTGCTTGCCCTGGCGCTCTGTCTCGCGCCCGTCACCACGCCCGCTCAGCCCTCCTCCCCTGCTGCTCCGGCTCCCGCGCCTGCCCAGCCCGCCACCCTGCTGCGCCCGGCCCGCGTCTTCGACGGGGTCTCGGCCCAGCCGCGTGAGGGTTGGGTGGTGCTCGTCAGGGGAGATCGGATCGCCGCGGTAGCGCCCGCTGCCCAGGTGAGGCCCCCCGAGGGCGCCGAGGTCATCGATCTGCCCGACACCACGCTCCTGCCCGGTCTCATCGAGGGCCACTCGCACCTGCTGCTCCACCCGTACAACGAAGCGCCCTGGAACGATCAGGTGCTCAAGGAGTCACTCGCGCTGCGCGTCGCGCGGGCCACCCAGCATGCCCGCGCTACCCTCATGGCGGGCTTCACCACGATTCGGGACCTGGGCACCGAGGGCGCTGGGGACGCGGACGTGGGACTCAAGCAGGCCATCCATCAGGGCATCATCCCCGGCCCCCGGATGAAGGTCACCACGCGGGCCCTCGTGGCCACCGGCAGCTATGGGCCCAAGGGACTCGCCGTGGAGTGGGAGGTGCCACAAGGCGCCGAGGAGGCGGATGGCGTGGACGCGCTCATCCGCGCTGTGCGGGGGCAGATCGGCCGCGGGGCGGACTGGATCAAGGTTTACGGGGACTACCGCTGGGGCCCCAAGGGTGAGGCGCGGCCCACGTACTCGGAGGCGGAGCTGCGGCTCATCGTCGAGACGGCGCGCGACAGCGGCCGCCCGGTGGTGGTGCATGCATCCACGGCCGAGGGCATCCGCCGCGCGGTGATGGCGGGGGTGGAGACCATCGAGCACGGCGACGAGGCGACGCCCGAGGTGCTCAAGCTCATGGCCCAGCGAGGGGTAATGCTTTGCCCCACCCTCTCCGCCCAGGAGGCGAACCTGGGGTACGGCGGGTGGAAGAAGGGCGTCAGCCCGGAGCCGGAGTCCGTGCGCAAGAAGCGCGAGGCCTTTCGCGCCGCGCTGGCCTCGGGCGTGACGATCTGCAACGGCAGTGACTCGGGCGTCTTCGCGCACGGCGACAACGCGCGAGAGCTGGAGCTGATGGTGGAGTACGGCATGGCTCCCACGCAGGCGCTCCGGGCGGCCACCTCCGTCAACGCGCGCATGTTGCACATGGAAGACCAGCTCGGGCAGGTAAAGGAGGGGCTGCTGGCGGACCTCGTCGCGGTGCGAGGCGATCCCACGCGCGACATTTCTACCCTGCGCCAGGTGCGGCTCGTGATGAAGGGCGGGAAGGTGTACCGCCGCGAGCCCTGAGCTTTAACATTGATGGGATTCTCGGGAGGGAGGCGGCGGGAATCGAACCCGCCGCTTGGAGCTTCTGGCGAGCGCGCCTCAACTCGGTCAAGCGCGGGCCCCTTACCTTAGAAGAGTGCGGAGTGCTGGCCCACGGCTTCGCGCGGGTGCGGTGTGGAAGTTGTAAGGACGAACTTCTGTCGCCTTCTCATGCAAGGGGCGAAGAGTGTGCCTTCCTTGAGGAAGCCCGCAAGGCCCACGCCCGCGACGAGCAGTCACAGGGTCACCAGCCCCTCACGGAGACCTGAGTCGGCGCCGGCGAAGCGCCAGGGCCAGTGTCAACAAAGCCCAGGTGACAGGGGACGCGGAGGCGCTGGAGCAACCCCAGCCGTAATGGCTCTGCTGGACCGCGAAGACATGATCGACGCGCTGGCTCTCATTGCCAGCCTTATCTCTGGCGATGGTGGAGACGACATGTTTCCCGACTGCCAGATCACTCGATGGGGTGAACATCCAGACCTCCGACTCATCGACGTCAACCTCGTCCACCTTCGTCCCATTCAGCCACACCTCCACCGTGCTCTCTCGCTCGGCGGTTCCACGAATGGTAGGCCTTCTGCTGGTGGCGAATTCCCCAGGCGCAGTCACTTGGGGCTCCGCTGGCGCCAGAGAATCAATGGTGAAGTCGAACGGCTTCGAAAGAGAGCTGATATTCTTCGCCAGATCCGCAGCGGTGGCAGTGATCTGGTGGGAGCCCTCATTCAGGGCGGGGGACGGGAAGGACCAACCGCCCGACGCACTCGCAACGGCTATCCCAGCTACCTCCCCATCCACCAGCACTGTCACCGTGCTCTCGGCCTCCGCTCTCCCCGTAAAGTTTAGACTCAAGTCTTTGATGGAACCCGCGGTTGCAGTGATCTCTGGGGCTGCTGGCGCCAGCGTGTCGACCCCAAAGCTAATGGGAGCGGAGACAGGGCTGACGTTGCCCGCTGCATCCATGGAGGTGGCCGTGACCTGGTGGGGCCCGTCGAGCAGCGCCGTGGTCGGGAAGTCCCAGCCGCCTGACGCTCTCACGATGGCTGTCCCGACCACGACCCCATCTAGAGACACCGTCACCGTGCTTTCGGCCTCTGCCGTTCCGGAAATGATGGGTCCCTGAGTATTGATGAATTCCCCGAGCGTGCTCAACACAGGTGCCGCTGGCTTCGACACGTCCACCTTGAAGCTGCGGGTCGGGGAGGCAGAACCCATATTGCCCGCCTCATCTGCGGCGGTAGCTGTGACTTGATGGGAGCCCTCTACCAGTTCCGTGGTTGGTATGGCGGCCCAGTCTCCCGCACTGTTCGCCATAGTCTTTCCCACAATGATCCCATCCAGCGAAACCGTGACGATGCTACTTGGCTCAGCCGTCCCGACGATGATTGGCTTCCGGGCATTGACGAGGTCCCCAGGTACAGTCACCGCTGGCGCACCTGGCTCCACGGTGTCAACCACGAAGGTACGGGCTTCGGACACAGGGCTGACATTGCCTGCCGCATCCATGGCGGTGGCATGGACCTGCTGGACGCCATCGGTCAGCCCTGTGGCAGGGGTGAAACTCCAAGCTCCTCTGACATTGGCTGTGGCTGTGCCTGCCTCCGTGCCATCCAGGAATACCGTCACCGTGCTGTCGGCCTCCGCCGTCCCTCCAAGAATGGGCGTCGGCGTGTTGACGAATGCCGGAGGCGCGCTCATCAAGGGAGCACCTGGCGGCCTGGTGTCCACCGTGAACCTGTTGGTGTTGGAGCCGAAGCTGGTGTTGCCCGCCGCATCCCGTGCCGTGGCGCTCACCGGGTGTGCGCCATCAGCCAACGGCGTGGTCGGCGTGAAGTTCCAGTTGCCGCTGGCATTGGCCGTGGTGGTGCCCACCGGCGTGCCGTCCACGATGACCGTCACCGTGCTGCCTGGCTCGGCGGTGCCCGTGTAGTCCGGGGTGTTGTCGTTGGTGCGCGAGCCATTGGCCGGTGTCACCACCACCGGAGCCGCCGGAGGCGTGGCGTCCACGATGAACGTGTTGGTGTTGGAGCCGGGGCTGGTGTTGCCCGCCGCATCCCGTGCCGTGGCGCTCACCGGGTGTGCGCCATCGGCCAGCGATATGGTCGGCGTGAAGTTCCAGTTGCCGCTGGCATTGGCCGTGGTGGTGCCCACCAGCGTGCCGTCCACGATGACCGTCACCGTGCTGCCCGGCTCGGCAGCGGTGCCCGTGTAGTCCGGGGTGTTGTCGTTGGTGAGCGAGCCGTTGGCCGGCGTCACCACCACCGGAGCCGCCGGAGGCGTGGTGTCCACGATGAACATGTTGGTGTTGCTCGACACGCTCTGCACACCCTCGGTCGTGTTGACAGCCACGGCGCTCACCGTGTGCGAGTCGGGCGCCAGGGGCGTCGTGGGGGTGAAGCTCCAGTTGCCAGCGGCATCCGGCGTCGCCGAGCCCACTGTCACCCCGTCCACGATGACGGACACCGTGGTCCCCGTGGGGAACGGCTGGGCGAGCGTGCCCATGTAGGTGAGCGTCGTGTTGTTGGTCGAGGAGCCGTTGGCCGGCGTGACTACCACCGGCGCGGGCAGCACGGGGAAGCCACCGGTCAGCGTGGCCGTGGCGCCTGCGGTTCCGGGCTGCGCGCCGTAAAAGGCGCCCAGCGGAGACGAGGAGTTCGCCTGCACGCCGGCGTTCCCGGTGTTGACGGCAAAGGTCGGCAGGGCGCAGGTGCCACTCCCCTTCTGGAAGATGATACGGCCACCGCCGCCCGCGCCACCCGGACCGACGTCGAAGCCCGAGTTGGAGCTGCCGCCGTTGCCTCCAATGGCCGTGATGTTTCCGCATGTCGCAGCTGCGGCGACGCGCAGGTAGATGGTGCCGCCGCCGCCACCGCCGCTCGAACCATCCTGACCGCTGGCGTTGCCGCCCGGATCGCCGTTGGCCGACATCGACCCGGCACCCGAGATCGCTCCGACGCGGGCGAAGATGATGCCACCGCCCCGGCCACCGGCTGCGGTGCCACCCGAGGAGTGACCCGCACCGCCGCCCCCGCCCATGAGCAGGTGGTTGAACTTGCTGGAGGACGTATAGGTCAGCCCCAAGCCTCCAGTTCCTCCCACGGCCCGGCTGCCATCATTGCTGTTACCGCCCAGGCCGCCGCCACCGACGTGAGCGCCACCACCGCCGCCCGAGCTGTCACACACGCCACCGCCACCACCGGTGGTCACATGCCCGCGCCCCGTAACCGAGGAGCCGTACCGGGTGAAGGCGATGCCCTCACCCTTCTGCGCTCCCTTCGGAGGAGCCTCATCCAGCCCCGTGCAGCCCACGTCGCCGCTGGCGTCCTCCACCGGCTGCCCACTGCGGAAGCCACGGCCCGCGGCGTTGAGAGCGGGAATGCCCCCGCTGGTCATCAAGGTCCCCGAGACCAGGAAGGCCAGCACGCCGCCGGTGCTACCATCCCACATAGAGGGGGCAAGGCTGCGGGCAGCCGGGATGGTGAGGTTGAGGTACTCGGGCACCCGGACGACCTGGGTGACGTTGGCCGCGTAGCTGTAGAGCAGCGGTGCCGTCAGGTTCACCGTGGAGCCCGCCACGGTGGTCACCCGCACGAACTCCCAGCGGCCCACAGGCTGGTTGGTGTCGATGGTGATGGCGGTCGTATCTCCTCTGGGAGGCTCCGGGACGATGCCCGTCATCTGGATCACCACCAGCAGATCGCCCGCCGCGATCGGATCAGCAGCCCCAGTGGAGGCCCCGATCTGGATGGCGGTGTCGCCCGGCGCCAGAGGCGCCGTCACCCGGGCGTAGGTGTTGATGATCTGGTTGGCAGTGCTGATCGTGGGTGGGGTGTCATCGCCACGGCCCAGGCCCACGTTGTCCGGGCCGGCCAGCGCGGGCAGCGCGCACAGGGTGAGCGCCAGCAGCGCGGTGTGGAGGATGTATTTCCAAGACATGCCCTTCATGTATCGCTTCCCTCACACCCGCCAGAGATTCACGGAACGGCGGGTGTGCAGACAAGCAATGCAAGAGTCGGACCTGAACATGCTGGTGCGCGTTCGGGCGAGCTGGGCACTCGCCGAACACGTGAACGGAAGCTGGACGTCGGCTGTCGCGGCCTGTCGTCAATTGACGCGCAAGCGCTCGCGGCTGACGCGTCAATTGCGGCGGCGCCGCAATCACCTGAGCAGCACCAGACTCCCGGCCCAGAAAGCCCAGAGCGTGTGGCGCCAAGCCAGCAGCAGGGATTGTCAAAAACACCAGCAACCCGCCTTGCCTTGAGCAGACGTTGGGCAAAACTTCGGTGTGCCCCACGCCGACTGCGCGGTTCGGAGGCCCCCTTCAGCCGCTCTCCGCTGCCACTCTATGCCCCTCCCTCACATGCAACAGTGCCCCCCTTCCTCAGACCGAGAGCGCTTGAAAGCGGCGGAGTGCCCTGCTTGGGAGCGTCGGCAATCGAACCCGCCGCTCGGAGCTTCTGACGAGTCGCCAGCGACGACAGTGGCGAGCGCGGGCTCTTCGTTTCTCGCTGCTCTCGATCTGTTCGGTTTCGTGTTGGGGGAACACCGGTCGGTTGCAAGGAGCGTCGCGTAGACGAAGACGCGCGCGGACGCGCCACGCTGGCTCCTGGGCGTTCATGGCTGCCCCCCGCTGCCATCGACAGGCCAGCAGAAGCCCATGCGCGCGCAAGACGATCTCGAATGTTATTTGGACTCCGCGTTATGGATCGTCCAGTTGTGCGGCGATACAAGAGGAGGGCGAACCAACACGCCGGGCTCAACGCCAGACGACTTCACCCAGGAGAGATGCCATGTCCCAACTGAGGATCCATGCGACCCACGGCTTCCACGCCACGATGACGGCCCGTCCAGGGAAGGCCGATGAGCTGATTGACCTCTTGCTCAGCGGAGCGCCGACGGGCAACGCGAACTGCCTCCTCTACCTCGTCGGGCGCTCGGCCAGCGATCCCAACGCCGTTCACGTCACCGAAGGCTGGACCACCCAAGAGGCCCACGCCGAGAACTTCGCGCGCGCGCAGTCGCAGTCGCTGGTCGCCAAGATCGCGCCGCTCGTGACTGGCGGCGCCCACTATCAGGACGTCATCACGATGGGAGGCACGCTCCGCAGATGACCAGGGGGCGGCGACGCTCCACGAGCGACGACGTCTCCGCGAGGAGCACGGTCGTCAAATCATCCATCGCGCGCTGCAACAGCTACGGCGCCCAGCTCTGAACTCTGAAACGGAGAATGTCTATGAAGAATGTCCTCATTACGGGTTGCTCTTCCGGGTACGGCCTCGAAACGGCGCGCTACTTCCACGAACGAGGCTGGCGCGTCGTTGCCACCATGCGAAAGCCGCGTGAAGACGTGCTGCCGCGCTCGGAGCGCCTTCGAATCGTTGCTCTCGACGTGACAAACGCCGCGAGCATCCAGGCGGCGATCGAAGCGAGCGGACCGATCGACGTCCTCGTCAACAACGCGGGCATCGGCGCCATCGGCGCGTTCGAGGCGATGCCGATGTCGATCGTGCGCGAGATGTTCGAGACCAACACCCTCGGGGTCATTGCGATGACACAGGCCGTGGTGCCTCAGTTTCGACAGCGGCAATCGGGTGTGGTGGTGAACGTCACGTCGAGCGTGACGCTTGCGCCGATGCCGCTGGCCGCCGTCTACACCGCGACCAAGATGGCCATCGAAGGCTTCACCGCGTCGCTCGCACTGGAGCTCGAGTCCTTCAATGTCCGCGCCAAGCTCGTCGAGCCTGGCTACTGCCCGACGACCGCTTTCACTCGGAACTCTGGGCCACGAATGGAAGGGAACATTCCGGACGCGTACGCGGCCTTCGCTCAGCGGGTTCTCGGTGACTTCACCCAGCAGCCGGTCGTGACGAAGGAGTCCGATGTCGCCGAGGTCGTCTATCGCGCTGCGAACGACGCCTCCGCACAGCTCCGCTTTCCCGCCGGGTCCGACGCGGTGGCTCTGGCTCAGGCGAAGTGACGGAGTGCATCCATGAACACCCTCCATCTCGTTGATCCCGCCGTCCGCGACTTCGTCGCCTCCGCAGGCCTCTTCGATCCCGAGCGCGACCCGCTCGAGCTCTTCCGCAAGCAGTTGCTTGCGTCGTACGCGCAGATGGCACCAGCGATGCCGGATGCACGAGAAGAGCGCTGGGTCCCCGGACTGCGTGAGGTTCGCGTGCTGATGTACCGTCCGAATGCCGGGCCCCCGCCGTCACGAGCCATCGTCTACGTGCATGGCGGCGGCTTCATCGCGGGCGCCGCAGAAATGACAGACGCCATGTGCGTCCAACTCGCGAACGAGCACCGCGCGCTCATCGTGAGCGTGGACTATCGCCTCGCGCCGGAGAGTCCGTTCCCCGGTCCCGTCGAGGAGTGCTACGCCGCCCTCTCATGGGTCCTGAAGGAGTCTCCCTCTCTTGGGATCAATCCCGCACGGGTCATCCTGCTGGGACACAGTGCGGGCGGAGGTCTCGCGGCGGCGACGGCGCTCCTGCATCGAGATCGTGGAGGCGCGCTTCTCGCTGGGCAGGTGCTCGTCTACCCCATGCTCGACGCGCGGACGGGAACGCCGGAGGCGCCCGTCGACAATCCGACCACTGGCGAGTTCGGATGGACGCGAGCGATCAACCGCTTCGCTTGGCAGGCAATGCGAGGCGGCGCATCCATCCCGAGCGAGCGCCAAGGTCACTACTCGCCGTCTCTCGCGAGCGACCTCACCCACCTGCCTCCGACGTTCCTGGCCGTCGGGTCCGTCGACCTCTTCTTCGAAGAGGATATTGCATACGGGATGCGCCTCTCGCGTGCAGGCGTGCCGGTCGAGCTCCACGTGTACCAGGGCGGTATCCACGGCTTCGACTTCTTCCCCGGGAGCACGACGGACCGCTTCTCCGCGGAGCTGCGCGCGGCGATTGCGCGCCTGCTCGGGTGATTCCGAAACACGGGAGACGCGCTATGATATCGGGCCTATCATGCATTCGCGAGCGTCTGAGTCCCCCCTCCCGGAGCCCGCCCACGACACGTCCGACCCTCTCGCTGCCGTCATTTCGCTCCTCCGCCCTCAGACGGTGCTCTCGAAGGTCATCAGCGGCGCCGGACGATGGAGCGTGCGATACGATGCGCATGAGGATCCCGGGTTTTGCCTCATGCTGGAGGGCTCCTGCTTCCTCGACCTCGACGGCATCGGCTCGATCAAGCTCGAAGAGGGTGACTTCATCCTCCTGCCCGCCACTCCCGGCTTCACCATGGCGAGTGATCTCGGGATCAAACCCAAGCTCATCAAGCCGACGCATACGAACGAGCTCCGACACGGAACGCAGTCTGGCCCCCCGACGATGCGACAGCTCGGCGGGTACTTCCGCTTTGATCGCACGAACGCCCAGCTCGTCGTCAGCTTCCTACCGTCAATGATTCATATTCGGCGAGATGAGCCGGGAGCCACGCGGCTGCGCAGGGTCGTCGAGCTTATCAGCGAGGAGACGGCGGCACGTCGTCCGGGGCGTGATTTGATCCTTGGGCGACTCGTCGAGGTGCTCCTTGTCGAGGCCCTGCGCTTTCGACCCGCAGAAGCCGCGGGTCAGGAGAAAGGGCTGCTCGCAGGCCTCACCGATTCCGCGCTTGCCCGCGCTCTTCGGCGGATGCACGACGACGTTGCGCACCGATGGACGGTCGCCGACTTGGCGCGGACGGCAGGCATGTCTCGCGCGTCCTTTGCAGAACGGTTCATGCGAACGGTGGGGGTGCCTCCCATGGAGTACCTTCTCGAATGGCGCATCGCGATCGCGAAAGACCTCCTTCGGCGAGAGCGCGTCTCACTCTCGGAGGTGGCTGAGATGATCGGGTACCAGTCCGCGAGCGCGTTCAGTACGGCGTTTTCGCGCCATGCCGGCTGCTCGCCAAGCGAGTTTGCTCGCTCGATGCGCATAGGCTCACAGCCACATTCGAGGGGCCACCCCGAGCGGAGAGGGGTTTATCGTCCGTTTAAAAACGGGGCGTAGGTTGCCAGCATGGAACCACGAACCTTCAAGACCGCGAGCCTCAAGAGCTTTCTAAACCTGGTCCTGGCCACACGGCCATCGCTGCCGCTGCTCCTCACAGCCCTGGGGCTGAGCCTGGGCTCGACGGCGGTGAGCCTGGTCGTCCCCCTCTTCACCAAGAGTATGGTGGACGGCTTCTCACTGTCGTCCCTCAACTTCACCCAGTTGGCGCTGATCGGCGCTGCCTTCGCACTGCAGGCCGGCGCGGGCAGCCTCTCGCTCTACCTGCTGACACTCATCGGCCAGCGGATCGTCGTCGGCATCCGAGACAGGCTCTGGAAAAAGCAACTGGCACTGCCCGTCCGCTACTTCGACTCGCACGGAAGCGGGGACCTCATCTCCCGCATGGTCAACGACACCGCCGCAGTGAAGGCCCTCATCACCGAGAACCTCTCCGGATTTGTCTCGGGGATCATCGCCTTCGTCGGAGCCAGCTGCCTGCTCCTCTTCCTGAACTGGAAGATGACCCTGGTGATGCTCGTGGCCCTTCCCATCGGCATCAGCGCGCTCGTGCCGCTGGGCCGCACCATGCGCCGGGTGGCCATGGGCACCATGAACGAGAACGCAAAGTTCACGGCCATCCTGGCCCAGGTCCTCTCCGAGATCCGCCTGGTGAAGGCCTCCAACGCCGAGCCCCGGGAGTACCGCAAGGGACACGCGACCGTGGAGCGGCTCTACGAGCTCGGCCTCAAGGATGGGCGCATCCAGGCGCTGGTTGGACCGCTGATGTCCCTCGTGCTCATGGCTCTGCTCGTGCTCGTCGTCGGCTACGGCGGCTTCCTGGTCTCCTCGGGACAGCTCACTGCGGGCGCACTGGTCGCCTTCATCCTCTATCTGATCCAGGCCATCATCCCCATCGCGCAGATCACCGGCTTCATCACCCAGCTCCAGAAGGCTCGAGGGGCCACGCAGAGCATCATCGAGCTGTTGGAGCTCCCCGAGGAGAAGCCAGAGGAGGGCCTCCCTCTCGACTCGGCTCGCCAGCCGATCCGCTTCGAGCAGGTGAGCTTCAGCTACGTGCCCGGCGAGCCGGTGTGCCGGGACATGAGCTTCACCCTGGAGCCGGACACCGTGACGGCCATCGTCGGCCCCAGCGGCGGCGGGAAGACCACCCTCTTCAACCTCTTGGAGCGCTTCTATGAGCCCGACTCCGGGAGCATCCGCATCGGCTCCGGGTCCCTCGATGCATTCTCCCTGGCCTCGTGGCGGAGCCGCCTGGGGTACGTGCCCCAGGACTGTCCCATCATGGCCGGGACGATCCGCGAGAACATCATCTACGGCCTGGACCGGGAACCCAGCGAAGAAGAGGTGATCGAGGCCGCTCGCATGGCCTACGCCGACGGGTTCATCCGCGAACTCCCCCGCGGCTACGACACCGAGGTGGGCGAGCGAGGCGTCAAGCTCTCCGGCGGGCAGCGGCAGCGAATCGCCATCGCTCGGGCGCTCCTGCGCGACCCCGACGTCCTCATGCTGGATGAGGCCACCTCGAGCCTCGACAGCGCCTCGGAGCACTCCGTGAGGCTGGCCCTGCAGAATCTGATGCGAGGCCGGACGACGCTGGTGATCGCGCACCGCCTCTCGACGGTGGTGGACGCGGATCGCATCCTCTTCATCGAGAAAGGACGGCTGACGGGGAGCGGCACCCACTCCGAGCTCTTGGCGAGCCATGAGCTGTACCGGACCTTCGCTGAGAGGCAGTTGAGCCTGACCGACCGGGCCGAGGCGCTCGCATCCCCAGCGGCGTAAGCTGGGCCTGGAGAACCCATGGCCAAGATCATGATCGTCGATGACGATCCCCACATTCGCGAGCTGGTGCGGCACTTCCTGAGCACCGTGGGCTTCGATGTGGTCGAGGCCCCGGACGGCCGCGAGGCCCTGCGCCTGCTGGAGTCCGTCCGAGCCGATCTGATCGTCCTCGACGTGATGATGCCGCACCTGGACGGCTGGGATTTCTGCCGCGAGTTCAAGCGCCGCAGGGACCTCCCCATCCTCATGCTCACAGCCAAGGGAGAGACCTCGCAGAAGCTCAAGGGCTTCGAGCTCGGAGCCGATGACTACCTGGTGAAACCCTTCGAGCCGGCGGAGCTCGCCGCCCGAGTCAAGGCGCTGCTCAAGCGCTACCGCATCGAGGCCTCGCAGACCGTCCAGATCGGAAGGCTGTTGCTGAGCCGCAAGAGCTATCAAGTTCAGGCCGGGGACGAGAGCCTGACCATTCCGCCAAAGGAGTTCGAGCTGCTCTTCAAGCTGGGCGGCTCGCCGGGCAAGACCTTCAGCCGGGAGCAGCTGATCCAGGCCATCTGGGGGCCTGACTTCGAGGGGACGGACCGCACCGTGGACGTCCACATCAACCGGCTCCGCGAACGCTTCCCTGAGGAGCGCTTCGGCTACCGCATCACCGCCATCCGGGGGCTGGGCTATCGGCTGGAGCCCACCCCATGAAGCCTCTGACCGTGCGAAGTCGATATCGCCTCAAGTTCATGCTGACCACGTTGGCATTCCTGACGGGGCTGGTGCTCGAATGGACACTCGTGTCGTGGCTGAAGGAGCTCGCACTGGTGGCGCTCGGCGTGCAGCTGAGCTCCTACGTCAGCCGGCTCATCGACCTGGTGGTCTCGCTCTTTCTCTTTGGCTTCCTCATGTCCTTCATCGGCCAGGCAGTCCGGCGGCAGCCGATGGAACTGCTCGCGATGCTGAGCGACGCCCTGAGCCGCATTGCCCGCGGGGACTTCTCCGTCAGCTTGCCGGTCGAGAAAGCAGGTGAGGCCATTCCAGAGAACAAGTTCCACCAACTCGCCACCAACCTCAACCAGATGGCCGAGTCCCTCAAGCGGATGGAAGAGATGCGCCAGGAGTTCATCTCGAACGTCTCCCACGAGATTCAGTCGCCCCTCACCTCCATCCAGGGGTTTGCCCAGGCCCTCAAGGGCGGCGGGCTGTCGGAGGAGGTTCGTCAGCAGTACCTCTCCACCATCGAGACCGAGAGCCGGCGGCTCTCGCGCTTGAGCGAGAACCTGCTGAGGCTGAGCTCCTTGGACTCCAAGGCCCACGCTCCCGCGCCGAAGCCCTACCGGCTGGACAGCCAGATCCGCCACGTCGTCCTCGCGGCCGAGCCCCAGTGGATGGCCAAGGGCCTCGACGTCGCCGCCGAGCTCGATGAGCTGGTCGTGTCCGCAGACGAGGACATGCTGAACCAAGTCTGGACCAATCTGGCCCACAACGCCGTCAAGTTCACTCCACCGGGCGGGCAGATCCGGATCGAGCTTCGGCGCACGGAGGGGCGATTGCTCGTGCGGTTCTCCGACTCGGGGATTGGAATCTCGGCGGAGGACCTGCCCTTCGTCTTCGATCGCTTCTACAAGGCGGACAGGTCTCGCAGCCACAGCGATGCCTCCACGGGCAGCGGACTCGGGCTCGCCATCACCCAGAAGATCGTCGAGCTCCACGGTGGGCAAATCGAAGTCCGGAGCGAGGGCCTGGGCAGAGGCTCATGCTTTACGGTGACCCTCCCGTGACAGGCGGTGGGTCACCTTGTCTTCACGTAGACACAGCCATCCGTCATTCCCATGGCGTTTCGGTGGTAGCTGCCGGTGGTCCCAGATGCCCAGGATCGAAGACGTACTCCTCGGTAGGGATCAGCTTCATGTTCGTCAGCCCGCGTCGCTGGACCCACTCGAAAAAGCGCTCCGAGACGACGATACGGCCAGGGAGCCCACGTGGACGGAAGACATCCTCGCCCTGCCAAGTACCCGGCTCCAGGGTAAAGCCATGAATGGTGTCCACTCCGGGATTGCGACACTCCGGGCAAGTGAGAGGCCTGTTGCGACGCAAGAGACTGCGCGAAAGATCCACAGCGCCGCGCCCGAAGCAGGGGGTGACCACGAAGTAACGGGGCACATCCGCAGGCTTGAGGCCTTTGCGCTTCCTGCGTACACGGACCACCTCTATAGGGTCGAAGCCGAGCAGGCCAGTCAACCCCTCCGCACGAACGGCCTCGGCCATGCGCTCGGAGATGAGGACCTGGTAACCCGGGCCCTTCACGAAGTCGCCCAAGGCGGAGCCATACAGTTCCAGTTCGACACGGTATGGTGGCAGCCATGTCATCATGCCGATGACGCCGCCGCACTTTGGGCAGAGGGGCGCCTCTCCAAGATTGACCGGTTCGACGTCACTGAACTGGGTGTCATGGGTCCCGTACAGGTCATCGTGCAGGGAGAAGAAGCGAGGCGGCAGAGGTGCCTCAGAAGCCATGGGGAAACCTCTCCAGCATCTCTTTGCGGCTGTAGATATCGCGCAGCTTCCTCATGAACTGTTCCGGCGTTGCAGCAACGTTCTCTTCCAGCCACCGGACAACTTCATCGTCCACATCGCGGTGCCATTGCTGGTAGCCGCAGTGCGACTCCTTGTCTTTTGCCCGGGCCTTGAAGCGCTCATCCCGAGGCTCATATAGCCCGCGGAGCGTCTTGTGCCTTGCCAGTGCCCTTGGCGATAGGCCGGGAAATGATGTGGTGATTCTGGCCATCGCAATTCGGGGGCTCCCCCGGCGATTCGGCGGCTTGGACTTCGGAAGATTCGTCCGCGTCGGTGTCCTCTTTCTCCTGGGCCTCCTCATCCGCAGCTTTCAAGGTCTCCAGTCTCAGCGCTGCCTTCGCGATCTCGGCCTGAACCTCGGCGTACTTCTCGGGATTGGTCTTCAGCAGTTCCTGACACGCCGTCACCCTTCCCTGCTTACAAAAGGACACCAGCGTTCCTTCACCAGGAACCGCGGGAACCTGTGAGACGAAGAGGAGAAGCAGGAGAGGCAGCATGGACCGCATCGTAGACAACCCACGGCAGCGGCGAATGCGGAAGCGACGAAGGAGCGCACGCCGCGACTGGATGGGGCTGGGCTGCTGCGCCGGACTTTCGCGCTGGGAGCGGTGCAGGGGATCCTCGCCAAGCAGGACAGTCCCCTGCTCGCCCCTGAGCTGAGCCGCTCTGACGCGGCGCAGCAAGCCCGAACGCGCCGCCGCGAACCGAAGCAACTCCCGCTCTCGGCTGGCGAGAATTGGAATATGAGAACCCAGTCCCACCGCCCCCTCCTCCACGTCGGCTCCACCGGCAGCCGCGTTCAGAAGGTCGAAGAGCGCTTGGAGTCGCTCGGCTACCTCAAGAAGGGTGCCGCCGACGACCGCTTCGACGCCGGCACCGCCAAGGCGGTGGTCAATTACAAGCGCGACCACGGCTGGACCGGGCAGCCGCAGGGGGTCGTCGGCGAGCGGATGGCTCGCTCGCTGAAGCACACCGACGCCGCCCCCACCGCCAACACCCCCACCGCCAATACCAGCGCTGCCACCACCGCCGGCGGCAAGGGCAAGACCCCATCGACGCTCAAGGGCGCGACCTACAACGTCGAGCGCGACCGCAACCCCCAGCAGGTGCAGAAGTGGCTGGGCGACTTCGCCAAGAAGAACAAGCTCGACTTCGTCCAGGTCCAGGAGATCAACGGCTACCACAAGGCCCTGGAGAAGATCCCCGGCTACCACCTGGTGACCTTCCCCAAGGCCAAGGACCACGGCGAGTCGGGCATCCTCGTCAAGGACAGCCTTCTCGCCAAGCACGCCGCGTCCATCCAGGGCGAGGGCGGCGGTTGGACCACCGTGCGCGGCGGCCACGCCCCGCCGCGGGCGGCCGTTGCCGTCCAGCTCGCAGGCTGGCTGAAGGTGGTCTCGGCCCACCAGCCGCCCTCGGTCGACTGGAAGAACGGGCACCCCGTCGGGCCGGAGAACCGGGTGAAGACCTACGCGTCGCTCTCCGAGAAGCTGCTCGCCTTCGCGAAGCGGCAGATCAAGAACAACCCTGATCAGGCCCTGCTCATCGGCGGCGACTGGAACGAGCCGGCGTCGACCCGGGGGAAGTGGTCGCCGAACTGGATCGCCCAGCAGGCCGGCATGACCACCCACGGCGGCGCGAAGACCCATGGCAACGCCAGCATCGACTGGGAGATGTCCCACGGGTGCCGGGTCTCGAACATCAAGGCCGGCCCGACCGGCGGCTCGGATCACAACATCGTCACCTTCTCCGTGAGCCGCCCGAAGGGCAAGCGCTGAACCCGCTTCTCAGGCCTTCGCATCGAACCCGTCGGTCGAGACCGCGAGCGCACGCCATGCGGCGACCTCCTCAGCGACCTGCCGGTTTTTGGCCTCGATGCGCGCCAGCGTGTCACTGCCCAGGGGCAGCCTCAGGGGCGGGTTGGCGGCATCCGCCAGCGCCAGGAAGGCCTTGGCCAGCTTGGCCGGATTGCCAGGCTGCGCGTGGTTCAGCTCCCCTGCCACCGTTCGCGTGACTCCGGACGTGGCGGCGTAGTCGGCGATCGGCTGGGCCACCGAGAGCGACTGCCCGTCCAGGAAGTCCGTGCGGAAGAAACCGGGCTCCACGACGGTCGCCTTGATACCCAGGGGGGCCAGCTCGACGGCCAGGGCTTCCGTGAGGCCCTCCACCGCGAACTTGGTGGCGCAGTAGACGCCCCAGCCGGCGTAAGCGCCGTAGCCTCCCACCGAGGAGACGTTGATCACGTGCCCCGAGCGCTGGCGGCGCATGTGCGGGAGCACCGCGCGGGTGACAGCCAGCAGTCCGAACACGTTGGTGGAGAACACGCTCTCGACCTCCTTCGCGCTGGCCTCCTCCACGGCGCTGAGCAGGCCGTAGCCCGCGTTGTTGACCAGGATGTCGATGCGGCCGAAGCGCTGGATGGCTGCCTCGACGGCCGCCTGGATCTGCTCCTCGCGGGTGACATCGAGCCGGACGGCGAGCAGCCGCGGGTGGTCTCCGAACTTCGCCTGGAGGCCCTGCGGATCGCGGGCCGTGGCCACCACGGCGTCGCCCGCAGCGAGGACCTCGGCAGTAATGAGGGCGCCAAAACCACGAGAAGCTCCAGTAATGAACCAGGTACGCATGATGAGACTTCCTTTCCAGAAGGCCGCCGGACGGGTTCGTCGGCTGGCAAAGGAAAGGTAGCGGGAGGCATCTGGTGAGTGAATCTCTTGAATCCTCAATGAGCTGATGAGTTCATCTCAGCAATGAAGCGAATCGATCCCGCTGCCCTCTCCCCCTTCCTCGCCATCGCGACCCACCGCAGCTTCCGCAAGGCGGCGGTGGAACTGGGGGTATCGCCCTCCGCCCTGAGCCACTCGCTGCAGAGCATCGAGGAGCGCCTCGGGGTGCGACTGGTGAATCGCACCACCCGCAGCGTCGCCCTGACGGAGGCGGGCGAGCGCCTCTTCGCGCGCATCCGCCCGGCCTTTCGAGACATCAGCGATGCGCTCGAGGATCTGAACGTCTTCCGAGGCCAGCCGATGGGGACGTTGCGCATCAACGCGTCCCGGCAGTCGTCGCAGCTGGCGCTCATGCCCGTCGTCACGCGATTTCTCCGGGCTTATCCGGACGTGCGAGTCGAGATGAGAGTGGACGACGCCCTGAGCGACATCGTCTCGGAGGGGTTCGATGCCGGAGTGCGCTTCGGCGAGAGCATCGCTGCGGACATGCTCGCGGTTCCGATTGGCCCGCGGCAGAGGTCCGCCGTCGTCGGGGCGCCGGAATACTTCTCGCGCCATGCCATGCCCAGGACGCCGCATGAACTGCGCGAGCTGCCCTGCATCCGCTTCCGCTTTCTCAGCGGAGTCCTCTACCGCTGGGAGTTCGAGCGGGACAGCGAAGAGGTGGTGATCGAAGTCGATGGTCCCCTGACCCTCAGTGAGCAGGGGCTCATGGTGGATGCTGCGCTGGCGGGGGTCGGCCTGGCGTATGTCTTCGAGGCGCAGGTGAGCACGCTGCTCGCACAGGGCCACCTGGTGAGGGCTCTCGAGGACTGGTGCCCCTCTTATCCCGGCTTCTTCCTCTACTACCCCAGTCGCCGTCAGATCCCGACGGCGCTGCGAGCCTTCGTTGATTTCGTGAAGGCCTCGGCATCATCGGGAGACAGTTGAGCGGCAGTGCCTCCGTGTGGCTACCCCGCCTCCCCGTCGCGGCTGGCCAGGACCACGTAGTACCCGTCTGGATCCCGGAGCCACATCTCCCGGTGCTGGGGCGCCGGGTTCACGTGCGGCTCCTCGACCACCGTCGCTCGCAGCTTCCGCGCCCGCTCCACGGCCGCATCGAAGTCGTCCACCTCGAACCACAACAGGACGCCATGTCCAACAGGTGCTTTGTCCCTCCCCTTGAGGTTGGGGTGATCCTCGTCCTCCCAGCTATGGAGCTGGAGGATCAGCGTGTCCCCGCTCATCAGCCGGTCATAGAAGAGCCGGTGCGGATGATCTGGGTCCCCGGAGGACTCCACTCCCAGCAGGGCCTTGTACCAGGTGCTGCTGGCCTTCACGTCTCTCACCGCGATCAGCGGTTGAGCGCGCACGGGTCCTTGTTTGGATTCAGCCATACACTCCTCGCTTGATGCCGCTCATCATGCGAGGACCGACGCGCCGCCGTCTTGAACGAAATTGACCCTTGAGGGGAACCGGCTCGCGTCCACTTCTGACGCCGTCAGAAGTCTGCAGCGGCTGCTTCCGCTTGGCCACCCAGCTTGGCCACCCAGCATGGCCGCGCCACCTTCGGGGCCCAAGGGGCTCGCCAACGACAGGCAGGGTCTGGAGCGGCTATGCCGCTACGGAGCACGCGGGGAGTTGGCGCTGGAGCGCTTGTCACGAGCGATCGATTCTCGAGCACCTCAGCTCTTCCATCCTTCCTATGCGCCTCACACACGTTCGGACGGACGGAACGTTCGTCGAGCCGGTCCCCTACTCCTCCGGGAAGCCGCTGCCGTCCACGGCCGGGGGGACGACATCCACGTCACTCGCCAGCACGTAGGCGAAGCGGTGGTTGAAGTTGACCTGGTAGTAGAGGAGCTGCCCGGGGACATCCCGCTTGTTGGAGCCCTCGACCTGGGGCGCGTAGGTGGGCGAGTAGTAGTAGTCGCCCTTGAGCGGCCCGATCGCCACGTAGCGCTGGCCGGCGGGGATGCTGTACGGAGTGAGCGGGATGAGCGCCTGGGGAGTGATGCCCGCCGGGTACGCCCCCGCCTCCGGGTACGCCCGGCCGTAGAGCGGGATGGACGTCTTGCCCGCCTTGGGCGTCACGAGCATGCCGAACCCTCTGCGCGTGTTGACGTGGCCCGGGCTGTAGAACCAGGCCTTCTGGCCGCTGAACCAGATTGCGTCCCAGTCGCCCTGGTGGCCGGCCAGGGCGTACTGCTGGCCGGCCGCCGCCTTGTTGGCCCAGTTGCTCGCCCGCGAGGGAGTGTCCGTGATGAAGGGATTGGTGATCAGCGACGCGCTCGTGCTGGGCGCCGTGTACAGGTACACGAAGTTGGCCGACTGGGTGGGCACCGCCCGGCAGTCGGTCGAGGAGTAGCAGTACGTCATCGCCGGGGTGTTGGTCTGAAAGTCCGGGGCGATCTTCACGATGCCGGGGTTCAGGGGCTCGCGCTGCTCCAGCTCCGCGCCGACCAGCTCCATGTAGTGGTCCCAGTCCCAGAAGGGGCCCGGATCCCAGTGCTGCGAGGCCTGGTTGGTGGTCGACGTGCCCGGCACGTTGTCGTGGCCGACGATGTGCTCGCGATCGAGCGGCACGTTGAACCGCAGCGCCAGGTAGCGTGTCAGCCGAGCCGAGGAGATGTACAGCTGCTCGCTGTACCAAGCGGCTCCTTCGATAGCGACGCCCTCATGCTCGATACCCACCGAGTGCGCGTTGACGTACCAGTTGCCGGCATGCCAGGCGACGTGCGCGTTGGGGATCATCTGCGCGACATGCCCGTCCGAGGCGCGCACCACATAGTGGGCACTGGCCTTGTACGTGGGGCTCTGGAAGACCGAGAGCGTGGAGGCGTAGCTGCCCTCGGTGTCGTGGATGACGATGTAGCGAATGTCGACCCCACCCTCCGGGCGCTTCGCCAGGTCATAGTTGCCGTAGTTCGAGGGGCTGGAGGAGTTCTGCGCGTACGCGGCGGGGATGAACTCGCAGGAGGCCCACAAGGGGCACTCGGTGGAGGGGTTCGAGGTGACGCGCAGCGCCAGCGTGGCAGCGGTGAGGGGGTTGGGGGTGATGCTGTCGGACCTGAGCGTCACCTGCTGCCCGTCGGACGTGGTGCGCACGGCTCCCTGCCGGACGGTGTCGTACACCGCGTCCGCGAACCCGAGCGCCGTGGATTGATCCGAGGAGCCGCTGTACAGGACGACGGCGCCGTACCAGTCCGCCGTGTTCCCAGGCACCCGGCCCAAGGTGTAGCGCGCGTACTGGGTCAAGAGAGCAGCGCCGCCGCGGATGTTCTGCGCGGGATCGCGCTTGAGCACCTCGGGCTCCACGCCCAGCAGCTGCGCCGCGGTGTCCAGGGTGTGGAAGCCCGGATCGTTCTCGTCGACCATGCTGTACCGATCGACGTCATCCCCCTTGAGCGAGCCAGGTTGGGGGCCGTCCACGTGCGTCAGGTGCATCGGTCCGTACCCACCTGACGTGCTGGGCGCTCCGGCGTGGTGCTCCCAGCGCGACACGTTGTACGAGACGGAGAGCAGCAGGCTCTCGGGCACACCGAACTCGCGGGAGGCGGCGGAGAAGGCCGTTTGGAGCGACGTGGGACCGGCCTCGGGAGCGAAGCCCTCGGCCCCGAGCGCTGGAAGCGAGAGCAGGGAGAGCGCAACGCCCGCCCATACCCCCGCGAGGGACCACCGCTGAGCACCACTCGGTTCGACTCGATTCGTGTTCACGCCAGATTCCTTTGAGACGGCACGCGACGGCTCTTGCGCTATCGGCCCGCGTCCACTTTCTACGAAAAACAGGAATCACTGGCAATTCGTGCGACTCGGGCACCGCAGCGCCCGAGCACTGACGCTTCACATCAAGTGGGCGTGGTCGCCGTCACCTGACGCATGCCCCACCGCAGGGGAATGCTCCCGCCCGCGCGGCGCAGCGGCTCCACGGCCCGGAGGAACGAAGCCTCCAGGGACGCCAGCGCCGCCGGAGACAGCCGGTCCACGTCATACGTCATGCGCAGCGCATCCCAGACGGCGCGCGGCTCACCGTCGCCCTGGATCGCGAGCGGATGCGTCCGAAGGTCCTCGAACCCCGCGCCGCCCAGCAGCGCCTGGAGCCCCTCCACGGTGCGGACGCGCGCATCCCCCAGGGGCGCCGGGGGCACGGCCTCCGATGCCAGCAGCGGACGCAGCAGCCCCACGAACACCTCCATGGCATCGCCGCGCACCATGTCCCCATTGACGACGAAGGACACCGTGCCGCCGGGCCTCAACACGCGTCGCAGCTCCGCGAGGACGCGCTCCACGTCATCCATCAACATGAGCGCCAGGTGGCTCAGCACCACGTCCACGCTGCCGTCCGCGAGCGGCAGTTCCTGCGCCCGTCCCTGATGCAGCGTCGCCGCTCCCCTCAGCCGGACGCGCGCCGCATCGAGCTCATGCGCGCTCATGTCCAGCCCCACCAGCGACAGTCCCGGCTGTTGGCGTGCCGCGAGCAGCTCCAGCAGGTAGCCATCTCCGCACGCCACATCCAGCACGGTCAGCGGCCGGGCCTCGCGGGGCACCGCCGCTTCCAACAGCGCGTACGTCGAGGGAAACGTCCGCCCGTCCCGGAGCACGGGCGTGCGCGCGAAGCAGCGGGCGGTCACTCCCACGAGGCGCTGGTGGTAGTCGAGCAGGTACGACTCGGCGGAGGAGGGCATGGGAACCGTCAGCGTTTGGCCTTCTTCTGGCCCGCGTTGGTGGCCTTGGCGGTAAGGGCCAGCACGGAGTACAGGTTCATCGTCATGATGACCTCATCGAAGATCCTAGCGCTGATTTCCACTTTGGCTGCAAGCCGCCCCTTCGTGCTCGAAGAGGTGAACCGGCTCATGGCGACCTCTCTCAAGCCCGAGGTCTCTGTCTCCAATGAATACTTCACGGTCTACCGGGCGAGGGACACGGCGCAAGCGCCCCTCCAGAACGTCGAACTGCGCATGCCGACCTCCCGGTCCCACCGCAAGGATGGCTTGCTTCTGTTCGAGATCGCCCCATCCACGTGCGTGACCCAGGAGGAAGCACGGCACTCCTTTGGGCCTTCCCCTGCGCTCTCCTTTCCCACGCCTCACCAGCCCCCGGACTCCCCTATCTATCTGAACTACTCCCAGCCCTGGGGCAGCCTCCGTCTGGGCTTCTCGCGCAACGACAAGGCCTGCCTTGTCTCGGTGGTCCTCGACGCTGACAAGTAGGGACTCCGTCTGCGTTGACCGTAGTGGCCTCACTTTGGCGGGGGCGTGTTGAGCAGTTGCTGCTCCCACGCGTAGCTGGTGCCCACCGAGCCCATGTGGTCGATGACCAGCTCGGCCAGCCCTTCCACCGTCACCGTCCGCGCCCAGTCGCGCTGCAGTTCCGAGGCGAAAACCCCCGTCGTCAGCGGCACCGCCCCCACATGCACCATCCGCTGAATCGCCACCTCGTGCGCTTCCACCGACACTCCTCCCGACGAGTCGGTGACGATGTAGACCGAGCGCCACCACGTTGTTGATGATGCTCTGTGTGTCGTGGCTGCGCAGGCCGGCAAACTGGAACGGCTGGTGGTCGATCAGGATCAGCACGCAGTTGTCCGGCGTCAGCAGCGCATCCAGGCCGGTCATCGGGTTGCGGGGAGGGCTCCTGGTGTTCTCCAAGGACAGCAGGAAAGGGCACGGACACCGCGGTCCGCGCCCGCGGGCTGTTGGAGACGATGATGGATGCCCGACGCTCCTCGCAGTAGAGGGCCTTCTCCAGCATCACTTTCAGCTTCCTGCGTGAGGTCCATGGCAGTCTCGACACCCTCCAAGCCGCCATCGCCAACGCTTCACACGCCGCCGAGAAACCGGCCGGAGTGCTGAAGGTCAGCATGGCGCCCGTCCTCGGCAGCGGCTACCTCCTGCCTCTGCTCCACGACTTCCTCGCCCGCTATCCCGGCATCGTCCCGGACTGGGACTTCAACAACCAGCCGGTGGATCTCATCCAGGGAGGCTTCGACGCCGCGATTGGCGGCGGCTTCGACCTTGCCTCGGGACTCGCCGCGCGCGAGCTCGCCCGGGTGCACATCATTGCCGTGGCCTCGCCCTCCTATCTGGCGCGAATCACTCCCCCTCAGGAGCCCGCCGACCTCCAGCGCCTCGAGGGCATCCTGCTGCGCTCTCCGCTGACGGGACGCCTCCATTCCAGGACGCTGCGCAACCGCGCCGGAGAGCAGGTCGCCGTCGAGATGCAGCCACGCATGATCCTCAATGACCCCGGCTCCCTCTGTCACTGCGCCCTGATGGGCCTGGGCATCACCCTCGTCTCGACGCTCAGTGCGCTGCCCCACCTGCGCGAGGGAACGCTGGTGCGGCTCCTGCCGGACTGGTACGCCGATGCCGGTCCGATCTCGCTCTACTACCCAGGGCACCGGCAGTTGCCCGCGAAGACTCGCGTGTTCGTGGATTACGTCGTACGCGAGTTCAAGCGCCAGGACCTGGCCGGCCTGTTCGACGCAACCCGAGCCGTCGGTGGCCGGGGACGCAAGGCCGCCAGAGCCGGGCGTTAGAGGATACGCACTCATGGATGGCCGGTCCTTGACAGGCTCGGGAACGTGTATTCCAAGGCGTCCATGCGCTCAGCTCTTCGTGGGTGGTGTTTGGCCGTGGGGTTCGCGTTGTGGTTTCCCGTCCGCGTCCTGGCCGCGGAGCCGCCCATGGCCGGCCAGAGCGAATTCCCTCTCCAGCCAGCTCCCGTGGCGATGCCCGGGGCGCAGAGAGTGCCCGAAGGAGCTTCCGGGCCTTCTGCGTGGAGCCTGTTGGCCGCAGGGCTCATGGGGGAAGCCGTGCTCGTGTTCCCCCTGAGCCTGACCGGGGCCTTCGTCGGAGCATTGAGCAAGGAACCGTGTGACGAGCATTGCGATGGCGTCACCTACTGGCGATACGGGGCCGCCGTGGGCGGGGCGCTTGGAGTGGCGCTGGGGGCGAGCGGTGGGATGATGCTGATGGGGGCTGCCCAGGGAGGTCACGCCCGCTGGCCGGCGACGCTCGGTGGAGCCACCCTGGGGTCTGCTCTGGGGCTGGGGGTGCTGCTGTCCACCGGCCGCCTGATGGACCCCATCGTAGATGCGCCAGTGCGGTTCTTCATTCCGCCCGCTGGAGCCCTCGTGGGTGCGCTGGTGGGCTACCAGCTCAGTCGAGTGGAGGCAGATTCCGCCGCCCCAAGCTTCGGGCTGAATGGGACCCAGGTGTCGCTGATTCTGGGTGGAGCGACCCTCGGGAGTGCTGCAGGCATCGCAGGGATGCTGCTGATCAACGATTCTTTCTATTACCCCACGCCATTTCGTTTGGAGGACAAGCCCTATCGCTTCCTCCTTCCACTGGCAGGAGCCGCCCTCGGAGCCCTGGTGGGCTATCAAGGCAGCAAGGCTGTGGCAGGGCATTCCTCGGGCAGCGCCGCTTCAGAGGGGACTCCCGTGAGCCTCCTCTCGGGAGTCGCTCCCATGCCCGGTGGCGGGATGGTCAGCGTGGGAGGCCGCTTCTAATTTAGACGCGGCTAGCGCGCGCTGCCCGCCGGGGCCCCAAGGCGCTGCTCATAGGCCTCCAGCGTCCGCCGCCAGGCGGGCCGGGCCTCACAGCGCTCGCGGTAGGCGGAGACCCGGGGGAAGCCGTCGAGCACGCCCGCATTGCGCACCTCGCGCAGCACCGTCGTCATCAGAATGTCCGCCACGGTGAACGCCTCGCCGGTGAGATACGGTCGCTCCCGAAGCCAGTCCTCGAGCGCTGTCAGCACGCGCTCGGCATACTTCACCAGCTCGGGACGCCTCTGCGCACCAGTGGGATCGGCGGCGCCGAGCAGATCGATCATCACGATCTGGAACAGCGGGGGCTCCAGGGTGTTGAGCGCGGCGAAGCACCAGCGCGTCACCTGGGCGCGGCCCTGCAGATCCGCGGGCATCAATCTGCCCGTCTTCTCCGCCAGGTACAGCAGGATCGCGCCCGTCTCGGTGAGCACGAAGCCGTCGTCCTCGAGCACCGGCACCTGAGTGAAGGGGTTCAGCCGCCGGTACTCCTCGCTGCTGAGTTCCCCCGCCGGATGATCCAGGCCGTGCACCCGGTAGGGCACGCCCAGCTCCTCGAGCGTCCACAGGGCGCGCAAATCGCGCGTGAGTCCCACTACCTTCGAGTTGACGCGGCCGAAGCCGTAGAGCGTAAGCATTGCAGCATTGTTGAGGCCGTGCCCGCCCGCTGTCGAGGAGCTTGCGGACACGTCCTAGTGTGCGGACGGGGGGCAGCACTCATGCTCCTTCATCAATTCTTCCGGCAAGGGGCTCCGGAGAAACCTCCATCCGCCTCCCTTTCGCGCTGGAATGACCTGGAAGCCTTGGCCAGCGATTTTGACGCGCTCGTTCTCCTTGGCATCACCATGAGCAAGCCACGCGTCTGCCTCTTCCCTCGTCTCGAACGTTCGAGAGACAGCGACATCATCAACGGCCGAGGTGTAAAACGAACGGAAGAACTCGCGGTAGTCGTCTAGCTTCTGGCTCTCGCGGATATAGAAAAGCGCCGCCGCCGCGATATGGGAGCAGCTCGCGCTGAGCCTGGGGAGCGTCTTCACGGGACATCGGGTGAAGACCATCCTACCTCAAAGGTAGGACCTGGGCCGCATCATACCGTCCCCCCCAACCGTCCTGTGGTATTGGATGCGGACGCCCCCAGGAGCCCCTCATGGCCTTTGCCGATGACCCCCTCGTGAAGTCGCTGAAGGGCCTGGAGGCCCACAATCTGGAAGAGCTGCTCTCGCGGCTGGCCGAGTTCGACAAGCTCCGCGAGAAGGGAGAATCCGTCCGGCAGCCCACGGTGACGCTCCACCTGCGCAGCGGCCGCGAGGTCCAGGGAGTCCTCCTGGAGCTGCGCTCGGAGCACCGCGGAAGCAAGACCGTGGTCCTCCATCCCCTGAGCGGAGACCGGCGCTCGGCACCAGACGCCACCTTCGTCCGGCTGGAGTCCGTGGACGCCATCACCGTTCACGAGTTCCCTGCCCTCTTCAAGCCGCCCCCGGACGCGCCACCGCCTCCCACGAAGCTCGAGCTGAAGCGGAAGCTCGCCGAGCGTCAGGCCGCCCTGGCCGCCGCCCTGGGCACTCCGCTGGAGCTCGAGGTGGTCTGGGACTCGCTCCCCCCGGAGCCCGAGGCCCTGAGCGCCCTGAACACGCTCGGCACACGGGCGTTCGGAGTGCTGGAGGAGCTGACGCGCGAGCTGCTCGGCCTGGAGGCCCTGCGGAATCAGATCCGCAAGGTGCGCCTCTTTGTCGGCGCGTCCTCGCAGGTCAGCCGCGAAGGGCAGACACTCGTGTTGGTGACGGCCGTGCCCGTAACCACCTGGATGTCCAAGGACGACCTGCTCCGAGAGATCGAAAAGGTGCTCTGAGCACTCAGAGCCCCGGGCCCTCGTCCCACGTCAGCACGTACTCGGTGTCCAGCGCGCTGGTGTCTCGGCCGCGCACCTGGACGTTGCGCGCGGTGGCCTTCTCCACCGCCTTGGCGATGACGCCCTCGTGGTACGCGGGCGGCATGAAGTCGCGCTTGAAGATGAACACCCCGCTGCGCTCGCCTGTCCACGTCACCGTCCGCTCGCCATAGCTCAGCGAGGCCTTGTAGCTGGTGGGCAGGTGGCTGATGAGCTTCTTCACGTTGGTGCCCGCCAGCGCGAGCGCCGTCTTGCCGGCCACCGTGTTCACGAAGCTCTCGGTGGACTGCTCGCCCATCCACCGCAGCACCTGCCAGCTCCCCCCAAGCCGAGGGGTCAGCAGCTCCACCACGGTCAGCGACATCTTGATGAAGCCCGACACCGGGTAGCTGAAGAAGTCGATGAACCTCCGCTGGCCCGCGGCCTCGCGGCAGCGCGCCTCGATCTCCGCTCCCGCCAGCGCTCTCACCGCGTCCAACACGCCGTTGAAGAAAATGCCACGGCAGGTGTCTTGCGGTCCGGCCAGCGCCAGCCGCTGCTCGAGTTGCTTCCGGGGGTCCTGGATGGTGCTCAGGGGTGGGGGCGTCGCGGTAGGACCACTCATGCTGAGCCAAAACTAGGCATGCCTGGGCGGGGCAAGGCAAATGCTGCAGAATCCCTCCCCGTCAGTTTCTTCCTCCCCGCCGATGCGCCCAACCCAAGGCCTCCCCTTCCCCCTCCTCCCCCTGGTGACGCTCTGGGCGTGGGGGCTCGTGTGGGCGCCGCTCGCATTCGCGGAGACTCCCGCCCCGGAGCGCCCGCTCCACGTCCTCTTCATCGGCAACAGCTACACCTACAACAACAACCTCCCCGCTTTGCTGGAGGGCCTGGCCGCCTCGGCTACCCCGCCCCGGCGCATCAAGACGCGCGCCGTCACCCAGCCGGGCGTCCGGCTCCAGCAGCACTGGGATCGCGGAGATGCGCTCGCCGCACTGCGGCAAGGCCACTGGGACTATGTGGTGCTCCAAGAACAGAGCACGCTGGGCCTGCTGCTCATCGAGGGCCGCCACGAGGTGAACGACCCGGAACTGGCCTTCCACCCGTATGCGCGGCGCTTCGCCGAGGAGGCTCGCAAGGTGGGCGCCCAGCCGCTCTTCCTGCTCACCTGGGCCCGGCGAGACACCCCGGAGTCCCAGGCCCGCCTCACGCAGGCCTACATGTCCGTGGCCCGAGAGCTGGAAGCCCCCATCATCCCCGCCGGACAGGCCTGGGCCCGGGCGCGGCAGGAGGACCCCTCGGCCGTGCTGTACCACCAGGACGGCAGCCACCCCTCGCCGATGGGCAGCTACCTCACGGCCTCCACGCTCTACACCACCCTGACGGGGCGCTCGCCGGTGGGGCTGGCCTCCACCCTCACCGGTCACCCGATGCCCGAGGGCGTGCTCAACCCCGCGAAGACAGTGACGCTCGTCTCGCTCACGCCCGAGCAGGCCGAGCCGCTCCAGCGCATTGCCTGGGAGACCTATGAAGAGCTGCGCCAGAGCGGCGGCTACGTGGAGGTGCAGCCCCCGAGCCCCACCCTGCCCACGCTCCCGGAGGGACTGCCCCTGGAGCTGCCGGTGCTGCTGGGCTCGTGGCAAGGTGAGATGCGCTTCTATTCCCAGGAGGCCGGCCAGTCCCCGGCCACGCTCCACCTCCTGCTGAAACAGGCGGGCGCGCAGCTGGGAGGCACCGTGCGCATCGTCTTCGCCAACGGAAAGGCGGAGGGGCCCTTCCCGCTCGAGGCGCTCGCAATGGAGCCCACCCGGGTGCGCTTCTCCACACCGCTGCTGAGCAAAGGTCGCGGCAAGGTGGAGCACGAGGCAGTGCTCACCCCCGAGGGACTGGTGGGGCTGGCCCGCTACGAAGACCCGCGGACCCACGACCGATACGTGGGGACGTGGAAGCTCCAGCGGCCAGAGCTTCCGGCGGCGCCTCGGGAGCCACAGGCCGTCTCGCCTGAGCCAGCCCCCGCCGCGCCGCCTGCGGGCCCCTGACTCCAGGGCGAAAGGTCAGGCCAGGCGCACGGGCTGGACCTGGGAGAACAGCCGCTCCACATGCTCCCGCGCGCACAGATCCGTGCCCGAGCTCAGGAGCGCCGCGGTACCAGAGGCGATGCCCCACCGGAACGCCTCCTCCACGGGCAGGCCGCGCGAGAGGCCGAACGTCATCCCCCCCACGAAGCTGTCCCCCGCGCCCACCGAGCTGTGCGTCTCCACCGGCGGGGGCGTGGCCCGGTACTGACCCGTGCGCGTCGTCAGCAGGGCGCCATCGGCTCCCATGGACACGACGAGCAGCTCGGCGCGCCCCTTCTCCAGGAAGTTCCGGGCGGCCTCGGCCATGGCGGCGGGGTCATCCACCCGGGTGCCCATCATGTCCCGGAACTCCTTGCGGTTGGGCTTGGCGAAGAAGACGCCCTCCTCCAATGCGGCGCGCAACGGCTCGCCCGAGGTGTCCAGCACCAGCCGTGCGTTCTGCTTGCGCGCCACCTGGGCCACGCGGGCGTAGAAATCCACGGGGACGCCGGGGGCCAGGCTGCCGCTGGCGACGATGTACTCGGCGTCCGCCGCCACGGTGGACAGCGTCTGCAGGCACTCCTGCCACTCTGCCTGGGTGAGGGTGGGCCCGGGCATGACGAAGCGGAACTCGCGATCGCTCTTCTTCTCCGCCACCGTGAAGTTCTCCCGGGTGTGGCCCGAAATGTTGATGCCCCAGCGCCGCAGCCCCTTCTGCTCCAATAGGTGCTCCAGCAGTGCGCCGGTCGGCCCTCCTCTCGGATAGATGGCGAGCGACGCACCGCCCAGCTCCTGGATGACCCGCGCCACGTTGAGCCCGCCTCCACCGGGATCCCGGCGCTCGGGCTCACAGCGAAGCTTGTGCTCGGGCGTTACTTCCTCCACGGTGGTTGCCAGATCGATCGTCGGGTTGATGGTCAGTGTGACAATGGGCTTCATGGCAGAGGCTCCCTCCCTGGGCAGGCAAGGGTGTACCCGGATGCGGCCCGGCGTTCCACCCTGACCTCACGGCTCGTTGACGCGCGTGTGTGAGACGACTACACGAGGACCCAAGTGTCTCTCTTCACTCCCTCTGGCCCCTCCCTGAACCTGCCACCCGTCGTCTGGGTCGTGGACGACAGTCCCTTGGAGGTCGAGGCCATCCGCCGGGAGCTGGCCAGCGCCAACCGGGTAGAGGTGTTCTCGAACGGCGAGGCGCTCATCGAGGCGCTCCACCAGCGAGAGTTGCCGGATGTGATCGTCTTGGACTGGTACATGCCCGGCATGTCCGGCATCGAGGTGTGCCGCTACCTGCGGGGCAACCCGACGACGGCGATGCTCCCCATCCTCCTCATCACCGGGAACGCTCGCCCGGAGGACGTGGAGGAGGGACTGCTGGCGGGCGCCAATGACTACGTGCTCAAGCCGTTCCGCGCATCGGAGCTGCTGGCCCGAGTACACGCGCTCTCACGCTGGGAGTTGCAGCGCAAGCGGGCCATCGCGGACGAGCGGGCCCGGCGCCTGCGCGCGGAGGGGACGCTCTCCGAAGTCCAAGCCGCCGAGGAGCGAGCGCGCCGGAGCGAGCTGCGGTACCAGCTCGCCGCCCAGGCGACGCGGGACGTCATCTGGGAGTGGAACCCCTCCACGGGAGAGGTGCTCCACAGCCCCAGCTTCCGCACCTACTTCGGCTACAAGGCCGAGGAAGTCGGCAGCCACATCGAATGGTGGTGGGAGCGGATCCATCCCGAGGAGCGGGAGCGGATGATGACGACGATCCAAGAGGGCATCACGGGCACGGCCCAGGACTGGCTAGGGGAGTACCGCCTGCAGCACGCGAACGGCACCTGGGTCCACGTGGTGAACCGCTGCCAGATCGTCCGGGACGCGGAAGGACATGCCATCCAGGTGGTGGGGGCGCTCCAGGACGTCACCGAGCGCAAGCGGATGGAGGCGGAGGCCCAGGAGCGCGCCGACTTCGAGCGCCAGCTCATCGGCATGGTCAGCCACGATCTGCGCAACCCCTTGAACGCCATCCTCCTGGCGGCCACGGCGATCCTGAAGAGCGAGGAGCTCCAGGAGCGGCAGCGGCGCAACGTCGTCCGCGTCCTCACCTCCACGGAGCGCGCCACGCGGCTGATCCGGGATCTGCTGGACTTCACCCGGGCTCGCCAGGGCGGGGGGATTCCGCTGAACCGGCGGGAGACGAACCTGCACGAGGTGGTGAACACGGTGATGGAGGAGATGCAGGCCACCCACGTGGAACGGACCCTTCAGGTGGAGCACTCCGGGAATGGGACGGGCGAGTGGGATCCGGACCGGCTGGCCCAGGTCATCACCAACCTGGCGGGGAACGCGCTCCAGTACAGCGCTCCGGAGACACCCATCCGGGTGGCGACGCGGGGCGAGGTGGATGCGGTGGTGCTGGAGGTGCACAACCTGGGGGCGCCCATCGCTCCCGAGGTGCTGTCGCGAATCTTCGAGCCGATGGAGCGCGGCACCTCCACGCATACGGGCCAGTTGGGGCGGAGCATCGGCCTGGGGCTCTTCATCGTCCGGCACCTGGTGATGGCGCATGGGGGGCGGGTGAGCGTCCGCTCCGTGGTGGATGAGGGCACCACCTTCACCGTCCTGCTGCCTCGGAAGCCCTGAGCCGGAGCCGGGTGGGCTACGATCCGCCCGGTCATGCTCCGCTCTCCCTATCGCCCCAGGCCCCTCCACCTTGCCGCCCTGCTCGTCCCGCTGAGCCTGCTGCCGCTCGCCTGCAAACCCGAGCCTGAGCCCATTCCCATCCCGGATCCAGGGGAAGAGGACCCGGACGCCGTCTACGGACAGCGCCTCATCCACCGCCGCAAGGACACGGGGGACGAGGTGGTGCAGGACGCCACGGGGGTGCGCAGCACGCTGGCGGTGCTCATCCCCAGGGGAGAGAGCGTCGAGACGCAACCGTCCGTCCCCCGGCAGGACGAGGTTATCCAGTTCAACGATGTCCCCTTGGGGCCCTACTTCCTGAAGCGGGGCACGGACTGGTACATCCTCACCGAGCACCGCCAGCTCAACCTGGATGAGTACCTCCTGGGCCGCGCGGGTGTCGTCACCGTGCCTGAAGCCATTCCCCTCACCTTGAGCGTGGAGGGCCTGGCGCCCATGGACCCCTACCAGGACTTCGACCTCGTGGTCCCCAATGCGGGCGCCGCGGGGGTGATCCGCCTGAGCTCCACGCCGACGCCGGGCGGCACCTCGCTCACCGGCCAGGGGGCGGAGTACCGCTCGGCCTTCGGGCGTCAGGAGGTCATCGACAGCGCGCTCGGGGACCGCCTCTACATGCTGCAGAAGCTCCGGCGGTCGTCGGGGGACTTCAACTACTTCGCGGCGGCGCGGGCCCTGACGCTGACCGACGTGACCTTCCGCCCGGGTGACCCGAGCGCCCCGGTGAGCGGAACCTTCAGCGAGTTCCCCGCGCGGCAGCTCACCGTGGACTGGCGGCGCTCGAGCTTCGAGGCGCACCGGGCGGCGGTGCACCCACAAGCCGTGTCCCTGCCCGAGACCTCGGTGCGCCACAGCCTCATCGTGTCCCCGGCGGCGGGGGGGCTGTCGGAGGGCGTGGTGGGCTACGCCGGAGAGCTGATCTCTGGAAACATCCCAGCGTCCAGCCAGGACGTGACGCTCTCGCTCGAGTACATCAACCCCTACCCCTCCTCATGGGGAACGGTGGCGAGCGTGGTCCACCGCTACCAGGTTCCGGTGCGGGTGCCGCCGCAAGGGCCCTCGGGCACGCTGGGGGTGTCGCTGAAGGAGCAGGCTGAGCTGAGTGCGTTCACCTCGGGGCCCGTGCAGGCCCGCCTGTCGCCGCCCACCCAGCTCCAGGTGGATGGGGCCCATGCGCAGGAAGAGCGCGCGCTCACCTCGCTCACGCCCGTGTTCACCTGGGGGCCTCCTGCGCTCGGGACGGCGGACCTCTACGAGCTGCGCATCTTCCGGGTCTACGCCTCGCCGTCGTCGCCCGATGTGGCGCGCACGGAGACCGTGGCCACCTTCCTCACGGCACAGCGGCAGCTGCGTGTTCCTCCCGACGTGCTGCAGCCGCAGCAGGCCTACGCGGTGCGGATCGCCGCGATCCGGACGCCAGGACGGGATCTCACGCAGACGCCGTTCCGGGCGGACTCCCTGGTAGACACCTCGCTGGCGGAGGCGCTCACCAGCGTGCTCACCACGCCTTGAGGGAACGCATGCGCCTGCGTGGCTCCCGCGCGCTCCTCCTCTGAGGACGGGAGGTTGCTAGGTAGGTCCTGCTCGGTGGAGTAACCTGGGCCCCATGGCCATCGAGAAAGCGCTGCTGCTGATCGCGGATATCGGCGGCTACACCCGCTTCATGAAACAGCACCGCTTCAGCCTGGCGCACGCGCAGGACACCATCGCCCAGCTGCTCGAAGCGGTCATCGACGCTGCCAGCGGCCTCAAGCTCGCCAAGATCGAGGGAGACGCCGCCTTCTTCTATCTCGTGGGCGAGGACTTCAAGGCCATCCCCCGCAAGGTGTCGAACATCCGCCGCGCCTTCCTCTTGCGGAAGCAGCGGCTCGAGCTGGACCGGATGTGCAACTGTGACGGCTGCCTGCAGGTCCAAGGGTTGACGCTCAAGTTCGTCACCCACGCGGGAGAGATCGCCTTCCAGAGGGTGAAGCACCTCACCGAGCTGGCGGGCGTCGACGTCATCCTCGTGCACCGGATGCTGAAGAATGACGTCCCCGTCCGCGAGTACGTCTTGATGACCGACTCCGTGATCGAACAGCTCGAGCCAGAGCTGCGCCAGCGCAGCCGAGCCCTCGAGCATGACTTCGAGGGCATCGGCCGCACGGCGACGCACTACTTCGAGATGGATGACTTCGCCGCCTCCCCGCCGGTGTCTCTGGCTCCCAGCCTGCCGCGCAAGCTGTGGAACAAGGTGACGCTGGAGCTGCGCTCGCTGCCGTACCTGCTCGGGTTCAAGGAGCCCTGTCAGGACTTCCGCAATGTGGAGATCGTCGACGGGGCGGACGCCGCGAAGACGTGACCCCAGAAGCGGCCACCAGCGAACTCACCCCTCCCACGGGCTCGAACCTGGGCTGCTCGTGGTGGACCCGAGCGTATGACGTGTCATGCTGCGGCCGCGATGAGCGATACGAGCGGTCAGCCGGCCCGCAAGCTGATGATTGAGGTGCAAGACCTCCACAAGTCCTTCGGCGATCACCCCGTGCTGCGGGGCGTGAACCTCGAGGTGACCGAGGGCACCACCTGTGTGCTGATGGGCGTGTCGGGCTCGGGCAAGACGGTGCTGATGAAGCACCTGGTGGGCCTGCTGCAACCCGACCGCGGCTCGGTGCGCGTGGACGGCGAGGACCTGTCGAAACTGGGTGAGGCGGGAATGGATGCGCTGCGCCGCAAGCTGGGCATCCTGTTCCAGGCCAATGCCCTCTTCGACTCGCTCACCGTCTACGACAACGTGGCCTTCCCGCTGCGGGAGCGCACCCGGATGTCGGAGGACGAGATCCGCGAGGCCGTGAACAAGGCGCTGGCCGTGGTGAGCCTGTCGCACGCGTCCCAGAAGTTTCCGGGCGAGCTGTCGGGCGGCATGCAGAAGCGCGTGGGCTTCGCGCGGGCCGCCATCCTCCAGCCGAAGCTCCTCCTCTATGACGACCCGACGGCCGGCCTGGACCCGCTCACCACCGCCTCCGTCAACGAGGTCATCTTCACCGGCAAGCAGCAGCTGGGCGCCACCTCGCTCGTCATCACGCCGGACGTGGCCTCCGCGTTCCGCGTGGGCGACGTCCTCGCCCTCATGCATGAGGGCCGCGTGGTGGAAATGGGCCCGCCCGATCAATTCCGCCGCTCGGAGCACCCGGCGGTGAAGGCGTTCCTCCACACCTGGCTGCAGCGCCAAGCTCAGCGTGCCCGCTGAGACACAGTCCCGGGAGTGGATCGCCTGGCTCCCCGAGTGACTGCCTGGATTTGGATGCTCAGCCGAGGCAAGCTCACGCTGTGTTGAGACGATCCCGGCTCCCTCTCCCGCTGTTGGCCTCGGTGCTCCTGCACGCCGTGGCCCTGCTGGTGCTGTCGCGGGTCTGGTCCACCGAGAATGAGCCGCGAGTGCCAGCTCCGCAGCCCTTGGAGTTGGAGATCGTCTACGCACCCCAGGCGCAGCCGCCCGCCCAGGCAAGTGCCCCGCCCGCTCGCAAGGTGCCTCGCTCGCGGCAGCCAGCCCCCGTGGCTCCCATCCAGAAGGAGCCAGACTCTCCCGCGAGCAGCAGCGCCCCTGAACAGGTGGCGCAGAAGCCCGAGGCGCCGCCCCCTGCCGAGCAAGCTCCTTCCTTGGCAACGGACGCGCCCCGAGCCCCGCCCCGGCTGACGCTCCTCCCGCAGCACCTGCCGGGCGGCGTGCCCGTGGTGGAGGAGCCGCCCTCGCGAGGCCGGACCCTCCAGAACCGGCCAGAAGAGGTTCCGGATCCGCAGGTACTGGCGGAGTATCAGGCGGAGGAGGCCCGGGCCCGGATTCAAGGCATGGCCGAGGACACGCTCGCGACAGCGCGGGCGAATCGTGGGGTGACCCCTCCTTATTTCCGGCAGCTGCAGCGCTCCTTCGCGGAGCAGCTGGTGGACCCGCCGTCGCCCGATGTGGACGTGCTCGCCAAGCGGATGGTGCGCGACCAGATCGATGCCATCCAGCGCTTCGGCAAGACGGGCAGCCCCGTGGTCGCACCCGAGCAGCGGGATCACCGCCTCGAGCAGCAGAACCGGATCCAGGCAGCGGCCGAGGCAGGCCGCGCCACCAACATGTACATGGTGGACGTCACCGCTCCCGTGCTCGCGCTCGCTGCCGTGGTCGAGGTCTGGCAGGAACCCGACGGCAAGCTCCGCGGCCTCAAGTTGCTGATGAGCTCAGGCGACCCGACCTTCGACTCCTGGGCCGTCTCCCGGCTGCGCCATGCGTTCGCCACCGTGAGCGCCCCGCCGGACGCCGGGGTCGGTATCCACGACAGCGGCCTCCGGACCCGCTGGCGGCTGGAGGAGTACCTCGGCAACCCCCGGGTGCAGATCCACCTGATCGGCATCTACTGAGCCGCTGCTTCCGGATCGAACGCAGCTGCTTCCCTTCCGAACACGGCCTCTCGTGGCGCTCTCGCGCCGCTGCTGCAAATTCCGCAGTTCGTGCTGCGGCTCCCGCACTTCGAAATGCAGTCCCCGCAGTCCGCGCTGCGACTCCCGCATCTGCAGGGCGTGACGAAGAGTTGGACCGCGCCTTGCTCTAAGGGCTGGCATCCCGGCTTCGAGAGGAACCGGGTTCAACCCCTCCCTGAAAGAAGGCACGTCATGAAGAAGCATGCAGCGTCGACCCTCCGCGTCTCCTCTTCGCTCCTCGGCAATGGACTGCAGAAGTTCGGGCGAGGCCTCCTCGCGCTCGGCCTGCTCACGGCGGGGGCCTGCGCGCCCGAGTCCGAGGAAGCACTCCCAGAGAGCACGCTGGTGACGGGAACCCAGGCGCGCTTCCTGCGCTCGGAGAAAGCCGTGCCGGGTCAGTACATCGTCGTGCTGAAGAAGGCGGAGAAGAACTCTGAAGCACTGAGCGTCTCGAAGTCGACACGCTCGCTCGAGGCGCGCCACGGCGTGCGCGCGGAGAAGCTGTACGAGCACGCGCTGCACGGCTTCGTGATGCGCGGGAGCGAGAAGCAGGCCCTCGCGCTGGCCGAGGATCCGGACGTCGCCTACGTCGTCGAGGACAGCTGGGTGGAGGCCTCCACGACCCAGTCGAACGCCACCTGGGGACTGGATCGCATCAACCAGCGCTACCGTCCGCTGGACTCCACGTACACGTATACGGCCACCGGTAGCGGCGTGCATGCCTACGTCCTCGACACGGGCATCCGCTCCACGCACTCCCAGTTCGGAGGGCGCGTCTCGCTGGACTACACGTCCGTCAGCGACGGCAACGGGGCCAGTGACTGCCACGGCCACGGCACGCACGTGGCAGGCACCATCGGCGGCGCCACCTACGGCGTGGCCAAGAACGTGAGCCTGCACTCGGTGCGCGTGCTGGACTGCGACGGCTCGGGGACCTCGTCCGGCGTCATCGCGGGCGTGGACTGGGTGACGGCCAACCACATCAAGCCCGCCGTCGCCAACATGAGCCTGGGGGGCGGCGGGAACCAGGCGCTGGATGACGCGATCAACACCTCCATCAACGCGGGCGTCGTCTACGTGGTCGCCGCGGGCAACAACAACGCGGATGCGTGCAGCTACTCGCCCGCGCGAGTGGCCAACGCCCTCACGGTGGGCGCCAGCACCAGCAGCGACGTGCGGGCCTCCTACTCCAACTACGGCTCATGCCTGGATCTCTTCGCGCCCGGCTCGGACATCACCTCGGCGTACAAGAACAGCGACACGTCCACCGCGGTGATGAGCGGCACCTCCATGGCCAGCCCGCACGTGGCAGGCGCTGCGGCCCTGTACCTGCAGTTCAACCCCTCCTCCACCCCGAGCGCGGTGATGACCGCGCTCAAGAACTCCGCCTCCTCCGGCGGCGAGGTGACGGGGGTGGGCACGAACTCGCCCGCGCTGCTGCTCTTCACCGGCTGGACGGCAGCCAGTTCCAGCCTCGTCTCCATCCGCACCGGCGCGGGCTACTACTTCATCGCGAGCGGCGGTGGCGGGAGTGATGTGAACGCCGCATTCCAGGCCATTGGCACGCACGAGAAGTTCAACCTGATCGACGTGAACGGCGGCACGCTGGAGAACGGCGACACCGTGAACCTCCAGGCCTACCAGGGCCAGTACTTCGCCGCCGAGGGCAACGGTGGCAGCACGACGAAGGCCACGGTGTGGCAGGCTGGAGCCTGGGAGACGTTCCGCATGTGGAAGATCGGCGGCACGGGCACGACGATCAACAACGGGGACTCGTTCGCGCTGCAGTCCGGCAATGGCAACTACGTGGTGGCGGAGGGCAACGGCGGTGGCGACGTGAACTGCAACCGCACGGCCATCGGCCCCTGGGAGACGTTCACCCTGGTGAAGTAGTCCCCTGAACGCACAGCCTTGCGGAGAACGGCCGCGGGCCCGGCTCACACCGGGTCCGCGCGCCTGCGGCTTCCGCTCAGCAGCCCACGAAACCCTGGCAGTAGGGGACAACCCCCAACTCGTTCTGGATGGAGCCCAACGGGGCGAAGGCGAAGTTCCATGGGTCGGAGCCCGCGCCCCACATGAGACCCGTTAGCTGGGCGGTGTTTCCAGACAAGAAGTACACTGGCGAGCCGCTGTCTCCAGGCGCGCCATTCTGCTGCGAACTGGTCGCAATGTAGTTGCAAAAATAGGTGTGCGGGGTGCTCCCCGAGTTGACGGTGGCGCACGCCCACTGGATGGAGCCGCTCGTGGTGCCGCTCGTGCGGCCCGTCTTGTAGACAATCTGTCCCTGCGAGGGGTACAGCACCTTGCCAGGTACCTCTAGCCAGCTGGAGATGCCCAGGTTGAAAGCTCCGGGAGTCATCGCCACCAGTGGGCTGACGCTGGTGCTGGCACTGAAGAAGGCGCTGTCGCTGTAGCGGCAGATGCGCCCCGCTGGGCAGCTGCCGCCACTGGTATAGGAGGGATCGGTGATCTCCGTTCCGGCGTGGTTTGGGTAGACCGCCTGATAGGCGGGCGTGTACTCGACACCGCCCTGGGTCTGGGTGCAGTGCGAGTTGGTCACGAAGCCGAGCGTGCCGCCCTGGAGCGCGGCGAAGCCCAGCGTGCAGTAGCTGCCCGGTGTCTCGATCTGGAGCCCTCCGGTGATGGGCCGCCAGCCACCCTGCACGTTGGTGGGGAAGATCGGGCCCACCTCGACGATGTCGATGGCGTCACGCGCCACCCCCAGCCGCTCGATGGCCTTCTCGAGGCTCGGCTTCACCTCCGCGCGCTCGACGCCGATGGCGACGCGGTTCGACTTCTCATCTACGTCCGTGAGCACGACGCCCGCCTGGGACAGAACGTCAGGAGTGATGCGCTCCTGCAGCGCCTTGAGCTGGGCGAAGCTGCGCGCAGCTGGCTCCGTCACCATGCCTTCCGCCGGCAGCTTCTCTGGCCCGAACACTGCGGCGATGGCGCGCTGGGCTGCTGGCGCCGCGGAAGCGTGGACGAGGCGCACGACGAGGCGGCCCTTCTCGTCGTAGTACATCCCCCCGAAGCCGGGAACCGAGGCCTCGACCTGGAGCAGCGCGTCGTCCAGCGTCCGCTGCCGCAGCGGGCTGAAAGGCACATCCGTCCGCAGGTCCGCCGCACGGGAGACTGATACGACCGCTTCCTCCTGCTCGGGGGCTCCTTCACAGCCCACCAGCCACAGTGTGGCCCCGGCCGCCGCCACGCGCAGGATGCTCTGCTTCGACATAGGTGCTCTCTCCTGGAGAAACGAGTGATGCCCACAGCGCCAGCATTCAGAGGCTGAGCGGGGGGAGCACTTTACCACCCGTGTTGGCTCTTCCTGCCTGGGAGTACGCCAGCGCGAGCACTTGGTTGGATAGACGTCTATCGCGCGCAGCCACCCCGCAGCGCTCCATCGCGTGGGCCCTCTCCACGCAGTGGAGGACGTTCTCACGCCGTGGACTCGAACCACGGAACTTCCTGTGAGGAGCCCACGGCTGGCAGCAGCTCCAGCATGGAGAGCAGCCGCTGGATGTCGAGGGGCTTGTCCATGCAGGGGTTGCGCGCCGTGCTCAAGAAAGCGCGCGTCTCCTCCGTGAAGGCCCCGCCCGTCATGAAGATGACCCGCTGGGCCTGCTCCGGAGCCAGCCGCTCCAGTTCCTGGTGAAACTGGGAGCCGCTCATCTCCGGCATCATCAGATCGCAGAGGATGGCGTCAAAGCGATGGCCCGAGGTGACATGCGCCAGGGCATCCTGGGCCCGCTCGAACGTGATGACCTGGTGCCGAGTCCCCAGCAACCGCCCCAGGGCCTTGCCCACGGCCGCCTCGTCGTCGAGCACGAGCACTCCCAGCTTCTTGCGGGGCTCCCTCGGCTTCGACTCCTGCACGAGGTCCTGCTCCTGGGCCACGCGAAGCTGGATCCAGAACGTGCTGCCCTGGCCAGGCTCGCTGTCCACGCCGATGCCGCCGCTCATCTCGGTGACGAGGCGGCGGCAGATGGACAGCCCCAGCCCAGTGCCCACCCCCACCGGCTTCGTGGTGAAGAAGGGCTCGAAGATCCGCTCGCGCAGCTCCGGCGGAACGCCCGCCCCGGTGTCGTGGATCTCCACCCGCACCCACTCACCGACCCGCCGGGTCACCACCCGAATCTCATGCGCGTCCCTGTAGCCCTCGGGGATGGCGTGGGCCGCGTTGATGATGAGGTTGAGGAGGACCTGCCCCAGCCGCGCCTCGCTGCCGTGCGCGGAGGGAATCTCCCCGTAGTCCTTCACGAGCTGGGCCCGGTGGAAGAGCTGGTTGTGCGCCATGCGCAGCGCCGAGTCCAGCACCCGGTGCACATCCGTCGGGCCGAAGTTCTGCCCCTCGGGGCGGGAGAAGATCTTGATGTCCCGGATGATGTCCCGGATGAGCCCGGCGCACGAGAACGCCTCGCGCAGCGCCTGCTGCGTCTCCTGAGAGCCCCCCTCCGCCTCGACGTTGGACAGGCCGAACTCCAGGTTCATCATCACCGAGGCGAGCGGGTTGTTGAGCTCATGCGCCACGCTGGCGGCGAGCATGCCCAGCGAGGCCAGCCGATCCGACAGCATCAGCTGCTCCTGCATCGTGCGGCGCTCGGCGCGCAGCTCCGCCTCGCGAAGCTCGCGGGCCACGGCCGGGCCCAGCCGCCCCAGCCGATCCTTGAGCACGAAGTCATGGACGCCCGCCTTCATCGCGGCCACCGCCACGTCCTCGCCGATCTTCCCTGACACGATGAGGAACGGCACATCCAGCCCTCGCTGCCGCACCAGGGCGAACGCGCTCAGTCCGTCGAACTGCGGCAGCGCATAGTCCGCGATCACCGCGTCCCAGGTCCCAGCGCTCAGCGCGCGCTCCAGCCCCTCACGCGTCTCGACGCGGGAGTGCGAGACGTCGTAGCCGCTGCGCCGCAGCTCCCGCAGCAACAGGGTGGCATCGTCATCGGAGTCCTCCACGAGGAGCAACCGCAGAGGCTGAGCGCTCATCTCACACCTCGCATGGCTCGAGGGCTGACGCGAAGCGGAGCCTCAGTCATGGTTGGGCTCCCGGGGAGCTCGGGGGGCTGAGAGGTGAGGGAGCTCGTTCAGGGTGAAGAAGAAGCAGGCGCCCTGGCCCGGCTGGCCCTCGCCCCAGATGTGCCCGCTATGGCGGCGGATGATGCGCTGCACGGTCGCCAGCCCTACGCCGTTGCCCTCGAACTCCGCCTGCGAGTGCAGCCGCTGGAAGACTCCAAACAGCTTGTGCTGATAGGCCATGTCGAAGCCGGCGCCATTGTCCTTCACGAAGTAGGTGCGGCGCCCTTGCTCCTGCGTCACGCCGAACTCGATCTCTGCCACGGGGCGCTCGCGCGTGAACTTCCAGGCGTTGCCCAGCAGGTTCTCCAGCACGGAGCGCAGCAGCTGCGAGTCGCCCCGGTCCACCAGCCCCTCCTGCAGCGTGAGGTGCACGGTGCGCCCGGGGTACTGGACCTGGAGCTGCTCGGAGACGGCCTTCGCCAGGGCCGTCAGGTCGCACCGGGTGGAGACCAGCGGCGTGCGGTGGACCCGCGAGAGCGCCAGGATGCCGTCAATGAGCTCGGACATGCGCTGGGTCGAGCCGAGGATGCGCCGCAGATAGTCCTGGCCTGTCGCGTCCAGCTGGGCAGCGCAGTCGTCTGTCAGCGCTTCACTGAAGCTGGTGATGGCGCGCAGCGGAGCGCGCAGATCATGCGCCACGGAATAGGCAAAGGACTCCATCTCCCGGTTGGCGAACTCGAGCTGAGCGGTGCGCTCGGCGATGCGACGCTCGAACTCTTCGTTCGGATGGCTTGGCTTCTCGTCTTCGCTCCGGCCGGCCTCGTCCAGGCCCTTCACGAGCGACATGCCGCCAATGACCTGCCCCTGCTCATCACGCAGGGGGATGCCATTGCAGCGCACGCGCCTGCCCTCCGGCATGTTCCCGTTGCGGATGAACAGCTCCAGTTCCTGGACTTCCTCTCCCTTCAACGCTTGCCAGAGGGGCAGCTGTTCCATGCCGCTGGGGCCTACCAGTTGCTCGGCATCAGGACTGGAGTAGACGAGGGTACCCCTGGCATCGGCGATGACGAGCCCCTCGGAGAGGGCGGCCAGAGCCGAGTGAAGGAGCTGCCGGTGCCCGAGCTGGAGGAGCGCTCCTTCGAGTGGGTTGTGTTCGGGGTGTGGCATGACATTCCAAGGTGCAAAGTCGGTCCCCCAACATACGCGAGTCCTCGTACAACTGTCATGTGGTAGACGCTCCAGGCCCACCGGGACAGCGCGTCCGGCTCCGGGTGACTGCGCGTCATTCGCACGTGTCCGCCGCTGGAGCACCTCCTGCGCAAGAGGACTTTCATTTCTTGTCTGCTTCTTCTTTCGCATCAGCGCTGCACAGGAAATGAACTCCTGACGCTCTTTTCACACTCGCGCTGCACAGCCATGGAAATTGATTGGGCGTGATAGCAATTTGAATTCTTCACTTGTTATAATCCTGATATCACCTCTGACTTCTCATCCTCGGCCATGAAACATCCCTCTCATTATCCGCTCTCGTTCGAGCAGGAACGCATGTGGTTCCTGTCCAAGCTTCACGGTGCCGCTCCGGCCTTCCATGAACGTGCGGGGGCCTGGCTCCAGGGGCCGCTCGACGTATCCTTGTTAAAACAAACAATCGCGGAAATCACGCGGCGGCATGAGATCCTCCGTACAAGCCTTGTCGAGGTGGGTGAGCAGCCCTCACAGCGAATTGCTCTCGAATGCGACATCCCCTGGCGAGAAGAAGACGCAAGGACGGCCAGAGAAGAGGGAGCACAAGGGCTCGAGGAGAAGGCACTGACCCTCGCTCGCGAGGAAGTGTCACGCCCGTTGGATCTGGAGCACGGCCCTCTCTGGCGGGTCTGCCTGGTGCGGCTGAATCACACACGGCACCTGCTCGTGGTGACAATGCATCACCTCATCTCGGATGGAGACTGGACCCTGGGCCTGTTCTTCTCCGAGCTCTTCTCCCTGTACACGGCACGCCGTGAGGGTCAATCAGCGGACGTTCCTGCAATCCATCGGCAATACAGGGATCATGCGCTCTGGCAGCGCGAGCAACTGAGCAAGCAGACAACCGCTCGGCAGCTTGCCTGGTGGCAAGAACAGCTCCAAGGGCTGCCCCCGGCCCTGGACCTGCCGGTGGATCGGCCTCGCCCCTCCATCCAATCCTTTGCAGGAGGAACAGCGGAACGGCTTGTCTCTCCAGAGCTTACACAGGCCGCGCGAGCCCTGGCGGAGAGGGAGGGTGTCACGCTCTTCGCGGTGCTGCTCTCGGGCCTGCAGGCCGTGCTCTACCGCTACACCCACCAGGAGGATGTCCCCGTGGGGACGCCCCTGGCTGGGCGGCACTCTCCAGACGTGAAACATCTCCTGGGCTATTTTGGCAATCCTGTCGTACTGCGTGGGCGGGTAGGAGATGACCCCTCTTTCCGTCAGTTCGTCCTCCGGACTCAGCAAGACTTCACCCAAGCGCAGGCCCATGGAGATCTGTCTTTCAAGGATCTCGTTGAGGCGCTGTCACCCGCGAGAGACCTGAGCCGGCCTCCGCTCTTCCAGGTGCTCTTTGCCCTGAGAGACCCATGGCCCTCCACCCTCACGAGCCCGGCCCTCACCCTCACTCCCGTCGATATCGAGCTGCCATTCGTCGCCTATGAGCTCATGTCGTCCGCCCGAGACCTGGGGACCGGCCTGAGCCTGAAGCTCGAATACAACCGCGAGCTGTTCCTGCCCGAGTCCGCCGCACAGCTCCTGGGGCACTGGGAGGCGTTGCTGCGCGGAGCCCTCGCGGCGCCGGAACAGCGGCTGTCCGAGATCCCGCTGCTGTCCGCCGAGCAAACGCACCAGCTCTTGTATGGGTGGAACCAGACGCAGGCGGATTATCCGAAGGATGTCTCCATCCATGAGGCGTTCCAAGCCCAGGTCCGCTGCACTCCAGAGGCCGTGGCTTTGGTGTTTGGCGACCGAAAGCTCACGTACCGGGAGCTGGACCGACGAGCCCATCGGCTCGCCTGCGCTCTCCGCCAGCGGGGAGTGAAGGCCGAGAACCGGGTGGCCCTCTTCACCCAGCGCTCGCCCGAGACGATCATCGCCATGCTCGCCATTCTGGAGGCAGGGGGGGCCTATGTGCCTCTCGACCCAGAGCTTCCCGCCGAGCGCCTGGCCTGGATGATCGAGGATGCCCAGGCCAAGGTGGTGGTGGCAGTGGGCTCGTCCCCGCTCCCTCTTCCTGTCGAGGGCCTCGAGCTCCTCCGCGTCGACACAGTGGGAGAGCCTCCCGCCGACGAAGAGCTGCCCCCACTGCCGAGCGGGGTCCGTAGCAGCCACCTCGCGTACGTGCTCTACACCTCGGGCTCGACGGGCACTCCGAAAGGTGTCGCCATTACCCACCGCTCCGTCGTCCAGCTTGCCTTCCACGCCGACCTGAGCCCCGACGACCACGTCCTGCAGAGCACGACCTACTCCTTCGACGTGTCTGTGTATGAGATTTGGGGCGCGCTCCTCAATGGCGCCCGCGTCGTCATGGGTGCGAGAGATCTCACCCTGTCTGCCCGGGCACTCCAGGAGGAGCTGCGGCGTCAGGCCATTACCGTGTGCTGCCTGACCCCTGCGGTGTTCAACAACCTGGTCCGGGAGACACCGTCTCTCTTCCGGCCCGTCCGGGCTGTGATCATCGCGGGCGAGGCCCTGGATCCCCACTGGGTCCGAGTGGCGATCGAGGAGGGGCACGCGCAGCTCTTCAACGGGTACGGTCCCACCGAGGCCACGGTCTTCACCCACCTCCACCCCATCACCGAGGTGCCGGAGGGTGCCACCTCCATCCCGATCGGACGGCCCCTGCCGAATGTGCAGGCCTACGTGCTCGATCGGCACCTGCAGCCCGTTCCTCGTGGCGTGCCGGGAGAGCTCTATCTCGGCGGAGAAGGTCTGGCCCGAGGGTACTGGCGTCAGCCTGAGCTCACGGTGGAGCGATTCATCCCCCACCCCTTCTCTCGAGAGCCCGGGGCACGGCTCTACAAGACCGGGGACCTCGTCCGATATCTCCCAGGAGGGCTCCTCGACTTCCTGGGGCGCATCGATCATCAGGTCAAGGTTCGCGGCTTCCGCATCGAGCTGGGAGAGATCGAAGCCGTGCTCGACGATCACCCGGCGGTGAGGCAGGCCGTCGTCGCGGCACGAGTCCTCGGCTCGAATGACAAGCAGCTCGTGGCCTACGTCGTCCCGCAGACGAGCCCGCCCCCCTCCATCACGGAGCTGCGCGAGTATCTGGCGCGGAAGCTGCCGTCCTACATGGTGCCGGCCTTCTTCGTCATGCTGGAGGCCCTGCCTTTGAACCCCAATGGCAAGGTGGACCGCCGGGCCCTGCCCGTCCCCGATGGGACACGCCCCGAGTTGGCGCAGGAGTTCGTCGCCCCTCGCACCGCCACGGAGCAGGCGCTGGCGGCCATCTGGCGGGAGTGCCTCTCCCTGGACCGTGTCGGGCTCGAGGATGACTTCTTCGCGCTGGGAGGACACTCGCTGCGCGCCCTGCAAGTGATGGCGCGCATCCGCCAGCACTTCCAGGTGGAGATTCCCCTCCGCGCCTTCTTCTCCCATCCCACGCTGGCCGGGCTGGCGGGCCTGCTGAGCCAAGCTCGAAGCAAGGAGCAGATCGCTGCATCGATCCCCTCCGCCCCCCGGGGCGCCGTCGTGCCCCTCTCGTTCGCCCAGGAGCGGCTCTGGTTCCTTCACCAGCTTGCCCCGGAGAGCGCCGCATACAACTACCCGGCGTTCTTCCGGGTGCGCGGGCCGCTCGACGCCGCCGTCCTGGAGAAGAGCCTCCAGGCGCTCGTCTCCCGTCACGAGTCCCTGCGAACCCGCTTCTCCGAGGTCGATGGGCAGCCCGTGCAAGTGATTGCGGCGCACCTGCCGCTGCACCTCGAGCGTGTCGACCTGCGGGAGCTGCCGCGCGAAGAGCAGCAGCGGGAAGTTCATCGGCGCGCGGAGGCCAGCGCGAGACAGCCCTTCGATCTCCACCGGGCCCCCCTCCTGCGAGCGAGCCTGCTGACGCTGGGTGATGACGAGCACGTGCTGCTGCTCAACCTCCACCACTCGGTCACGGACGGCTGGTCCATGGACGTGCTCTACAGCGAGCTCGAAGCCCTCTACGGCGCATGGGCCAGGGGTCAGCCTCCCGCCCTGCCGGCTCTCGCGCTGCAGTATGCCGACCATGCAGTCTGGCAAAGGCAGTGGGCCGAGACGCCAGCGATGGAGGAGCAGCTCACGTGGTGGAAGCAGCAGCTCGCAGGGGCCCCTCCGGTTCTGGAGCTGCCTACGGATCGGCCTCGGCCTCCTGTCCAGGACTTCCGCGGCGCGCTCGTGCCCTTCCGGATCGGCAAGGAGACCACCGCGGCGCTGCGGGCCCTGGCAACCCAGGAGCGAGTCACCCCCACGATGGTGTTGCTCGCCGCGTTCCAGGCGCTGCTCCACCGCTACACCGGCCAGGAGGAGTTCCTCGTCGGCATGCCTCACGCCAGCCGGGAGCGGCCGGAGACGGAAGGGGTGGTGGGCTTCTTCGTGAACACCCTGCCCATTCGGGCCGATCTCTCAGGAGCGCCGTCCTTCCGGACACTGCTGGCGCGCGTCCGAGAGACGAGCCTGGGCGCTCTCGAGCACGCGGAGGTCCCCTTCGAGCAGCTGGTGAAGGCGCTGCGGCCCGAGCGAGATCTCAGCACGCTCCCGCTGGTCCAGGTGATGTTCGCGCCTCAGGTCTCTCAGCTGGGGCGGCTGAAGCTGCCCGGGCTGGACATGGAGCCGCTCGCGCTGGATCCCGGCCGCGCTACCTTCGACCTCACCCTGCTGTCCTGGGAGGATCACGACGCGCTGGCGGGCCAGTGGGAGTACTCCACGGCCCTCTTCGACCCGAGCACCCTCGAGCGCATGGCGGGGCACCTGTGCAGGCTCCTGGAGGGAGCTGTCCGGCAGCCGGATGCGCGACTCTCGGGACTGCCGATGCTGGGTGAAGAAGAGCGGCAGCGCCTGCTGGTGCAGTGGAATGACACCGCCGCCGTCTACCCCCGCGACTCCACGATTCCTGAAGCCTTCGCCGAGCAGGTCCTCCGCGCTCCGGAGGCCGTAGCCGTGCAGTTCGGCTCGCGGCAGCTCACCTACCGGCAGCTGGACCTGCGCGCCAACCAGCTCGCGTGGCGGTTGCGCCGCATGGGCGTGGGCCCGGACTCGCGCGTGGCGATCGCCATGGAGCGCTCCCTGGAGCTCGTCGTCGCCCTGGTGGGCATCCTCAAGGCGGGCGGCGCCTATGTCCCTCTCGACACCGACTACCCTCGCGAGCGACTGGCCCTCATGCTCGAGGCCGCTCAGCCCGACGCCCTCGTCACCACCAAGGCCCTGTTGCCGAAGCTCCCCGCGCAGGGGCTGCGTCACCTGCTCCTGGACGAGGCCCGGCTGGAAGAGGAGCCAGCCTCCGCCCCGGACTCGGGAGTGACGGCTCGAAACCTCGCGTACATCGACTTCACCTCCGGCTCCACCGGCCGGCCCAAGGGGGTCTGCATCGAGCACCGCTCGGTGCTGCGGCTGGTCAAGAACATCCGCTACGCCGAGCTGGGACCGGGCGAGACGCTCCTGCTGGCCTCGCCTCTCTCCTTTGACGCCTCCACCTTCGAGCTCTGGGGCAGCCTGCTCACTGGTGCCCGCCTCGCCGTCTTCCCGCCCCACCCGCCCGCGGATCCGCTGGAGCTGACCGAGGTGATCGCTCGCCATGGCGTCACCTGCCTCTGGCTGTCATCCGGCCTCTTCAACCAGGTGGTGGACGTGGCCGCACAGCGGCTGGCGGGCGTGCGCCGCATCCTCGTCGGCGGGGATGTGCTGTCCGCGCCCCACGTTCGCCGCATGGTGGACCTGGGAGTGGCCGTGACGAACGGCTACGGCCCCACGGAGTGCACCACCTTCGCGGTGACCTACTCCATGGAGCCACACTCCCGCGTGGAGGATCCGGTGCCGCTGGGACGGCCCATCTCCAACACCACCGTCTATGTCCTGGATGGGCACCTGCAGCCAGTGCCGATCGGCGTGGCGGGCGAGCTTTACCTCGGCGGGGATGGACTGGCGCGCGGCTACGTGGGCCAGCCCGAGCTCACCGCGGAGCGCTTCGTGCCGGACCCGTTCGGCCTCGAGCCCGAGGGCCGCCTCTACAAGACCGGAGATCGGGTCCGCTGGCGGGGCGATGGCACGCTCGAGTTCCTCGGCCGCCTGGACACCCAGGTGAAGGTGAGAGGCCACCGGATCGAGCTGGCAGAGGTGGAGGCCGCCCTGCTCGCCTTCCCCTCCGTGTCCAAGACGGTGGCGGTGGCACGCGAAGACGCCCCCGGTCAAAAGCGCCTGGTGGGCTACGTCGTCGCCCCGCCGGAGCTGGACATGGCCGCGCTGCGCGCCCACCTCGCGGAGCGCCTGCCCCGGTACATGCAGCCCTCGGCGCTCGTGCGGATCGAGGAGCTCCCCCTCACACTCACCGGAAAGATCGATCGCCGGGCGCTGCCCGCCCCCAGCACGTCCCGGCCCGGAGCCGAGCAGGGCTTCGTGGCGCCGCGCTCGGAGCTCGAGCAGGCGCTGGGCGCCATCTGGCAAGAGGTGTTGGGCCTGGAGCGCGTGGGCGTCGATGATCCGTTCTTCGAGCTCGGCGGCCACTCGCTGCTGCTGGCCCAGGTCCGGGCCCGGATCCGCGAGCGGCTGGAGCGAGACGTCGGGATGGTGACGCTCTTCCAGTACCCCACGATCCGCCAGCTGGCCGCCCACCTGAGTCCCGGCGAGAGCCCGGCGCAGAGGGTCTCGGCCCCTCAGGAGGAAACGAGCTCCGTGCTCGCGCGCCAGGATCACGCCATCGCCATCATCGGCATGGCCGGCCGCTTCCCGGGGGCCCGGAGCCCACGAGAGCTGTGGGAGCTGTTGAGGGAGGGCCGCGAAGGGCTGAGCCGCTTCACCCCAGAGGAGCTCCAGGCCTCTGGTCTGCCGCCAGAGCTGCTGCGCGACCCCTCTTTCGTTCCGGCCCTGGGCATGGTCGAGGAGGCCGCTCACTTCGACGCGGCCTTCTTCGGGTACTCGCCGCAGGAGGCGCAGCTCACCGATCCTCAGCAGCGCCTCTTCCTCGAGTGTGCCTGGGAGGCCCTGGAGGACAGCGGCTACGATCCCCACCGCTACCCGAGCGGCATTGGCGTGTTCGGCGGCGCGGGGGTACCCCGCTACTGGTTGCAGCGGGTGGCCTCACTGGGCTCTCCGCGAGGGAGCTCGGGCGACTATCGGGCGATCGTCGGCAATGGCAACGACTTCCTTGCGACGCGCGTGGCGTACAAGCTGGGCCTGCGAGGCCCCGCGCTGAGCTTGCAGACGGCCTGCTCGACCTCGCTCGTGGCCATCCACCTGGCCTGCCAGAGCCTCCTGTCCGGCCAGTGCGACATGGCCCTCGCCGGGGGCGTGTCCCTGTTCTCCATGGACCCCTCCGGCTATCCCTACGAGGAGGGTGGGATCCTCTCTCCCGATGGCTATTGCCGGCCCTTCGATGCGCAGGCCCGAGGGACCGTTCCCGGCAGCGGAGTGGCCGTGGTGGTGCTCAAGCGGCTGGAGAAGGCACTCGCGGATGGAGACACCGTGCATGCCGTCATCCTCGGCTCGGCCATCAACAACGACGGCGCCCAGAAGATCGGCTACACCGCCCCGAGCGTCGAGGGCCAGATCGAGGCCATCGTCATGGCCCAGACTGCGGCGGGAGTGAGCCCGGAGACCCTGAGCTATGTCGAGGCTCACGGGACGGCCACCCCGCTGGGAGACCCCATCGAGGTCGCGGCCCTCACCCAAGCATTCCGCCGAGCCACGGCTGCGAAGCAGTCCTGCGCCCTCGGCTCGCTCAAGAGCAACCTGGGACACCTGGACGCCGCGGCCGGAGTGACCGGCCTGCTCAAGGTGGCCCTCTCGCTCGAGCATGAGCTCATCCCCGCCACCCTGCACTTCCAACGGCCCAACCCGGAGCTTGCGCTCGAGGACAGCCCCTTCTTCGTGAATGCCGAGCCGCACCCGTGGCCGCGAGGAGAGTGGCCCCGCCGCGCTGCCGTGAGCGCTTTCGGCATCGGTGGAACCAACGCCCACGCCATCCTGGAAGAGGCCCCCCCACGCGCGCCGTCCGGCCCGTCGCGCCCCTGGCAACTGCTGCCCCTGTCCGGCCGCACCGCCACGGCGCTCGAGGCGATCACCGACAGGCTGGGCGAACACCTGCGGCGACAGCCAGAGCTCCCCCTGCCGGATGTGGCGTTCACCCTCCAGCAGGGACGAGGGGCCTTCGAGCACCGCCGAGGGGTGGTCTGCCAGGAGCGTGACGAAGCAGTCTCCGCGCTGGCTTCACGCGAAAACGCGAAGGTCTTCGACGGAGCCGCCCCGTCGCAGGCGTCCGAGGTGATCTTCATGTTCCCGGGCGGGGGCACCCAGCACGTGGGAATGGGGCGGGAGCTCTACCAGGGCGAGCCCGTCTACCGGGAGACGCTCGACCGGTGCGCCGGCCTCTTCGCCCAGGAGCTGGGCCGCGATCTGCGCTCGCTGCTGTTCGCACCGGAGCAGGAGCGCGCCGAGGCCACCTCCCAGCTCCTGCGCCCCTCTCTCAACATGGCCTCCATCTTCTCCACCGAGTATGCGCTGGCGCAGCTCCTGCTCTCGTGGGGACTGCGACCCTCGGCGCTGACCGGACACAGCCTGGGAGAGTACGCAGCCGCCACGCTCGCCGGTGTGCTCTCGCTCGAAGACGCGGTGGCCCTCGTGGCCCTCCGCGGGCGGCTGTGCGACTCGATGCCCGAGTCCGCCATGTTGAGCGTGCCACTGTCAGAGCAGGCGCTCTCCGCCCGATGGGCTCAAGGGGTCTCTGTGGCGGCGATCAATGGGCCCGCGCATTGCGTGGTCGCGGGCCGCAGAGAGGCGATCGAGCAGTTGGAGGCACGGCTGCACGCCGGGGGCATCGAGGCCCAGCGTCTGTGGCTGGCGGGAGCCTCGCACTCGCCGCTGGTGGAGCCCTTCGCGGCCCGGCTGACCGAGCGCGCGGCCTCGATGAAGCTCCAGGCCCCTGTCATCCCCGTCGTCTCCAACCTCACGGGCACCTGGATGACCGACGCGGACGCGCGCGATCCCTCCTACTGGGCCCGCCACCTGCGAGGAACGGTGCGGTTCGCCGACGGGCTCTCTGCCTTGCTGGCGCGGCCCGCTCCCGTGCTCATCGAGGTGGGGCCCGGCAGGGTGCTGGCATCCCTGGCGCGCCTCCATCCGGAAGCAGGAAAGGCCCGCCTGGTGACGAGCACCTTGTCCACCCCCGGCTCCGGCCGCAGCGACTGGGAAGCCCTGTTGGGCGCAGTGGGGAAGTTCTGGTGCGTAGGAGGCGAGCTCGACTGGGCGGCCTTCTCTCGGGACGAGCGGCGGCAGCGCGTGCCCCTGCCCACCTATCCCTTCGAGCGAGCGGAGCACCTCCTCGGGGCCCCCCAGAACGCCCAGCCTGCCTCCGCGCCCATCCTGAAGGCCCCCCCTGTGGGCCGGGATGCGCTCGAGCAGGGGCTGGCGGAGATCTGGAGGGAAGTGCTCGGCGTCCACTCCATCCAACCGGACGATCACTTCTTCGATGCCGGCGGCTCCTCGCTCATTGCCTTGCAGCTTCGCACTCGAGTGAGAGCACAGCTCGGCGTCATGCTGCCCGTCCACGCATTGGTCGAGAACCCCCGGTTCACGCAGCTGCTGGACGCGGTCCGGAGAGCGAGCACGGCCGCCCCCTCGTCTCCCGAGAGGCCAGCCACGCCGCAGGGACAGCTGCGGGTCTGCCTCCAGGAGGGAGCTGCCGGGTCGCCCCCGCTCTACCTGGTCCAGCCTATCGGTGGAACGGTCTACACATATATGGGGCTGGCCCGGCAGCTCGGCCCTCAGCAGCCGGTGTATGCCTTCCGCGCTTCGGGTATCGAGCCTGGGGAGCCCATCCATCCCGACGTGCCCACCATGGCGGCGCACTACATCGCGGAGATGCTGAAGCATCAGCCTCGAGGGCCCTTTCAGTTGGGCGGGCACTCCTCCGGAGGTGCCGTCGCCTACGAGATGGCCCGCCAGCTCGTTCAGAGAGGCCTGGAGGTGTCTCCCGTGCTGCTCGTGGACACCCCACCGCTGCCCCTGAGCCATCTCCAGGTCGGCCAGCCCGAGGATCTGCTGAAGCTGATGGCTCCCTTCCGGGAGCGAGCTCCCGCAGCCTGGGCGGGCATGGCCAAGGCGGTCGCCAAAGACTCGCCCTTCCGGGAGCTGCTCATGGTGCATGCCCACGCCCTGGCCGCCTACACCCCCAGACGCAGCCAGCTCCCCCTCCTCTACATCCGTGCCAAGGAGCGAAATGAGGTGCTGGAGCACCACGCTGAGCAATGGTGGATGGACCACACGGACGGTGCGTTCTCCATGCACACCGTTCCGGGCGATCACTTCACCCTGATGGAGTTCCCCCACATCGAGGCGGTGGCCCGCGTCGTGCGACAGCACCTCATCGGAGGGGGGGAGCGAACGGACCCTCCCAGCGAAGGCGTGCGAGGCCATTAATCTTTCTTGTTAGGAATTGATTGATTCACAAGTCTTTCCTGATCAACTGACCTGTCGCGTGCCAGTCCAAGAGAAGGCGCGCGGGACCTGGCTGTAATAAGGTGCCCGCGCATGACACTTCCGGCAGCCCTCTCGCCCCCCTCTGGCCTGCCTGCTCAAGAGGGAATGGCAATCTTTGACGCCTCCGGCCGGCTCACGGAGTGCAGCGCTGAGTTCGCTCAGTTGCTCGGAGAGAATCCTCAGAAGCTCCTCGGCCGCGCGTATGAGGAGCTCCCTCTCTCCTCGGGCTCCCCCGCCCCGGCGCTGATCCGGCAGGCACGAGAGACGGGGAGAGCCGCCTCCCAGAACCTCGTGGTGCGTGACACCCTCCTGCGCGTCAGCGCCCAGCCGCTCCTGGCTCGGGAGGGCGGCGCGCCCCAGGTGGCCGTGACCCTCCTGGCGCTCGCACAAGAGCAGGCACCGCGGGAGCGCATGCAGCAGCTCGAGACGGATCTCGCCCGGTTCCGCTCGCTGTTCGAGAACCTGCCGCTGATCTTCTGGACCGTCCAGCAGGACGGCACGCCTGACTACATCAACTGGTTCTGGTTCGCGTTCACGGGCCTCTCTCCGGGCCAGGCGGATGGCGAGGCGTGGAAGAAAGTCACCCATCCCGAGGATCTCCCCGAGTTCGTCCGCCGATGGGGTCACAGCCTGGCCACCGGCGAACCCTGCGAGCTGGAGTGCCGCTTCCGCCGTCACGATGGAGCCTGGATCTGGCACCGTGTTCGCGCCTTCCCGCTGCGCGATGCCGAGGGCCGCATCCTCTCGTGGATTGGCTGCAGCACGGACATCCAGGAGAGCCGGAACGCCGTCGAGCGGGCGGAGGAGGAGCGGCGCAAGGCGGAGCAGGTGCGCGCGGCACTCGACACCTTCTTCGATGCCGTCCCAGCGGGCATGGCGCTCTTCGACGAGAACCTGCGCTACACGCGCATCAACCGCCCCCTGGCGGAGATGAACGGCCTGTCCGTCGAGGCCCACATCGGGCACACGCCGCGCGAGCTGTTCCCGAACCTGTCCCCCCACCCGGAGGACCTCTTCCGACAGGTCCTCACCACGGGGGAGACGGTCACCTTCGAGAGCACCGGCAACTCGCAGGCCAGCGGCGAGGAGGGCACCTGGCTGGCGTGCACGGCACCGGTGTGTGCACCCGATGGCCACCGACTGGGCGTGGTCATCGTGATCCTGGATATCTCGCACCGCAAGCGCGCCGAGGCCGAGCGCGATCGGCTCATTGCCGCGCTCGAGCGCAGCAACAAGGAGCTCGATCAGTTCGCCTATGTGGCGAGCCACGATCTCAAGGCCCCTCTGCGGGGCATCACCAACCTGGCGCAATGGATTGGAGATGACCTGAAGGACATCATGCCCGACGAGACACGCGGGCAGATGCGGCTGCTGACGGGGCGGGTCCACCGGATGGAGGCGCTCATCAACGGCATCCTCGACTACAGCCGCGCCGGCCGGGTGCGCGACAAGCCCGAGAGCGTCGACGTGGGCGCGCTGCTGAACGAGACCATCGAGCTGCTCTCGCCAGCGCCTCCCGCCTCCATCCAGGTGGAGACCCGCATGCCCGTGCTGCACTGCGAGCGGGTGCCGTTCCAGCAGATCTTCCTCAACCTCATCAGCAACGCGCTCAAGCACGCCATGCGCCCGGATGCGCTCGTGCGAGTGCGTTGCTCCGAGACGGCCAACGGCTGGGAGTTCGCCGTCGCCGACAACGGACCTGGCATTGCTCCCGAGTACCACGAGCGGATCTGGGGAATCTTCCAGACGCTGCGGGCGAGGGATCAGGTCGAGGGGACAGGCATCGGCCTGTCGGTGGTCAAGAAGATCGTGGAGGCCCGCGGAGGCTCCGTCCGGGTGGAGTCCGCCGAGGGCCAGGGCGCCACCTTCTTCTTCACCTGGCCCACATCCACCCCCAAGAAGTGAACCGGAGTCCCTCTCATGCGAACCCTGAATATTCTGCTCGTTGAAGACGATGAAGTGGACGTGATGAACGTCCAGCGGTCGTTCAAGAAGAACAACATCAGCAACCCCCTCTATGTCGCGGGCAATGGCGTCGAGGCGCTGGAGATGCTGAGGAGCGGCTCGGTGCCCTCTACGAATCGGCTCATCCTGCTGGACATCAACATGCCGAAGATGAACGGCATTGAGTTCCTGCGGGCCTTGCGCGCGGACCCTGCGCTCCGCACGAGCCCGGTGGTGGTGCTCACCACCTCCAACGACGACAAGGACCGGATGGAGAGCTTTCAGCTCAACGTGGCGGGCTACCTGCTCAAACCGGTGACCTTCAACTCGTTCGTGGATCTGATGCTGGCCCTCAACAAGTACTGGATGCTGGTGGAGATGCCCTGAGACAGGGAGCCCGCGGAGGATGCTGCGCGGCACTGGTAGCCCTGCTTGTCAATTCAACAAAGATCTCAATTCTTCACGGCGGAGGCGCTTCGCCCGGTGAGCAGGTGCCTCCCAACCAGTGGCATTTCAACGCGGCGGATCGCGCGTTCGAGCAGAAGGTCGTCGGGTATTGGTTTCCAGTTCGCGCGCTCTGGGGAGCCCACCGCCAACAAGAGCACGGAGTGGCCGGCGCATACGGCGGATCAAGACCAGGCCCAGAAGGACTTCATGAAGGCTCGCCTGGACGTCTTCGCGCTCGTCGGCAACCTCGGCAACATCATCAGCTAGCCATCGGTAAGAGCCAGCCCCCTGGAGATCTTCTCCCTGGGCTGGATCCAGGAAGCAGCGCCCCCGTTCTCGCGGGGGCTGTCCACTGTACGTTACGCTGAGAGCATGCACCTGCGATGGATGACTCTCGGCCTGATCGTGTGGGCCTGGGCCTGGCCCACCTCCTCAGAGGCTTGCAGTTGCGAGACAGGCTCACCGGACCTCCTCACGAACCTTCGAGAGGCACGTGAAGAGGCCTCCACGATCTACTACGGCCGCGTCGTGTCGATCGATGAATCCCTTGTCGCATCAGTCGAGGTGCTCGAGGTCTTCAAGGGGAATCTCGCTGTCGGAACGAAGCTCTCGGTGTCATACGAGCACCCCTGCGCCTACCCCTTCGATTCCGGGGAGACCACGCTGATCTACGCGGACGAAGACCCTTCGCAGGTGTTCTTGTGCACTCGGACCCGGCGTGCATCGAAAGACGATGTCGAACTCGAATGGCTGCGGACAGGGAAACCGCCGGCCGTCCCCGTCGCACTGCAGCGCGAGACGGTGGCCTGCCAATCTTGCAGCCTGGAGACTGTCACCGCGTCCCTTGTGGGACCTCTGTCTGGAGACTCCAGAAACTCGCCTCTACCGAGCCAGCAACCACTCGAGGCCTTCCGCGAGGTCCGCCCTTTCTGGACGGCAAGCCCTTCACGTCTGGATGACAACGGCCGACGGACAGCCGTCGGGCTCTCGTCCGATCTCCGTGCCTTCGAGCTCGTTCAGACGCCGTACCGCACCACGCGAGAAGCATGTCAGCAACGTGTGGTCAGGCGGTGGTGCGAGAAGCTGGAACCCTCCCCTGAGGAGAGCTCCGGCGCTCCAGCACTCCGGTGTCTGAACCCCGGCCCGGAAGAAGAAGTCTGCAACGAGACGCAAAGCCGCGCCGCAAGCTGGGGCTCGCTGGAGAAGATCCGCGCCGCCAAGTGCATGTGGCGCAATCCCGTGAGCCCGTATTGCGAGCTGACGAAGCGTCCTCAGCCTCTTCCAGGGAGTGCTCGAAAATCCCCGCTCCTGCGCTGCAGCCCCGGGTTTGACACGAGGACCTCCTTCTGCAGCGTCCAGGACGCCCCCTGATTGTGCCCTTCTCTCCTCCAATCGTGAGAGGACAGCCGCCATCATGACCGACAGGAAATCCAGCATCTCGGCCAATGCCTGGACCGCCATGGCCGCCACGCCCGGCTCTATCTCTGGCGGGAGCGCCATCGTGGAGCTTCCACCGGTCGCGCCGTAGCGAAGGGGCACTTCTTCGTCAGGAGCGAACTCGGCTCAACGCGGCGGATTGTTCTATATAGAAGCGGCGGGAATGGAACCTGCCGCTTGGAACTTCTGGCGAGAGCGATCCAACCCCCAGACTGGGCATCAGTGGAGTCTCTTCATGAACGTGTGCGGTGAAATCTTGCCGGGACAGGCCATCCTGCAGCACTTTGTCGCGGAGAGTGACCACTTGAACGGCGTGTCCGTGCTGGTGGCCACCTACGGCGACACGAAGAAGACCAGCCACCTCCGGCTGGAGGTGCTCACGGAGGATGGGCACCGACTGCTCGGCAGCAGGACCGTAGGGCTGGAGGGTGTCTACGACAACGCGTTCGTCGAGGTCTTCTTCGACGCGCAGGAGCGATCACGCGGCAACGCGTACGTGCTGCGTGTCACCTCCGAGGATGCCTCCCACGGCAACGCGGCGACGCTCTATCTCATCGACGGCCCCGAGCGCATCCCAGGACACACCCGGTGCCGAGTGGGCGAGGACGAGCTTGGCGCAGAGGGCCTCTTCGCCAAGCTGTCGTACGCGACACCGACCGTCGAGTCGTCCGTCCCCCCGAACCTCGAAATCAGCACGGTGACGCAGTGCAACCTCAACTGCGTGCACTGCATCTCGCGTGAGACCCGCAAGCAGGTCAAGCGGCTGCCGCCCCACATGCGCGCGGAAATCTCCGGCTGGGCGCGCGAGGGGAAGCTCCGGACCACCTACGCTGACTTCAGCGGCGACGTGCTCTGGGCCGACCAGCGCTACGGCGGCGAGCTCGACTTCCTCCTCAGCCTCGACGTGCCGTTCCACCTCGACACCAACGGGGCGCTCCTGACGGCCGAGGTGGCGGACCGGCTGCTGAAGTCCCGCATCACCTCCATCAACGTGTCGCTCGACGCGGCGGAGGACGCGACGTATCGCCGCATCCGCCGGGGCGCCCCCCCGCTCGAGACCGTGCTCGGCAACATGCGCACGCTCGTCGCGCGCCGCGAGCTGCACGGACGCCGCGACGTGGCCCTCTCCACGGGGTTCGTTCTGATGCGCTCCAACATCGAGGAGCTGCCGCGCTTCGTGGAACTCACCCACGGTGCGGGCTTCGATACGGTGAGGGCCATCCATCTCCAGGCCTACACCGAGGACATGGTGCCGGAGAGCCTCTGGTTCCACCAGACGCTCTTCAACACTCAGCGGGAGCTCGCAATCGAGGCCGCGCAGCGTCTCGGCGTGACGCTCTTCATCGACCGTCCGTTCTGCGACCGCGAGCCCCAGGTGGGGACCTCGCTGTGTCGCATGCCGTGGGAGGCGGCGTACTTGCTGGGCAACGGCGACGTGCTGGCCTGCTGCGTGCCCGGGCTCAAGATGGGCAATCTCCACGAGCAGACGATGGAGGAGATATGGAACGGCGAGCGCTACCGCGAGCTGCGCAGGACGGTGAACTCCGACCAGCGCCCGGCAGCGTGCCGGGCATGCCCCTTCCACCGGAAGACCAACAACCCGCTGAGCTACATGCCTTGCCGCTCCGCCGAGGACGCTCCTCCGGCCCCGACACAGTGAGATCGAGCCGGCTCACGGCACCGGGTGGGGCCGCAGCACGGCCCGGGCCGGGGCTCCATCTCCGCCCGCGATGCGCAGCGGGAGGCAGATCAGCTCGTATGTCCCTTCCCTCACCTGCAAGAGGTTGAGCCCCTCGATGACCCAGATACCCGCCTGGAGCAAGGCGAGGTGGGTCTCCTCCGCGTCCTCCCGGAAGCCACCGACGGACAGGTAGTCCACGCCCACCGTCTGCACCCGGCACTCCGCCAGGTAGGCCGCCGCCTCCCGGGAGATGAAGACGAAGTCCTCGATGAAGGCATCCGTCTGCCAGCAGCGCTCCGAGTTGCGTGTGCGAAACAGCACCCGCTCCCCCGGCTGGAGCTTCGCGGGCTCCAGCTCCGCGCGTTTGATGGACACCGGATCCCGGATCTCGATCACCCGCGCGAGCCCCAGGGTGGCCTCGAGTGGCATCTGATCGATGCCCACGCCCCCGCGCTGGAAGTGCGCGGGCGCATCCATGTGCGTCCCGGTATGAACCCCCATCGACATGGACGAGACCGAGGCGACATCCCCGCGCTCCAGATCCATCACCCGCTCGATCTTCACCGGCGGGTTGTCCGGCCAGTGCACCATGCCGGTGCGAAGCGGGACCGACACGTCAATCCAGTCTGTGCTCATGGACGGGGTTGTAGCGGAACTCAGCCGCATCCGCCCGAGACCGACGTCTCAGCCAGCTGTGGCACTGTCGCCGGGTGGGCGTAAGACAGCCCGTAGCCCAGCGGGAACAGCGGCGCGTAGTTGGCGTCGCCCACGTTTACCGGCGTCTGGCAGGCCGCCTTCGGCCATGAAAACGACAGCTTGCCCGTGAAGTCTTTGTGGATGTTGCCGCTCGCATCGCGGAACAGCACGTCGGACACGCCCTTGCCCTCCGTCCCCGGCAGCCAGGCCGCCACGAATGCATCCGAGCGGTTCAGCAGGTTGTTCACGTACAGCGGCCGGCCCGAGAGGAACACCGTGATGACCGGCTTGCCCTTGCCCGTCACCCCCTTGAGCACCGAGAGGTCCTCCGCATAGCGGCTGGAGTGCTCCAGCGTCTGCGTGGGGCCGATGTCGCCATTGCCCTCGGCATAGGGCGTCTCTCCCACCACCGCGATGACCGCGTCGAAGTTGGCGACCTGGACGCCGCGTCCGTTCGAGCTGTACGTCACGTTGGCCGCCCCGGCCGCTTCCCGGATGCCGGCGAGGATCGTGTCGCCATTCGGGAAGTCCGCGTTGCTGTTGCCCGTGCCCTGCCACGTGAGCGTCCAGCCGCCCGTCTGGTTCGGCATGCTGTCGGCGCTCTTGCCCACCACGAGGATCTTCTTGCCCCGCGCCAGCGGCAGCACGTTGCCATTGTTCTTCAGCAGGACCAGGGACTTCTGCACGGCCTCGCGGGCCAGGGGACGCGCCTGCAGCGCCGCCGCGTTCCCCGCATCCAGCCGCTGCGACGGCTTCCGGCCCGAGAACAGCCCGGCCCGCATCTTCACCCGTAGAATGCGCGTCACCGCGTCATCGATGCGCGACAGGGGGATCTGCCCGGACTGCACCTGCGCGAGGGTATTCGTAATGAAGGCCTTCCAGTCGGTCGGCACCATCACCATGTCGATGCCCGCGTTGATCGCCTGAGGGCAGCTCGAGTTGGTACACCCGGGCACCTGGGCGATGCCGTTCCAGTCCGAGACCACGAACCCATCGAAGCCCAGCTTCCCCTTCAGCACCTCGGTCAGCATGTACTGGCTGCCGTGCATCTTCCCAGCGTTGATGCCCTGGCTCGGATTGCTCCAGCTGCTGAAGGAGGCCATGACCGTCTGCGCCCCCGCAGCCAGAGCGCTGTAGTACCCCTGGCCATGGATGTTGATCATGTCCGACAGGGAGCACGTGGTGACGCCCTGATCGTCGCCCTTGTCCGTGCCTCCATCGCCCATGAAGTGCTTGGCCGTCACCAGCAGGTTGGCCTCGCTGGAGAAGGTGCCCTGGAAGCCCGTCACGATCTGCCCGGCGTACTCATTGACGATCGCAGGATCCTCGGAGAAGCCCTCGTAGCTGCGGCCCCAGCGGTCATCCCGTACCACCGCGAGGGTCGGCGCGAAGGCCCAATCGATGCCCGTGGCCCGGACCGCCCGCGCGGTCGCGATGCCGATGCGCCGCACGAGCTCCGCGTCATGGGCCGCGCCCAGACCGATGTTGTGCGGGAACACCGTCGCGCCGTACACGTTGTTGTGGCCGTGCACCGCGTCGGTGCCCCAGATGATCGGGATCTTCACCGCCATGTTCGTGGCCAGCGACGCGTCGTAGAACGCATCCGCTCGCGCCACCCAGTCCGTCACGGCGGCGCGCTTGTTGTTGCCCGGCCACGAGCCACCGCCGTTCAACACCGAGCCGATGAAGTACTGCGTGACTTCGGCCGGGGTGATGCTCTGGATCTCCGCCTGGGTCATCTGCCCGACCTTCTGCGCGAGCGTCATCCCCGCGACGATCTGGGCGATCCGCGACTCCATCACCGGATCCTTCGGGATCGCGCTCGTGATGGAAGGCCAGTCCGTGTACGTGGCCAGGGGCTTGCTCGCGGTGGCCGGCGTAACAGGCGCTGGGCTCGGGGCCACATACGCGTCAGGACCACAGCTCAGGAGCGCTGCCGCCAGGGACATGCCGACGGCCTTCTTCAAAAAAGATGCTGCTCGCGTCCTGCGCATGCCCGCTCTCCTGCTTCCTGAACAACCAGCTGAAGAGCAGATTCCATTCACCGGAAACCAGTCAATCCTGAATAACAAATGAAAACGCCATCACCAGAAAAACAGGACCGACGGGCGACGAACGTCGGGACTTGCGCTGACTGACTGACCGGATTACTATTTTGGTCAATGAGTTCCGACCCACGCACGGCCATCCTCAACGCCGCCGGTGAAGTCTTCGCCCGCTTCGGGTTCAAGAAGGCCTCCATGGAGGACATTGCCCGCCGCGCCGGCGTCGGCAAGGGCAGCATCTACCTCGACTTCGAGAGCAAGGAGGAGCTGTTCGAGGCGGCCGTCCGGCTCGCAACCGGGCAGGGGCTTGCCGAGCTTGAGTCGGCCGTGCGCCGGGCGCCCACCCCTGAAGCCCAGATACGGGCGTATCTCCAGGGCAAGCTGCAGCAGAGTGCGCGCACGGTGGATGGGCAGCGCATTCAACTGGAGACCCTCTTCGAGCTCGGCACGCAGGCCATGCGCTTCCTGCCCGAGCTCCAGGAGAAGGAGGCGGCACTTGTCGCGCGCATCCTCTCCGAGGGCAATGCACAAGGAGCGTTTGCTGTCCCAGACCCCCAGCTGGTGGCCACGGGTCTCGTGGAGACCGTCACGTCGATCACCGTCAAGCTGATGACGCAGGACTCCAAGGTCCCGCTGGGAACCGCGCTGGAGGCCTACTTCGACGTCTTCATCCGAGGCCTCGCGCCTCCCGCTGTCACACCGCCCCCCAAGAGCTGACCCCCTGCACCTCCACGCGAGCAGGCGTGAGGTGTTCGTTTGCCCAGAACTGACCAGAAAAACCAATCCAGTCACCGGGTCTTTATTCCTCCCCAAGGTGCCAGACCCCAGAAGCAGGAGTCCCGCAATGAAGACGTTCGCGAAGTCGGTCGTGGTGGCAGTGGCCATGGTGGCAGCCGGGTGTGGCGGCGGCAGCAAGGCCGCTCCCCCTCCCCCGGCAGCCCAAGTGGTCCAGAAGCCCATGGGCGTGCGGGCTGTCACGCCCGCTCCCCAGCTCGAGTCGAGCGTCCTGCAGGCCACCGGCGGCGTGCGCGCCAAGCAGGAGGCGACGCTGAGCGCCCAGGGGTCGGGCGCCCTTACCCGCATCAGTGTGAAGGTGGGTGAGCGCGTGAAGCGCGGCCAGGTGCTGGCGCAGCTGGACACCTCCAATGCGCGCATCGCCGCGGACCAGGCGCGGGCCGCGAAGGCGGCGGCGGACGCGGCGCGCGACGGCGCGACGGCGGAGGTGGAGCGGGCGCGGGCCCTGGCGGAGGCGGGCAGCCTCGCGCGGGCCTCGCTCGACAAGGCCGAGGTGGGCTACCGCCAGGCGCAGGCTCAGGCGGCCCAGGCAGCCGCCGCCTTCGCCAACACGCAGGAGATCCTGCGTGACGCCACCATCACCGCTCCCTTCGACGGCGTCATCACCAGCCGCAGCCGCAACGAGGGCGACTATGTGTCGCCCGGCACGGCCATCTTCGGCCTCGTCAACACGCAGGACCTCGAGGTGCGCGTCCCGGTACCCGAGGCCTTCGTGGACCGCGTGAAGGTGGGCAGCGTCGTCCAGGGAACGATCAATCCCTCTGGCGCTCCCTTCGAGGCGCGGGTGACGAGCTTGGGGGCCACCATTGATCCGCAGACGCGCACCGTCGAGGTGCTCGCCGACGTGCTGCCGGCCCAGGACACCCGCGGGGTGCAGCTGCGCGCGGGGGCCCTCGTGGAGCTCGACTTCTCGGCTGCGGCGTCCTCCGAGGGCAAGCCGGGCCAGGCGGGGCTCTTCCTGCCCGCGCAGGCCGTCCAGTCCCAGGGCCAGCACGGCTTCGTCTGGGTGGTGCAGGACGGCAAGGCGCAGCGCCGCGACGTCAAGGTGGAGCGCGTACTGCCCGGCTTCGTGCGCGTGGTGCAGGGCCTCAATCCCGAGGAGCGCGTCGTCGCTGACGCGAGCCTGCCGCTCCAGAACGGCACGGCCCTCCAGGTCGTCCAGTAGCTCCGGTCGGCGTTCCCTCTCTCTCCCCTCTTCCTCTTTCCCGGAACACCCTTCCCATGCTCGAGACATTCATCAAACGCCCCGTCTTCACCATCATGCTGATGGCGGCGGTCGTCGTCTTCGGCCTCTACGCCTACCCACGCATCGGCGTGGATCAGTACCCCAACGTCGACATCCCCGTCGTCACCGTCACCACGCTGCTTCCGGGCGCCGACCCGGAGTCCATCGAGAAGAACGTCTCCGACCCGCTCGAGGAGGCGCTCAACACGATCAACGGAGTGGACGAGCTCAACTCCATCAACCTCGAGAACATCAGCCAGGTCACCATCGCCTTCAAGCTGGGTACCAACGTGGACGTGGCGGCTCAGGACGTGCGCGACCGCGTGCAGGCCACGCTGCGCTCGCTGCCCAACGACATTGATACGCCCGTCGTCGAGAAGTTCGACATCGGCTCGGCGCCCATCTTGACGCTGTCGCTGTCCGGCTCGCTGCCCATCGACGAGCTGACGCGCGTGGCCGAGGACGTGGTGAAGCCCTCGCTGCAGAGCCAGCCGGGGGTGGGCAGCATCGGCGTGGTGGGTGGCCGTAAGCGGGAGATCCAGCTGGTGGTGGACCCGCAGCGCCTGCGTGGCTACGGGCTGGCCATCGGCGATGTGAGCCAGGCCCTTCAGGCGCAGAGCGTGGACCTGCCCGGCGGGCGCGCCACGCAAGGGGGCCGCGAGCGCATCGTGCGCCTGACGGCCGAGGCGCGCAGCGTCTCGGAGATTGGCGACATCATCCTCGCCAGCCCCAAGGGCACCCCGGTGCGCGTGCGGGACGTGGCGGCGGTGGTGGACGGCGCCCAGGAGGCGCGCGGCTCGGCACGCTCGGACACGGGCGCCGCCATCGCCCTCGTCGTGCGCAAGCAGTCGGGTTCCAACACGGTGCAGGTGGCCGAGCTCGTCAAGGAGTCGCTCGCGGAGCTCAACACCCAGCTGCCTCAGGGCGTGACGGTGAGCACCATCAGCGACAACTCCACCAGCATCCGCGCCTCCATCCACGCGGTGCAGGAGGACATGCTGGTCGGCGGCGTACTCGCCGTCCTCATCGTGCTCGTCTTCCTTCGCAACCTGCGCTCCACCCTGGTGAGCGCCATCGCGCTGCCCGTGTCCGTCGTCGGTACCTTCGCGGTGATGGCGCTGCTGGGCTTCACCTTCAACATCATCACGATGCTGGCCCTGACGCTCTCCATCGGCCTGCTCATCGACGACGCCATCGTGGTCATCGAGAACATCGTGCGCCACCTGGAGGAAGGGAAGACGCCCATCCAGGCGGCGCTCGAGGGCACCCGGCAGATCGCCATCGCGGTGTTCGCCGTGACGCTCGCCATCGTGGCGGTGTTCATTCCCGTGGCCTTCATGGAGGGAATGATTGGCCAGTTCTTCTACCAGTTCGGCGTCACGGTGGCCGTGGCGGTGCTCATCTCCTACGCGGTGTCGATGACGCTCACGCCCATGCTGTCCAGCCGCCTGCTCAAGGGCCATGGGCACGGCGCGCCCTCCAACCGCGTCAGCGCCGCCATCGAGCGCGTGCTGGTGGGCATGGAGAACGGGTACCGGCGCATCCTGGGAGCGGTGCTCAACCGCCGCGGTCTCGCCATGGCCGCCGCCGTCGGCGTGCTGGTGCTAACGCTGGGGCTGGCCCGCTTCCTCAAGTTCACCTTCATCCCGGCCGCCGATAACGGCTCGGTGCGCGTGACGCTCGAGTTGCCCGTGGGCTCCACCCTGGAGGACACCGAGCGCGAGCTCGGCATCGTGGCTCAGCAGGTGCGCACCCTGGAGGGCGTAAAGGAGACGTTCAGCACGGCGGGCGGCGGCGCCCTCGAGGAGGTGCACAAGGGAGAGGTGATGGTGAACCTCGTGCCGCGCAAGGAGCGCAGCTTCGACCAGGAGGCCTTCAAGGTGCGCCTGCGCGACACGCTGGCGCAGCGCCCGGGCGTGTTGATGTCCGTGCAGGACGTCTCCGGCGTGGGCGGTGGCGGCCGCACCCAGCAGGTGCAGTACGTGCTGCGCGGCACCGACTGGTCCCAGGTCGTCACCAGCAGCGAGAAGCTGCTCGCGGCGATGAAGTCCAACCCGGGGCTCACCGACATCGACACGACGTACCGCAGCGGCAAGCCCCAGTACGACGTCCGCATCGACCGCGAGCGCGCCGCGCAGCTGGGGGTGCCGGCTGCCCAGGTAGGCGCCTCCCTGCGCGCCTACCTCGGCCGCGATGAGTTCATGACGTACCGCGAGGGCGGCGAGACGTACGACGTGAAGCTGCGCCTGCCCGACGCCACGCTCGCCTCGCAGGAGGCGCTGGGGCAGCTCACCGTGCGCACCTCGAGCGGCCAGCTGGTAGAGCTGCGCAACGTGGCGAACATCACCCCGTCCGAGGGCCCGGTGCAGATTGATCGCCTCAACCAGCAGCGCCAGATCACCCTGCTCGCCAACCTCGCACCCGGCTACACCCTGGGCGAGGCCATGGGCTACCTCACGGCGCAGGCCCAGCAGGAGCTGCCTCAGGGTGTGACGGGCGGCTTCTCCGGCAACGCGAAGGAGATGGGCAAGACGGTGGCGGCCTTCGCCACGGCGCTCGGGCTGGGCATCCTGCTGCTGTACATGATCCTGGCCGCGCAGTTCGAGAGCTACATCCACCCCTTCACCATCATGCTCTCGCTGCCCTTCGCCATCATCGGCGCCATCGGCGCGCTGCTGCTGTCGGGCAACGCCATGTCCATGATTGCCCTCATCGGCGTCATCATGCTGATGGGGCTCGTGGTGAAGAACGGCATCCTGCTCGTCGACTTCACCCAGCAGCTGCGCGAGGCCGGGAAGAGCGCCCGTGATGCGCTGCTGGAGGCAGCGCCCGTGCGCCTGCGCCCCATCCTCATGACGACCATCGCCATGGTGGCCGGCATGGTGCCGGTGGCGCTCGCCCGCGGCGATGGCGCCGAGACGCGCGTGCCCATGGCGCTCGTCATCATCGGCGGCCTCATCACCTCCACCGTGCTGACGCTGGTGGTGGTGCCGGTGGTGTACTCGCTGCTGGACGGCCTCGCCTCGCGCAAGCGCCACGCCAAGGCCGAGCAGCCCGCCGAGATGCAGCCGGATCCGAGCCCTGTGCCGGGCACCGTCTAGCCGCCCTCACCTCTCCCGGGGCCCCCACCCCGGTCCGCGCCCGGCGTGCCGCAGCCTCTCGCCGGGCGCTCCGTTCCTCTCTCATTCCCCACACCTCAGGACTTCCCCATTATGAGCACCCTCTCCCTCATCGCCGGGCTGCTGCTCTCGCAGGCCCCGGCCCAGCTCCCTCCGCGTCCTCCCACCGACGCACCCGTTGCCACCCCCGCTCCGGCCTCGGATCCCGCACCTCGGCTCCCCGTCCTCACCCTGGAGCAGGCGCTGCAGCAGGCAGACCGCCAGAGCCCCGATCTCGAGGTGGCGCGCGCGCGGCTGGCCCAGGCTGACACGTTGTCAGCTCAGGCCTGGTCCGCGTATCTGCCGCAGCTCACCGCCCAGGGCGGCTACACCCGTAACTCGGCCGAAGCGAACCTGACGCTGCCCACGAGCTACATCGTGCGAGACGTGGGCGCGCCCACGGGCCCCGCGAATGACCCGAGCCGTCCGGTAGGCCCGGACAACCCACCCGGCAGCGCCACCCACTTCGTGGCCGTCGGGGCCGACTACCAGTCCGTCCCCATCCAGAAGAAGGATCAGCTGGGCGGCAGCCTCTCGCTGCGCCAGGGCCTCTTCATCCCCGAGGGTTACGTCGCCATCCGCAACGCCTATCTCGGGGAAAAGCAGGCCGAGCTCAGCGTGAAGGACGCGCGGCGCGCTATCCTCTTCGGCGTGACGCGCGCCTATCTCGGAGCCGCCTCGCTGCGCGAGGTGCTGGCTGTGCAGGAGCAACTGCTGGAGGTGCGGCGGGGCTTCGAGCGCGATGCCCAGACGCGCTTCTCCGTGGGCGATGTGCCGAAGCTCGCGGTGCTGCGCGCCACGCTCGACCGCGCGCAAGCCGAGCAGGAGCTCGTGCGCAGCCGCAACGCGTACGCCAACGCGAAGAGCGCGCTCGCGGCGCTCCTGGCCCGGCCCGTGGACTTCGACGTGCAGACGCCCGAGGAACAGAAAGCAGCGGAGCAGCAGGCCACGGAGGATGCCGCTCGCGCCGAGGCGCATGCCCTGGAGGCACGGCTGGACGTGGCCGCCGCGCGCGTAGGGGTGGACCTCGCACGGGGGCAGCGCCGCTCCGTCGCCGCGCGCTACCTGCCGAACCTTGCCGCCACGGGCAACTACAACCTGAGCAACGCGGGCGGCTTCACCGGCCAGACGAGCAGCTGGAACGTGGGCCTGGGCCTGTCGTGGACGCTCTTCGACGGCGGCCTGCGCGAGGCGCAGCTGCGTGAGGCCTCCGGGCGCATCGCCGAGGCAAATGGCTCGCTGCGCGCCGCAGAGGAGAAGGCGCGCGACGAGGTGCGCCGCGCTCGCAACGGCCTGGAGACGGCGGAGAAAAACCTCTCCACGGCCCAGGAGCAGGTGGCCGTGGCACGCGAGGGTGCGCAGCAGGTGAAGCGCAGCTTCGAGCTGGGCGCCGCGACCTACCTCGAGGTGTCGGATACCAACTCGGCCCTCTCGCAGGCAGAGCTGGCGGCCGTCGCCGAGTCACTCAACTTGCGCCTGGCCCGGCTCGAGCTGGAGCGCTCGGTGGGCGATTTCGACCCCGCCCCGGCCGCCCCTGAGACAGAATCGGTGCGCTGATGCGTACGGCGAACGTCAAGAACACGCACGGTTTCGTTCGCCCCACGGAGGGTACGCTCCTCGCGCTCTTCATCGCCTCCCTCCTCTTCATGCCCCGGTCCTCCCGCGCCGAGACGCCGGAGGAGGAGACGCCAGCGGCGGAGACGAATGCGGAGGAGACACCGGCAGAGGAAACACCGGTGGCTGCAGCGCCCGCGACGCAGTCCCTCGAGCGCATCGAGGTGACGGGCAACACGCGCACACACCCGGACGTCATCCTGCGCGCGCTGGGCGTGAAGGAAGGCGATCCCGTCTCGCTCGAGGATGTGCCCGAGCTGCAGCGCCGCCTCCTCAACCTGCGCCTCTTCTCGGAGGCCAACGTGGCGCTGCAGCCGGGCGCCTCCGGCGTGGTGCTGCAGGTGGGGGTGGAAGAGCGATGGACCCTCCTGCCCGTGCCCTTCTTCACCAGCTCCCAGGGCCGCACGCAGGCGGGCCTCTTCCTGGTGGAGACCAACTTGTTCGGCCGCCAGAAGATGCTGGTCGCGGGCGGCACCTACTCCAACCGTGGCAGCAACGGTTTCGCGCTCTACCGTGACCCAGGCGTCGGAGACAGCAACTGGACGCTGTCCTTCTCCACCTTCCTCGGTGCGACGGATCGGGAGAGAGTGCCCGAGGAAACCGTGCTCGACAGCTACCGGGACAATCGCTACGAGGCGAACGCGCTGCTGGGCTACCAGCTGACGCGCGAACTGAACGTGTCCGGTGGCCTCTTCGGCCGGATCCTGCGCCCCAAGGCTCGGGACGGCTTCGCCACGGAGCCGCCGCCCGCCCGCGAGGCGTACGGCGTCACGGCGGTGGCCGACTACCAGGGCCAGACGTTCCGCTTCTTCTTCAACGAGGGACTGGCCGCGCGGCTGCAGGTGGACATGGGGCTGGACTTCACAGGCTCCGCGCCATACCGGCGGGTGCAGGCGATGGCCACCTATACGCACGCGGTGATGAGTGACCACACCCTGAGCCTCACGGGTCAATTCGAGCTCTCCCATGGCCACACGCTCCTCGACGCCATCCTTCTCGGCGGGCGCACGGGGAGCCGAGGCTTCGTGCAGGGAGGGCTGTGGGCCGAGGAAGCCGCCACCGTCACGGCCGAGTACCAGCTTCCCTTCTGGAAGCTGAGCTGGGGCGTCCTCACCGCCAACGCCTTCGTGGATGCGGGTGTGGTGGGCTGGCAGGGAGACTCGCTGACGTACGCGACCCCGGGCGTGGGCATGCGCCTCTACCTGCGCAACGTCGCCCTCCCCGCCCTGGGCATCGACGTGACACGCGGGCCCACCACCCATGACGTGACGGTCAGCGTCGCGGCCGGAGCCCGCCTGTGAAGCGCCTGGGCCTGAAGAGGCGGAAGCCGCACGGTGGTGGGCACCGCCGCGCCGTGCTCGCAGCGGTCCTCCTCGTCACGGGCGTGGCTCAGGCCGGTGCCGCCGGGCCGTCGACGCCTACGGCGAGTCCCCATGCGTCCACCCACGCCCTCACCGTCAGCGGAGGGGTGTCGCTGGGCGCCTACGAGGCGGGCTTCCTCGCGTACGCCACCGCCGCCGCGCGCGTACACGGAGTGGAGCACGTCGGGCTGCTGACGGGCACCTCGGCCGGCAGCCTCAATGTGCTGCTGGCCGTGCTCTCCGCGTGCGGCGAGGCGGCGCCTGGGCCCACCCAGTCGATCTTCTGGGAGACGTGGATTCCCGTCGGCTTCGACCGCCTCTTCGTCCCCGAGGACGTGACGCCCTTGGGCGCCTTCTCTCGCGGCTGGCTCAAGGCCCAAGCGAGCCGCATCGAGGAGGCGTGGAACCACGGCCTCACCCCAAGCTGCGACGTGGTGCTGGGCGTGTCCGCCACCCGCGTGGAGCCGCGCCTCATGCACGCGGCGGGCGGGCGTCTGGCGCTGCCGCGCATCGAGGAGAAGTTCGCCCTGCGCATCCAGGGCCGCGGGTGGGGGCGGCCGCCGCGCGTGACGAACTACACGGCCCTGGGCAGTGCGCGCCGCGAACCGTTGCTCGTCACAGACGGACAGGGAGAGGTGGCCTTCGCGCAGGTGCGCGATCTCATCTTCGCGTCGATGGCCTTCCCGGTGGCCTTCGCCCCCCAGCCGCTCGCCACGTGCGAGGCAGGCGCGACAGCCCGCCCCGGCGTGTGCCTGCCCACCGAGGCGAGCTTGGCGAACTACGTCGACGGCGGCATCTTCGACAACACGCCCCTCCGGCTCGCCGTGGGGCTGGCGCGCGACGGGCTGGCGCCTGCGCTGGACGGCGGCCCCTCGCGCTGGCGCGACGTGCCCGAGCCTGGAGCGCGGCGCTCCCCGACGGATGTCGCCTTCACCTTCGTGGACCCCTACGCCACCGAGTACCCATCCTCGCCCAGCCCCCAGCTCCCCAGCGAGGTGGGCCCGCTGACGCAGCTGCTCGGCGGAGTGGTGTCGGCCTTCGTGAACACAGCGCGCGCCAAGGAGCTTGCCCTCCTCCTCGAGGAAGAACCGGAGATTGCACAGCACCTGGCCCTGCAGCGCCGGCACTTCCCCGCCGCGAGCGCCCCTCTGGCCGCCTTCTTCGGCTTCTTCGAGACGGGCTTTCGCAGCTTCGACTTCTACCTGGGCATGTACGACGCGCGGCGCATGCTGGAGGAGGCGGACGCGGCGGGGCTCTGGCGTTTCGAGGTGCCCGCGGAGGTTGGCGCGGGCTGGGAGCCCTTCGCCTGCATGCGTGCGGTGTATGACGGACAGCCGGGAGCCGAGGCGGCCTGCGCGGGAGAGAGCTTGGCGGACTTCCGCGTGCTGCTCCAGGTGTCGCTCGACCGGCTCTACACTGTGTGCAGCGCTGCGGGTGCCACACCCGGCCCGCGAGACTGGCGCAACGCGCGCTGCGAGCGTGCGGCGTCAGGCGAGGTTCCGCCACGCGTGCCCGGGCTTGCGCCAGGTCGATGGCCGGACTGGCGGCAGGGAGCGCACGAGACGGAGCTGGAGCACGTGATGCGGCTGCTGGGCGCCTATGGCTTCCACTTCCGCGATCTCGGGGCGCCACCGAGGCGTGCGGACCTGGCGCTCCTGCGCATTCGGCAGGCGCTTGGGCGCGCCGTGCAGCGGCTCGCCGAGGCGCAGCCAGGAGAGAGCGCCGGAGCCGTGCAGTTCGCCGGAAAGCTCGCCGCCGATAGCGTGGCGTATGCGCCCCCGCTCACCGTGGTGCACCTAACGATGGGCCCCACCCTCACCGAGGTGGGCTTGAGCTCCGGGAGCGAATCCTCGGAGATTCCCCAGGGGCTTCGGCTCACCGGCGCGCTTGGCCTGCGCGGGCTGCAGCGGGTGTTCTCCTCGGGCGGTGGCGAGCCCTTCGCGGTGGCCGCGGTCGCGGGCCCCGAGTTCCGTCCCCTGGCACTTCAGAGTCCGCTCGCACAGGCGCGCTTCGCACTGCGCGGCGGCTGGCAGTTCAGCACGAGGGGCTCCGCGAGCGCCGAGGACTGCGCCTCCGAGGGCGTGAGTGCGTGCTCACGGACGGTAGTCCAGGGGCTCCTCGGGGTGACGCTCTTGGAGCGCCTCCGCGTGCAGCTCGTGGGCGAGTGGTACCCGCCTTTCGAGGGGCACAAGGGACTGTGGTCCATCGCTCCGGGCATCGGCGTGGAGTTCAGCCCATGAGCCCTTGTCCTTCAGTCCAACCCCACCTTCCCCGGCGCCCAGTACGCCTTGGCTTTGACGGCCGCGAACTCCACCTTCCGGGCCTTGAGCCCCTGTCGCACGCCCTGGATGGCGGCCGCGCGGCCTGAGAGAACAAGGGGAGCCCCGGGGTGTGCCTGGAGTGCCTGGACGACCGCGTCGACCAGCGCCTCGCGGTGGGCATCGTTCGACTGCCGGGCGACCAGCGTCACGCCGCTGAAGCTCAGGGCGTCGAGTGCCGCTTGAGTCTCGCCGGGGCTGGTGACTTCGAGGACGGTCCGTCCGGGCACGCCATTGGCCCGGGCCAGCGCCAGGCTCGTCTCGTCACCGAAGACCACGGCCGGGGGAGTACCACCGACGACCAGCGAGCCTCGAGGCCCGAAGACCTGGATCGCCGCTCCGGCGCTGACCGTCTTCGCCCACTGCGTGCCGGGCCCATCGCCGTGCAGATACGCGAGCAGCTCGGTCTCGCCCGTGCTCGAGTCCCAACGCAACGGCGTGTAGGTCCTCGAGCCAATCCCTGGCAGGAAGATCTGAAGCTTGTCTCCAGGGGTCCAGCTCACTTCACGCAAAGCAGGCCCCGAGAGCACCAGCCGGCGGAAGCTACGGCCAATATCTTCTACGCGAGTGACCGTGGCGTCTCGGAAGAAAAGGCGGCCGATGAGGCCCTGAATGGCGGCAGTGGCGGAAGGCATGGCAGTCCATGCTAGCGGGAGAGGCCCTGGCGCGAACGTGAAGAAACGTAAAAGGCCCCGCGCCCCCTTCTTCAGGAACGCGGGGCTCTCCTCAAATGGATTGGGCCTTCTCGCCGCATGGCGTCATTGTGGAAACGTTTACACCAGGCGGAGAAAACGTTTACATGCTGGCGGAAGATCATGACCGGAATCTCGCGAGATGGCTCGGAGGCCAGCATCAAGGACGTGGCTCGCAAGGCCCGCGTCTCCATCGCGTCGGTGTCACGCGTCATGAATGGCCACGCCAACGTGAGCGCAGAGACGCGTGAGCGCGTGCTGGCGGCGGTGCGTTCCCTTCACTACGTGCCGCACAGCGGGGCGCGCAGTCTGATCACCCAGCGGACGAACGTCGTCGGCGTCCTGTTCCCCGATCTGCACGGCGAGTTCTTCTCCGAGCTCATTCGTGGCATCGATGCCGTGGCGCGCCGGCGGCGCCTGCAGCTCTTGCTGTCGAGCACGCACGGTGATGCGGCGGAGCTCGCCGTCGCGATCCGCACCATGCGAGGCAGGGTGGACGGGCTCCTCGTCATGTCGCCGCACGTCGATGCCGCGCTCCTGGACAAGAACCTGCCCAGCGCCCTGCCGATAGTGCTCATCAACAGCCCGCTGAATGACGCCCGGCGCTCGACGCTGACCATCGACAGCTACCGCGGGGCACGCGCCATGGTCAGTCATCTGGTCGGGCGCGGTCACCGGCGGATAGCGCACGTGGCGGGGCCCACGCTCAACTTCGACGCCCAGGAGCGTCTGCGCGGCTATCTCGATGAGATGGCGTCCTCTCTGCAGCGGGTAGCACCGCAGGTCCTGCCGGGAGACTTCAGCGAGAAGTCAGGCTACCTCGCCGGGCGACGCCTGGCCGCTCAACCCGACCGCCCCGACGCGGTCTTTGCCGCCAACGACGTGATCGCGGTCGGCTGCATGGTCGCCCTCCGAGAGGCGGGCTTGCGCGTCCCCGACCACATCGCCGTGGCTGGGTTCGATGACATCCCGCTCGCCTCGCTGGTCAGCCCCGCGCTGACCACGGTGCGCGTGCAAATCGCGGAGCTCGGCCGAGCCGCGCTGGAGCAGCTCCTGCTCAGCATCGAGAGCCCGGCGCGAACGCGGCCGGTGTCACGCGCTCTGTTGCCCGAGGTTGTGGTTCGCGAGTCCTGCGGCTCCGAGAAGCCGCCCAAACGACGCTCCCGGCGTCAAGCAGCGAGGTCTCCATGAAATCGTCAAGGAAGCTGAGCAGCATCACCAGCCGTATGTGGAGCGTGCTGGGAGTCATCCTGTGGCTCACGGCCGCGCCGGCGCTCGCGCAGAAAACGACGGCGACCATCCGGGTCGACCTCAGCTCGGCCAGCGGGACGACCCGCGGGACGACGGTGCTCGCGGTGAACAGAAACAGCGGCTTCGCAGCGAAAGGGGTCGCGCGCGCGGACGGCTCTCATCTCCTGACCGGCCTGGAGCCCGGCGAGTACGTGATCACCGTGACCCAGCCCGACGGCAAGGAGGTGTACCGGATGGTCACCCTGCAGGTCGGCCAGACCGTGGACCTGGACATCAACCTCGCGGAGGAGGTGGCGCTCGATCTGGGTCAGAGCGAGACCATCGTCGTCCAAGGGAAGACCCGCGAGAGCTCGACGGCCGAGGTCGCCACCAACGTCAGCCGCGAAGAGATCGAGAACCTGCCCCAGAACAACCGCAACTTCCTCAACTTCGCGACGCTGGCGCCCGGCGTTCGCGTCTCCAACGACGAGTTCAAAAAGAACTTCTCGTCAGGCGCTCTCGAGGCGAACAACACCAACGTGTTCGTGGATGGCGTGAGCCTCAAGAACAACGTCGGTGAAGGCGGGTTGGTCGGTCAGGACTCGAGCCGCGGAAACCCCTTCCCTCAGCTCGCGGTCAGCGGGTTCCGCGTGGTCAGCCAGAACTACAAGGCCGAGTACGAGCAGGCCGGCGGCGCGATCATCTCCGCGATCACGCGCTCGGGTGGTAACGACTTCCACGGCGATGTCTTCCTCTCCTTTCAGAACGAGGCCCTGGTGGCCCGGGATTACTTCGCCGTGCAGCGCGGCGAGCTGGAGCGGCCCGAGCTGTTGCGCTCTCAGTTCGGGGCGGCACTCGGTGGCCCCATCCTGAAGGACAAGCTGCACTTCTTCGCGACCTATGAAGGCAACGTGCAGAATCGTGCGAACCAGGTGACGATAGGGAATCCGACGGAGGAGAACCTGAGCCGGTTCGGCGAGTTCCAGGGCAGCTTCAAGAGCCCCTTCCGCGAACACCTCGGCTTCGCGAAGCTGACCTGGAGGCCGGCTGACAACCAGACCGTGGATCTCAGCGCCAGCCTCAGGACGGAGACCGACATCCGCAGCTTCGGCGGCATCGTGAGTGTCGAGAGCGCCGAGAACGTGCGAAACAACGTGCTCACCGCCGCTGCCAGGCATCAGCTGAGGTTGGGCTCGCTGACGAACGAGGCCACGTTCCAGTTCCTCCATTCGCGGTTCAACCCGATCGCCGCGAACCCCGGCGTGGTGGGGCAGGACTACGAGGGCGTCATTCGGCTCGGCGGCCGCGACACCAGCCAGGACATCGGCCAGCAGGCGTTCACGCTGCGCGATGATGTGACGTTCGCGAACTTCGAGTGGGCCGGCCAGCATGTGGTGAAGACTGGCGCCCAGGTCTCCCTCCAACAGTACCAAATCGAGCGCACGCTCTATGGGAACCCCCTGTTCCGCTTCAGGAATGACGCAGCCAACGGCCTCAGCTATGACTTTCCGGCTGAAGCCTCCTATGGCATCGGCGACCCGAGGGTGACCTCCAACAATACGCAGTTGGGCGTGTACCTCCAGGACGACTGGGAGATCGCAAAGAGGCTGACCCTGAACGTGGGCGTCCGGTGGGATGTCGAGAGCAACCCGCTGAACAACCACTACGTGACTCCCGAAGATGTCCGTGCGGCGGTCGAGGAGCTCGCTGGCATCGTCGCAGAGACGAATGGGCCTGACTTCTTTCCGGTCGAGAACTACCTGACCAACGGTAAGCAGCGCCCCGTCTTTCTGGGCGCGGTGCAGCCGCGGCTCGGCGTGGCCTTCGACGTGATGAACAACGGGCGCACGGTTCTCTTCGCCGGCGCTGGGCGCTACTACGATCGCACGCTGTTCAACACCGGAGTGGACGAGCGGCTTCGTCTTCAATACCAGGTCCGCACGTTCCGGTTCTCGGCGGACGGCTCACCCCGCAATGGTCAGCCGACCATCGCCTGGCGGCCCGAGTACCAGAGCCGGGAGGGGCTTGATTCGCTGATCGAGAGCGGCGTGGCACCCGCCCCGGAGATCTTCCTGCTGGAGAACGACACCAAGCCGCAGTTCAGCGACCAGTTCAGCGCCGGCGTCCGGCAACAGATAGGACCGGCCAACACCTCGTTGACGCTCACGCACATTCGCAGCAAGAACGGCATCGGCTTCTACCCCGCCAACCGCAGGTCGACGGGCAACCGCGACTTCATCCCCACGCCGGGCGGCTTCGGCAACGTCCTCATCTCGGTCGACGATCGAACCTCCGTCTACAGCAGTGTGCAGGTCTCGGCGGAGAAGTCCTACTCGAGCGAGCTCTCGAAGTGGGGCATTGAGTGGGGCGCGTCCCTGACCTACACCTTTGGCATTGCCCGGGAGCGCGGGACGAACTTCAACTTCGACTACCCGACCGTCAAAGACAGCCCTGTCACGCCCACCACTACCGATGAACGCCACCGCCTCGTTCTCTCCGGCATCGTGGGGCTGCCGCTGCAGTTCAAGCTGTCCACGCTGATCACGCTCGGCTCCGGCCTGCCCTACACCATCTCCGATGCATCCAAGGGCTTCGGGCCCACCGAGTTCGTGCTCAGCCGCAATGGAGGCCGGGCGGAGGACTTCATCCAGTTCAGCCAGGTGGATGTCCGGCTGGCGAAGGACTTCACGATCGCCGAGGGCCGTCGGATCAACGTCTTCGCCGAGAGCTTCAACCTCTTCAACTCCAAGAACTTCGGTGGATACGATGGATTCATTCCGCCAGAGGCAGAGCCTGCGAACCCGAAGTTCGGTCAGCCCTCGTCCCTGGTCGGTCCGCCGCGCAGCTTCCAGTTCGGGATGGGCTACAGCTTCTAAAGAGGAGTCTCCACTTGAGAGCACGCCCAGGGAGCCAACAGCTTCTCTCCGTCATGATGGCTGCGTCACTCCTCGCGAGTGGGCCCGTGGGCTGCGCCGACAGCCTCTCGAGCCTGCGTCCACCTTCGAGCGCCCCGCCAAGCTCATCGGAAGAGGTGCTGGAAGACCTGGAGCAGCGGACCTTCCGCTACTTCTGGGAGACGGCCAACCTGGAGAACGGCCTGGTCCCGGATCGGTATCCGAGCCCATCGTTCAGCAGCATCGCCGCCGTCGGTTTTGGCCTGACGGCGTACGGCATTGGCGTCGAGCGGGGCTATGTGAGCCGCGAAGCCGCCCGCGAGCGGGTGCTGGCCACGCTGCGCTTCTTCCGCACCGCTCCGCAGGGCCCTGAGGCCAGCGGCACGAGCGGACACCAGGGGTTCTTCTACCACTTCCTGGACATGAAGTCGGGGCACCGCTTCGAGACAACCGAGCTCTCCACCGTCGACACTGCCCTGCTTCTCGGGGGGGTGTTGTTCGTGCAGTCGTACTTCGATGGTGCCGATCCTCAGGAAGTGGAGATCCGGAGACTGGCCGACGAGATCTATCGCCGGGTCGACTGGCGCTGGGCGCAGGCGAGGCCGCCTGCCATCTCACACGGCTGGTCGCCGGAGGCCGGCTTCATCCCTTATGACTGGATTGGCTACAACGAGGCGATGTTGCTGGTGATTCTCGCGCTGGGCTCGCCGACGTTTCCCGTCGAGCCTGCGGCCTGGCAGACATGGACCTCTGGCTACAAAGAGCAGTGGGGCACCTTCTTCGGCCAGGAGCATCTGAGCTTTCCTCCGCTCTTCGGCCACCAGTACAGCCATGTGTGGGTGGACTTTCGTGGCATCCAGGACAGCTCCATGCGTGCCCGAGGGATCGACTACTTCGAGAACAGCCGCCGAGCCACGTATGCGCAGCGCGCGTATGCGATGGCCAATCCCAAGGGCTGGAAGGGGTACGGCCAGGACATCTGGGGATTGACCGCCTGCGACGGGCCGGCCGACATGGAGCTCGAGTACCGGGGGGAGCGCCGGAGGTTTCACAGCTATTCTGCTCGCGGCCCGGGTCTCAATGACGACGGCACGCTGGCGCCCACCGCGGCCGCCGCGTCCATCCCGTTCGCGCCAGAGATCGCGATCCCGGCGGTCATGGAGCTGCGCCGCCGCTACGGCGAGCACATCTATTCCACCTACGGCTTTCGGGACTCCTTCAATCCCAGCTTCGAGTACGACGTTCCGCTCAAGGATGGCCGCCGGGTGCCGGGCCTCGGCTGGGTGGCTGGCGACTATCTCGGCATCGACCAGGGGCCCATCATCGCCATGATCGAAAACCACCGGAGCCAGCTCGTGTGGCGGGTGATGCGCAAGAACCCCTATATCCGCGCGGGCCTCGAGCGTGCGGGGTTCCAGGGCGGCTGGCTCGAGGAGAAGCCGTGACGGTGACTGGCGCGCGGTCAACGTGGCCGAGAGCCCGCCGGCTCGCCGTCGCCGCGCTCGTCTGCTGCCTGGCCGCCTGCACCGAGTCCGCGTCGGGCGAGCTCGTGCTTCAGTTCTGGGCGATGGGACGGGAAGGTGAGGTGGTGGCCGAGCTGACCCGCGACTTCGAGGCCAGCCATCCCGGGATCCGCGTCAAGGTGCAGCAGCTTCCCTGGCAAGGGGCGCACGAGAAGCTCTTGACCGCGTTCGTGGGCGACGCGACGCCCGACCTGGCGCAGATGGGGAACACCTGGATCCCGGAGTTCGCTGCGCTCGGAGCACTTTCCGCGCTGGATTCGGCAACCGCGGCGTCGCCCCTCGTCGAAAAGGAGGACTACTTCCCCGGCATCTGGGACACCAATGTCGTCGATGGCCGCCTCTTCGGCGTGCCCTGGTACGTCGACACGCGCCTGCTCTTCTATCGGCGCGACCTCCTGGCCCAGGCCGGCTTTGCTCACCCGCCCAAGAGCTGGGACGAATGGAGGGAGATGCTCGTCGCCATCAAGCGACTGCCTGGCGCGGAGCACTATTCGATCCTGTTGCCTCTCAACGAGTTCGAGCCCCTGCTGCTCCTGGGGCTACAGCAGGAAGAGCCACTCCTGCGCGAGGGAGGCCGCTGGGGCAACTTTCGCAGCCAGGGCTTTCGGCGCGCCCTCGGCTTCTACCTGGAGATGTTCGAGAAGGAGCTGGCGCCTCGCGCGACCAACACTCAGATCGCGAATGTGTGGAACGAGTTTGCCCGCGGACATTTCGCCTTCTACATCACCGGTCCCTGGAACATCGGCGAGTTCAAGCGCCGGCTGCCCCAGGAGCTCCAGGGGAGCTGGATGACGGCGCCGCTGCCCGGCCCCGAGGGCGCCGGCCTGTCGAGTGCCGGAGGCTCGAGCCTGGTGGTGTTCGCGGACTCACGGCGCCAGGAGGCGGCTTGGAAGCTCATCGAGTACCTGTCACGGCCCGACGTTCAGCGCCGCTTCTACGCGCTGTCGGGCGACCTGCCGCCCCGCCGGTCGAGCTGGGAAGCCTCGGCGCTCAGCGGCGACCTCCATGCTGCCGCGTTCCGTGAGCAGCTCGAGCGGGTCGAGCCCACGCCCAAGGTGCCGGAGTGGGAGCGCATCGCGACCGAGCTGAGAATCGTTGCCGAGCAGGCGGCGCACGGAGGCTTGAGCGTCGACGCCGCGGCCGCGGAGCTGGATGCGCGCGCCGATCGGATCCTGGAGAAGCGGCGCTGGATCCTGGAGCGGGAGGCGGGACAATGAAGGCCGCACGCGCCGGGTGGTTGTTCGTGCTGCCCGCCCTGCTCATGATCGCCGTCTTCTTCTTTCTGCCCGTCCTGGCCGCGCTGGGCCTCAGCCTGACGGACTTCGACATCTACGCCCTGGTCCGGCTCGACAACCTTCGTTTCGTCGGGGGCGGCAACTATCTGCGCTTGCTCCAGACTCCCTTGTTCTGGAAGGCGCTCGGAAACACGCTCTTCTTCGTCATCGCCGGAGTTCCACTCTCGATCACGGTCTCGCTCGCCTCCGCGCTGCTCCTCCACTCGGCGGTGGCGCGCGGCAAGGCGATCTTCCGCACCGCACTCTTCGCGCCGGTGGTGACCACCCTGGTCGCGGTCGCGGTGATCTGGAACTACCTGCTCCACACCCGCTATGGCCTGATCAACTCCCTCCTCGGACTGGCCGGCATCCATCCGGTTGACTGGCTCGGAGATCCCAACTGGGCGATGCCGGCGATCATCCTGTTCGCGGTGTGGAAGAACTTTGGCTTCAACATGGTGATCTTCCTGGCCGCGTTGCAGAGCATTCCGGAGGAGCTGTACGAGGCCTCGCGCATCGAAGGCGCCACCGGCCCCCAGCAGCTGCGCTTCGTCACCCTGCCTGCGCTCGCGCCTACGCTGGTCCTGGTCAGCACTCTGACCATGGCCGGCTACTTCCAGCTCTTCGCGGAGCCATACGTCCTGACCCAGGGCGGCCCACTTCAAAGCACGACCAGCGTCCTCTATTTCATGTACGAGGAGGGCTTCAAGTGGTGGAACCTCGGCTCCGCCTCGGCGGTTGCCTTCCTTCTCTTTCTGCTGGTCCTCGCGGTGACAATGGCGCAGTCCTTCGTCTTTCGCCGTTGGAGTGAGCCATGATGCCGCGGTCGCGGGCCCTCCTGGTGAATGTCGCATTGTTCGCGGCTGCGGCGCTCAGCCTGGGTCCCCTCTTGTGGATGGTGTCGGTGTCCTTCATGGCCCCGGGGGAAGCGAGCAGTTCTCCACCGCCGTTGTTCCCTCACCAGGCCACGCTCGAGAACTACCGCCAGCTCTTCGCCCAGACCCGCATGGGTCGCGGCTTCGCCAACAGCCTGTTCTTGGCCACAGCGGCCACCCTGCTGGCGCTCCTCTTCAACGTCAGCGCGGGCTATGCGTTCGCCAAGCTGCGCTTCGCCGGCCGCGAGCGCATCTTCCGGATCCTGCTGGGCGCCCTCATCATCCCGGCGCAGGTCGCCATGATTCCCCTGTTCCTGCTGCTCAAGAGCATGGGGCTCGTCAACACGTACCTGGGCGTGCTGCTCCCGTCGGTGGCGAACGTCTTCGGCATCTTCCTCGTGCGCCAGTACGCGCTCTCCATTCCAGACGAGCTGCTCGAGGCGGCTCGCATCGACGGGGCGGGCGAGCTCCGCCTCTTCTGGTCGATCGTGCTTCCGGCGCTGGGGCCGATCCTGGTGACCCTGGCGATCTTCACCTTCCTGGGTTCGTGGAATGACTTTCTCTGGCCGCTCATCGTGCTCACCGACGACGACCGCCACACACTGCCCGTCGCACTGGCTTCGCTGACGCGAGAGCACGTGCAGGACAGCGAGCTGATGATGGCCGGTGGCGTCATCACGGTGCTGCCAGTCCTGGCGCTGTTCCTGGTGCTGCAGCGCTATTACATCCAGGGCCTCCTGGCAGGGAGCGTCAAGGGATGAAGACAACCCACCCTGAGTTCAACCTCTCACCTTGAATCACACATGACAAAGACCATCGAGTTTCCGCGGAACTTCCTCTGGGGTTGCGCCACCTCGGCCTATCAGATCGAGGGCTCGCCGCTCGCCGACGGAGCCGGCCCTAGCATCTGGCAACGCTTCATGCACACGCCCGGCCTGGTGCCCAGCGGCGATACCGGCGATGTGGCCTGCGATCACTACCGGCGCTACGTGAGCGATGTGGCGCTCATGCGCGAACTGGGCATGCAGGCCTATCGCTTCAGCGTCTCCTGGAGCCGCATCCTGCCCAACGGCAAGGGCGCCGTGAACCAGGCCGGCCTCGACTTCTACGACCGGCTCGTCGACGAGCTGCTGAAGAGCGGCATCGAGCCGCTCGTGACGCTGTTTCACTGGGACCTGCCAGCCGCGCTCGACGATCTGGGCGGCTGGCTCAATCCAGATATCGCGAGCTGGTTCGCCGACTACGGGGACACGCTGTTCCGCCGGCTCGACGACCGGGTGAAGAAGTGGGTGACGCTGAACGAGCCGTGGGTGGTGTCCGACGGCGGCTATCTGCACGGCGCACTGGCCCCCGGTCACAAGAATCTGTTCGAGGCGCCGATCGCCTCGCGAAACCTCATGCGGGCGCACGGCGCTGCGGTCCAGGCCTATCGCGCCACGGGCAAGCACCAGATGGGCCTGGTGGTGAACCTCGAGCCCAAGTATCCCGCCTCTGACAGCGCGGCGGACCAGGCGGCGACCGCGCGCGCGGACGCGTACATGAACCGGCAGTACCTGGATCCCGCAATGCTCGGAACGTGTCCGGATGAGGAGCTGACCGAGGTCTTCGGCGAGGCCTGGCAGCCCTGGTCGGCAGAGGCGCTGAAGCTGACGCGGCAGCCGCTCGATTTTCTTGGCATCAACTACTACACGCGGAGTGTGACGCGCTTTGACGAGCGCTCCTGGCCGCAACGGGCCGCGCCGGTACGGCAGAAGCAGGCCACGTACACCGAGACCTCATGGGAGGTATTTGCGCAGGGGCTCCTCGACACGCTCGTTTGGGTGAAGAAGCGCTACGGAGATATCCCGCTCTACATCACCGAGAACGGTGCTGCCTTCTTCGATCCTCCGGTGGCTGAGGGCGGCCGTGTCCGAGATCCGCTGCGAGTCGACTACCTGCGCAAGCACCTCACCGCCGTCCACACGGCCATCCAGCAGGGCATCGATGTCCGCGGCTACATGGTCTGGTCCCTGCTCGACAACCTCGAGTGGTCGCTCGGCTTCTCCAAGCGGTTCGGCATCGTCCACGTCGACTTCGAGAGCCAGAAGCGAACCCCCAAAGACAGCGCGCGCTTCTACTCGCGCGTGATCGCCACTCACGGTGCTGCCGTGAGCGAGCCGCCAGACGAGAGGTAATTCAAAGTCGATCCACAAAAGGCCCCGCGTCCCCTCCTTCAGGAACGCGGGGCTCTGACTCACAGACGGGGGTTAGGACGGCTGAACCGGCAGCGGCAGCTGCGGCCCCTGGGCCTCCAAGGCCGGGGACACCTCCGCAGTGAGCGCCTCGACCAGTTGGAGCACCTGCTCCAGTGGGATGCCTTGGATGTCAAGCACCGCCTTGCCCTTCTGGTTGCGCAGCTTCACCTGCACCAGCGTTCCCTTGCCCTTGGGGAAGCGCCGCGCCACCGCCGCGGAGTACTGCTCGGCCAGCTCCACCTTCTCCGGCGGCAGCGGCTTGCTGGAGGTGGGGCGGCGCTTGCGCTGCAGCGCCCGGCGCATCTGGCCCACGCTGCACGCGCCGAACGGCTTCACCGCCACGACAAGGATAGTCCGCGATCGCGGCCTGTGCCTGTCGCGAGTCCCCCCAGCAACCGCCGTCTGAAAGTCTAACCAGTTAGACTTGGCCGCAGAGGAGCCATGAGCTCCCGCGCGGGAAACCCTGGTCCTGGGTTCATAGGGGACCGTCCTCTTCCAGGACACTGCGCCCGGCCCGGCCAGCTCGAATCCCTTCACCCTCTTCCCGGTGGAAGGGTGGCTGCGCGCCCAGAAGTTCCAAGCGGCGGGTTCGATTGCCGCCGCCTCCAATGCCTCAGGCGTCAGTCTTGCTCAAGACGCACCTTGAGTGAGCGCCCATACCCACTCCTGGCTTTCCTTGCCATCGCGCAGCAGTCGGCTCCCCCAAGCAGGAGAGGAGGAGGCGAGAGTGGCGACCCAGGCAGCGGCCAGCAAGGAGCCGATGAGGGAAAGGACGCCGCGTGTGGACTTGGGCACCATTCCTTCCCATTACGGCGAGTCGAACTACGCCGCCGTGGACGCGGTCGACATCGCCATGCTCGCCGCGTTCAGCTCGCGTTGAGTCCTGCCAGACCTCATGCTCTGTCGCATAGGCTGAAAAAGCGTCGCAGGTTCGGGCCCTGCGCCCGCTGCGGGAGGCACCGTAGCCGCCCATGCCCCGGAGGGAACACTCATGACAGGCACCCCGGCCACCCGGCCACCTCCTCGCGTCCTGGCCGATGCCTTCGTCCGCACGCGTGCCCACGAGGGGGCGCTCGTACTCGGCGCGGCGCTCTTCACCGCGCTGCTCGCGCAGGTCTCCCTCCCGGTACCCGGCTCCCCGGTGCCCATCACGGGACAGACGCTCGCGGTCGTCCTCACCGCTGCCGTGCTCGGGCCCGTGCGGGGCATGGCCGGGCAGCTCGCCTACGTCCTGCTCGGGGCGGTGGGACTGCCGTTCTATGCGAAGGCTGCCAGTGGCTTCGGGCACGTGCTGGGGCCCACTGGCGGCTACCTCGTGGGCTTCCTTCCCGCGGCCTTCCTCGTGGGCCTGGCGGCGCGGCACGGCTTTGACAGGCAGCCGTGGAAGGCGCTGCCCCTCTTCCTCGTCGGCCAGCTTGTCATCCTCGCCCTTGGCGCGTCCTGGCTCTCCGTGGTGGCCCCGCTCCCCTTCACCACGGCCCTTCAAAAGGGCTTCCTACCCTTCCTCGCTGGCATGCTGCTCAAGGCCACCATCGCCGGCCTGGGGGTGCCCCTCGCCTGGCGAAGGCTTGGCGCACCTTCCAGAACCAGCGGGTGAGCGCCCAGGAGGCACCGAGGCAGCAGCCGAGTTGGAGGAAGGCCTCATGGCGAGGTGACTGCCGGAGGTGTGCCGCAGGTCGTGCCAGCCGATGCGCCCTTGCTCGCGGCTGATTCCCGCCGCCCGCAGCACACGCTGGAGCGGCAGCTTCATCGGGCCATCGCTGAGCGGCTGGCCGTCCTGCTGTCAGAACACATAAGGGTTCGCAGGTGGCGGTGTCCCTTGAGTGCGTCCACCGCCGAGGTTGGCGGGTCCACCCTGATTCAGTCTGACTTCAAACTCAGACACCGCTGAGTGATGCAGCCAAGGCGCCTTCCTCCCCCGTACCCCCTCCGGACCAACTACAGCAGAGCCTGGAATAGCGCCTTGCCGCTCCTGGCAAGCCACTCATCGAACGTCAGCAAGCCCGGGTGCAGCTTGCGGAGCGCGGCGATGTCGGCCTTGCCGCCGTCTTCACTCGCGAACACGGCGAGGCGCTCGAGGCTGGGGTTCTGACGAAGGATCTCCCCCGGAATCTGGGCGTACGGAATGGACCGGTTCGTCGCGCGACTGATGGCCTCCGCGAGCTGCACTCCCGACAGCGAATCGCCCGCGAGCTCGATCGACTTGCCCACGTACGTCTCCGGATCGCTGAAGGCGAGGGCGACGAACCGACCAATGTCATCCACGGCAATGAGCTGGAGGCGGCTCTGCGGTGCGCTGAAGAAGGAGAGGACGCCCCGAGGGATTCCGAAGTCCGGCCACGTGAGGATCTCCATGAACGCGTTAGGGCGGATGATCGTCGCGGGCACCCCGAGCGAGCGGATGTACTGCTCGATCTTCCACTTGCTCTCGAAGTGGCCGATGCCCGTGTTCCGCTCCGCGCCGCCGACAGAGGTGTAGATGAGGTGCTTGACTCCCGCTGCCTTGGCTGCGTCCGCGACGTTCCTTCCAAGGCGAGCCTCGTCCTCCCACATGACGCCCGAGCCCGCCGGGCCTGCGCTTGGCTGAACGCTGAAGACGCCGTAGGCGCCGCGCATCGCCGCCTCAAGCGACGCGCGATCACCCATGTCCCCGGGAGCCAGCTCCACGCCCGCATCCGCGAGCACTCGGGCCTTCGCACTCTGCAGGCCGCGAACCAGTGCGCGCACGCGCCATCCGCTTGCCGCCAAGTGCTTCGCCGTCGCTCCGCCTTGCTGCCCTGTTGGTCCGATCACGACAACGACCTTGTCTGCGTTGCTCATGGTGCTCCTCTCAAGTGTCCCCTTGCTCGCTCTGTAGGCGAGCCGCGCCATGAGAGTCAAGACGACCGGTCATATTTATATGAAAGACTAGTTAGTACAGATAGTTGAGTGGATTCGTTGACAGGCTCAGACGACCGGTCATATTCGCGCTATGGCACGAGCGAGCGTCCGTGAACAGATCGTCGTCGCAGGGATGAAGACCCTGCTCCAGCAGGGCTTCAACGGGTGCGGCGTTCAAGACATCACCTCGGCCGCCGGGGTCCCGAAGGGCTCGTTCTACAACCACTTCGAGAGCAAAGAGGCTCTCGGTGTCGAAGTCGTCGAGCGCTACTGGCGGAGTTCCAACTCTCGGCTCTCCCTTCTGCGGGACTCATCGATCGCTCCCCTGGAGCGGCTGCGCCGCTGTTTCACCTCGCAGGTGGAGGCGCTCATCGAGTGGAACTACGAGCGTGGCTGTCTTCTAGGGAATCTTGCCGCGGAGATGTCGGATCACAGCCAGCTCATCCGCGAGCGCGTGGCAGTGGCTTTCGCCGAGTGGTCACGCGAGCTTGAGAAGGTGATTCAGCAGGCGCAGGCCGCGGGTGAGATCTCCGCGTCCATGGCTCCCGCCGCCCTGGCTGTCTTCCTCATCAACGCCTGGGAGGGCGCGGTGCTGCGCAGCAGGGTCGACAGGAGCCGGGCGGCCCTTGATGCCTTCATGAGCATCACCTTCGACAAGGTCCTGACCTGAGCGCGGCCTAGCCTGGCCCTTGGTTGGCGGTGCCCCTGTGCAAGTGGGTGGCGCGCTCACGGTCAGAGCGCTTTCAGACGGCCGGAGAAGGGGCGGATGCTCTGCGGGGCTGGCTCGGGTCTTCGTTCGGAGCACGGGAAGCGGCGGACGAACTGGCGAAGGTTGCAGAGGAGGGGGCAGACAGGCTGGTGGAATTCGACGTGCCACGGCGCAAGACTGCACGGAGCGCGCAAGCTGTCCCGAGGGGGGCAGCGTGTCCGACGCAGGCGCGCTCTCCTGCCGCTTCCATGTGTCGGCGCGCCCGACGGTGAAGAGCGGAGCAACGGGTTCTTCACCGAGGACGATTGGGTCCTCTCGATTCACAGCATGATGAACGGGACCCCGGCGGATCACTTCCTGGTCTGCGCGGAGGACACCACGGTGGTGGTGGGCACCGAGCAACGCGAGCAGGACCTGTATCGACGCTTCCCGCGCTTCGAGAGCATCTCCCGGAGGGTGATGCAGAAGGTCCTGGCGGAACAGCAGGAGCGGTTCGCCTCCTATCTCACCGATGGCCCGGAGCAGCGCTACCTCAAGCTCTCGAAGACGCGGCCGGAGATCTTCCAGCGGATTCCCCAGTACCAGCTGGCCAGCTACATCGACGTGAAGCCCGAGTCGCTGAGCCGGATCCGAAAGCGCATCGCCACGCGCGGCAAGCCGGTTACGCCGCGATGGAAGGCGTGACCGTCCGGAACCCCTTGGCGATGAGCCAGCCGCCGAGGAACAGCTCGAACAGGCCCCCGGGCCCGGAGAAGAGGATGCCCCACGGCAGCCCGAAGAGCTCGAACACGGACCCCAGCGCCAGAAGCCCGTAGCCCACCGCGCCCACCAGCGGGAGGAACGAGGGCAGAAGCCGGGACTGGTACAGCGACAGGCAGAACGCCACGCTGCCGGCTCCCAGGATGATCATCGCGAGCTGGTACGCCCAGAAGTTGCCCTTCGAGAGAAGTTTGAACAGGAGCACCCGCTCCGACGTCGTCTGCCCTTGCGCAGATTCTCCGAGCTGCAGGATGGACAGAAGGAACACCACCCCGACGAGGAGGAGCAGCGCCTCCATCACCCGCGTGCAGACGTACGCAACGGCGAAGAATGGAAGGAGAAAGAGAATTCCCAGGGAGCGGGAGTGAAGACGGGTGGTGTTCATCGCGAGGGTTCCAGAACGTTCAGCGACGTTGTGGCCTCGAAAGTAGAGAGGGGCGCCCTCGCCCGCATTGATGAGGGTTAATAAATGCGAGCCCCCAGCTCAGAAGTTTCCCCCCCACGCACAGGTGGAGACGCTGGAATATAACAGCAACCCTGCTGCATTACTGGCCTGTTATACTGCGAGTGAAGCCCAACCCTGCTTTGCTCCGAGGTTCAGTCATGCATCTTGTGAAACGGGTTGTCCTTGCTGTGGGTCTCCTGATCATGTCCGCGTGCGGAGGGGCCATCGCTGAGAGAGAACCGGATGTGCCGCCTCTGAATGATCTGCCTCCGGATGTGCCGCCTCTGAATGAGTTGCCTCCGGATGAACCGCCTCCGTGTCAGCCGCCTCCGCCCCCGGCCGAGGACGCAGCTCACCTCGGCGCCGTGCATGCCTATTCCCAGAGCTGCCGCTATACCCTCTCCTACTCGACGCGCGTGGTGCCAGATGAGCCACACGCCGTCACGGTCTACGACATCTCCATCGAGCGCACGCAGGAGTGCTCCTGCCTCTGGGCGTCCCAGAGCACATGGCTCATGACGTCGTACACCCTGCCTGCCCTCTCGATCGCAGCCACCGACAAGGGAGTGGCCGTTAGCTACACCCACAAGACGTCCTGGTCCACGGTGGGGAGCAACTACATCCCTCGCTACCTCAACATCAAACACATCGCACCGGATACGCTTACGACCGTGAGAGACGTGCAATGGGGCGCCTGGGGTTGTGAGAGCGCCTGCGCTCCGGCCCACATCTACTCGGGGCAGCTCTCCTTCCCGAATGGGGGTGACACTCTTCGGGTCGATGGAACCAAGAGCGGAATCATCCGGGGCGAGACCGGCAGTGGCAATAGCTTCAGCGCCCTCTTGCCGTCCTTCTTCACCAGCACGACAGAGCCCTCCATCCAAGCCTCCCCGTAACGGGCACCTCGGCGACTCGGAAGATCGTCTCCATCGTGGACGGCGACGCTTTGAAACTTCGTCATGCGCCCCAGCCTGGGCGGTTACAGCCGCATCAAGCGGCGCGTGGAGCGGCAGCGAGACTAGCGCCCAGACTCCTGCCCCTATGTGCCGGGCCTCAAGCGCGATGATTGGTCACTGGAAGATCCCTAGGACAAGCCAGTGGAGCGGTCGCGGTCGTACTGCAATGAGGAGATGAGCCACGCTCCTTTCCGCTCCCCCCTCTTCACAGCAGCTTCTATCCTCAAGCTCAGCGCCACTTCGTAACGGCCCGGACAGCGGTCACCTTGGTGGAGATGGTGTGGCCGGGCTTCGAGCCGTCTTCCTTCTCACGGCCCACATGACCGCCTCCGTCATCGATCTCGAGGCAGACAGGAACCGTGCGTCCGTCGGAAAGGTGGGCGCGGACATAGCGGCCGTAGATGCGGTCCCCTGTCGTCCACAGGTGCCCGTCCACCCGCATGCCCTTCGGCGCCTTTCCGGAAGGTCTCCACAGCGCCCCCGTCACGGGCCCGTCCTTGAGCACCATGACGACGTTCTCCTCGGTCCTCTCCTGGCCCACCAGGTCCGGGTGCGGCTGGGTCACGTCGATCGTGATGACGGGGGAAACGTTGCTATCGATGTGCCACCCGAACTCCTCCATCACTTTGATGGCATCGTCGGGACAGTCCCCGGGCTCCGGGCGCGTCTGAACACCAGCGCAACCCGCTTGAAACCATGCGGCAGAAGCCACGAGGAGCGCGCACCGCTCCAGCTTCGAGAGCACAGGCCGCGCTCTCGGCTTCTGGGGCTCTTGCTGAGGGGGCACGCCACGGGTGGGCGTCGGGGAATTGTCGGGCTGCTTCACTGAAGGGTGAGCCTCCTGCTGGGTAGGGAGCGACAAGGGTAACGGCGCGGGGCGGCTTGTCGGCTTTTCGGCCAGCACGGGGGCGGGAGGCGGAGCGGGCGCAACGGGCCTGTGCAGAAGGGCGGCCCCCGCTGCCGTCAGGACACCCAGCACCAGCGTGCCGACCCAGGCGGGACGAAGCCACGCCCGGCGTGCGGCAGGCTGCTCAGTCTCGACAGGCGCGGAAGCAACTTGGGAAGGTTCGGGCGGCAGTTGCAAGGCGATAGGGTGAACGGGCGTGCCCCGCCAGTCCTCCCCCTCGAAGCGCGCGAATTCCTCCAGTGGGCGCCGCGCGTCCTTCGCCGTCTGGGGCCGCTCCTCGGGATCGCGGTGGATGAGCGTCATCGCATAGCGGCTCAGCTCCTGCGGAACTCTTCCCTGGGTGGCCTGATGAGGGGTGGGAGGCTCCATCACCGCGTGCCCCAGCGGCGGCCTCCGCTCGCCGCGCGTGGGCAACGGGTCGGTGAGCACGTCATAGAGATCGGCTCCCAGCGCGAAAATGTCGTCCGTGGCCTTGAAGGTGTAACGAGCCTGCGGGTTGAGCTGGTGGTCCCTCCAGAAGCGCTGAGCCTCCGGGCTGCGGATGCGGGAAGTCCCCGGGGGCAGCGGTCCGTCCGTCAGCTCCTCGGCGGTGGCGTAGTCGGCCGCACCAAAGTCGATGATGACCGGCTCGCCTTCCCGGGTGACCAGGATGTTCCGCAGGCTCAAGTCGCGATGAAACATGTGGCGGGTGTGGATGTGCTCCAGCGCGTCGAACAGCTTGAGGAACAACACCACCACTTCATGCGGCGTCGGATGGGTCCGTTCCACCCACTGCGCCAGCGTGCAACCGTCCACGAAGTCCAGGACGATGTAGAGAACGCCCGAGCGCGAGTCGGGCCAGCGCCCATGAGCCCACATGCGGATGATGTGGCGGTGTTGGAGCTGCTGCAGGCAGGCCACCTCCCGGCGGGCGCGTGCGTCCGTCTGCCGAGGGTCCTGGCTCCGCTCGGTCTGACAGGCCACCTTCAGCGCATACCGCTGTCCGTCCTTCTCCACCTCGTAGACAACCGCGTAGCCACCTCTGCCGATGCACCGGACGATGCGCCAGACATCCACCATCTGGCCCGGCTGGAGGTTCAAAGGATCCACTGATGCCACCATGCCGCGTACCTCCCGCCTGTTGTTACAGCTTCACATTGGGAATGGACAGACAGCGGCTCCCGTCACCGTTGCACACCCGCAGGGTGTGCGGCTCCGTCAGCCGTGCTTCGGATTTCCTCATGGGCATCTCCAGTTCGACCGCCACACGCGTCGAGGCCCCCGAGGAAAGGATGGGTTGGCCCGAGAGCACCGCGCGAGCGCGTCGCGGAGCCCCGCCCGCCACAGGAATCACCTCCGCCCATGCAGGCGACCACGGCTCATCCGCCGTGTTGCTCACCTCGAAGACCATCAAGCTCCAGGTGGCCGCTCCCAACACCTCACACCCTTGCAGGTGAAGTGTGCCGCGCACCTTGCTGCACGCATCATTCAAGTCCTTCCCTTGAATACCGCTCCCGTCCATGCCCCCGGCGAGCATGAAGGCGGCCGGGCTCAGCGCCGCAGGCCGGGCCTTCAACGCCTCCAGTTCCTGACGCTGGGCCTCACACTGTCCTCGCAGGGCGGCCAGCTCCACGCGGCACGCCTCCCCAGACTGTTGAGGCCGAAGGACGTTCACCACCTCATCCCTCTGCCCCGGCTGCCCAGTGAGCAGGAACACGGCGCTGGAAGGAATCCCCTCGCGATAGGTGACGCGCAGCGCGAGCCTCTCGGCGGGCCCTAACGCCACGGCGGGCGAGAGCGTGACGGTACGCTCCCCCACATCCACCACGGAAAAGCGGGCCCGGCCCTCCAGCTCGACTGCCTCACGCACCAGGGGAGCGTCGAGGAGGAGCACGGTCACGATGCCGGGAGCCAGAAAGATCAACGGCGCCTCGCCGGCCTTGCCTGTGAGCACGACGGAGCGCGGAGCAGAGTGTCCCACGGGTGCTGTCTGTGCTGTCGCGGCAAGGCCCACCAGCCACAATGCGAGCGCCAGAGACAATGTGTCGGGTCGGAACAATGGGGAGCCACCTCACGGGTAGGCCCCCACAGTAGCAGATGCGAGCGAACGCTCGCGGGCCGGGATTCGGAAGCACCGGCCACCCAGCGTCACCTACCGTACGCCCATCGATGCGGCTCACGCCGTCTTCACGCCGGCACGCCGGACCTGGATGGTCGTCGGCTCCTCGTCCATGCTCAAGGACTCCCAGGGCGCCAGAGGCTTTGACTCAGTGGAAGGCGGCGTCTCTGCCTCACCGCTCGGCTCCGTGAGTGGGGGAATCGTCTTCCCCATCGACGGATGCGCGCGGGATTTCATCGCGGGGGCCAGCAGCAACAGCGCCAAGGCAAGCTCAAGCGCAGCACCACTTCGTGACGGCCCGGACGGAACGCACCAAGAGCTCTCGGCAGGACTGAGCGGGTTGTGATGCCGCCTGCGCGCAGCATCGGCGTACTCCCTCTGGCTACTCAACGGCGGGGGGGCCGTCTGGATAATGCCTGTAACCACGCTGCAAGAGGAAACAGACATGAACACGATCAAGAAGGGGAGCCCGGCGCACCCAGCGAAGCTGCCGAGCCCTAGCAAGCCAACACCTGCCAAGCCGCATCAGGCGCCCAAGGGCGCGCCGCCCCCTGCTCCACCGGCCAAGGCCCGGACTCCTGTCCAGGGTGACAGATTCGAGGCCCCAGGGCCTCAAGTGCGCGCCGACAAGAAAGGGAAGACGATCGTGGATCTCGGCTCTGGCAACAACCACGCGACCGTTCGCCAGCAGAAGGACGGCGGGTTGACGATCACCTCGGACGGCAAGACGGTGAAGCTCACCGCGCAGCAAGCTCAGAACATGGTCATCAATGGAGGCGCTGGCAACGACACCATCGTCGCGGACAAGAGCGTCAAGAAGGGGCTGCGCATCAATGGCGGCAGCGGCAATGACACGATTGTCGGTGGCAAGGGCAACGACCGGCTTTCGGGGGGCAAGGGCCATGACGTCCTGAAAGGCGGTCTGGGCAAAGACACGCTCTCCGGCGGCAGCGGCAAAGACAGGCTCTCCGGCGGCAGCGGCAATGACAAGCTCGTGGGCGGACAGGGCAAAGACACGCTCTCCGGCGGCAGCGGCCGTGACGTCCTGAACGGTGGCCAAGGCAACGATCGGCTCTCCGGCGGCAGTGGCAACGACACGCTCATCGGAGGGAAGGGCCACGATCGGCTCTCTGGCGACAGCGGACATGACGTCCTGAGAGGCGACCGGGGCAACGACAGGCTCTCCGGCGGCAGTGGCAACGACACGCTCATCGGGGGCCAGGGTAACAGTCTGCTCTCCGGCGGCAGCGGCAACGACACACTCATCGGGGGGCAGGGCACCAATCGGCTCTTCGGCGACAGCGGCGACGACGTGCTCATCGGCGGCCAAGGCAACAACACGCTCTCTGGTGGCGACGGCAACGACGTGCTCCTTGGGGGCCAGGGTAACAATCTGCTCTCCGGCGGCAGTGGCAACGACACGCTCATCGGGGGGCAGGGCACCAATCGGCTCTTCGGCGACAGCGGCGACGACGTGCTCATCGGCGGTCAGGGCAACAACACGCTCTCTGGTGGCGACGGCAACGACGTGCTCCTTGGAGGCCAGGGTAACAATCTGCTCTCCGGCGACAGCGGCGACGACGTGCTCCTCGGCGGCCAAGGCCACGACACACTCTCCGGCGGCGATGGCAACGACGTGCTCCTCGGCGGCCAAGGCGACGACACGCTCTCTGGCGGCAGTGGCGACGACGTGCTCCTCGGCGGCCGGGGCAACGACACGCTCTCCGGCGGCGATGGCAACGACGTGCTCCTCGGCGGCCGGGGCAACGACACGCTCTCCGGCGACAGCGGACATGACGTACTCGTGGGTGGCCGAGGCAACGACACACTCTCCGGCGGCGATGGCAACGACGTGCTCCTGGGCGGTCGAGGCAACGACCGGCTCTCCGGCGGCAGCGGACATGACGTCCTCGCAGGCGGCCGAGGCAACGACGCACTCTCTGGCGGCGATGGCAACGACGTGCTCCTGGGCGGCCGAGGCAACGACACGCTCTCCGGCGGCAACGGCCATGACGTGCTTGTGGGTGGCCGAGGCAACGCCCGGCGCGCATAGAGGGATAGGGGCCCAGTTGAGGAGGAGGGAGGGCGCAGAGGAGCCGAAGAGGGCCGGCGACGGGGCCGCCCGAGTGATGCTGCCGGCCGGGGGACAGGCCGCGCAGCCCCCTTGGGGTACACGCCTGACCAGGCCGTGCTCCCATCAGGGCCGCAAGCGCGCCCGCTTCATTGCGTCTATGCTGAGACGAGCCCCTGGAGAAACCCAAGATGCAAAGTCCCAGCCCCGGCGAGACGCCTCAGCGCTCACAGGCAGACCGTCCCCCCCGCCTCCCACCGGGCATCGGCTTGTTCCGGCGCGCGTTGCGAGTGACGGAGCGGCTGTCACCTTCGCTTGCGGCAGAGTTCGCCCGGTTTCTGTTCTTCAAGCCCATGTCCTCGAGAGTCCGTGCCGAGGAACAGGCCGTGCTCACGGCCGGGCAGCGGTTCCATATCCCTGTCGAAGGAGGACGGGTGGCTGCCTGGAGCTGGGGGCAAGGCCCCGCAGTCCTGCTGTGCCATGGATGGGGCGGACACTCCGGCCAGATGGTGGCGCTCGTGCAGCCGCTCGTCTCCAGCGGTCACCGGGTGATCGCGGTGGACATGCCTGGACATGGCCAGTCCCAGGGCCAGCTCTCCAGCGTGCTCCACTTCGCGTGGGCCATCCGCGCGGCCGCGGACACGTGCGGCGGGTTTGCGGGCGTGGCTGCGCACTCTCTGGGCGCGGCCAGCACCGTCATCGCGTGCGCAGAGGGGCTCCGAGTACCGCGTCTCGTCTTCTTCGCACCGCCGCTGGACTTTCAGGGCTTCTGGACCCGGTTTTGCGAGATGCTGGATGTAAGCCCAGCACTGTGGGCACGTATGCGCGAACTCTCCGAGCGGCGCACAGGCATCTCCTTCGATCAGCTCCTCCCGAAGACCCACGCCGCCAGGATGGAGGCGGATCTCCTCATCTTCCATGACGAGAGTGACCGGGAGATTCCGCTCGCCCAGGGAGAGGCGCTCGCACAGCTGTGGCGCGGTGCGGGGTTCGTGCGGACCCAAGGGCTGGGGCACCTGCGTCTCCTGAAGGATCCCGGCGTGGTGCAGCGCGCGGCGGACTTCCTGGCGGGAGCCGCTGCTCGCCCTGGAGGCGAGACGGCCGCGTGAGCGTGGCAGCCTGATCATCCGCCCAGGCCCGCAGCCTGTTGCGCTGGAGCCCCGGGCGCCCGCATCATGGGCGGTTGCCGCGTTCCGCCGAGAGGGTCCGATGACACAACAGTCCGCCACCGCCAGCCTCCCGTTGCGGCCCAATCAGCGCCTGGGGCACATCCCCGGCGTGTCGGGTGTGCCCTTCCTGGGGGACACCCTCGAGTTCTTGAAGGACCCCGTCCACTACAAGCTGCGCATGCATGAGCGCTTCGGGCCCGTGTTCCGGACCAGCATCCTCGGCGACCGCAGCCTCATCCTCGTCGGCCCCGAGCTGGCCGAGGAGGTCCTCCTGGACAAGGAGCGCAACTTCTCCAGCCAGTACGGCTGGCACCGGCTGATCGGCGACACCTTCAAGAACGGATTGATGCTGCGGGACTTCGACGACCACCACACCCACCGCCGCATCATGAACGCCGCTTTCAAACCAGAGCCCATGCGCGCCTACGTCGAGGCGCTCAACCGTCATATCGAGCAGGGCATCGCCAGCTGGCACCGCCAGCCGGACTTCCGGTTCTACCCAGCCGTCAAGGCGCTCACCCTCACCTCGTCCGCGAAGACCTTCCTGGGGTTGGACCTGGCCTCGGAGATGGACACCCTCAACAAGGCCTTCATGGCGATGCTCGACGGCGCGACGGCGCTGCTGCGCTACCCGGTGCCGGGCACCCGGACGTGGTACGCCCAGCGGGGCCGCCGCACGCTGGAGGACTTCTTCCGCTCGCTCATCCCCCAGCGCCGCCAGGGCAACGGGACCGACCTGTTCTCGCAGTGCTGCCGCGCCACCAGCGAAGAGGGCGAGGTCTTCAGCGATACCGACCTCGTCGACCACATGATCTTCCTCTTGATGGCGTCGCACGACACCACCACCAGCGTCCTCTCCAACGTGGCCTTCGGTCTCGCCAATCACCCGGAGTGGCAGGAGCGGATCCGCGCCCAGGTGATGGCCCTGGGCAATGAGCTCTCCTACGACGAGCTGGGGAGCCTGTCCGATGCGGATCTGGTGATGAAGGAGGTGCTGCGGCTGTATCCCCCGGTGATCGGGCTCCCGCGCCGTGTCATCCGGGAGTGCACGCTCGTGGGCCTCCAGATCCCCGCCAACACCAACATCTGGGTCAGCGTCGACGCGAACCACCGGCTCCCGAAATGGTGGAAGGATCCCGAGACCTTCGATCCAGGGCGCTTCTCGACTGAGCGTGCGGAGCATCAGCAGCACCGGTTCCTGTGGATGCCCTTCGGGGGCGGTGCCCACCGGTGCATCGGCATGAAGTTCGCCGAGCTCAACGTGAAGGCGTACCTCTTCCAGCTGCTGCGCCGGTACCGGCTGAAGCTGAGGGATGGCTACGTGCCGCTGGTGGACAAGTTCCCGTTCCCGAAGCCAGCCGAAGGGCTCCCGATGAAGCTCGAGCTCCTGGAGGGTGAGCCCCGCAGGGCCGCTTCCGCCTAGTGGAGGAAGGGGCCCAGGCCCTGTCCGGTGGCTACAGAAGCCCGAGCCGCTTCAGCTCCTGGGTGACCTGATCCTCGCTCATCCCCTCGACCTCGGCGGTGATCTTCTGCTGGCGCTCATCCACGAGCTCCTTGATGCGCGCCGCCAGCACCGCCACCGTCGATCCCTGAAAGAACTCGGGGAGCCGCATGTCGATGTTGTAGTGCTGGTTGATGCGGTACAGGACACGGGTCGCCAAGAGGCTCTGGCCGCCCAGCTCGAAGAACTCCGCCTGCCGGTGGGTGGCCGGCACTTCCAGCACCTCACTGAACCATGCCGCGACGCGAATCTCGTCGCCGGTGCTCAGCGCCTCCTGAGGCCCCGTGGGAGCGGTGCCTGCGGAGCTCCTCTGCGCCAGCGCGGTTCGATCCACTTTGCCGTTCAAGGTCATGGGCATCCGCTCCAGGTGCTCGATGTGCGGGATCATGTAGGAAGGCAGGTGCTTGCGCAGGTGGGCGAGGACCGTGCCCGTGGGAACCGGCTCGCCACTGGAGACGAGGAAGGCCACGAGGCGGCTGCGCTCGGCTTCACCCTGCACGGCCACCACGGCCTCGGCGATGCCAGGCACCTCGGCCAGCCTTGCTTCCACCTCGCCGGGCTCGATGCGGTGTCCGCGCACCTTGACCTGATGGTCCTGGCGCCCGAGGAACAGCAGCTCACCGTCGTGCCGTTGCCGGACCCGATCTCCCGTTCGATAGCACCGCTCCTGAGTGACTCCGAGCTCATCGATGCCCAGCGTCGGGAAGCGCTGCGCCGTGAGATCCTCGCGGCCGATGTAGCCTTGCGCGACGCCATCCCCCGCGATGTAGAGCTCTCCCTCCACGCCGAGCGGAACGGGGCGCTGGTCCTCGTCCAGCACGTACAGCCGTGTGTTCTCGATGGGCTGGCCGAGCGTCACGCGCTGCTGGCCGTTGCCGAAGTACCTTCTGCTGGACCAGATGGTGGTCTCGGTAGGCCCGTACAGGTTCCACAGCGCCGCGGACTTTGGCATGAGCACCCGGGCGAGCTCGTCGCTGAGCGCCTCGCCGCCACACAGCACCTTCAGCCCGGGGCTGCCTGTCCATCCATACTGGAGCAGCATGCGCCAGGTGGAGGGGGTGCCTTGCATCACCGTGATGCCGTCCGCCTCGAGGTAGCTCAGGAGTGCTTGTGCATCGCTCTGCTCCTCACGGGTGGCCACCCGTACCGTGGCGCCCACGGTCAGGGGCAGCAACAGCTCCAGGAGCGAGATGTCGAAGCTCAGCGAGGTGACGGCGAGCAGCCTGTCACTATGCTGCATCCCTGGGGCGCGGGCCATGGCCCGCAGCAGGTTGACCAGGTTGTGGTGGCGCACGGCCACCCCCTTCGGCTGACCGGTAGACCCCGAGGTGAACATCACATACGCCACGTCCTCGCCGCGGTTGGGGTGGGGAGGGAAAGGCTCGGTCTGGGGGATGCCATCGTAGACGACGCGCACCGCCCCGCCAGGCACCTCCACCTCACCGGTGTCCGTCACCACGTGGCGGGTGCCGGAGGCCTCGATCATGTAGCCGAGCCGGTTGCTGGGGAAGGCCGGGTCCAGCGGGACGAAGCCCGCGCCCGCCAGGAGGCTCCCGAGGATCGCCTCCACCATGCCCACGCTGCGCTCCATCTTGATGCCCACGAGGGAGCCCGGCCGGACACCTGCCTCGCAAAGACGGGCCGCGAAGCTCCCGGCATTCCGCAGGAGCTCGCCGTAGGTCCGGGAGTGGGGTCCGGACACCACCGCGATCTTGTCCGGCGAGCGCTGCGCCTGCCGCGCGATCAGCGCGTCCGCGCCGCCGGCCTCGTCCCACTGCTGGGCGGTGGCGTTCCACTCATTGCGGATACGTTGGACGGTGGAGGGGGCCAGCCGGGGGGCGTCCCGGAGAGGAAGGCTGGGGTGTGCAATGAGCCAGGGCACGAGCTGCAGCCACCGCTCCGAGAAGAGGCGGACGGTCTCCTCCTCGAAGAGGCGGGTGTTGTAGACGAAGAAGCTGGTGATCGCGCCCTGGCCGTCGCCGCCGGAGTAGTAATACTCCAGGTCGAACTGGCACTTCTTCGCATCGAGGTAGCGCTGCCGCAACGGCAGGCCGCGCTCCTCCACGTCAGCGGCGGGGATCTGTCCGAACAGGACCTGGAACACCGGGTTCCGGCTGGTGTCGCGCTCCAGCGCCAGGGACTCCACGATGCGATCGAAGGACAGGGAGGCATGTCCGAGCGCCTCGCGCAGCGTCCGGCCCACTTGGCTGATGAGCTGGACGAAGCTCATTCCCGGATCCGTCTCGAGCCGCAGCACGAGGGTCGTCATCAAGCATCCGACGATGTCCTGCGCTTCCCGCGTCTCACGAGCGGCATAAGGGATGCCAGCCATGAGGTCCCGCTGCCGCGAGTGCTGATGCAGGAACACCCCGAAGGCCGCGAGCAGGACCGTGAACACGGAGGTGCTGTTTTCCCGGGCGAAGCGCCTCAGGCCCTCCGATATCGCCTCGTCGAGGTCCGCGCGGACCTGGCCCCCGTCGTAGGTGAGGTGGCGTGGCCGCTCCTGATCGTAGGGCAGCGAGAGGACCGGCGGGTTGGCCAGCCGCTGGCGCCAGTAGCGCAGCTCCTCGGCCAGCGTCTCGGGGTTCCTCAGACGCTCCGCGCGGAGGAAGGACACGATGGACGGTGCGGTTCCAGGCAGCTCCTCCCCGGCGTAGAGCAGCCCGAGGTCGCGCATCATCTGCCGGATCGACCACCCGTCTCCGATCAGGTGATGGAGTGACAGGCCGAGTTGCTGGCTGCCGTCGGGCGCGCGGAACAGGAAGACCTTGAACAAGGGAGCCTTGTCCATGCGGAACGGCCGGACCAGGTGCGTGCGAACCATGTCCTCGCGTGCACGCGGCTCGTGCGGCAGGAGGACCGTCTCGACCGGGATGTTGATCCGCGCCTCGAACATCTGGATGGGGATGCCCTCCAGACTGGGGAAGCTGGCGCGCAGCGCCAGATGCCGGGAAGCCAGCGCCTCGAAGGCTTGCTGCAGCCGGTGCGGATCAGTGCCGGCGGGTACGTCGAAGAGAAAGGGAATGGTGTAAGCCGTGGACTCGGGGGCGTACTGCGAGATGAACCAGATGCGCTTCTGCACGCCGCTGAGCCACGCGGCGTGCCGATCGCCCAGCAGCTCGAGGATCCGCGCCTTGTTCGTGGAGAGGAAGGACCGCTCGCCGTCCGAGAGCTTCCCCGACACCTTCTTGAAGCCGAGACGGCCACCGTCTACCCACAGCTCGACGCCAGAGTTGATCAACTGACCGAGCGAACCCTCGAACTCAGACATACCCGTCCTCCCCCTCGTCAGCAGCGGCTGTCTCTGCGGGCACTCCGAGGGAGATGAGCTCCGTCAGCCGCCCGGCAGCCTGCTGGATCGTCAGCTCCTCCAGGGGAACGTCCATGGGGATCTTCACGCTGAAGCGAACCTCCAGCGCGTTTCGCAGATCGAGCGCCACGAGTGAGTCGACACCCAGCTCGTACAAAGTGTGCTGTGGCGAGATGCGCTCCCGGTCGATCCGCAGTGTCGCCGCCAGGGCCGCGCTCAGCGCCTCTTCCACCTCCGGGGTCTCCCGGGTCTCCGCGGTTCCGCCGGGGGCAGGTGCACGCACGGGGGTTGCCGTGGCTGTGGCGGTGGGCTTCGGGCTCGTCTTGGAAGCCGTACACACGCTGGTGATGACCTGCTGCCCGAGCCGGTCGGCTCCTTCTCCCGCGACCGAGCGCGCCGACTGGAACCTGCGCTGGCCGAGCATCTGGCGCCAGGAGTCGAAGGAGAGCCCCGGTGAACCCGGGATGCGGACCTCCGGATCACGGAAGCGCCACCAGCCGTCGAGGAGGCCGAAGGTCAACGTGGTGAAGGGCGACGCCGAGCAGATCTCGTTCAGCACCAGCACGCCGCCCGCCGTCATCAGCGTTGCCACGTGCTCGAGGGTCCGGCGGATGTCCGTGGTGGCGTGAAGCACGTTGGAGGCAATGACCACGTCGTAGTGGCTGATCGGGACCTCACGCTGGGCGGCCGGATCGCGCTCGATGTCCAGCAAGGCCCAGGACAGATAGGATGCGCGTTCGGCGAAGCGCTCGGCGAAGTTCCGGAACCCGAGGGACACGTCCGTGTAGGTATAGGAGATGCGGCCCGCGTGCGGCGCGAGGCGATCGATGATGCCCGCGGTCGTTCCGCCCGTGCCCGCTCCGATCTCGAGCAGGTGGACGGTCCCGCCGTCCGGGAGCTGAGCGAGCCTGGCAAGCACGGCTTTCTCGACAGCCTCCGCAGTGCGTGCGTTGAAGAAGTCCGCGATGGGGTTGCCGCGATAGACGTTCTCGACGAGGCTCATCGCGCCATCGGGGAACAGGACATGCGTGGCGGGGAGCTCGCCCCGCAGGACCGGGCTCAGGTGGCTGAGGCACCGTTGCAGCAGGTCGAGCGCTGCATTGGCCGGACCTGGCTGCGCAGCTGCGGGCTGCCCCACCAGCCGGATGGCGCCGCCCGTCTCCTCGACGTGACCTGCGGCGCGCAGAATGTCCAGCACCGCCGTGAGGAGGCGCTCATACTTCGGCTGCACGCCGAGCCGTGTGGCCAGCTCGCCCGAGGAGATGGGCTCTCTGAGGCCGAGCTCCGACAATGCCAGGAAGGTCCGCTGGACGATCAGCTGACGTTGGATCCGCTCCTGCTCAGCGTACAGGGCTGTGAGGGCGGCGGTCTCGGTGGGGCGCTCAGCCAAGGTCTCGACGGGGTTCTTCCACGAGCGCGGCTGCTCGAACGCCCAGTAGCGGTGGTCCTCGAAGGGGTAGGACGGAAGGCCCATCCTCAGCGGGCGCCCATAGGGATACAGCAGAGCCCAGTCAACCTCGGTGCCCTGGACCCAACGCCGGCACCACACCTCGGGAGCGTCCTCGAGGCGTGGAGGGGACTCTGGAGAGGCCGGTGGCGCACCCGCGTTTCCGTGCACGGCGAGCGGCCCCGGTTTGCCGGCCAACCAGCCCGAGAGCACGTCAATGACATCCGCGATGCTCTGGACGGGGCTGGCGAGACGTGCGGGGAGCGGCTCACGGCCCACCTGCAGGGTGTAGATCAGCGACAGAAGGCCGCCCTCATCGTGGGGAGAGAGGCCGATCGGGCGTGGTGCGCGGCCCTCGAGCAGGGACAGGAGGTCGCGGCACCGCGCGCGGAGGGTCACATCGTTTGCCGCCGACAGCACGAGACAGTGCGCACGGTGGCCAGTGCCAGGCGTGGCCTGCGGGCCGCTGGCCTCGGCAGGAGGATCTCCCAACACCACGTGGGCGTTCACGCCTCCGAACCCGAAAGAACTCACGCCGGCCACTCGGTCTCCAGCGGGCCACTGCACGGGCTTGCCGATCAAGAAGAGCGGCGAGCCATCGAGCCGCAGGCGCGAGTTCGGCTTCTCGAACCCCTGCAGCCCCACCCTCTTGCCATGGCCCAGGCAGAGCAGGACCTTCACCACGCCTGCGATACCCGCCGCGGCCTCCAGGTGGCCGAGGTGCGTCTTGACCGCTCCAAGGCCTACGGAGCCAGGCGCGAGCTCTACACCGTGCTCACGCGCCAGAGCGGAGAGCGCCCTTTTCAGGCCCGCGATCTCGATCGGGTCCCCAAGCGGCGTACCTGTGCCGTGGGTCTCCACATAGGACACCCGGTCTGGTGGGATGCCGGCGTCCCGGAAGGCCTCTGCGATGACGGAAGACTGCGAATAGGGATTGGGAGAAGTCACCGTGGGGGCGGCCCCTCCGTGGTTCATCGCGGATCCGTACACGGTCCCGTAGATGCGATCCCCGTCTGCTCGCGCCTGCGCCAGCGGCTTGAGCAGGAGCATCGCAGCGCCCTCACCGCGCACGTATCCGTCGGCGCCTTCATCGAAGGTCCGGCACCGCCCCCGAGGCGACAGCATGCCGGCCCGCGAGAAGCAGATCCCCGGCGCGGGGATGAGGTTGAGGTTGACCCCGCCCACGAGCGCCTGCTCGCACTCACCCAGGCGGATGTCCCGCACCGCTCTGTGGAGCGCCACCAGGGAGCTGGAGCACGCGGTGTCGATGGCGAGGCTCGGCCCCTTGAAGTTGAAGAAGTAGGAGATGCGGCTGGTGACGAACGAGGCGGCGGCGCCCAGCGCCGTGTAGCCCTCGGCCGGGCTGCTGGAGGCCTCCAGCAGCGGCCTCCAGTCCTGGCTGGAGGCACCGACGTAGACACCCACCGCCTTCCCGCGCAGGCTGGACGGTGTGTGGGCGGCATCCTCCAGGCACGCCCAGGCCAGCTCCAGCATGATCCGGTGGTGCGGATCCATCCAGCCGGCTTCGCGGCCGGTGATGTGGAAGAAGGGCGCGTCGAACCGGTCCACGTCGTCCAGATACGAGCCGGGCTGCGAACCGTTCTCGGACTCGATGCTGCGGACAGTGCTCCAGTACCAGCGCTCCGCGGGCGTGAGCCTGATGAGGTCCGTCTCGTTCAAGAGGTTGGCCCAGAACGCATGTTGGTCCGGGGCCGACGGGAACCGGCAGGCGAGGCCCACGATGGCGATGGCGCCATCCGTGCCTCGGGGTCGCGTCACTTGGCCACCGCGCGCGTGGTGATCTCGCGGATGAGCTCACCAATCATGCCCATCTCGGGCTGCTTGCCGGTGACGAAGACCTTGCCGGGCACATCCACGAAGTGCACCTTCCGCTGGTTCGTCTGAACGGTGCACAGGTGCGTGGCGTACGGCGAGTCCTGCTGGATCTCCTTGTGGTACTGCGCCTCCTCACCCGCGGCGATGACCTCAATGACGCCGCGGTACAGGGCCGGCTTGTACGCCAGCATGGCCTCCAGGCCCGCGTTGTACACGTTGACGCGGTGGCGGAAGAGAAGCTCCTCCTGATCCGTCTTGAGGTAGCCGTGCTTGCGCAGGAGATCCAGGAAGACGTCGATCTGGATCGAGTCGTCCTTGCTCAGGACCTCCTCGATCGGGAAGCCCTCCATGGAGTTACCGAGAAACTCGTCGAACACGAACATGAAGTCCTGGACGACGCGCTTGCGGGGGGACTCCAGGTGGGCCAGCTCCGTCCACTGGCGAGGGAAGAGCGGGAGGAAGTCGAGGCAGAGGGCAACCTGCTTGCCGCGGTCCTGCAGCTGCTTACAGATCTCGTAACAGACGAGGCCTCCGTTGCAGAAGCCGCCAATGTAGTAGGGGCCCTCTGGCTGGATCTCGAGGATCCGCTTCACGTCGAAGGCGGCGATCTCCTCGATGGTCCGGTAGGGCTGCTGCTCGCCCTCCAGGCCTGGAGTCTGGCACCCGTACATGGACCAGTCCTCTGGGAGGTACGGCAGGTAGTTGCGGAGGTAGTTCACAGTGCCATCAGTGGCAGGGCAGAAGAACAGGATGGGCGCTCCTGGTGCTCCCTGGCGCAGCAGCACCATGGTGTCTGTCTTCTTCGGGTTCGGCTTGAACTTGAGGTAGTGCTCCAGGAGCATCGCCTTCTTCTGCTCAGTGGACAGGCTCTGGTTCTGCTCTGCGGTCATGCTTCCTCCGTTGGCCACTCTGCTGACGGCGCAAACGTCGGCCATCATACTATGGCGATGCGGATCACGCTGATCGGCGCGGTGTGCCACGCCTGCTTTCAGAGAACCTGTGACGGCGGGTCGTTACCGACCATGCATGCGTGGCCAAGAGGCACGAGCGGGCGGATCCGTCCGCGAAGGCTTGTGCCTGATCACGACAACGGGTGAGAGACCTTCCAGGTCTGACGGCGTGCTGGAGCACGCCCTCCAAGCCGGGAGAGCGGCTACAGTCCGCGCCATGGAGACGAACGGGCCGGTTCCCTGCACCGTGAAGGAGTTCCAACCGCAGCGCGGCTTCGGGACGCTCGTCCTGGAGGACGGCCGGGAGCTACCGTTCGACATCTCGGTGTCTTGGAAGCGCGAGCTCTCCGCAGGGACACGGTGCCTGGCCACGCTAGCGGCCCGGCCCACGGGGCTCCGGGTGGTGCTGCTCCAGCCCGAGCCTCCCCCCGGCATCACGCTGGAGGAAGGCATCGCGCAGTTCCACGCCTGGGGGCTTCTCACCGAGTGGGACGCACGGACGTGCCGCGAGCGACTGCCCTCGCTGCCCCTGCGTGGCGCCACGGAGCTCACCGGCGGCAGGCCGCGGCCTCCAGGGCCTCCGCCCACGGAGCTGAGCCCCGACGACGCGGCGGTGCTACTGCTCGACTACTACGGCGAGGGCTTGTCGGCGCGAGCCCGGGCGGACCGCACCTTCTTCATACCCTCGGTGGACACCCACTCCCGCTACGCCAAGGCGCTGGGCGAGGGGCTGCTCGTCCTCATCGGCGAGCCCGGCTTCCTCACCCTCAAGCTCAAGAGCGCGCACACCGGCGTCATCGTAGACCGCTCGGGCCAGAAGCACGACGTGCGGGTGGGGCACGGCGACACCGTTGTCCTCGTCGTCAACCGGCTGCTGGAGGCCGAGGGCGCCCCAGGCCGCCTCCACCAGAAGAAGCTCTTCGGGACGCCGTGGCTCACGTTCCGCGAACAGTCACGGCGGCCCACCGGAGTCGTCGCCGCGCTCCTCACGTGAGGTGGATCTCCTCGTAGCGATGGGCGCGGGCATCGACCGACCCGTGGCGCTCGGCGCCGGTTGTGACCGACGCCCTAACACGTCACCGCCTCGCCTGACATGTCACTGACACGCCACAATCCTGGCTGCCGCCCATTCCTCCGAGTGCCTTCACAGGAAAGACGGCCGCTCACAGATGGCATGTGGCCTGCAGACGCTCTCCCGCCGCACGGCAGGTGCACACGAGAACGGGAGAAATACATATGCGCTTCATCGTTGGACTGATTGTCGCGGTAGGTCTGCTGGGTTGTGGCGGGGAGGAGCTGGACAGCTTCGACGGGCTCGAGCTCGAGAGCATTGGGAGTGTGAGCGATGAGATCGTCGGAGGTTCTATATCCCCTGCGGGGGAGGCCCCCTGGCAGGTGTCCCTGAGGAGGAGCTCTCATTTCTGTGGTGGCGCGATCCTCAACTCGAGGACGGTGCTCACAGCCGCGCACTGCGTGGCCGGGGCGTCTCCTTCAAGCATCTCGGTCCGCTATAACAGCCTGCAGCACGCGAGCGGGGGAACGCTCGTTGCGGTCCAATCGATCGTCTCGCATCCTTCCTACAGCTCGAGCACCATCAACAACGATATCGCGATCCTTCGCCTCGCCTCTGCTCTGACCTTGGGGCAAACCCAAGCACGGGCCATCCCACTGCCCTCTCAGGGCTCGGAGCCCTCAGCGGGTCAGCAGGCACTGGTCTCCGGTTGGGGAACGACCTCGGAAGGTGGAAGTCTGTCTGCCGCTCTGCGGAGCGTGACGGTTCCCATCGTCTCGCGCGCGGACGCGCAGGCGGCCTACGGCAGCGCGTCCATCACGACCAACATGATCGCCGCAGGAGTGCCACAGGGAGGCAAGGATGCCTGCCAGGGAGACAGCGGGGGCCCCTTGGTAGTCAATGGAGTGCTCGTGGGGATCACGAGCTGGGGCATCGGCTGTGCGCGGGCGGGCTATCCGGGCATCTACACCCGCGTGGGCAACTACATCACTTGGATCAATAGCAACATGTAAAGGTGCCCACGGCCGGGGCCCCCACCCTGCCGCCGATGCCCCCTGCCGTGGTCAAATGGGGACGCCATGTCCATGGTGTCCACACAGATGGCTCCCGCCGCGCCCGCCTCCCTGCCCATGGAGGCGGATCCCAGCGGATTCACCGAGCGCGCCCCTGCTCTCGTCTCGCTGCTGCCGGACGAAGCTCTCTCTCTTGCGCTGGCCCAAGGTGACGCCTTTGCCGTCCACGCCGCGCTCACCGCCCGGCTGGCGCGCGAAGCGGCCGGCGCTGCGCGGGACACCCTTCGCGAGCTGCTCGCCCACCGGGCCCTGTTCGTCGTGGCCGAGCGGCCGCCCTCGCTCCACTCCTTTCTAGGCACGGGACTCGCACTGACCGGCCTGCCCCCGGCCCCGCAGCAGGAGACGCCGTTCATCGCCCGCCGCGCCGTCTGCCTCTTCGGAGTGCCGATCTGGCCGCTGGGGGAGCACATGGCCCGTCGTGGCCGGGACGGACAGCTCGAGGTGCTCGGGCGCGTGGCAGGTGCGTCGGGTTCTCGGACCGCGCGCTGGAGGGGCCTCCTCGCGATAGGGAGCGTGCTCCTCGCGGGCACGGGCCTTGCCGTGGCGCCGTTCTTCGAACGGGAGGTGCAGCTCGTCAATGGCCTCTCCCGCCCCGTGGAGGTGCGCCTGAACGAGCGGCTCATCACACTCCAGCCAGGAGAGATCGCGAAGCAGGAGCTCTTCGGGCTGGGCTCTCCTCACCACGTGGAGGCCAGGTGGGTGGGGGCCCAGACACCCTTCGAGGTGCTCTCGCTGGAGTCGACCCAGCGCGCTGTCTACAACGTCCTGGGCGCCGCCACGCTCGAGGTCGGCCATTCGTCGGCCCCCCGCGGCACTCACCGCCTGGAGGGCCGCACCGGGAGCCTCGAGCCCCAGGACGAGATGCTCTTGCAAGGGAGCTGGGAGCGCACGGTGCGCGACCTCGCGGATGCGGGGAAGTGGCGCCAGGCCGCGGAGCTGGCGCGGGCCATCTTCCTGGCGGATCCCTCCGCGATGCAGGCCGGCGAGCAGGCCGCGCTCCTCCTGGTGAACCACAGCCCGGTCCAGGCGCTCGGGTTCGCCCGGGAGCTTCAGCGGACCTTCCAGGCGGATCCCGTCATCGGCCGCCTGGCCCAGGACATCTTCCTCGCCCTGGGCGAGCGCTCGGAAGCGTTCACGCTGTACAACACCCTGGTCCAGACGGATCCGGAGTCCGTCCAGAAGGCCCTGATGGCCGTCCGGGTGGCCCCTCCGGAGCAGCAGCGCACGCGGTACGCCCAGGTCCTGGACCGCTTCCCCGACTCCCCCGAAGCCCTGCGCGCGGTCGCCCGCGTCCGCCTCGCGGATGGCTACGCGAAGGAAGCGCTGAACCTGCTCGAGCGTGCACAGGCCCAGGGACCCGAGTCCCTGGAGGATCTGGAGCTGCGCGTGCGCACCCTGGGCTCTGTCAAGAGGTTCAAGGATGCCTCCGCGGCAGTGCGCGAGTTCGCGAAGGATCCGAGCCGCCGCACCTGGGAGCTGCTCCTCCTCGCCGGCCGGCTCGCACGGATCGCAGGGCCCTCGCGCACGCAGTACATCTCGAGAGATCTCATCCCTCCCGCGCTCACCGGCTCTCCGGAGCACATGGTGACCTTCGTCCTCCTCACGGGGGAGAGCTCCGCGACGGAGCAGGACGTGAAGGCAGTCCAGGAGGCGGGAGCCCGCGACGCCTTGGAGCTCACCCGCACCGTCTTCAAGGACTGGGACAAGGCGGTGCAGATGGCCTCGACGCTCTCGGACAAGGCCTTGAGCCGCCTGGACCCAGAGACCGCCGCGCTGCTGGCGCTGGAGCTCTCACACAGCAAGGGGCCCTCGAGCGCGGACCCTCTCTTCAACTCGAGCCTCTCGCTCATGGCCGCCCGGAAGCCGCTCGAGGCCTACGTGCTCACAGGCGAGGTGAAGCCGGACTTCCCCTGGCTCCCACCGGGCCTGCAGGCCGCCGCGCACCTCGTCCGCGCGCGCGTCGTCCCAGACAACCGCTTCGTGGAGCAAGCCTATGCGCGATGGGCTGACGTCCTCGGCGGCATGGCCCGCCGCGCGCTCGACGCGAAGTACGAGGAGCCCTCCCCACAGCTACCCCCCAGCCCCCCTCGCTTCGACCGGCGCTTCGTCCACTTCACCCTCTTCGGGCTTGCCCAAGAGCGGGCGGCAGCGGCGAAGAAGGCGGCGGAAGAGGCGGAGCTTGCGCGCCTGCCGCAAGCGCCAAAGCCAGAGGGGGACCGCATCCCCCGGCCCTGGCCCGCGCCATAAGAGCGCAGCCCGGCTGGCAGAAAGGGTCCTCGCGCAAACAGTTTTGAAAGCGCTACCATTTTATCCTTGACTCAGACCCGCAAAACATTCAAATACCGTAAATCACCATAGGGCTAGATTCCGGGGACATCTACCCAGCCATCCTGGTGCGCTGCGTCGCAGAGGGGACTGGATGGGGTGAACGTCGGCCTGCCTCAGGTTGCACATCATTGATGCTCGCAGCCCGACGCCTGTTGCGAACGCCTCTTCAGGCGTGATGACACACTTTACCCATTGTCTCATCCAGGCAGGATTTATGCTCTATCTCAAACACTCCAGACGCATCCTCCATGCCGCATGTGCAAGTCTATTCCTCACGAGCGCGTGCAGCCCAGCAGGGGGTTCTCCTGACGGGCAAGACATTGCGCCGCCGGGAGGGAGGCTCTCCACGCAAAGCGCGTCATTGGCCTCGACCCTCCTCTCCGCGGGCAAGCCTGCCTCCGCCAGCAGCAACAACTCTCCTTACACCGCGAGCAACCTCACCGACGGCAACCAGAACTCCTATTGGGAGTCGACCAATGGGGCTTTCCCCCAGTGGGCGCAGATCGACCTGGGCTCGGCCGCGACCGTCGAGGACCTCGTCTTGCGGCTCCCGGCGGGCTGGGGTTCTCGTAACCAAACCCTCTCCGTCCAGTCCTCCACCGACGGCTCCTCATTCACCACCCTCGTGGCGAGCGCGTCCTATGCGTTCAATCCGTCCACGAGCAACACCGTGACGATCGACGTCCCGGACACGTCCGCGCGCTACGTGCGCGTCACCATCACCGCCAACACGGGCTGGAGCGCCGGCCAGCTCTCCGAGCTCGAGGTCCGCGGCACCACCACCACCACCCCGCCGACCGACCCGCCTCCGCCCACCGGCAGCAACCTCGCCCTCGGCAAGCCCATCACGGGCTCCTCGACGGAGTATTTGTTCGTAGCCACCAACGCCAACGACAACAGCACGGACACGTACTGGGAGGGCGCGGGAGGCCAGTACCCGAGCCACCTGACCGTCTCGCTCGGCACGAGCGTGGACCTCTCGGGCGTCGTCCTCAAGCTTCCGCCGGCCTCCGCCTGGGCGACTCGCACCCAGACCTTCGAGATCCAGGGCCGCAGCCAAGCCAGCGGCTCCTTCACCACGCTCAAGGCCTCCGCGGCGTACACGTTCAACCCCGCGACGGGGAACACGGTCACCGTGCCCGTCACCGGCACCGCCGCCGACGTCCGCGTCGTCTTCACGGGCAACACCGGCTCCGGGAACGGCCAGGCCGCCGAGTTCCAGATCTACGGCAGCCCCACGGCAAACCCCGACCTCACGGTCACTGCGGTCACCGCCACTCCCAGCTCGCCGATCGAGTCCGACTCGATCACGCTGACGGCCACGGTGAAGAACATCGGCACCCGGACGTCGGCGGCGACGACTGCCGCCCTCACCGTTGACGGCACACGGCTCGCCACAGCCAGCGTTGCCAGCCTCGCGGCGGGTGCGACCACGACCGTGTCGGCGTCGATCGGCAAGAAGACCGCCGGGTCCTACACCATCGGTGCCATCGCGGATCCCGACGGCACGGTCGTCGAGCAGAACGAGAGCAACAACGCGTTCAGCAACCCGACCAAGCTCACGGTGTCGGAGGCTCCCGGGCCCGACTTGCAGGTGCTGAGCATCAGCTCGAACCCCGCGAACCCGGCCGTCGGGGCACCGGTGACGTTCAGCGCGGAGGTGAAGAACCGCGGGACCACGGCGACCGGGGTGGCCACGGTCACCCGTATCGTGGTGGGCACCAGCACGCTCAACGCCAGCACCCCGGCCATCGCCGCCGGCGCGACCGTCTCCGTGACGACCAGCGGCAGCTGGACCGCCACGAGCGGGGGAGCCACGGTCACTGCCACCGCCGATGCAACCAGCGTCGTCGCCGAGACGCGCGAGGACAACAACACCTTCTCGCAGTCGATCGTGGTCGGGCGCGGGGCGGCGGTCCCCTGGGTCTCCTACGAGGCCGAGGCCGGCCGCTACCAAGGCACCCTGCTGGAGACGGACGCCCTGCGGACGTTCGGGCATACCAACTTCGCCACCGAGTCCTCGGGCCGCAAGTCCGTGCGCCTGAACAGCACCGGCCAGTACGTCGAGTTCACCTCGACCAACTCCACGAACTCGATCGTCGTGCGCAACTCCATCCCCGACGCACCGGGCGGGGGCGGCCAGAGCGCCACGATCAGCCTGTACGCCAATGGCACCTTCGTGCAGAAGCTCACGCTCTCTTCGAAGCACAGCTGGCTGTACGGGAACACCGACGGCCCGGAGGCACTGACCAACTCGCCCCAGGCCGACGCGCGGAGGCTGTTCGACGAGTCGCAGGCGCTGCTCGCGCAGACCTACCCGGCCGGGACCGTCTTCCGCCTGCAGCGAGACGCGACGGACACGGCCACGTACTACATCATCGACGTGATCGATCTCGAGCAGGTGGCCCCGCCGCTGAGCAAGCCCTCCGAGTGCACCTCGATCACGAACTACGGCGCGGTGCCGAACGACGGCATTGAAGACACGGATGCCCTCCAGCGGGCGGTGACGGACAACCAGAACGGCGTCATCAGCTGCGTGTGGATCCCCGCGGGGCAGTGGCGGCAGGAGAAGAAGATCCTCACCGACGACCCGCTGAACCGCGGGATGTACAACCAGGTGGGCATCCGGAACGTGACGATCCGCGGCGCGGGCATGTGGCACTCCCAGCTCTACGCCACGATCGAGCCGCAGAACCAACCGACCAGCATCAACCACCCCCACGAGGGGAACTTCGGCTTCGACATCGACGACAACGTGAAGATCTCCGACATCGCGATCTTCGGCTCCGGCCGCATCCGGGGCGGCGACGGCAACGCCGAGGGAGGCGTCGCCCTGAATGGCCGGTTCGGCAGGAACACGCGGATCACCAACGTGTGGATCGAGCACGCCAACGTGGCGGTCTGGGTGGGCCGTGACTACGACAACATCCCCGATCTGTGGGGCCCGGCGGACGGGCTGCAGTTCAGTGGCATGCGCATCCGCAACACCTATGCGGACGGCATCAACTTCAGCAACGGCACGCGGAACTCGCAGGTGTTCAACTCGTCGTTCCGCACCACCGGTGACGACTCCCTGGCGGTCTGGGCCAACCCCTACGTCAAGAATCCCTCGGTGGACATCGCCCACGACAACCACTTCGTCAACAACACGGTCCAGCTGCCCTGGCGGGCGAACGGCATCGCGATCTACGGCGGCTACGGCAACACGATCGAGAGCAACCTCATCTACGACACGATGAACTACCCGGGCATCATGCTGGCGACCGACCACAGCCCCCTGCCCTTCTCGGGGACGACGCTGATCGCCAACAACGGGCTGTACCGGACCGGTGGCGCGTTCTGGAACGAGGACCAGGAGTTCGGGGCGATCACGCTGTTCCCGTCGACGTCGGACATCTCCGGCGTCACCATCCGGGACACGGACATCTACGACTCGACCTACGACGGCATCCAGTTCAAGAACGGCGGCGGCAACATGCCGAACGTCGTGATCAGCAACGTGCGGATCAGCAACTCGCTCAACGGTGCCGGCATCCTGGCCATGAGCGGCGCTCGCGGCAGCACGACCCTGACGAACACCACCATCACCGGCTCGGCCGACGGCAACATCGTCAAAGAGCCGGGGTCACAGTTCGTCATCAACGGCCCGTAGTCGCACCGGGCCACTCTGCCTCCCGTAGCCCGTGGGCCCCAGGTTCTCCGGAACCTGGGGCCTTTTTCGTGCGCCCTGTGCTATCTGCGGCCGGTCCGCTTCACTCGAGGGAGCCCTGCCCCATGTCACACGTCGACCCGAACCTTCGCCGCGAAATCTTCGGCTGGCACAGCCACCGCCTGGGCATGGACATGCCCGTCGTCCGCTATGGCCACTGGGGCCCGGCGCTGCTGCTCTTCCCCACCGCGGGCGGAGACTTCCTCGAGGCCGAGCGCATGGGCCTCATCCAGGCGGTGGCCCACCACCTCTTCTCGGGCCGCGTGCAGATCTTCAGCATCGACAGCATCAACAACCACGCCTGGCTCAACCACGGCGTGCCCATCCACGAGAAGGCGCGCCGCCAGGTGCTCTACTCCGAGTACATCGCGGACGAGGTCGTCCCGCACATTCGCGGGGTGCTGCAGAACGGCTCGGCGCGCATTGGCGCTACGGGGGCGAGCTTCGGCGCCTTCCACGCGGCCAACGCCTTCTTCCGGAGGCCGGACCTCTTCGACACGCTGCTGGCGATGGGCGGCATCTACGACTTGCAGCCGCAGTTCCTGCACGGCTTCTGGAACGACGACGTCTACTACAACAACCCCGCCTCCTACGTGCCCAACCTGTCGGAGGGGCACGCCATGGATCTGCTGCGCCACCACAGCCGCATCCACCTGGTGTCCAGCCGAGGCCAGTGGGAGCACCCGCACCTCACCGAGCACTTCAGCCACCTGCTGCACCAGCGCGGCATCCCTCACACCCTCGACATCTGGGGGCATGACATGCCGCACGACTGGCAGACCTGGCACCGGCAGCTCGACTACTACCTCTCCGAGCGCTGGGGCTGACCCGAGGCGCGAAGGACACGCCAGGCTCAGGGCACCCAGTGCGCCCGGCGGCGGAGCCAGGACTCTCCGCCGCGCCCATCGCGCACCACGGCCCAGAAGATGACGTCCTGCGCGCTGCCACCCTCCTCGGGAGGTTCCCACTCCGTGCGGTGGCGCCCCACCTGGCCGCCGAAGTCCGCGCCCCCCGTCTGCTGCACCGAGAACTCGCCGAACGTGGCGTGCCAGGACACCTTCCACGCCTCCGTGAGGGACACCGCCTGCGCACGCAGGCCCGGCACCACATAGGGCTCCTGCAGCGCCGTCACGTCCTCGGTGGCCAGCACGAAGGGCCCACTGCCACGGAGCTCCGGCACCGCGTCCTCCGCCCACGGCGCGTCCTCGAGCTTCAGGCCGGGCAGCACCGGGTTGACGTTGGCGGCCATCCCCTCGACCACCGGGCACCAGAAGACCATCAGCTTCTGCGCGTACACCTCCTCGTCGCCCGCCCGGACATGGAGCACCAGCGGCATGCGCAGCCCGCCCAGTCCCTTGTACGGATCCTTCTCCAGCACCCGCCTCAAGAGCGGCGTGCCGTCTTCCGCCTGGGTGTCTCCGGGGCGCAGGGAGAGCGACAGCTCGCTCTCGGTCGTGGAGCCCTGCGCCAGCTGAACGCGGTTGGCGGTGTCCGAGCACGTGTAGTCCTTCGAGTCCGCGCACGCCCACACCTCGTACTGGAGGGAGCGGCCCTGGCCCTGGGGATCCGCCAGCAGGGCGCTGAAATTCACCGGAACGCGCAGCGAGTCCAGCGCCTCGTCCGTGAGCTCGCAGATGGGCGCCACCAGCTCCGGCGGATCCGTGGCGAGCCCGAGCACGCGAAAGTCATGCACCCGATCCGGCCTGTCCTGGGGATCCACACAGGCCACGGCACCCAGCGCGAGCACCAGGCCCCAGCACTTCACATCGGCCTTCATGTCAGAAGCTTCCTTTCATGCCAACGATGGGGAGCAGCGGGAGGCCCGGCAGCGCGTACTGCTCGCGGTAGCGGTAGTCGTCGAGGACGAACTCGACGTTCTCCCGGTTGTAGAGGTTCTGCACATCCAGGTACGCAGTGAGCGTCCAGCTCTGGAACTGCCAGCTCTTGTCCACGCGCACATCGAGCTGGTGGAAGCTGTCCGCGCGCGCGGAGAAGTACGGGCCCCGCGTGGGCTCGAAGGTGTTGCCGTCCGAGAGGTAGATGTCGTAGCCGTGCGAGATCGGCGTCACCGGCCGGCCACTGGTGAAGCGGAAGCGCCCGCCCAGCTCCCAGCCGTCGCCCAGCACATAGCCGGCCACCACGGTGAGGATGTGCGTCTGGTCCCACTGGCTCAGGCCGTAGGCGTTCTCGGTGGTGGACTCGCCGAAGCCGCCGCCATTGACGGCGGGCAGTGGCCCTGCGCGCCCATCCTCGGCGCGGCTGAAGGTGTACGACAGCCAGCCGTGCACCTTGTCAGAGGAGGAGGCGCGCTCCTTCTTCACCATCAGCTCCACGCCCAGGGCCTTGCCGACGCCGTCGTTGCTGTAGCGCTCCTGGATGACGCCGCCCCCGTCGAGGGAGAGGAGCTGCCCTGGCGCCACCACGTTCTTGAAGCGGCGGTTGAAGAAGCCCGTCACATCCACGCTCAGCGCGTCCGTGAGGCGGTGCTCCGCTCCGAGGCTGGTCTGGAAGGCGCGCTGGTAGAGGAGCTTCGGGTTTCCGTAGGGCAGCGTGATGAACTGGTACGTCTCCGGGGCCTGGCTGTAGAGACCCGCCGAGCCCTTGAGGGTGGTCCGCTCACTGGCCGAGTACCGGAGCCACAGCCGCGGATCCAGGGCCAGGTTTCTCGCGCCTCTCGAACGCTGGAGGTTGCCGCGCACGCCCGGGGTGAGGGTGAAGGCGCCCAGCTTGTAGTCCGCCTCCACGAACAGCCCGCCGTCGAAGCCGTTGATGCTGAGCTCCTCGCGCAGCAGCTCCGCCTCGGGCTCGGCCCCGGGGAAGGGCACGTACTCGGTGCCCCCGGGCGCGGGGACCTGCACCTCCACGAGAAAGTGCTCGAAGTACACATCCAGGCCCGTGCGCAGGGTGAGCGAGGAGGACAGCTCCATCGACAGCGTCTGGCGCGCGCCCAGGGAGTAGAGGGTGGTGTCCTGCTGGAAGCTGCCGAACTCCAGGCTGCCCTTGTCCAAGCCCACGTAGGGCGTGAAGACGGAGGTGAGGTTGCCCTTCCGGTACGTCCAGTCGCCCTTGACGCGGTGGAAATGGGAGTGCGTGCCAAGCTTCAGGTCCCGATCTTGCTCCTCGCCGGAGGACACGAGGGTGAGCTGATCGTCCGCGCCGAAGGCCATGATGTGGCCGGTGCTGCGCGCGGCTCCGGCCACGGGGGCCTCCTTGGAGCGTTCGCCGAAGTCCACACGGAACTGGTAGTCCCAGTAGCGCGGCACTACCGACAGCGTGCTCCCCTCCTCCTTGGGGAGCACGAGGGGCAACAGCGCGTCGAGGTAGGAGCGCCGGGCCGAGGCGGCCACGCTGATCCCGTCCGTGAGGGGGGCCTCAATGAAGAAGCCCGCATCCATCGCATCCACCTTCACCGAGCCGTGCAGCGTGTCGCTGGCGCCCTTGCGCGTGGCCACGTCCACCACGCCGCCCACCGCGCGGCCATACTGGCTGCCATAGCCGCCCGGGTAGAAATCGAGCGAGTCGATGAACTCGGCGTTGACCACCGAGGGGCCGGCCCCCAGGTGAAACAAGAGGGGGATGCGCACTCCGTCCATCAGTGTCGCGCTCTGACCCGGGTTGGAGCCGCGCACCAGCAGCTCGCCCGAGATGAAGGGAGCGCGCGCCACGCCCGGCAGCGCCTGGATGACGCGGATGGGATCGCCAAAGGTGCCCGGCGTCTTCTGCGCCTCCTCGCGAGACACCGTGCGGCGCACCACCTCCTTCTTGGGCCGCTCCGAGCGCACCACCGTCTCGAAGGCGCCGCCGGTGGGCACCAGGTAGAAGACGATCTCCGTCGTCTCGTTGGGCTTCAGCTGCTCCGTCGTCTGGTAGCGCTGGAAGTTCGAGGCCACCACGCGCACCGCGCACTCGCCCGGCTCGACCTGAAGGGTGAAGTGGCCCTCCTCGTCCGAGAGCGCCTCGGGCGCCTCGGGGTCATCTCCGCAGCGCACGGTGGCCCCCGGCACACGCGAGCGGCTGCCTCGGGAGATGAGCGTTCCGGTGAGCGTCGCCAGAGGCTTCTGCACCTGCTCGGGCGCGGCGTCTGGGGCGGCCTCGGCGGTCGCGGAGAGGGTGAAGTGGTAGACGTACTCTACCTGCACCGGGGCCGGGACTCCGTCCACCTCCGCGGGAGAGAACTGGAAGGCGCGCACCGCCTCGAGCGCGGCCTCGTCGAAGCCGTGGCCCACCGGCTCGGCGAGCTGCGCGTCGGAGACGGTACCGTCTTCGGCGATGGTGATGATGAGCCGCACGTCGGCGGTGAGCCCCTGGGCGGCGGCCTCGGGCGGGTACTTCGCCTCCACGGGCTTCACCAGGACCGGAGCCTTGGTGAGCTGTGCGGCGGGCTTCGGTGTCTCCGCGGCGGAAGCCGGCGAAGGGTTCTGCTCCTGGGCGAGCGAAGACGCACCCATCAGGAGCGAGGCTGCGATGAGCGCAGCCCTCGTCTTCAGGTTCGAGGACATAACTGGAGAGGGAGATGAACGGGTGGAACCGAGAGCCAGGGCTCTCAGTCGAGCAGGAATGTGTACGAGTACTTCATTTCAGTGGAGACGGCCTCGCCGCCCTTGATGGCGGGCTTGAAGCGGAAGCGCAGAATGGCGTCGCGTGCCGCCTCGTTCAGCCCGTAGCCCGGGCCCGACACCACGCGCGCGGCCACCACGCGCCCCTCGGGGTCGATGGTGATGGACAGCGTCACCGTGCCCTCGATGCCTGCCCGCCGCGCCTCCTCCGGGTAGGGAATCTTCACCTCGTTGGCCAGCCGGGGCTCGCTGTCCACCTGGTAGATGGGCGTGTACTTCGGCGCCGAATAGGCCTTCACCTCCTTGGCCTCGAGGGCCTTGTCCGCCGTGCGCCCATACAGCGTATTGCCTACCGGCGCCCCGAAGCCTCCCGCGCTCGTCGTGGAGGACATGGAGATTCCCACGACCAGGGGCGCCGTCTTCGTGGGCGGCGGCGCATCATTGGGCGGAGGCGGAGCGTCCACCGGAGGAGGCGGCAGCGGCCGGGGAGCCACAGCCACCTTCACGGGAGGAGGCCGGGGGACGGCGCGCGGCTTGGGCGGCTCGGGCTTGGGCTCCTCCTTCACCTCGGGAGGAGGCGGAGGCCGCTGCACCTCCACCATCACCAGCTCCACGGGCCGCTGCGGCTCGGACCGGCCCCGCGGCTGGGCGTTGAGAATCCACAGCGCCGACCCATGCAGCGCGAGCGAGCCGGCCACGAAGCCCACCAGCCACCGGGAGCCGTCCCGCCGTGGGAGGTACAGCGCGCCGCTGTCGAGGACCCTCTGACTCATGGCGGCACCGTTCACAGCCGCGTGGCCTCGGGGGCCACGTCCTTCTCGATGTTGAGGGCGAACTTCGCGATGCCCTGGCCCTTCACCACGTCGATGAGGTGCATGACCCGGCCATAGGGCAGCGACTGGTCCGCGCTGATGATGGCGCGCGTGTCCTTGTCCTTGGACACCGCCTCGCTGATCTTCCTCGACAGCTCGTCCTCACGGACCTCGGTGCCGTCGAAGAACAGCTTGCCTTCCTTGTCGAGCACCACGTTGACGAGCCCCTGCACCGTCTCTCCGCCGTTGGCGGCGCGAGGCAGATCCACCTCGACCGTCTCGCGAACGATGAAGTTGGCCGTCACCATGAAGATGATGAGCAGCACCAGGACGACGTCCACCAACGGCGTGACGTTGATGCCGGTGATCTCGTCCTCGTTCTCCGCGGCTCCGCCGGCCATGACTAGCGAGCCTCCGAGCGCAGGCTGCCCACGAGCGCATGGCCCAGGGCGGTGGTGCGGCTGGTGAGCGTCTTGAGCTGACGGTTGAAGACGTTGAAGGCCACCACCGCGGGAATGGCCACCGCCAAGCCTACCGCCGTGGCCACGAGCGCCTCGGAGATGCCCGCCATGACCGTCTGCTGGATGGCCGCGCCCTTGACCTGCATGGAGCCCAGATCATGGAACGCCTTGATGATGCCGAGCACCGTGCCAAACAACCCGATGAACGGGGCGTTGTTGCCCAGCGTGCCCAGAAAGGACAGGAAGCGCTCGTACTGGGGGCGCTCGCGGGCCATGGTGGAGGCAATCACCTGCTCCACGGTGTCGGCGCCCTGCCCGGCGGAGGCCAGGGCCTCACGGACAACGGCCGCCTCCATGCCGCGCTGGCCCTTCACCGCCTCGCGCACGGCGTCGAACTCGCCGCGAGCCAGCCGCACCGCCAACGCCTCCGAGTCCGGCAGCCGATGGCGCGCGAAGTACAGCGCGCGCTCCAGCATGATGGCCACGGAGATCACCGACAGGACCACCAGCACCCAGAGCACCCACTCCGCGCTGGAGAGCGTCACCCCGAGCAACTTGCCGCTGAGCCACCCCACTCCCTCAGCAGGAGCCTGGGCCATCAACCCCATGGATTGCATTGTGGTTTTCCTCACGTACCGCGTGGATACGAAGGGAACACCGCCCCCCGGGCGAAGTGTCACCGGGGTCATGCAGGGGAGCCCCGGAGGGGCTCAGATGCGCACACCGAGGAGCAGACCGGGCCAGAGACGAGCCGGAGGGGAGCCTCCTCCCACCGTCCACTGCGGCATCCAGCTCACCTCCCGATCCTCGTCGTCCTGGGGCGCGTCGTAGTAGCTCAGCGACGCCCCGGCGAAGAGGGCGAGCCGCCGCTTCAGCTCCCAGCCCACCATCACCCGGAGCCGTCCGAGGGCATTCGACGGCTTCTCCCCGAAGAGCTGCCGCCGCCACGAGCCCGCGCTCACGTCCACGTCCAGGTAGGTCCGCGGGGCCAGAGAGAAATGGAGCCCGAGGCCCACGAACGAGAAGCTGCGGTACGTCCTCTCCCAGGGCTGGACGCCCTCGACCACCAGCACATAGACGCGCTCGCTGCCGTACTTCAGGCCCACGTTCGCGGGAGCGACGTCATCTGCCCACAGCTCGAAGGACAGGCGCCCCTTGCGCACGATGTTGAGAGCGCCGATGGGCACCGTCACATCCTCGGCGATATTGAGCAGCCCCAGCTGAAGGCCCCGCACCTCGTTGCCCACGTTGAGGAGGCCCACCTGAGTGCCGGTGACGTCTCCAGCGATGTTGATGAGGCCGATCTGCACGCCCTTCACCACCTCCGCCGTGTTGACGGCGCCGCCCTGCACACCGCGCAGCTCCGCGTCCGTCCGGTTGGCGGTGCCGCTCAACTGGAATCCGGTGAAGGAGCCCTCGGCGATGTTGACCAGCCCGGCCACCTGCACGCCTCGCCCATTTCCGAACGCGAGATTTCCGCCGAGCGCCACCTGCCCTCCCCACACCTCGCCGCCCGCCACGTTGGCGAGCCCCGAGGCCTGGAGCCCCTCCATCGTCCCATCCACCCAGCTCATCCCCCCCGCCACCGCCAGCCCTCGCACTTGCTGGGAGCGTGTCCCCAGCACTCCGAACGAGACATGGTTGAGGGTGCGAGGGCCCAGCAGCATGTTGGTGGCCAGCGGTGGCACGAGGGACAGGTTCACCGCCACGACAGGCGCATCCACGGCGACGGCCGGCTCCGCGAGCACCGGGCCTCCGCCGCGCTGGGCCGTGCGCATCACCGTCATGGGCACGAAGTCCGCCGTGCCCAGCTTCGTCTCGCCCCCCTTGGCCACCGTCAGCTCGGCCTCGAAGCGCTGCGAGGAGCGCTCCAGCGTGACGTGGTATTGCCCCGGATCCAGCCGGAGCATCAACCGTCGCCCGGGCTGCTTCCGCAGCTCCGCGATGAGCTGATTGCCCCAGTTGCGCACGAAGAGGTGGCCCTCGACCGGCTCCGCCAGCGTCAGCCGGGACTGGGCGCCGCGCAGGTCCGTCATCACCAGATCGCCGCTGCCCGCGAGCTGGATGTCATAGGCCGCGTGCTGGGGCCCGCCTTGGGTGCGCTCGGTGCGCGCGAGCGTCTCGCGGTAGGCGAACTGGTACGCCTCATTCAGTGTGACGCGGCCATCTCCATCCGCGTCCGCGGCGCCGCGCAGACCGGAGATGAGAAAGTGCGTGAAGAAGGAGGCGCCAATGGAGTCCGCCTCTTGCGCCACCTCGTCCGCGGAGCTGGAGGCGAGAAACGCGTGGCCCCGCACCTGCGACGAGATGTCCGAGAGAAAGGACAACCGGCTCACGCCGCCCTTGAAGCGGGTGAGCGCGCCGGAGCCACAGGAATCGAGGATGGCGATGCGCACATCCACCGGAACCTCGGAGAGCAGCCGGCGCAGCTCGGTGTAAGCCAGGCGCTCGCCGCGAGGCAGCAGCCCCTCCGAGTCCGAGTGGCCCGAGTAGTAGAGCACCAGCTCCCGCCGGGCCTCCGTGGGGGACGTGCTGGAGATGAGCCGGCCCATCCGAGCGATGGCCGTCAACAGCGCGGCCCGATCCGCCTCCAGCAGCAACAGCCGGTCCCCGGGAGCCACCCCGCCCAGCTCCTCCATCACCTGGGAGAGAGCCAGCGCGTCCGAGCTGGCGTAGCGCAGGCGCTCGCGGCCCGCCCCGCCCTCGCTGGAGCCAATGATGAGGGCATAGCGCCGGATGGAGGCGCGCGGCTCCTCCACCGGGGACGCGGCGGCTCCAGTTGCCCCCAAGAGGATCAGCGCGCCCACCATCGCGGCCACGCGTCTCCATCCACCTGCGGCGCTCGTGTCCATCGTGAATCGTGCCTGCGACCCCGGCCGGACCGCGCGTGCGGTTATTTACTTACTCCAGGCACTCGCCCCGGTGCCAGTCCCCCTTGGAGCATGCGGGCTCAACCTTTCAGCCGAAGCAGGTAGGCCTCCAGGAACGTGGACGAGCGGGCGACGACAGAGGACTTGTTCGAGGACGCGAGAGCCTTTCATGAGAAGGCTCCCGCCTCTTTCCCCCCTTTGAGAGTCCGTCAGATCTGCGATGCGCCGCCATCGGCGAACAGCTCCGTGCCCGTGACAAAGCTGCTGTCGTCCGAGGCGAGGAACGAGACGACCTTGGCGATCTCGTCAGGCTGACCCAGCCGGCCCAGGGGAACGGACGCCACGAGGCTCGCCTTGAACTGCGCCTTCTGCTCTGGAGTCTTGGCCAGCCCGTCGAGTCCCGGAGTGTCGATGGGCCCCGGGCTGACGACATTGACGCGGATCTTCCGCTCCTTCAGCTCGAGGATCCAGCTGCGGGCGAAGGACCGCAGGGCGGCCTTGGTCGCGGCGTACACGCTGAAGGCCGCGGCGCCCTTGGTGGAGACGTTCGAGCCATTCAGGATGATCGAACCCCCTTCGCGGAACAGCGGCAGCGCCTTCTGCACGGTGAACACCACACCCTTCACGTTGCTGCCGAAGGTCTGGTCGAAGTGCGCCTCGGTGAGGTCACTCAGCGGGAGGAACTCACCGCCGCCCGCGTTCGCGAAGAGGATGTCGATGTGCCCGGCCTCGCGCTTCACCGTGGCGTAGAGCCGATCCAGGTCCGCGAGCTTTGAGGTGTCCCCCTGCACGCCCGTGGCGTTCTTTCCCAGCTTCTGGACTGCGGCGTCGAGCTCGGCCTGCCGCCGGCCCGTGATGAACACCTTCGCTCCCTCGTTGACCAGCCGCTGCGCCGTGGCGAAGCCAATGCCCGAGGTACCACCCGTAACGACGGCCACCTTGCCCTGATGCTTGCTCATGATTTCGGTCCTTTCACGATTTTGATGACGACCAACATCGTTGCCGACAGGACTTTAATGACGGCCCTCATTATTATTGTCAAGCGAACCGGCCGAGGGCTGGTGTGGAGGAGGAAGAACGATGCGACTCACCAAGGAGCAGGCGGCCCAGAACCGGCGGGACATCCTCGAGGCAGCGGGGCGGCTCTTCCGCGAGCGCGGGTTCGAGGGGGTGGGCATCGCGGACCTGATGAAGGCGGCGGGCTTCACCCATGGGGGTTTCTACAACCACTTTCCCTCCAAGCAGGCGCTCGCGGCGGAGATGTGCTCGGAGGCCTTCCAGCGCTCGAACTCCAAGCTGGCAGAGGAGCTGGAGCAGGCTCCGGACGAAGCGCTGAGGGGCTTCGTGGAGCACTACCTGTCACCTGAGCACCGGGACGATCCCGCGCAGGGCTGCACCCTGGCCGCGCTGGCGGCCGACACTGGGCGTCAGCCCCAAGAGGTCCAGGAGAGCGTCGCCAAGGGCCTGGAGGAAGTGATCCAGCTCATCGCCGCGAACCTCACCCAGGCCCTCCCTGAGCCGCGTACCGCAGGGAAGACCTCGCCACGGGAGCGAGCCATCCAGTTGATGAGCGAGGTGGTTGGCGGGCTGATCCTGGCGCGAGCGGTCGCGGCCGCCAACCCTGAGTTCTCCGATGAGATTCTCGAGGCCAACCTGCGCAAGCTGATCAAGTGAAGCTCGCGTCATGGTGCCGCCACGGCCCGCATCGTGACTAACGCAGGAAGCGCTCGTACTTGCGGAGACGCTCGGGGTCGCCCGAGCGCAGATCCTCCTCGCGGTGGGCCTCGTAGGCGTCTCGGTACTCCGCGCGCGTCATGTGGTTGGGTGAGCTGAAGCGCGCGAGCCGCTCGGGACCGTCGCTGAAGGCATCCTGCTCGCGATCGTCCTCCCACATGCATACCGGGCAGATGTCGTACTCGCCGCGCCAGAGGAACGTGCGGAAGCCGCAGCACGGACACGGCTCCGCGGGAGCGGGCTGGCCTTCGACGGAATCCACCTCCACGCCGAGCACCCGCGCCTCCTCGAGCAGGGCCTCGTTGCGGACGATCCGCCGCGCATCTTCCTCGAGGAACTCGAAGAAGGCGTCATAGGTGGAGCGCCACAGCTTGGGCGGGGAGTCGGGACGCCGGAGCATCTCTTCGCGCACCGACCCGGGGAGCCGCTGCCAACCGTCGGAGTCCTCGTCCCAGTGCCAGTACGCGTCCAGCTCCGACAGCTTCTCGTGGGGAGGCCGGCGGGCGACGAACTCTCGAGCAATCAAGCGAATGAGCGCGTCGCGCTGCATGGAGGTCCTCCGGAGCGGTGATTGCGGCAGGAAGCGGGACACGCCAGGTCTCCTGTTCGGAGGCTTCCATCAAGCCGTTCCTATACTTGCTCCTCTCTCTCCGTCACCTAGCATGTGCACCCCGTTCCGCCTCGCGGCATGACCGCGGGGGTGAAGAGACCTCCGTGCTCTGCTACTTCCGGTGCAAAAAATGTGGCCAGGTGAGCGACCTCTTGCTGGAGAGCGAGGCCAAGACACTCAAGCCCAGCTGCAACACCTGCGCGAAGACGGGAGGCAGCGAGGTCGAGACGAAGCGCACGTTCGCCTTCGCCTTCGGTTGCCGGACCTGCTGGAAGACCTGGCGCTGGTGCACGCCCTCCAACTATGCCACGGCCAAGGCGGCGCGGCCCGACTGCCCCCAGTGCAACAGCAACAAAGAGGTCTATTTCATCCCCTCTCAGGTCACCAAGAAGAAGGCTGAGAAGCGGCAGCGCCCCGGCATGCTGGATGATCCCCAGCATGACCCCAGCCGCTATGACACGCTGGATGTCGAGAAGACCCTCGTCGGTGTGAAGCGGACCAAGCGAGAGGAACTCGCGAAGAAGGAGGAGGACTTCATCTTCACGTCGCTGGAGGATCCGTCCTTCGCCACGGTGTCTCGCATGGAGGGCACCTACAAACAGCAGCGGGTGCGGCAGAAGAAGTTCCTGAAACGGTTCGGCGAGATGAAGACGGGAAGCAATCCGCAGAAGACCTCGGAGCTGAAGACAGGCCGGGTCATCCCGAGATCCGAGTACGACAAGAAGCTGAAGTACAAGGTGGATGTGAAGGGCACGACGTACCCGAAGATGAACGCCTCCGCGCCCACCGTCGTCACCGATGTCCGGATCATCCCGCGCTCATCGACGTGGGACTACCGCGAGCTGGGGCCGAACTCCTTCCTCCGCCGGCTCAGCTCCATCCTGTACATGATTCATTTCGGCGTCGATGACCGGGCCCTCTACAAGAAGGGATCGGAGGACCACAAAAAGGCCTCCAAGGCGTTCAAATCCGACGACGAGAAGTACAAGCCCGTCGAGGTCCAGGCCATGTGGGCAGGCAATTCACTCTACCTGTCCACGAACAACCACCTCTTCTCGGAGCTGCTGCTCGAAGCGCTCCAGACGAAGACGACGGTCCAGGCGCTTGTCGCCGACATCAACCTGGGGAGTGGAGGAACCTATAAGTCGCTCCCCCGGAACTTCACCAGTGACCATGTCGACAAGGTGAAAGAGTACCAGCAGGCAATCGTCACGAACACGGAGTCGGCCTACCGCTCCTATTTCCTCTTCCAATGGACGTATGTGTTCCAGCAGCTCCGCGAGGCGGTCGAGTTCACCAACATCAGCAGCGTCACGATCAAGCGCAGCGGCACCCACTACGACTCGTGGACGATCGCCCCTGGTGACAAGGCGCTGACGGCCAACCGCGTGTTCGTCGTCCTGCCCGAGACGGACACTCCCTCGAAGGGGCTCTTCGTGAACAAGGAGGTCCACGCGGAGGAGCTCTTCTATCCCATCCTGATGGAACTCGACGCCAAGGGCCGGTTGACAGAGCAGAGCCCGGCGTTTGTCGGGGGCGTCAAGACGGCGTGCTTCACCTGCGCTCTGGTCCTCAACGCGGCGTCCACGCGGCTCCAGAAGAAGCTGATCCTCCCCACGGACGCCTACGGCCACTACTGGGAGAACTCCGGGAAGCATGTCTCCGCGCTGACGTTCACGCCCAACACGCAGACCCTCGTGTTCTCGGACAACACCACCTCTCACAATGTCTACGACACGGAGATGCCGTGGTCTCCCAAGAGCCCCGATCACAAGTGAGCAAGGAGTGAACGTGGGCACAGACGACTTCGACGGCTGGATCCAGAGCCAGATCGCCTCACTGACTCAGGAGCGCGATGCATTGTGTGCCAAGCGTGATGAGGCCCGGGCGCACGCGACTCCCCGATCGCTGACGGAGGAGCGAGAGCTGGTGGGCTTGCTGGGAGAGTTCTTCCGCCGCCATCGCTGCGTGAGCGGTACGCTCGAGCACATCCGCAGGCGACGTAACACCGAGACGGTTGTCTACGGCATTCGCGAGAACGGCGACCCGGACACCTTCTTCTCCTTCAAGGGCGAACCATTCTGGGTCCGGATCGAGGAGTTCCTCGAAACTCAGGAAGGCGAGTGCCGGCTGGAGCTCCGGGTCGATCTCGCCAAAGGCATGTCATCCGCGAGCTTCCTCGACGGCGAGAGCTACCGAAACTGGGATGAGGCGGCTGAGCTGAGCAGCGGGGTGGACCAACTCGAACGCCGGATCAAGGGCTTCCGAGGCCTCAATGTGAGCAAGGAGCCCTTCGGTAAGCCACTGGCCCGCAAGGTGGCGCAGGCGCTGAGCCGAGGGGACCTGTGCTTCTCCCACAGGGACTACTGCGGTACGGGTCTGTTCCTGAGCCAGTCGGGCCACTACCTCTACGCCACCGTCGAAGATGGTGGCCCGGCGAACGTCCTCCGCGAGTTTCCGAGCATCGAGCCCTTCGTCGAGTGGCTTGCGCAGCAGAGCGACGCTTCGCTGTCGCGGTTCGGCGAGACCGACTTCGTCTTCCTCAACCAGACCCTCCGCCGCCAACGCCTGGAGGAGTTCATTGCCGGCCAGCACGGGTACAGGACCCTTTCATGACTCCAAAACCTCTCATTCTCTTCGTCGCGCTCGCCGCTGTGCTGCTTGCGCGTTGCACCTCTCCTGAGACTGGCACGGCCCAGTTCGCCGTCTCCGCGAGGCAGGCGCTTGCCTCCAACATCTCCCGCGTCACCGTGACTTCCAGCGCGGCGGATATCCCCTCTGTCACAGTGGAGCTCGCCCAGACCCACGGCCTATGGGGCGGCATCATTGGCAACATTCCCGCCGGCTCCAACCGCGCCTTTCACGCGCAGGCTTTCGATGCTTCGGGCGCTCTGCTCTTCGAAGGTACCGCCTCCGGCGTCACCATCTCCGAAAGCCAGACCACCCTGGTGGCCATCACCCTCCAGGAGGTGAATGCTCCGCCGCCGCTCGACAACGAGGCCCCGATTATCGACTCGCTGGTGGCCACAGCCACCACGGTGGCCCCGGGCGGCAACCTGGTCCTGCAGGCCACCGCCCACGACCCCAACCCGGGTGACACCCTCACCTACGCCTGGTCTTCCACCGCGGGCACCTTCTCCGCGAGCACCTCGGATGTCACGGGGTGGATCGCGCCTCTCACGCTTGGCGCTCAGCGGCTCACCTTGACCGTCACGGACCCAGGCGGCCTCTCCTCGAGCATTTCCCTGAACGTCAACGTGGCCACGAGCGGACCGGAGGGAGAAGCGCAGCTCTCCATCACCTTCAACAGCTCGCCTCGGCTTGCCTGGGTGTCTGCCTCCCCCACGCAGCTCTCCCCCGGGCAGACCACCTCGGTCTCTGTCGCAGGCACTGATCCGGATGAGGATGGCCTCTCCTACTCCTGGAGCGCCACGTGTGCAGGCGCTTGGGCCAATGCCTCCTCCAGCTCCGCTCAGTTCACGCCCTCGGCCCTGCCTGCCGTGGCCTGCAACAACTGCCGCCTCACGGTCTCCGTGTCGGATGGGCGTGGCGGGCAAACCACCGGCACCGTGGCCCTGTGCGTGAGCGATACCCCGCCTATCAACCACTTCCCTCCTGTCATCATCCGCTCCTACCGATCCTCGGACACGGCCACGGCGGGCCAGGAGCTCACATATGAGGTGGAGGCCAGGGATCCCGAGAACTCCGCGCTGACCTTCTCCTGGGCCGCCAGCACTGGCTCTCTGGGAGCTCCGGCCCATGGCACTTCCCACAGCCGCATCACTTGGACCGCGCCCTCCTGCCTCGATGCCTCCACGGCCGTCACCGTCACCGTCACCAATGCCTCCCACCTGATGGCCACGAGAACCTTCACGGTGTCCGGACTGCCCGCGTGTTCCAATGCCGGCTGGTCCCCAGCTGGCTCCTTGACTCTCGGCCGTTTGTACCACTCCGCGACCGTGCTACCCGGCGGCAGGGTGCTCACCACAGGAGGGCGGACCAACAACGGCACCCTCGATACGTCCGAGCTGTATGAGCCGGTGTCCAACACCTGGCGCCCCACCTCCCCCATGCTGATGCCGCGAGAGCGGCACTCGGCGACGCTGCTCCTCAACGGCAAAGTGCTCGTTACCGCCGGAGAGAGCTATGGCGAATGGGGCTACAGCGAAAACGTTACAGCCGCGGAGCTGTATGACCCGGCCTCAGGCTCCTGGAGCATGACCGGCTCCTTGGCCTCGCCCCGAGACCAACACACGGCGACGCGACTGACCGATGGCCGGGTACTCGTGACCGGGGGACGCCCTTCCAATGGCTCCATCAGTGCCGCTGCCTCGGCGGAGGTGTACGACCCGGCTTCGGGGACCTGGAGCGCCACGGGCTCCATGATCACCCGTCGCTCGGGGCACCGAGCGACGCTGCTGTCCAATGGAAAGGTGATGGTCTCGGGTGGACAACATGAGGGCACCTCTCTCTCAACGGCGGAGGTGTACGACCCTGCTTCGGGAACCTGGAGCGCCACGGGCTCTCTCGCAGAGGCGCGTTATGATCACACCGCGACGCTGCTGCCCAATGGCAAGGTGCTCGTCACGGGTGGGTATGGAGCGGGCGCTGCCATTGCCACCTCGGAGGTGTATGACCCAGCCACGGGCACCTGGAGCGCCACCCCGTCCATGAGCGTGCCGCGCATTTGGCACACCGCGACGCTGCTTCCCAACGGCAAGGTGCTCGTCGCAGGCGGGTTCAACTTTCTGCATTATGAGCTCGCGACAGCGGAGGTGTATGACCCAGTCACGAGCACTTGGAGCAGCACCCCGTCCATGGCCTCGCGCCGCAGATTCCACGTGGCGGCGCTCATGCCAGACGGCAAGGTGCTCGTCGTGAGTGGAAACGGCTGGGAGGGGCAGGTTCTCGGCACTCTCGCGTCCTCGGAGCTGTACACCCCCTAATGCCCCTCGATCGCTCCTGGCGTTTCATCGGGATTGGCTTCCACGCGCCTGAGTCCTAACGGCGCGTGGCTCCACCGGCGGCGGCCTCACGTTGGGCGGAGAGCCAGGCCTGCCGGGCCTCCAGGGGCAGGAGGCTGTGCTCGAAGCCCGCGGCGGCGAGGGAGAGGATCTGCTCAGCGCTCCAAGAGAAGCGGTCCGCGCAGCGCAGGTACTCGTCGGTCAGGGTGGTGGAGAACAACGGGGGATCATCGCTCGCCAGGGTGATGGAGAGCCCAGCCTCCAACAGTCGCGGCAGAGGGTGCTGGCCGAGCTCGGAGCAGACGCCCAGCGAGACGTTGCTGCTCGGGCAAACCTCAAGGGGGATCCGCTTCTCGGCGAGGTACTGGACCAGCGAGGCATCCTCCAGACAGCGAACCCCGTGGCCCAGCCGCTCGGCGCCCAGCCACCTCAGGGCCGCCCAGATGCTCTCGGGGCCGGCATGCTCGCCGGCATGGGGCAGGCTGTGCAGGCCCTCGTCCCGAGCCCGCGTGAAGAGCGGCGCGAATGGCTGGAGCGGCCACTCCAGCGACTCGGGCCCCGAGAGCCCCAGCCCCACCACCCCGTGCTCCCGGCCACGCAGGGCCAGCTCGAGGGTGGGCTCGGCCCGGTCGGCCTGATTCCGGAGGGTGTCGAACACCCAAGCGAGCTCGACAGCATGCTCCTCCCGTGCTCGCGCTCGGCCTTCGGCCAGGCCTGACAGCAGCTCATCCCCTGAGACACCGCGCGCCACGTGCGTCATCGGCGTCACAGTGACCTCGGCATAGCGCACGTTCTGCGCGGCGAGCCCCCGTGCCAGGTCGACGGTGATGGCGGTGAAGTCCTCGGCATCCGTGAGGCAACTCGAGAGGGCGAGATAGAGACGAAGGAAATCGTCGAACGAGGTGAACCGGTAGTGCCGCCGCAGCCCCTCGACTCCCTCGTCGCTTCCCGGGAGCGAGCGGCCATGCCTGTTCGCGAGCCTCAGGGCCAGCTCGGGTTGGATGCTCCCTTCGAGATGGAGGTGGAGTTCGGCCTTGGGCAGGCGGCGGATAAGCTCATCCCTGGGCAGTGCGAGTCCTGGCATGTCCTCAGTCCCGAGCGCCCAGCCGCACCAGCTGGCCCGGCCGCTCGTCCGTGATGGCGCCGTGGCGCTGCACCGCGCGGCCCGCGACGAAGGTCGCCACATAGCCCTCGGCGGTCTGCACGAAGCGCTTGCCCCCGGCGGGCAGGTCACGCCGCAGCTCAGGCCTGCGGAGCGACAGGCGTGACGGCTCGATCACATTGAGATCGGCGCGCATCCCCGGTGCGATCACACCCCGGTCGGACAGGCCCAGGTAGCGCGCGTTGCGCGAGGTCAGCAGCTCTACCGTGCGCTCCAGGGGCAGTCGCTCCCGCTCGCGGTCGCGTGCCCACCACGTCAACAGGAAGGTCGGGAAGCTCGCGTCGCAGACCGTGCCCACGTGCGCACCCGCATCCGAGAGCCCTGCGAGCGCCCGCGGATGCTCGAGCATCCGCCGGACCACCTCGAGCGAGCCGCCGTTGTAGTTGAAGATCGGGAAGTAGATGAGGTTCGAGCCGTCCCCCTCGCAGAGGTAGTCGTACAGCGCGGCGAGGGCCGGCTGTCCACTGTGCTTCGCGCGCACCAGGAACGAGTCGGCCAGCGCGGGCTCGTAGTTCGGCCTCTCGCCGAGAGGGAACATCCGCCCACTGATGAGCTCGATGCGCTGCAACAGGAGGTCCACCAAGGGGGGGATGGGCGTGCCGTCACCCGCCAGCCGCTCGGGCTTCTCGGAGAGGATGCGCGCGCGCCGGGCGGGCTCGCGCAGGGCCGCAGCGCGCTCGGCCAGCGGCAGCGAGGAGATCTCCTTGTAGCCCGGGAAGCCGATGAAGGGATGAAAGCTCGCGTCCAGCCCCAGCAACACGCCGATCCCGCGCGCCGCCGCCTGCAGGTACAGCGGCAACCCCCGCGCCACTGCGGCCTCGACGCGCTCCCGAATGGCCTCGTACTGCTCGCCGCCTGGGTCGCGCTGCAGCCAGGTCATCGACAGCGGCCGGCCCGCGGCACGGGCGAGCTGCTCGACCAGATCGAACTCGGCGTGGAACCGGCCCGGGTCGCGCAGCAGATCGAAGTCGCTCACCACTTGAAGCACGCCGTGCGAGAGCCCCTGGAAAGCCTGGGCGAGGCCCGCAAGCTCGTGGGCGCTCGCCTCCGAGGCAGGGGTCTCCCGGCCCTCCGCCGTGCGGTGGTTGTCGGTGCGGCCGGTGGTGAAGCCCGCGGCCCCCGCCTGGAGCGCGGCGTGCAGCAACTGGCGCATCGTCGAGATGTCCTCGGGCGTCGCGGCCTGGTGGGCCTCGGCGCGCTCGCCCATTACATAGATCCGCAGCGGGTCGTGAGGAACCTGGACGAGGAAGTCCAGGCTGTGAGGCACTGCCGCGAGCGCGTCCATGTACTGGGGGAAGCTCTCCCAGCCCCAGCGGATGCCCTCGGCGAGCGCGGCGCCGGGAATGTCCTCCACGCCTTCCATCAGGCTGATCAGGCGAGGGTGCTCGTTCGGGCGCACGGGCGCGAAGCCGACGCCGCAGTTGCCCATCATCAGCGTCGTCACACCATGGAGGATGCTGGGAGAGAAGGTCTCATCCCAGCTGGCCTGGCCATCGTAGTGGGTGTGGAGATCGATGAACCCTGGGGTGACCCAGGCGCCCGAGGCCTGCACCCGCTCGTGGGCGGCCTCGGTGATGCGGCCGACCTCGACGATGCGGCCGTCTCGAATGCCAACGTCCGCAGTGCGCGGCGCCGCCCCGGTGCCGTCGATGACAGTGCCTCCCTCAAGCAGCAGATCGAGCATCCTTCCTCCTCCAGAGAATGGCCAGCGTCAGGCCCGACACGATGTGCCAGATGCCCCAGAGGCTGGCGATGATCACCATGCTCAGGTTGGCGTTGAACTGCACGGCGATGATGCCGAGCGCCAGCCCTGAGTTCTGCATGCCCCCTTCGATCATGACGGCGCGCCGATCCCGCTCGGGCACCCGCATGGCCATGGCCGACAGCCACCCGAACCCGAGGCCCGCCGCGTTGTGCAGCACCACCAGCCCGAGCTGCGGAAGGATCTCCGCCGTCAACAGGTGTCGCTGGCGGATCAGCCCCAGCACGATGAAGGCAAGCAGCGCGAGCAGGCTGAAGTTCCCCAGGGGCTTCTGAAGCTTCGTGGCGGCGTCCGGCAACCGGTGGCGGAGCAGCAGACCCAGCGTCATCGGCGTGGCCAGGATGAGCACCAGGCTGACCCAGATGTCGGACGGATCGATCTCCAGCCCGCGCAGCCACGACGCAGTCACGGGATTGGCGGCCATCATCCAGCCGAAGTTGAACGGGGTGAGGACCAGCGCGAGCAGGCTGGCCACGGCCGAGACGCTGACGGACAGGGCGGTGTTGCCGCCACCATAGTGGGTGATGAAGTTGCTGAGGCTGCCGCCGGGACAGGCCGCCACGAGGATCATCGCCGCCTCGATGGGCGGGGGGAGATCGAGCAGCAGGGTGGCGCACCAGGTGCCCACGGGGAGCAGTACGAACTGGGGGAGCAACCCGCACACCACGCTGCTGGGCATCTGCGTGACGCGCCGGAAGTCCTCGACGCGCAGTTCCAGCGCCACCGAGAACACCATCACCGCCAGCACCAGGCTCAGCACGAGTTGCTGCGCGGTCACGCGAGGGCTCCTGCGACGGCGGTCCTCCCGTCGCACGAGCAGCCTAGCGCACAGCCGGGGAACGAGGACAGCCGTGTCCAGCCCGTTCTTGGGTATGACAGCGGGCAGTCCACCTGGGTGAGTGGACTGCCCCACCTCCAGACGAGACTTACTTCACGAAGCCGTTCTCGAAGGCGGCGAACTGGCTCTCGAGCTTCCACTGGAGCGCAGCGCGCTTGTTCGCAGTCAGGAAGGCCTCGCAGGCCGAGGAGGCGGGCACCGCGCCCAGATCCTGCTTGGCGCAGGCGCTCACCGGCTGGCCGTAGCCCTCGGACTGGGACCACAGGCTGTCGCCCTCGACGAAGGCGTTCTCCAGGCTGACGCGCGCCATGTACTTCAGCTTCGCGTAGTCCAGGCCCTGGTCCGTGGCCGCCGCCACGTACTCGTCGGTGATGGTGCCGCGCAGGATGCCCTGGTCATCGGTCGCCAGCGTCACCGGCACCTTGTAGTCCAGGTACTTGGAGAGCGGGTGCTTGGTGCCCGAGGCCCCCAGCAGCACCCGGTTGGACGTCAGGCAGATCTCCACCGTCACCCCGGCGGCGCTCATGTCCCGCAGCAGATCCTCCACGCCGTCGCCCGCGATCTCGGTCAGCACGTCCACACCGTGGCCGATGCGCTCCGCGTGAGCCTTCTCCACCGCGTTGCGGATGTGGAACGTCATGTGGTCCTGCGTGGAGGACGTCAGCACCTCGGAGATGAGCTCGCCCGCGTGCAGGGAGATGTGGACCGTCTTGCGGCCCGGCTGGTTGTCATTGAAGTCATCCAGCACCCCCAGGGCGAACATCTCGTCGTCGTAATAGGCGAGCGAGTTGGCGTTCTCCTCGGGGGACACGAGGTTGATGCCGACGATCTCCGGGACGATCTGCGCCAGCTCATAGGCATAGACCCACTGGCCGAACACCACGGCCCGGGTCCCCGTGCGGTTGGCGGAGACGATGAGCCGCACGTCCACGTCGCAGCCCGGGTCGGGCGAGGCCGTGTCGCAGCCGAGCAACTCGCGGGCGCCCTTGAGCGTCGCCGCGATGCTGGCGGCCTGGTTGTTGAGGGCGGTGGTGAAGGCCGGGGTGGTGATGATCTGCTGGCGCTTGGCCAGCAGGGTGGTGGCGTCCCACGGGTCCGAGGGGCCGAAGAGACCGGCCGCGATGTTGCCGCCCGTGCCCGAGCCAAAGCCCTGCATCAGCTCTACGTAGATCTGCTTGTTCTGGCCCGCCTTGGAGAGGATGTCGGCATAGCTGTCGTCATTGCGCGCGTCGATCTGCACCGCGCCATACTTGCCGAAGGCGTCGAAGAAGTGCTGGTGCGCGCTGAGCAGCGGCCCAGGGTGGTCCTCCATGGACCAGGCGCTGAGCACGGCGTCGTAGAAAGCGCGATCCGTGGCGGTCTGGGACAAGGGCGTGGTGCCAGGCTGGCAGGGATTGCTGGCGACATAGGTGGTGGTGTTCACGCACGCGCCATCCTCCGCGCCCCACTGAATGAGCTTCTCGGTGGTGATAGCTCCCGAGGTGTGGCTGTGCAGATCGCCACCCTTGGGCATGTCGCGGAGGAAGTTCTGGAGCGCCGTGGAGTCACCGCGGATGGACTCCATGTGGTCGCGCACTTCGCGCTCGCGCTCCTCCGCTGTCAGTTCATCCCCACAGCCCGCCAGCAAGAGCGCTGCCGTCACCACTGCCCACCGTTTCTTGTGCATCACGTCTGTCACCTTGAAGAGAAGAGAAAAGAGGCCCCCATGGCTTCATCGAGGGGCCTCGTTCCGAGCTCATACCTCAAGTGCGAACAATTGCACCTACGGTTGCACGGAGAGTGATGCACTTATATCAGACTGATATATACTGGGAGCCGGAGGTCACCGTGGCAAGAGAGAACACCTGCCAGTTCGCCATCCTGGGGATGCTGTGCCGGGAGCCCATGAGCGGTTACGGCCTGCGGCAGGCCATCGAGCGGACCGTGGGGCACTTCTGGCAGGAGAGCTACGGCAACCTGTACCCGACGCTGGAGCGGATGGAGGGAGAGGGGCTGGTCGCGCTCGATCGGGAGGAGCATTCGCCGGGCGGGCGGGTGCGCAAGGTGTACCGGGTGACGGCGGAAGGGCGGCGGGTGCTCGCAGAGTGGCTGCGGCGGCCGGTGGTGCCCCACGTGGAGCGCAACGAGTTGCTGCTCAAGCTCTTCTTCGGGGGACGGGTGGGACCGGAGGACTCGCTGGCGCACGTGGAGCGCAGCCGGGCCGAGGCCGAGGGGCTGCTGGCCGTGCTGCGGCTCATCGACGAGGACATCCACCGCTCGCGCGAGGACCACCCGGAGCTGCCCTACTGGCACCTGTCCATTCGCGCGGGGTTGCTTGGACTGGAGGCGCACCTGCGCTGGTGCGACGAGGCCCAAGAGACGCTCCAGCGTCTGGCACACACGAAGGATTCGAAAAAGAAGGGGGAGCGGGATGGGCGGTAAAGAAGGCTCGCGGCGCTGGCAGGTGTTCCTGCCATGGCTCGCCCTGGTGGGCGGGGCCGGCATGTCAATGCTCTTGAACTCGCGTGGGTCGCTGCTGCCCGGCTGGTTCATGGGCGCCTTGTTGCTCTTCTTCGTCCGCCAGCAGCGGCCGTGGGTCGGCTTCGCCGGCATCCTCTGCGTGAGCACCCTCGCCACGGGCCTGACGAACCTGGAGGTGTTCCCAGGGTCCGTTGCGGGCAATTTCGGGATGGCCTTGGGTGGCGCATTCTTCCTGGCGCTGGTGTTCCTGGCGGACCGGCTCATCGTGGGGCCGCGGGCGTCCTTCGCGGGGACGCTCTTCCTGCCTGCGGCGATGACGGGGCTGGAGTTCTTCAGCAGTCAGGGAAGCCCGTTCGGCACCTGGGGCTCGCTGGCCTACACCCAGGCTGGCGCACCCGTGCTGGTGCAGCTCGTGTCGGTGACGGGACTGTGGGGCCTGACGTTCGTCCTGGTGTGGTTCGCCTCCGTGGTCAACTGGGCCTCCGAGCACCGGGCCGAGGGGCGCCGCGTTCTGCCGGGAGTCGCGGTGTTCGTGGGCGTGCTCGGGGTCATCCTCGCCTTCGGCGCGCTGCGGCTCGCGGGGGCGGGACGCGGGGGCGAGCCCGTACGGGTCGCGGGCATCACGGTGGCGGGCGAGGTGGCTGCGGGACGCGAGGCGGGGCTGTCCCGGCTCATCCAGGGAGGAACCTTTGGGAACGAGGACTGGCGTGCCTTCGCCGAAGCCTCGGGTACGGTGAACGAGGAGTTGTTGCGCCTGTCGGAGCGGGAGGCCGAGCGAGGGGCGAAGCTCATCCTCTGGTCCGAGGGCAACGCGGTGGTGCTGGCCGAGCAACTGCCAGCCCTGCTCTCTCGGGGGACGGCCCTGGCGCGCGAGCGGAGCGTGTGGCTCGGCATGGCGGTGGCGAGCTTCGAGCCCTCGGTGGAGCGCATGTTGCGCAACGAGCTCATCCTGGTGGGGCCGGATGGGAGCATGGCGTGGCGCTACGTGAAGGCCCGGCCTGTGCCCGGGTGGGAAGCAGACCACTCCATTCCGGGGAGCCAAGAGGTGCCGGTGCTGCGCAACTCGGGCGTGGGAAACCTGGGGGGAGCCATCTGCTTCGATGGGGACTTCCCAGCGGCCTTCGCCGACCCTGGGTCGCGTGGACTCGAACTGCTCCTGCTGCCAGCGAGCGACTGGCAAGGCATCAGCTCACTGCACATGCGGCAGGCGGTGTTCCGCGCGGTGGAGCAGGGGTTCAGCATGTTGCGGCAAGCCAACCAAGGCCAGTCGGTGGCGGTGGATGGATACGGGCGCGTGTATGGCGAGCTGGACCACTTCACGACGGAGGATCGGGTGTTGCGCGCGGAGCTGCCGGTGGGGCGAGTACCCACGCTCTACGCGCGCATCGGCGATTCCGTGGGGATTCTCTCCGGGCTGGTCACGCTGGGATGGGTGGGCTGGGCCGTCGCAGGGGGACTTGCCCGGCGGTGGCGTGCGCGTGAGAGGCTTCACGCACAGCCAAACGCTTGAAGCGTCTGGCCCTCGCCCTGCTCTATCCGCTCAAGCGCCGCGCAGAGCCGCCCGCCCCAGGGCGCGACAGGCCTCGAGGATCTCGTCGGAGAGCGGAGTGCCCTTGAGGGCGCGCGCCAGGCTCAGGCCCCCGCTCAGCAAGGCAATGACGCCCAGCGCCCGCTGCCGCCGCAGCCCCTTGTCTCCCGCGAGCAGCGCTCCCAATCCCTCTGCCCACGTCTCCAGCTCTTCCGCGAGCGCGTCACGCGCTTGCGGCGAGGCGTAGGCGTGGGCGGCCTCGCTCACCACGGATGGAAGAGGACATCCCTCCGCGGGGTTGTCGCGGTGCCTTCGAGACAGGTATCGGCGAAGGACCACCTCCAGCGCCTCGGAGCCCGAGGACTGCACGACGCTCAACAGCTGGCGCCACCGCTCGCCCAGCGCCTGGCGCAGAGCAACTCCGACCAGCGCCTCCTTCGAGTCGAAGTGTGCGTAGAAGCCGCCCACCGTCAGGCCAGCGCCCTTCATCACCTCCGCCACGCTCGCCCCGGAGATGCCGCGCTCGCGCAGCAGCCGCACGGCTGATTCCAGAATCGCCTGGCGCGTGCGCTCCTTCTGTTCCTCGCGAATTCCCATAGCGTCTCCCGGCGGCTCCGGCTGGGAGCCTGTTCGTATGATGGGCCTCATCTGTATGACGGCCGAAATATGATGCCCATCATGCCGATTTCCCAGGCTGGAATGGCGTCACCCGGTTGCAAAAGCACCTGGGCCCTCCTGTACACTCACCGCCATCGTCTCACTTCCTCTCACACGAGGGCGCCTCCATGAGTGTCAGCTCCACCAGCGGCTCGAGCTCCAACCGAAGCTCGTCGTCTTCCTCCTCTTCTTCTTCTTCCTCCTCTTCTTCTTCTTCCTCTTCCTCCAGCAGCAAGACGGCCAATAGCCAGGACAAGAACAAGGAGAGCAAGAACACGGCGTCTGGCAAGCAGACCCCTACGCAAGAGCGGCACTACCGCAGCAGCTTCCAGGATTCGGCTCCCACGAGCCCCAAGCTGCAGAACACGCCCAAGGAGGCGCAGGCGAAGAACCCTCAGCAGCTGCTGCACGCTCCCAACCTCACCCTGGATAACCTCGGACCGTTCCTGGATTCCACGCCCATGGCGCTGCAGAAGGACACGCTCCAGGCGCCCAAGATGGACACGCTCGAGGACCTCAAGCCGGTTCTTCAGTCCAGGCCCCTCGGTCCTCCGTCCACCTTCACCAAGACGGCCCCTGCCACGTTCTCACAGGACGGCCAGAACTTCGCGGCCAACAATGGCTACCCGGTCTATGCCCAAGGCTCAGGAATGCCCTGGGCGGCGGACACGATGGGCAGGAGCGGAGACACTCTCAGCGGCTATGGCTGCGCTATTACCGCAGTGGCGATGGGAGTCAGCGGCATCACCGGGAAGACCGTCACCCCGGGCGAGATGAACACGTTCATGAACGGGATCGACGGCTACAACGGCAATGGCGCCATCGACCGGTGGAACCAGATGGGGAATGTGGAGGCCGCGGGCGTCCAGGTGAAGCGCGAGGACTGGGGGACCTTCAAGGCGGACCAGATCGACCAGGAGCTGGACGCGGGCCGCCCGGTGGTCGTCCAAGTGGATTACAAGGGCAACACGGAGGGCGACCACTGGATCCTCGTCACAGGCCGCAACGCCGAGGGCCAGTACCAGGCGAACGACCCCGCTGGCGGCAAGGTGATCACCATGCACCGTAATGATGACGGTCAGCTCGTGGCGGACGAAGCCAATGCCCGGTCTGGCCGTCCGTACGTCACGACCGGGAATGCCACGACCTTCGACCGCGGTGCGCCGGCAAACGCGACCAGTCCCACCACGTTCACGTTCCAGAAGCAGGCACCCACCCCGATGCCGCCCCTGGATCGCTCGAAGCTTCCGCAGCAGGCGCCCATCCCGATGCCGCCCCTGGATCGCTCGCAGTTCCAGCAGCAGGCGCCCATCCCGATGCCCGCTCCGGACCGGGCCAAGCTCGCCCTGACCATCCCTCACATGGAGAACGGACTGCTGCAGCCCGGCACCTCGGTCGAGGCCGCCATCGCCAACGCGGTGGATACGGTGGGCATCGGTTACGGGTACATGAAGGCCATGGGCAACCAGGAGAGCTCGTTCAATCCCTCGGCCAAGGCCGGAACCAGCAGCGCCACCGGCGTGTACCAGTTCCTCGATCAGACGTGGCTGGGGACGGTCAAAAAGCATGGGGCCGAGCACGGTCTGGGAGACATGGCCGCGCAGATCCAGTGGGACTCGAACGCGGGGAAGTACGTGGTGGCAGACGACACCGTGCGGCAGCAGATCCTCGACGAGCGCTACAACCCAACCTCCAGCGCGTTGATGGCGGCCGAGTTCACGCTGGAGAACCAGAACCACCTGAGGAGGACGCTGCAGATCGAGCCGGGACCGACCGAGCTCTACATGGCCCACTTCCTGGGGGCCGGGGGCGCAACGAAGTTCCTGGGCGCGCAGGGCAACGAAAAGGGCAGCCAGAGCGCGGCCGACATGTTCCCCGACCAGGCCGAAGCCAACCCCAACATCTTCTATACGAATGCCGGCACGGCGCGGACCCTGGATGAGGTCTACGCGGTGCTGCAGGCGAAGATCGCCCCCAAGGCCGAGGCCTACGAGCTCGCTCGCGGCAGCTGACCACAGCTCAGGGCCCCTTGCGGGCATGCCCCCCCTGTACACCGGCGCGGCTTTCAGCGCGGCCGGTCAGGGGGCGAAGGAATTGCTAGCATGGCTCCGTGATCGTCTTCCTGCGGCGTCTCAGGTTCTTTGTGGCGATGGGGGCCGCAGGAGGTGCGCTGATCGCCCTGTGCTGCCTCGTTGCCTACCTGACCCGTTCATCGGTCGCGGGAGGCCTCCTGGGAACCCTCTTGGGGTCGGTCTTGTTGATCATGACCGTGCTCGAAGAGGAACACTGGGGCGGCTTACCCGGGGATGGGTTGGTCCTGGGGATCGCCACGGTGATCGCGGCTTGCCTGGCGGGGTTCGTCGGATGCCTGCCACTCCCGGAGTTCAGCCGTCTCCACTTCGCCGAGCAGCGGGAGGTCTCCAGCGAGGAGCTGGCGAACCACCCCGGGGTGACGCGCTTCCGGCTGCGCGACGGCCGCGTGGAGGCCCATACCGTTCACAAGAAGTACCACCGCCATGCGGACAAGAAGCCCGCCGTCACCTACGCACATGCCGTGGCGCCCGTGCGCCCTCCCGGGTGGCGCCCCGGTGATCCCGTGCGCGTGTGGGCGGTCTGCCACGACTTTAGCGAGAGTGACGAGCAGGCCGCGTGCCTCGATGCCTGGCATGAGCCGCCAGGAGGAGCCGTGGCCGTCGATCCCGAGCTCGAGCCCTGCTTTCAGGCCGCCGTGCCCGCGGAGACCGCTCCTCGGGATGGGCGCCTCGTGTTCGTACACTGGGTGAAGAGCCCGGAGACCTATGTCGAGGAGCGCTGGAACGAGGTCATCGGCTTTCTTCGAGGCACGGCCATCGGCTGGGGTGCCGTTGCCGGCCTCTGGTTCCTCGGGACCTCCGTGGTGAGGTTGCTCTTTGCGCTCCGAAACTTGAGAGCCACGGGAGATGACGCGCAGTAAGCCTGTGGAGGCGGCGGGAATCGAACCCGCCGCTCGGAGCTTCTGGCGAGAGCGGAGGCGGGATTTGATGTGGCCGAGAGGGGTCGAGCCCGTGCGATACTGCGATACCGCGATGCGGGTGACGGCCGATTGCGAGCTGCAGCCGTCGGAAACGCGACTTGCGGGATGACCGCTCGCGACGGCGCGCGCGGAACGTGGCGTGCCTCTGCGCACTGACGAGCGACCGTGCAACCGCGCAAAGAGACCAGCCCAGAGGAGCGCAGCAAGACGGGGCGAGTTCCGTGCTCCGCCGTGGCAGACGGACAACGCCACCGCTCTAACGCGCGCCTCCAGCACCGGCATATTTTCATGCGCGCCGGGGCGCGGGCAGAACCCTTCAGCCGCGGGCCTTCAGAAGGACGCGGCCGAGCGGCCGGCCACGTTCCACGAAGGCATGGGCTTGCGCCGCGTCCGACAGCGCAAACACTTTTTCCACCGGCATCGATAATTCGCCGTCGGCGGCACGGCGCATCAGATCGGCAATGAGCCGCCTCACCCGATCCGTTCCCATTTCCCTGCCGAACATGAAGCTGAATACGGTCAGACCGTTCGTCAGCAAATCCTCGAAGGTTACCGAAGCGGTGACGCCGCTCGCGGCGCCCACCAGCCCATAGCGTCCCTTGAAGGCGCAAGCGCCGAGCAGAGGGGCGCCGCCTGCCACGTCGAGGACGAGGTCGACGCCGCGGCCATCGGTCAGCTCGCGTGCGCGAGCGACCACATCCTCGTTCCGGTAGTCGATGACGTGGGTGGCACCGAGCTCGGAGACGCGCAGCAAACGCTCTGCGGTTGCCGCAACTGCGATCACCGTCGCGCCTGCCCGATGCGCGAGTTGTACCGCCGCGATCCCAACACCGCCCGTCGCACCGCGCACCAGAACGGTCTCGCCGGCCTTCAGCCGTCCGAACTCGAACAAGCCGTCACTGGCCGTGCCGAACTCGACCGGCAGCGCAGCGGCCACGGCGAAATCGAGCCCTTCTGGCAACGGATAGACGTGCTGCTGGTCAACGCCGAACAGCTCGGCATGACTGCCGGCGAATGCGAACCCCGCTACCCGGTCGCCGGGCCGAACACTCGTGACCTGCTCCCCGACGGCTTCTACCGTCCCGGCTGCCTGGTAGCCGACGACATGAGGGGCTCCAGCTCGCGGTGGCGTGTTGCGCCGGTTGTAGATGTCGCCTCCCTGAAGCCCGACATAGGCGACGCGGATGAGGACAGTCGTGGGGGCGATCTCGGGGTCTGCGATCTCCTCGAAGCAGAGCACATCGGGATCACCATTCCTGTGGTAGACGGCAGCTTTCAACGACTTTTCCTCTCTGTATTGTCGGAGCGCGGCGTACGCAGCGCTCTCGCACAAAATGCTACTCGGAGCGAGCGGCGCTGGCGGCAAGTTCCTGTCGGTGTTCGGCCGCCCATTGCTTCCAGGTCAGGGCGGGACGGCCGGTGACGTGCGGCACGTCGTCTCGCACGCTCCCGATGCCGCCCAACCGGCCATCGACGATCTGTCTCATGCACTCGACGCCGCTCTCCGCGTACCACTTCTCGGTCTCGAACTCGATCGAGTCGAAGGCCGCCTTGAACTCGTCCGGACCGAGCACGTTGCACGAGATCTCTCGTCCCGTGGCCTCGCTGAGGATCGCCGCGATCTGGGGACCGGTGGCCACCTCCGCGCTCAGCCAGTAGTCCTTTCCGTGGTGCCTCTCCGGCCCTTCGCGAAGCACGCTCGCGGCGACCGCGGCGATGTCGGCGGCGGCGATCCAGCCCGTGCGCTCTCCCTTCCAATAGGTGGTGATGGAGTCGTTCTTCGGATCGAAGAACAGCAGAATGTTCTCCATGAACATGTTGGGGTGAAGGTGGGTCCAGGCCATGCCGCTGGCCTTGACGTAGCTCTCGATAAGCTGATGCCAAGCGAAGTGGGGATCGGTGCAGTCCCATTCCGCGAACACGCCCAGATGCACGATGTGTTTCACACCCGCTTTGTACGCCGCGTCGATCAGCGTCTTGCTCTGGGCGAGCATCGCCACGGTGTAGCCGGTTAGGACGAAGAGCCGGTCGACGCCCGCGAGCGCGACCCCGAACGTTTCGGGCTTGTCGAGATCCAGGTAGACGGCGTCCTTTCCTTCGGACCTTAGCCGGTCCACGTCGGCGGGCCGACGCGAGCTGAGACGGACGCTCACGTCCTCGGACTGCGCGAGTTCCGCCACGATCTTCTTTCCGACCGTGCCGCTGGATCCCAAGACGAGCACTTTGGCCTTGCGTTGATTCTTTTCCATGGCGTTCTGATCTCTGATTGAGGTGAGTCGTGACATCGACCGCTTACATGAACAGCGCACGAACCAGGCGAACGCCGTATTCCGCGCTCGGATTCGTGGTGCCGTCGCCGACCCGCTCTGCGATCGCCGCCGTCGACAGGTCGCGCCGCTTGGGCAAGCGGTCCCTTTCGGCCGCCGCCAGCGCCGCGGGCAACTGCTCCAAGTTGAGGTCGGTGCAGTAGCAGGGCGCGCCCGGCTGCTGTCGCCAAGACTCCGCGAGTGAGCCCGCGTCGTACGCGTCGAAGCCCGTGTCCCCGACGAGCGCCATGCCCACTTTCCGGTCCGCGTCGCTGTCGGCCGCGACCGGGAGTGCGATGCGCCCGGGCGTTCCCGAAGCTCCGCCCATCCTCGCGAAGGAGTCGGAGCCAATGGAGTTCCAAGCCTTCACGACCGGACGGCCCAGCTGCTCGGACACCCATAGGCTCTCAACTTGGCCGCTCTCGATGGCGTCGATCCGCTCGTCGCGCATGGGATAGTAGTTCGACGTGTCCATGACGACCGTGCTCTCCGGAAGGTCCGCGACCAGCGCGGCGATTCCAGGGATCTTGTTGAGGGGAATGGAGAGGATCGCCACGTCGACGCCCCTTAGGGCCTCGTCCATGCTGACCGCGCGAGCGCCGGTGGAGAGCGCCTCGGCGTCGATCGTCTCCGGCCCCCGAGAGTTGGCGACCGTCACGTCGTGGCCGGCCGCGGCCAGCTTTCGAGCCAAGGTCTTTCCGATATGCCCCGCGCCGAGGATGCCGATCTTCATGGCCGCTCCTGTCGATTCGATGTCGCTTCGTTGTGGAGAGTTTTCATTGTGAATCCTAGGAACGGAAAGGCGCGATAGACGCTCGCGGGGACCGCGACTCACATGTAGAGGGCGCGGTTCAGGCGAACCAAGTACTCGCCTTCGATGTTCAGGAAGTCGTCTCCGGCCCGCTCGGCGACCGCCGCCATGGCGAGATCGCGCCGCTTGGGCAAGCGGTCCCTTTCGGCCGCCGCCAGCGCCGCGGGCAACTGCTCCAAGCTGAGATCGGTGCAGTAGCAGGGCGCGCCCGGCTGTTGCCGCCATGACTCTGCGAGCGTGCCCGCGTCGTAGGCGTCGAAGCCGGTGTCCTCCACCAGCTCCAGAGCGACCTTGCGGTCCACGTCGCGGTCGGCTGCGATCGAGAGGGCGATGCGTCCTGGGCTGCCCGCAGGAAGGCCCTTCTTCGCGAAGGTGTCCGCGATCACCGAGTTCCAGGCCTTCGCCACGGGCCGGCCGAGCTGCTCGGCGAACCAAAGGCTCTCGACCTGCCCGGCCTCAAGAGCCTCGATCCTGTCGTCGCGCTGCGGGTAGTAGTTGGATGTGTCGATGACGACCGCATCGTCCTGAAGGCCCGAAAGAAGCGGCGCGACGGTGCGAAGCCGGGTGGGAGGGATCGACACGATCACGACGTCCACGTCTTTGACGGCCTCCGCCGCCGCGACCGCGCGAGCGCCGGTGGCCAGCGCTTCGGCGTCGATGGTCTCCGGGCCTCGCGAGTTGGAGACCTTGACGTCGTGCCCTGCGGCGGCGAGCTTAAGGGCCAGGGTTTTGCCGATCGAACCGGCTCCGATGATTCCAATTTTCACTTTTTGATTTCTCCTGATGGTTTCGTTGATCCAAGTAGGGCCGCTGGCACTGCCGATGCTCCTTGGCGGCGGTCAGCGTTCGGCGTCTCTTCGGCCTCTGTGGAACGGGCGATCCCGAGTCCGTTCAGGGTGTCGCGGAGCTGCACCAGGCCCTCGTCGGTGAGCTTGCACGCGGTCTCGATGCGCTCCGGCACGGCGCATAGCTCTGCTCGAAGCGCCTCGCCCGCCTCGGTCAGCGCGATTTGGACGCGGCGCTCGTCACGCTCGTCCCGCGTCCGTGTGACCAGCCCTGCGGCGCCCAGCCGCTTGAGCAGGGGCGTGAGCGTTCCGTTGTCCATCCCGAGCTCGTTCCCGAGGCTTCCGACGGTGCGGGGCTCGCTGTCGTAGAGCGCCAGCATGACGAGGAATTGCGGGTAGGTCAGCCCGAACGGCTCTAGGAAAGGGCGATGGAGACGGATCATCCGACTGGCCGCGCCGTACAGCGCAAACGAGAGCTGCGCCCCCACCCGTCGCCACTCCTTGCTTCCTCGCGTGAGTCTCGTACCAGGAGTTTTCGGCACGTTATTTCCCATTGCTTCTTATTGTGTAGTGCACAACATAATAAGTCAATAGGTGGTTCTCTGTTCCGGTTTGGACAACTCTTCTCTCGACGCGCAAGTACTGCGCACCCAGCCTTCCTGCCGTCTGCCTCTTCTGTTGCTCTGTCAGGTAGGACATGGGCTGTCCTACTTGACAGGTTGCCCGTCGCGCCCACCCATTCTGTGGGCGGGGTCATGAGTTCTACTCCGCAGGCCCTGGCCAGAGAGAGGTACCCCTCGGATTTGACCGACGCGCAGTGGGAGCTGGTCGAGCCCTTCGTCCGCGGCAACCCCGTCGGTCCGCAGCCGGTGGTGCACTCACGGCGCGAGGTGCTCAACGCCATCCTCTACGTGTCGCGCACCCGCCTATACGCATACGCTTCCACTTGCCGATCCACGTCTTGCTCATGTCGTTTCCGTCGCCGGTTTGGTCCTTTTTCGGTCCCAAAAACCGGATTTGGTCCCAAAAATGCGAGCGCCGCCCCCGTTCTTAGAGGGCGGCGCCTTGAAAGCGGCGGGTTGCTCTACTTGGAAGCGGCGGCAATCGAACCCGCCGCCATGCGGACCCACAGGCTACGCCTTCTTGAAGACCACGTAGCCAGCGGACGGAATGTTCACCTTCGTGTTGCCTCCGCCATTCAGCGTGGCGCCGAAGTTGCCGAAGTTCCCGCCGCCGTACGCCCCGGCGTCGCTGTTCAGCACTTCCTTCCAGTTCCCTGGAGGCAACGGCATGTTGTAGCCGTCCAGGTTCTGGTGGTTGAGGCTGCCGACGATCAGGTACTCCTCGTTCCCGGACTTCCGCGTGAACGCCATCACCGAGTCGTTGTTGTGCGTGTACACCCGGTTCACCTCGGCATCCGCCTGGAACGCGGGGCTCGAGTTCCTCAGCGCGATGGCATCCTTGTAGAACTGGAACTGCTGCTTCCGGGTGATGTCCAGCATCGCCTCCGTGCGTTGCTCGCCGCCCAGGCCTGCCAGGTGGTTGAACACCTGCTTGTCCTGCGCCGACAGGCTCTTGTACGCCCCGTCCTGCTCACGCGCCTGCGGCGACAGCGTGAAGAGCCGCTCGTAGCTGGCCTTCTGCGCGTCGTTGAACGTCACCTTCGTCCAGTCCCAGTTCTTGCCCAGCGACTCCCAGCTCCAGTCGCTGTCCCACGTGGACGTGTTGCCCCACCGGAAGTCGTTCTGCGCTCCGAACTCGTCGCCCTGGAAGAACATCGGGATGCCCGGCGACGCGAACCCGATGCCCGCCGCGAACCGCGCCGCGTCCCGCGACCACTGGTCCGGAAAGTCCGTGGGCTTGTTGCCCTCGGCCGTGTTCATCGTCCGCTGCGCGTTCCCCACTTCGTCGTGGTTGGAGATGATCGACAGCGCGTGCTTCCAGCCGTCCAGCCCGCGCGGCGCCGTCAGCAGGTTCACGAACGCGTCCATGTCCGTCGTCTGGCCGCGCGACGCCGCCTGGATGAGCCCCGGCTTGCTGTTGTCGTTGATCAGCTTGTGCTGGAACTCTGTGTACCACTGCGCGTCGAAGCCGCCGCCCGTGCCGTCCGCCTTCGCCGGCCGCGAGATGGCCGGGTCGTAGTCAAACTGCTCCGCCACCGTCCACGTATTCGGGTTGACGAAGTGCACCTGGCGGTTGATCTCCCGCAGCATCTCCCAGCCGTCCTTGCCGCCCACGCCCTTGATGGGCTCGGTGAAGTCGAAGCGCAGGCCGTCGAACTTCAGCTCGGAGATCTGCTGCACCGCGTGGTCCACGAACAGCTGCTTCACCTTCGGGTTGTGGTACGCCGGCACCGCGCCCCACGGCGTGTCCCGCTGCTCGAACTTCCCCGGCTCCTTGGACCAGTTGAAGTACGGGTTCTGCGCCCCGCCCAGGTTCCACAGGCCGTTGTTGTCCCCGTGCACGTGGTTGTACACGACGTCGGAAATCACGTTCAGTCCGCGCCCGTGCGCCTCGTCGATGAACCGCTTGAGCGCCTCATCGCCGGTCACCCACTTGCCCGTCTCGTCCTCGAAACCGAACGAACTCTCCGACGCCAGGCTGTTCACGCCCAGGTAGCCCCAGTTGCGGCTGCCCTCCACCTCGTTCGTCGGCAGCAGCTCCAGCGTGTTGACGCCCAGCTCCTTGAAGTGGTCCAGCTTCTTCGTCAAGTCCTCGAAGGTGGAGCGGTTCGAGTTACCGCCCTGCCCCAGGAAGCTCCCCACGTGCAGCTGGTACACCACCCACTTGCTCGGATCCTTCTCGCGCGGGGCGCTGTCGTTCTTCCACTGGAAGCTCGTCGGGTCAGTGACCACCGAGCCGCGGAAGCTCACGCCGCTGTCCGCGGTGATGAGATCGCTCCACGGATCATTGAAGCCCGACGCCTGGCGCTCCGCCGCGCTGTACGCCCCGTCCTTGTTCGTATCGTCGCGCAGCTGCAAGCCGCCCTTGCCGTCGCTCTCCATCACCTGGAACTCGTAGCGCAGGCCCACCAGCTTCTCGGGGTTGTTCACCAGCGCCGTCCACGCCCCGTCGTGGTTCGCCATCTTGATGCGGCCGTCCGCCTCGACGTTCTGCGACCACAGGTCGTTGAACTTGCCGCCGCGCACCTTGTCCACCAGCCCCGCGTCCCCTGCCCCGAGCCGCGCCAGCAGCTGCTCCCGGTTGAGCTGCTTGCCGTCCGCGTCCTTGAGCACCAGATAGGCGCCTGCGGCGTTCTCCTCGTCATCAATGGTGAAGCGCGTCAGCTCGGAGGCGCCCGGGAAGTACCGGTTCTCCTCGCGGCCCTTCATCGGATCCACATAGAGCCGGTCGATGCCGCGCTGCTCGCCCATCATCTGCCGCGCGTACGGATCCGGCCGGTCGCTCGTCAACCCTCCCGAGTCCACCACCTCGTAGACGTAGGACTTGCCCTCGAGCTGCTTCCAGCCGCCCTTCACCTCGGCGGCCCAGTCCCCGTTCTCCGCCTTCTGCATGGGGATGCGCTGCACGTTGCCCTGCTGATCCGTCACCTTCACCTGCACCGCGCGCGCGTCCGGCGCCCAGAGCTTGAAGGAGATGTCGTCCCCGCGCTTCTGCGAGCCCATCTCGTGGTACGTCGTCGGCGCGTACGAGGCCGAGGGCTTGCTCAGGTCCAGCTTGAGGTTGCCCTCGCCCATCACCGCCCACTGGTCGTTACCCGAGGGCCCGTCCACCGTGACACCCCACTCCCAGTTGCGCGGCAGGCCATCGTCCTGCAGTTCCACCGTGGCCTCCCACTTGCCGTTGCCCAGCGAGCGCATGGGGATGGAGCCCGCGTCCCACTGGTTGCTGAAGCGGCCCTGGGCGTCCCAGCTCCCCTTCAGCTTCACGTCCGTGAGGTTGCTGTGCGGCCCGGCGTCATAGACGAGCGTCATCGTCTTCTTCACCGGCTGCCCCGGCGCCGCGGCCGTCGTCACCGCAGACAGGGACTGGGCCGCCGCCACGCCCGGGCGCGAAGCCTTGCCCGTGGACTCGAAGCCATCCGTGGCGCGCGCGGCGCTCGCCTTCGTGCTCGCCGTGGAGGCCGTAGCGTTGGAGCCCGCCGGCTTCTTCGCCGAGGCCGCCGAGCCCGTCTCCTTCGCAGTATTCGTGGGGGCGTTGCCCTTGGCCGCCGCAGGAGCCGGCGCCGGGTTCAGGGCGGGTCGGTTGATCTTGGTGTCGCTCACGTTCGCCTCCACTTAGATGTGGGATACTGTGTGGTGTGCGTATCTTCGCACCTTACCTGCACAAAGTTGCGTCTCTCTTGGAAGGAGTGTCCGAAATCAGTGTCCCGCCAAGAGAAGGAGCAGCTCGATGGGCAAAGAGTTGATGCCGATGCCGATCGAGGCGTGAAGCGGGCTGCCCACCGAGATGCCAGCCCCGACGTTGAGGTGTCCAAATGGACCCAGGCACCATTTCACGCCAGCCTCGGCGCCCACGTTGACGGAATGCTGTTGGAAGGCGCCGCCCAGAAGCAAGGTGCCGTAGGGGACGACGTCCGGGGTGAGGAAGTACTGGTAGCCGATGGAGGCGTTGAGCTCGTTGGCGCCGAGATCATTGCCGGCGAAGTGCAGGCCCAGCGTCATGCGCCGCGCCCAGAAGCTCATCGGCTGGAAGGAGTACGCCAGGGCGTAGGTGGTCTCCCCTCCGGTGGGCGAGGGCCGGTACCAGAAGATGAACTCGCGGTCCGGCTTGTCGATGGCGGGAGCTTCCCAGAGCATCAGCTGCGCCCGCTCCGCGTCCCCCGGCTGCCTGCGCGTCTGGTAGAGCTCCGCCAGCGCCCAAGTGGCCTGCTCGCTCTCGTATTCGTAGCCCTTGGTCAGCGGGGCCTCGGCGCCGTCGAGCTCGCCGCGCTCCAGCATCAGCTGGCCCTGGGTAATGCAGTCCTCGATGGTGCCGCCCTCGCACGAGCGGGCGAAGGCGTTCTCGGCCTGCTGCTTCTCCCCCTGTGCGAGGAGGTCGCTGCCCCACTGGCTGCACGCGTAGGTGCTGCCGCGCTCGCAGCCGGTGCGCAGGTCTCCGGAGGTGGTGGCACACGCGGCGGTCAGGAGGGGAAGGACCACCACAAGGAATCGCGCCACACGCCACGGGTAGGCTGCTCGAAGGCGCTCAGCGCGGGCGTGGCGGGGGGAACGCATCATCGAGCTCCGAGGGGGACAGCCGGGAGGATACCGCATTCCGCGGCGTCCCTTCTCGGGGGCCCGTGCCAGGAGGCCCGTGCCCTCGCGCGGGTCACGTCCTCCGGGTGGGCGCCCCACTGACGGACAGCTCGCCTCGGGCGCGCTCGCGGGACCTGAGCACGGAGCGCAAGGGATCCAACAGTCCGATGAGGGCCAGCCCCACCAGCACCGAGCCTCCCCCCGCGACGATGTAGTCCGCGATCCCCACGCTGCCGCAGTCGAGGCAGGCGAGCGAGGCATCGTCGGGGGCGTAGTGGATCTGCACCTCGGAGCCCTTCGGGTAGTGGTGCACGTAGGCGTTGGCGTCCTCGATGGCCCCGGCGGTGATGCCCGCGCCAAAGGCGAGCGTCTCGGAGGTATAGGTCTTCCCGTTCACCGCGTACTCGTAGCTCACGTGCGGCATGAAGCTCATCGAGCGGCGGGAGCGGATCTTCTCGACCGAGGAGGAGAGCACATGGCCCGGGACGGCCGGCCAGCGCTGGCTGGTATAGGCCCGGTAGAGCGATCGGCCCCCGCCAAAGGCGAGCGCCCCACCGAACACCAGCATTGCCAGTCCCAACAGCACGCTCCTCAGCATGATCCGACCTCGGCGAGCCCTGCCCCGACGGCTTCGCCAGCAGGCAGGCGCCGCGACTCACGAGGCTCGGGACAGAGCAGCCTCGTGGGCCACGAATGCACACGCCGCGCCAGGGCTGGTTCGTGGACACAGCCTTCGCTTCAGAGGGCCGGGCGCGGGGCATTGCGCCCCCGAGCACGTTCCCTGGGGCATTGTGCCCCGCTCGCGAAGCCTCGCGTCAGTCCCAGCCGCGTAGCTCGACGCGGACGCGCCGCATGAGCACTTCGAGCTGCTGGCGCTTCAGCGTGGCCAGCACCCGTCCACTGACGATGGTGAGCCCGGTGAGCGTCATCACCAGGAAGCCCACGCGGTGGTCTCTCAGTCCGGCATGCACGAGGTTTGCCACCACGTCGAGCGTGAGGAACAACGTGCCCAGGGCGAGGTAGGCGCGGATGTGGAGGACCATGCCCACCATCACGCCCAGCAGGCACGTGCCTCCGAAAATGAGGGCGTACGTGCCGTCCGCGGCCAGTCCCACCTGGAGGGACAGCTTGGCGGCTGCGGGGACGTAGAGCAGCAGGCCGCCGAGGACGCGCAGCGCGTTGCGCGCGGCGTGAGGCAGGCTGGAGGTGAAGAGCTGGCCCAGCATCAGCAACAGCAACCCCAGGGGCGCCAGGTAGATCTCGAGGCCATCCAGCCCGAACGCGAGCGCGCCGATGAGCAGCGCCAGGTTGCAGGCCGCCGCCGCCAGCGAGCCGAACCAGCGGCTGTTCTCCACCCCGCCTATGGCCGCATAGAGCATGCCCGAGCCGCCCGCGAGCAGCGCCGCCTGATGGGTGGCCTCGGCGGGGAGCACCCACCACATCACGAGGGGCAGGAAGGCCGCGAACCGGCGCGTCGCATCGGCCACCGGAGGGATTCCAGCCCGGCGGGCCAGCACGGTGACGCCCACCAGCGCGAAGCCCAGGGCCAGCGCGAAGAGTGCATCATGCTCGGGCCGCAGGCCGGTGACGTACAGCGAGCGCACCATGGCGTAGACGCCCACCACGGCCACCTGGACGAAGTACACGTGCCGGCCCGTGTGCTCGCTCCAAGCGCAGTGCAGCGCCACGATCACCGCGAGCCCGAGTGCCGCCAGCGCCAGCGGGAGCGCGTCTGCGCTGACGCTCTGGGCCCGGACTGCCACGACCGAGAGCAGCACGCCACATCCGATGAGCCACACGTCCCGTCCCCGCCCGAGGCCTCGGCTGATGTCCTGGCGGCGGTCCTTCAGCCACAGCCCGGCCCCATGCGCGAGGGCGGCACTTCCTGCGGCTCCCAGCGCCAGCGCCGCGCCGAACTGGGTGAAGAGCGTTTCGTAGAGGGCCTGCGGCCCACTCTCGAAGGCTCGGGCCATCAGCACCACCGAGAGACCACAGAGGCCCGCGAACCCCGCGAGGATCGAGCCCCAGGCCGCGGACAGCGAGGCGAGCGCGCCCCTCCACTGGACGGCTCCCACGAGCACCGTGGTGGCCACGATCGCGGCCGTGACCGGGAAGGCGGCCCAGCGCATCCAACTGCCTTCCAGGCTGGAGAGCGCGCCGGAGATCAACTGAATCACCGCCAGCGACGAATGAGTGGGTCGCTGCGTAGCCAGCGCGTAGCCGACAGCGGCCAGAGCATAGAGGGCCCCCGCCAGATGCAGGCTCAACCGGTGCTGAGCTTCGTCGCGTCCTCTCCAGCGGACGATCCTGGGCCCCAGGGCCACCACCGCGAGCCCCACCAGTGCGAGCACCGGTCCCGGCCACGCGGGGAACCAGCGCTCCCGGTGCGCCAGAGCGTGGACGATCAAGAGGATGCCCAGCCCCACGGTGTTCCGACCCTTGCCTTGCGCCCATCCGAGGAAGAGCAGCACACCGGTGGCGAGGGTCAGCTCGGCCGAAGTCAGCCCCGGCTGGAAGAACGCCGCAGCAGCAACGAGCGCCACGGCCCACACAGCCCATTGCTGGAGGAGCTGCCGCAGGTCCGCGCTGAAGCCCTCCGGGCTCCGCACCTGTGCCGCGTGCTGTACCTCGGGCTCCCAGGCCAGCAGGCGCCGGAGGAAGGCCAGACGTGCACCGGCCCGAGCCACCCCGGCGGCCACTGCGGCATACACCAGCGCGGCAGCGGCGATGCCCGCGAAGGCTCGCTGCCAGAGGAGGAACACAGTCGCACCGGGAGGCATCCATGCCTGGAGCGCGGTCCACCCTATGGAAGAGCCGCTGGCCAGGGCCGTCGCCTCCGCCCGGATCCACTGTCCATCCGGGGGCATCAGCGGCACCATCTGAGGGCCAAGGACCGCTTGCTGCGCGGAGACGAGCGCGGCCCCAACCAGTCCCAACACGAGCCCTTGGTGAACGAGGTACCTGGAGCGGAACGAGCCCACCAGCAGCATCGAGAGCATCGCGGCGCCCAGGGGCATGAGCGGCGGAACCATGGCCAGCGCGCGGGAGGGATACAAAGGAAGAGCGACGCGATAGGCGCCCATCAGCAGGACCGCGATGAGCGCCACCACTCCGGCGTGGGGGACCCAGTGGTAGAAGCGGCCCTGGGGCTCATTCTCCAGCCTGCGGGCGAGCCATGGCCCGAAGCGCCTCGCCACCAGGGCCAGGGCCCAGAGCCCGGCGCCGATGAGCGGCATCCTCAAGGCCACGACGTCCGGAGGCAACGGCCGCCCGGCGCGGTTGATGACGGCGGTGAGGACGATGAGCAGCCCTCCTGCGGCGAGCGCCACCACCGAGCCTCTGAGGCGCCAGGCCACGAAGCCCCGCGAGAAGAACACCGCGAGCGCGCTGAGCACGAGCAGTCCGCTCTGGAGCAGAAGGAGCGGCCGCTCGGCATCCACGGGATTGGAGGTCCAGGCAGCGAGCCTCTGAACGGCCCACAGACACAGCACGAGCGCCGCGCTGGCGAAGCCATCGGTGAAGAGGGGGCGGCCCGACTCCGGGAACGGCAAGGGGACACGTCCCAGCAATGAGCGTCCCTGCGGCCTCGGCTCGCCCGGGCTGGCCGTGGAGAGGAGCACTCCCCTCCCCCTGAATGCGGCGATGAGAGAGAACCCAAGGACCACGGCGGGGATGAAGGGACTGAAGCTACCGGGGACGTACTCCGTCCCGGGAGAGAGCCACAGCGGGAGCGCTTGCAGGGTGAAGACGCAGCCCACAGCCGCCACGAATGACACGAGGCGGCTCCGGTCCCGCCGCACTCTCAGGAGCAGCAGCACCGTGGCCAGGGCGGTGGGAACCGAGCCCAGCTGGAGCGGCCCTATGATCGCAATGGCCGCCGCGAGCAGGGAGAGATCATCCAAAGGCGACAGCTCCATCGCTTGACTGGCGCGCCGAGCCCAGGCTCCGTGGAGAAGGGCAGCGAGGCCGTAGATGCCTCCCACGCCAACGAAGACGGCCTGGGCCGGCCAGGGTCCCCCGAGCGTGGGGAACTCCTGAAGCGCCGCGAGCAGCGCGAACGGGACCGCGAACCCGCCCAGGTAGTGCAGGCCTCGCCATTGGTGCCCCGCGGCCAGATGGGCCGCCACGGCGATCAGCGCACCCGTCGCGACTTGGGGCCAGGCACTCCCCTGCCCCGAGTCCTGCACCGGCACGGACGCAGAGAACCGGGCTGCAGAGACGCAGAGCATCGAACCCACGGAGAGAACGACGCCCCAGAGCAGCAGCCAGATCCTCAGGTAGCCCGTCCGCTGCTGGCGCGCCATGAGCAGGAGCCCGGAGGCCACGGCAGCGGGCCCCACGAACCACCAAGCCAGGTTGCCGGGCTCCAGGAGACGCATCAGCAGGGAGCCCGTGAGGGTCGTGGCCAGCACTCCCAGATGAACGAGCGAGTGGCGACGGGGGTGAAGCAGGAAGAAGATCAGAGCCGCAGCGGCGGGCGCGAAGGCAGAGGCGACATCCACCCAAGGCTCGACGCCCGGAACGAGGGAGAAGGCCGCGACGCACCCGGCGACCGCACCGCTGGCGGCCACCGCATGCGCCAGCACCTCCACCACGGGAGCGGCGCGGGCATAGGCCTTGCGCACGGATTCCCCCATCGCGGCTGCGGCGAGGAGCCCCGAGAGCGTCACGGCCCACAGCACCATCCCCACGAAGGAGGCACTCCCAGGCTGGAGCGCATCAAAGCCGTCCGAAGAGCCGGCCACGGAGAAGACGGCCAACGCCAGCGCTCCATAGAGCGCCACACCCACGCTGACGAGCGGCGCCTTTCCCTCCTCCGTGCGGGAAGACCGCCACACAGAGCCGCCGACAGCGGCTACGCCCACGAAGGCACAGAGGGTGCGCAGCCAGGGCGAGCTGTCCAGCCAAGGAACCGGAACCTCCGCCAGCAATGAGGGGAAGAGCGCGAGCGTCAGCTCCGCCAGAGGCGTGCGGTGGAGCAGAAGCCCGGCGACCCGCAACGTGATCAATCCGGTGCCTGTGACCACGAGGGCGCAGGGAAGCCCCGCCATCGGCGACAGCGCAACCAAGGCTGCCAGCGCCACGAACACCACGGGCATCAGCGCGAGGCCAATGCTGGCGAGCACCCGGCCTGCGGAAAGCGAGCGCCGCGCCAGGAACACACCGAGCCCGACGAAGCCCGCGTGGTAGATGAAGAGCGCGCCTGTCACAATGAGCTGGCGCGGCACACCGCCCAGGGCCCGCCACGCCTCGCGGACACCCATGATGGAGCCGCCGAGCACGAGCAGTGCGCCGAGGAACCACCACACGTACTCATGCAGCTTGAGCGAACCTTCTCTGCCGGAAGCGCTGCCAGCGCCATCGAGCGCTACCAGTGCCTCCAGCCCGCCAAGCGTCCCCGAAGCGCCCTGGCCGAAGAGCGCACTCCCGGACCCCATTGCCGAGCCCAGATCGCTCTCCTGGGGGGCATCCTCTTCGGCGAGTCTCCGCCGCTCCTGTTGGGCGGCCTCGCGCTCCGCACGAGCCGCCTCCTCCATCGCGTGGAAGAACGCGGCCCCCCAACCGGGACGCCAGGCCGCGGCCCGGTGGATCGAAGCGGCAATCTCATCCGCCTGCGTCTCCAAGGCCTGGGCCGAGCCGGGAGCAGGCTCCGCGGAGTGGGGTTCTGCGGGCGCATCCAACGACGCCATCAGTTGGACGGCGGTATCAGGAGCCAGGAGCCCCTGGGCGCGCCAGCCCTCGACTCGCTTCCTCAGCCGGGCTCGAACGAGCGCCTCGAGATGAGGCTCGCTAACAGCCACGAGCACGGCGTGGCACGTCGGGCAAGTGCCCCCAACCTCAGGGGTTCGAAACTCCGTGCAGGCAGGACAGATCAGGGGACTCACCGGAACCTCTCCCTCCAGAGCATACGCCAGACGGCTCTCGCCCTTCCGGCCGGGGCCCGCTAGCCTGTAGCCCTCTCTTTTGGGGGCACCCATGATCGTTGTCCCATCCGTCCTGGACGCAGTCTCGGTCCACGCCGACGGAGCGCTCTGCACCCGCGTGGCCATGGTGCCTGCCGAGAATGGCCGGCTCCCTCTACAGGTCCGCATCAACGGCCTGCCGCTCGGGCTTACCACCGGCTCCCTGCGCGCCTCCATCCTCCAAGGCCCCGCAGGCCTCGCCGTCCGCGACATCCGCCCTGGCTTCGATGCGCAGCTCCCGCCCGAGCCCGATGTCCCTGCCGAGCAGCGCGCCCTCGAAGAGGCCCTCGAGGCACTCGCCAAGCTCAGCCTGGAGCTCCAGCGCGTGGACCAGGAGATCGCAGGCATCAAGCTCCTGCCCTCCTTCCCCAAACCCAAGACCGGAGACGAGCCCCGCGAGGCCTCTCCCACCGCCATCCTCACCCTGGCCCACTTCGTCGACGAGGAGCTCGCCGCCCTCCATGCCCGGAAGCTGGACCTGGAGCGGCGCCAGCGCGACGCCGAGGCCGAGCTGGAGCTGCGTCGGCGGAGACTCCATGAGGGCTCCACCTCTGTGCGCGGCCAGCGGGCCGTGCTGTACCGGGCCGCGCTCATCACCCTCTCCGAAACAGGCGAGGCCCAGGGCGAGGTGCGGCTCGCCCTCGAGTACGCCGTGCATGGAGCACGCTGGGTCCCTGGGTACGAGCTGCGGATGCCTCGCACGCTCGACGGCGGGACGCTGCGGATGCGCGCCTCCGTGCTCCAGCGCACGGGCGAAGACTGGCAGAACGTGAAGCTCTCCCTCTCCACCGCCGAGCTGCACCGCCGCGCGGATGTGCCCGAGCTCAAGGCCCTGCGCATCGGCCGGCGCCAGCCTCCTCCGGCCCGCTCGGGTTGGCGCGAGCCTCCTCCCGGCCTGGATGAACTCTTCGCCGGGTATGACGCCGCGGGCGGCCCTCCCCGCCCGTCTCCCTCCACTCCCGCCAGCTTTCTGCCTCAGGGCGAGAGTCGGCAACGCACCGTCGCCCGGGAGATCCCCGCGAGCAATGCCCGAGACCGTGCCGAAGCGACGGCTTACAAGCCCATGCCGAAACCCGAGCCCATCCCCGCTGACGAGTCCGAGGACCTCGACATGCTGATGGACGCGGATGAGCCCATGCCGGCCCAGGCAGCCCCGATGAAGAAGAAGAGCGGTGGGGCCCTCTCAGGGCTCTTCTCGGCCAGCGCCCCCCCTCCCCCGCCTCCTCCGGCTCCCGCAGCCGCCGCTCCCATGCGCGGTGGAGCACCGGGAGGCGGAGGTCCGGCCCGCGCCAGGAGGTCCCAGGCTCCCCTCGAAGAGATGGCCAAGGATGCGGCCTACGGCGCTCCCATGATGGAGATGGAGGGCGGCGCCATGGATGGCTTCGGTGGAGCCGCCCCCGGGGAGCCCGAGCCTCCCTCAGGACTCGAACTCGGGGCCAACCTGCTGGACTACGACTCGCTGGAACTGCCTCCCGCGAATCAGCAGGGCGTGCGAGGCCGGCTCCAGCCCCAGCCGGTCTGGTCCTCCCAGGAGATGATCGCCCTGACCCACATGCACATGCGCGTGGACGTCATCTCCCTGCTCATCGCCCGCCAGGAAAACATGGCGACCGTGCACCGCGTCAGCCCGCCCACATGGGCGGTGCCGCCGCGCCAGTCCACGCCCCACTTCGACTACCGCTATGACGTGGAGACGCGGATTGACGTGCCCTCGGATGGCGTGTGGCACTCGGTGCCGGTGTTCGCGGCGCCCGTGGGGCTCACCGCCGAGTACCTCTGCGTCCCCTCCATGGAGCCGCAGGTGTTTCGCACCGTGAAGGTGGAGAACCGCACGCCCCACGCGCTGCTCGCGGGCCCGGTGGACGTGACGCTCGGGGACGAGTTCCTGATGACATCTCCCCTACCCACCCTGGCCCCAGGCGCCACGCAGCGGCTCGGGCTGGGCGTCGAGGAGTCCATCAAGGTGTCGCGCAACACGCGCTACGACGAGGCCTCGGGCGGCGTCTTCGGAGGCGCCAACGTGCTCACGCACCGCGTCTCCGTCGAGGTGGCCAACCGCCTGGGCCGGCCCGCCACCGTGGAGATCCGCGAGCGCGTGCCCGTCATCCCCAAGGACGAGAAGGACATCAAGGTCGAGGAGACCGAGATCAAGCCCCCGTGGCGCTCCCCCGAGCCGCTGCCCGGCGACGCGCCGGTGGACGGCGAGCGGGCGTGGCGGGTGACGCTGCAGTCCGGTGAGAAGCAGTCGCTGGATGCCACCTGGGTCGTGAAGATCCCCTCGAGCAAGATGCTCCAGGGCGGGAACCGGAGGACATAAGTGAGCACCACCGTCACACTTCCTGTCGTCAAGGTCACCGTCCTCGAGGACCGCGCGCTCGTGGAGCGCCGTGGCGAGGTGACGCTCCCCGCCGGCCCCCAGCGGCTGCGGGTCGAGGGCCTCTCTCCGCTCGCGGTGGACCGGTCGCTGCAGATCTCCCTGGTGGGAGGCAACATCATCGGCGCCCGCGTGAGCCGCATCTGGAAGGAGCAGCCCAAGGAGGGCCTGCGCGAGCACCGCACGGAGCTCGGGCGCCGCGTCGAGTCGCTCGAACAGGCGCAGAGGCTCGCCGAGAGCGACATCCAGCGCCTGCTGGCAAGGCTGAGCGTGGCGAACACGGCGCACGCGGACGTGCTGCGCTCCATCTCCGAGGGTGTCGGAGCTGGCAAGGCCTCGGCGGACACCTGGCGCCAGCACCTGGCAGCGGTGCGCGCGGAGGTGGCCTCCACAGAGGAGGCGCTGCGGCAGGCACGAAAGCGCGAGGAGCAAACCCGGCAGCGCCTGGAGGAGGCCCGCTCGGCGCTCACCCAGGGCGAGCAGCCGGAGTCCAAGCTCCTCACCTCGGCCGAGGTGGAGCTGAACCACCCCACCGGAGGTGCCGTCACCGTAGGCGTGGCGTACCTGGTGCCCTGTGCCGTGTGGCGCCCGGCGTACCGCGCCACGCTGCGCCGCGTCGAGAGCGGCGAGACGGTGACGCTCGAGTGCGAAGCGGTGGTGTGGCAGCGGACGGAGGAGGACTGGAAGGACGTGGAGATGGCCTTCTCGACGGCCCGCCCCACGCTCGGAGCCACTCCGCCACGGCTGGTGGAAGACAGGCTGTACCTCCGCGAGAAGACGCAGCAGGAGAAGCACACGGTCGAGGTGACGATCCGCGAGGAGACCATCCAGACCACCGGAGAGGGCGGCACCCCGCAGGCTGAAGGCATGCCCGGCCTGGACGACGGTGGCGAGCCGCTCACGCTCAAGGCGATCCACCGCGTCACCCTTCCCTCGGACGGGTCGCCCCACCGGGTGCCTCTGTTCCAGTTCACGGCGCCAGCCACCTCGGAGCTGGTAGGGACGCCGGAGCACTCGCCGCTGGTGCACCGGGTGGCTCGCTTCGAGAACAAGGGCGGCTCGGTACTGCTGGCAGGCCCGGTGGATCTGGTGCGCACGAGCGGCTACGTGGGCCGCGCGCAGCTGACCTTCGCGGGTGTGGGCGAGCGCGTGAAGCTGGGCTTCGGCAGCGAGGATGCGCTGCGCATCTTCCGGCAGGTGGAGACGAAGCTGGACACCCACCGGCTCACGGGCCGCAAGGTACGCACGCACTTCGTGAAGCTGTTCCTCTCCAACACGGGCAGCCGCCCGGAGCAGATCGCCCTCGAGGAGCGAATGCCCGTCTCCGAGGTGGAGGCCGTGGAGGTAGAGCTGCTCAAGGACAAGGCGAAGCCCGCCCCGGCGAAGGTGAGCCAGGACGGGATTCTCCGCTTCGAGCTCCCGGCCCCCGCGCGCTCTCAGCAGGAGCTGGCGTTCGCGTACACCGTCGCCAGCTCCGCCAAGGTCGCGGGGCTCTGATTACGTCGTCAGCAGCTTGTCCAGCGTGAGGGGCAGCGTCCGGAGGCGCTTGCCCGTCGCGTGGTAGACGGCGTTGGCGATGGCGGGGGCCACACCGGTGATGCCGATCTCGCCGATGCCCTTGATGCCGAGCTCGTTCACGTACGGATCGTTCTCGGGCACGAAGATGACATCAATGTCGGGCACATCCGGGTTCACCGGCACGTGGTAGTCCGCCAGATCCTTGGTGACGAAGTGGCCGGTCCGCTCATCCACCACGGACTCCTCCATCAGCGCCATGCCGAGCCCCATGATGATGCCGCCCTGGAGCTGGCTCCGGGCAGTCTTCTCGTTCAGCACGCGGCCCACGCCGAAGGCGCCGACGAAGCGGCTGACGCGGACCTGTCCGAGATCCGGATCCACCCGCACCTCGGCGAACTGCGCCCCGAAGGCGTGCATCGCATACTTCTTCATCTCGTCCCCGGGCTGAGCGTCCGCCTGGGCGTCGATCGATGGGAGCTTCTGGCGCTTCATCAGGGCAGCAAAACTCTCCTTCTTCGAGCCCGCGATGAGATCGCCGTTCTCCACCTTCACCTGCTTGGGGTCGGCGCCCTTCAGCGGGGAGCCCGCGTCAGCCACGGCCGTGGCGATGATCTTGTCCCGCAGCGCCGCCGCCACGCGCTTCACGGCCGGGGCCACGGTGGCCGACGTCCAGGAGCCTCCCGAGACCGGCGCCTCAGGCATCTGAGTGTCGCCGAGATCGAAGCGCACCTTCTGCACGGGGAGCCCCAGTTCGTCCGCCGCGACCTGCGACATCACCGTATAGGTGCCGGTGCCAATGTCTTGCGTGCCGACAGCGACCGCCACGGTGCCATCGGGCAGCAGCGACGCCTTGGCGGCACCTTTCTGGCGCATCGTTGGATAGGTGGCGGTCGCCATGCCCCAACCGATCAGGGTGCGCCCATCCTTCATGGAGCCCGGCATGGGGTTGCGCTTGGACCAGCCGAACTTCTCGGCCCCCGCCCGGTAGCACTCCTTGAGCGACTTGCTGCTCCAGGGGCGTCCAGACTCGGGATCCGTGTCCGCGTGGTTCACGATCCGCAGCTGCACCGGATCCATGTTGAGCTTGTAGGCCAGCTCGTCCAGGGCGGACTCGAGCGCGAACATGCCGGGGGACTCACCTGGCGCACGCATGAACGTCGGCGTGGGCATCGTCGTCCTCACCAGCCGGTGCGACGTGATGATCTGCTCGCTGGCGTACATCATGCGCGACGTGAAGCCCGCGGGCTCGGTGAACTCGTCGAACGTGGAGGTCGAGGTCAGCGTCTCGTGGCGCACGAGAAGCAGCTTGCCGTCCTTGCGGGCCTTGAGCTGCACGCGCTGCTCCGTCTCCGGCCGGTAGCCCACGCCCGCGAACATCTGGTCGCGGCGGAGCACCAGCTTCACCGGCTTGCTCACGGCCTTGGCCGCCATGGCCGCGAGGATCGTGTGTCCCCACCCGGAGCCCTTGCCGCCGAAGCCTCCGCCCACGAACTTGGCGATGCAGCGCACGTTCTCCGGCGGCAAACCGAACAGCTGCGCCAGACGCGAGCGCACCCCGAAGACGCCTTGGGTGGCATCATAGACCGTGAGGCGCTCGCCCTCCCACACGGCGGTCGTCGCGTGCGGCTCCATGGGGTTGTGGTGCTCGAACGGAGTGCCGTACATGGCGTCCACCTCCGCAGCCGGCGTCTCCGCCGAGGCCTTGCCGTGCTCGGTGTCCGGCGGCCGGAAGATGATGTGCTTGGGTGCGTAGGCTTGGGCCTTCTGGGCCTTCAGCCCCAGCTTCGGCTTCTCCGCCTGGTACTGCACCTTCACCAGCGCGGCGGCATGGGTGGCCCGCTCGAAGGTGTCCGCTACCACCACGGCCACGGGCTGGCCCTGGTAGTCCACCCGCCGGTTCTGCAGCAGGTGGACCATGGGCTCCAGCGGGCTCTGGCGCTTCGCGGGATCGCCCGCGAGCTTAGGAGGTTTCTCGGGTGACAGCACCGCGAGCACCCCCGGCGCCTTCTCCGCCGCCGAGGCGTCCACCTTCGTGATGGTTCCACTGGGGATGGTGCTGCCCACGATGACGGCGTAGACCAGTCCCTCTTGAGGGAACTCGGCGGCGTACTTCGCCGCGCCTGTCACCTTGAGCCGTCCATCCACCCGGTTCAGCGGCTTTCCGACTGACTTGTCCATGGTGAGCTCCGCTCCGTTCAGGCGAGTCCAGCAGCTTGAGACAGCGCACGGATCAGGGTCCGCCGCGCGAGTTCGACCTTGAAGCCGTTGTGCTTCTGCGGCTTCGCTCCCTTCAGCGCCGCGGCGGCGGCCGCCTTGAAGCGCACCTCGTCCGCGGGCTGGCCGATGAGGGCCTTCTCGGCCTCGGGCGAGCGCCAGGGCTTGGTGCCCACGCCGCCCAGCGCCACGCGTGCGCTCTTCACGGTCTTGCCCTCCAGTTCGAGCGCCACCGCCGCCGAGGTCAGCGCGAACGCGTACGAGGCCCGGTCGCGCACCTTCAGGTAGTGGGAGTTCGCCGCGAAGCCAGAGGCGGGCAGCGTCACGTGGGTGATGAGCTCGCCCGGCTGCAGCACCGTCTCACGCTCGGGGTGCGCCCCCGGCACGAGGTGGAAGTCCCCGAAGGCAATCTTTCGATCGCCCTTGGGCCCCGTCACGTGCACGGTGGCATCCAGGACAGCGAGCGCCACGTTCATGTCCGAGGGGTTCGTGGCGATGCACTTGTCGCTGGTGCCCAGCACCGCGTGCATGCGGTTGAAGCCCTGCAGCGCCGCGCAGCCAGAGCCGGGCTCGCGCTTGTTACAAGGCTGGGAGACGTCCCGGAAGTACGAACAGCGCGTCTTCTGAAGGATGTTGCCGCCCACGGTGGCCAGGTTGCGCAGCTGCGGCGAGGCGCCCGCGAGCAGGGCCTCGGAGAGCACGGGGTAGCGCTGGCGCACGAGCGGGTGGTTCGCGAGATCGCTGTTGCGGACCAACGCGCCAATGCGCAGCCCTCCGTCCGCCTCCTCGATCTGAGAGAGTGGCAGGGCGTTGATGTCCACGAGCAGGGCCGGGTTCTGCACGTGGATCTTCATGAGGTCCACGAGGTTGGTGCCTCCGCCAATGGGCACCGCGTCCGTGGGGCGGGAGCCCAGCTTCTCGAGGGCTCCCTTCATGTCCTGAGCGGCGACGTAGTCGATGGGGCGCATGGTGGCTCCTCAGGCCTTCTTCCCGCGGCCGTCGCGAACGGCAGCCACGATGTGAGGGTAGGCTCCGCAGCGGCAGATGTTCCCGCACATGCCCTCGCGGATGTCCGCGTCGGTCTGTCCCCAGTTCTCCTGGGAGAAGCCCACCGCGCTCATGATCTGTCCAGGGGTGCAGTAGCCGCACTGAAAGGCGTCGTGCTCGATAAAGGACTCCTGCATGGGGTGCAGGGTGTCGCCCTGGGCGAGCCCCTCGATGGTGGTGATGCGCTTGCCCTGCTGCATCACGGCGAGCATGAGGCAGGCGTTCACGCGGCGGTCATCCACCAGGACAGTGCACGCGCCGCACTGGCCCATGTCGCAGCCCTTCTTCGAGCCGGTGAGTTCAAGCCGCTCGCGGAGCGCGTCGAGCAGCGTCACGCGTGGCTCGACCTGGAGCGTGTGCTCCTTGCCGTTCACATTGAGCTTGATGTTCACGGCGGGCACAGCGGGCCCGTCGAGGTTGGCAGGCTTGGGGCTCGCCGCCTCGGCGGTGTCGGGCACCGTGAGCAGGCCGGTGGAGAGCAGCGCGCCCCCCACCACCGCCGTGCCGACGAACTCGCGCCGGGTTGCCTTTCCATCGTCGAAGACGGTCAGCGCGTCGCTCGACGTACTGTCGTCAGGGGGAAGCAGCTTCGGATCGGACATGCGGGCGAACCCTCCAGAGCTCCACACTCAACCTGTCTGAAAGGACTATTCCACCTTCCACACCGAAGGGCACCTCCGTCGTACTGCCCACGGCCGAAGCGAGTGTCCACTGCGTGGCAACTGCGTCACGACAGGCCCACTTCGACCTGCGGCTCCCCGAACCGGTCCAGTTGTTGGACAGGTTCAGGGAGCGCGCGGAGGGGACCTATCCGCAGGTGAACGACCAGCGGCAGTTGTTGGACACGCACTCGCGGTCGGACGCGCACGCCGCGCCACGGGACTTCTTGTTCTGGCACTTGCCTGAGTTCGTGCCCCAGCCGCAGTACTGGTTCGAGGCGCAGTGCGAGTCGCTCTGGCACAGGCACGAGCCCGTGGGGTTGATGTAGCAGTCCGCGCTGCACCGATCCGTGGTGCACTCCCGGTCTGCCTTGCACGCCTGTCCATACGCCTTCGAGCGCGGCGTGTAGCACCACCCCGTCAGGGTCGCGCAGCCACCACAGGCTCCAGACTGGCACTGCCCATCCCGGCTGCACGAGACCCAGTTCGCCTTCTTCGCCACGCAGTCGTTGTCACCCGGCCCCGGCAGCTCCTCCTGGCAGTAGCTCGCGCTGCCGCAGTCGCCGTCGTCGTTGCACACGCACCGGCCGTCGAACGTGGAGCACAGCACCGAGGTGCACTGGTCACTCTGGCACTCGGCGTCGAAGCGGCACCCCTGCCCCAGCACCTTCGAGTCCGGCGCGTACGCCATGCCGCACACCGTGGGGAACTGGGCCTCGCGCGTCTCCTTGGAGACGTAGGGTGCGACGCCCGAGGTGTCGATGTCGCTCGCCGCATCCGCCATGCCCGTGCGAGCCGCCGTCGCGCGCTCCCACATGCGGATGAACGTCTCCGCCGAGTTCTCCAGCCCCGTGGTGTTCACGCCCAGGTTCTTCAAGTCCCTCAGCAGATCCGGCAGCAGGCCGATGTGCGCCAGGCCGTTCTCGTCGAACTCCGTGCCCAGGCGGCCCGGCCCGGAGAGCGTCTGCTGGTAGGCCTGCACATCCGCCTCGGCCTGGAACGTCGCCGAGCACGCCCCGTTCGGGCCAAAGCGCGGCCGCGTCTGCTGGATGAAGCCGTTCAGGTCGGCGCCGAACGCCATGGGCACCTTCAGTCCCTGGCGGCCGAACTCGTACGCCTGCGCCAGGGAGCGCGTGGAGCCGTGGCAGTTGTTGGCCACCGCCGTCTTCGTGTACGTGCGGACCTCGTCGTGCGCCGTGCGCAGACCGAACATGCCGCCCGTCTGCCGCAGGTAGCGCACCACCCACGACGGCGTGGACTTCTCCTGCTCGGCCACCTTCGGGTTCATCACCTCGCGGAAGTGCCCGTGGGAGATCATCAGCGGGTAGTACGTGTTGGTCTGTGCCAGCGCGAACGTGTCCTGCACGGAGCGCTCGGACATGTGCGCCATGTCCACCAGCATCCCCTTGCTCATCATCGCCTGGACCATGGCCTTGCCCTCGGGCGTCAGGCCCTTCACGTTGCGGCAGGCCGAGTCCACGTCAAAGCCCAGCGTGAACGAGCCCGTCGTCACACCGCAGTCCGTGTCGATGTGGCAGTTCTCCAGGAACTCGGCCGCCTGGAAGATGGCGTTGTGCGGCGCCGCGCCCGCGAAGCGGTTGTCCAGCTGGTGCACGGGCTGCAGCGAGCGAACGCCCAGGCTGTAGAAGCGGTCCAGCTCCGTCCGCCAGTCCTTGCTGCCGAACAGCTTGCTCGTCTCGATGGAGAGCACCATGGCCAGCTTGCCCGAGGCGATGATCTGCCGCGCATGCGCCGGCGACAGGGCGATCTCCACCCAATCCGTGCGAGCGTCGAAGTCACGGGCCATCTGCAGCTGCACCTCGATGTCCGCCATCTCGTCGCAGGGCCGCTTCAGGTTCTGGTACGGCAGCGCGTTGCAGAGAAAGCCGTTGCTCACCAGGGAGACCATCACCAGCGACAGGCCGCCATCCTTGGCCTTGCGCAGCCAGCCCTCCCACGCCTGCTGGTGGGCGATGGTGTCCCAGCGCGGCCACTGCGTGGGCACATCCCGCCGGCCCAGGTGCAGACCCGTGTCGCCCTGCGTGCCCTCCATCTTCGCGATGAACTCCGAGCCCACTGCACCACCAACGCCGAAGAGCGCCGCCAGCAGCGGGTTGGCTCTCAAGTCCACGCCGCCCGAGTTCGGGCACAGGTTCAGCAGGTTGCTCAGGTCCATGCGCACCCGGGCGTGGCTGCTCTCCGGCATGCCGCCGTCACAGCGGTTCAGCGTCCCGGTGTAGCTGCCGTGGAACCAGCCTCCACCGAAGGCCTGCTCGGCGAACATGTGGTGGTGCAGCTCCGCGAAGCCCGGGACGCCCAGGCCCTGCTGAACCTTGGCGGGCTCGACGGGCACCTCTTCTTCGGTGGGACCACAGCCTTGGAGGACGGCGAGCGTGAGCCCAAGGCTCAGCAAGCCAGAGCGGCTGACTCGGGGAAGTCTCTGCATACAGGGACTCCTGTTTTGACTGGGAGTGAAGGGTTCCTCTTACCCTTTCCCTCCCCCCTTCGCGCAAGCCCCCTGGTCAGGTCTCAGCCCGAAACAGGCTCGAAGGGTCCTCTCAAGCCCGAGCGGAAGAGGGCCAGGCTGATCAGCGTGGGGATCGCGGAGAAGATGATCAGCCCCACCTTGGCGCCCGTCGTGAGGGGCTCGCCCGAGCTGTCGGGCATGAAGAGGACGGCAGCCACGCCCAGCCACCAGAGGCCGCAGAACGAGAGCCCGATCCCGCCGAACCCCAGCTTGAGCCACGACCCGAAGGTGCGCACGGGGGGACCGTGCCGGACAGCGCGCCGGGGAAGCTCCGGCTCGCGCACGGCCTCGGTGCCCTCGCCCCCCGCCATCAGCGCTCCCAGAGACGTCACCAGGACCGGCTGCTCCGTGGGAACCGGGGCCGTCAGCAGGGCCCCCGCGAAGACGGCCTGCCCGGCCAGCACCTGCTCGGACTGCAACTGCTTGTAGAGCTTGCGCCCCCAGCGGACCTCGATGAACAGCACCACGAGCGCCAACACCGCGAATCCAGAGCCCGTGAAGAGGAAGGCGTCATAAGCACCGTGAAGGAGGATGGCCGAGCCCAGGCCCATCCACATCAAAGCGGAGCGCTGCCCTCCCTCGGCGAACCGCGCCCGGCCCAGGAAGGCGCCCATCACCACGCCCGCGAAGGCGTGACACGGCACGGCCGTGACCGCGCGCAGCACCGCCGTCTCCAGTCCGCCCGACCCCACGTAGAGGATGTTCTCCAGCGTCGCGAAGCCAAGCGAGGCGGTGGCGCCGTACACCACGCCATCCAGCGGCTCGTCGAAGTGGGACTTGCGCCACACGTACCAGCGCAGCACGAGGAACTTGAAGAACTCCTCCGGAATGGCCGCGCCGAGGAACGCCTTCACCAGCGCATCGCTCCACATGTCGCCGGTGAAGCCCTGCCCCATGCTCTCGAGCGCCATCGCCACGGGCACCACGGGGACGCAGATGAACGCGCCCCACAGGAATGTCCTGATGAGCAGCCCACGGGGCTCGGGGTTCTTGTCCCTCGCGTAGACGTACCAGAGCAGCAACAGCGACGGGACGACCGCGGAGCCCCCCAACATGAGCACGGACATGCGCCCACGGTAGCAGCACTCCCAGGCCGCGCCCTCCGCGGAGGTAGAACCCTCTTACGCCTGAGCTCTCCTCGGACACCGGCCTGGCCTGTCCGCTATAGCGGACAGGTTGACTCCATCTGCTATAGCGGATAGATAGTTGAACATAATGACATCCCCCGCTCCCCACTCGTGCTGTACGGGACGCGCCCCTCTCCACGCGCGTTGTTGCCAGCGATCTCGCTGATCGCAGCCGCCGGAGGTGTGACGCGTTTCGTGAGTGGTGTGTCATACGGCCCGCCCTCTTCACGAGGGCCGGGCCGTTTCTTTTTTCTGTCTGGAGTCCCCCCATGTCGCTGGCTCAGCCCCTCTCCGCGCAGCTCTCCCAGGCAGAGCTCGCCGCCGCTGCCGTGGAGCTGAAGACGGCCCCCGCTGAGCAGGTCCTCGCCTGGGCCGAACGCCGGTTCGGCTCCAGCGCAGCCATCGCGTCCAGCTTCGGCGCGGAGGATGTGGTCCTCATCGATCTGGCGCGCCAGCACGCGCCCAGCCTGCGCCTGTTCACGCTCGACACCGGCCGGCTGCCTCCGGAGACGTACGAGCTGATCGAGACGCTGCGCAAACGCTACGGGCTGGAGGTAGAGACCTTCTTCCCCCAGCGCGAGCGCGTGGAGACACTGGTGTCCACCCAGGGGTACTTCTCCTTTCGCCAGAGCCTGGAGGCTCGCAAGGCGTGTTGTGGCATCCGCAAGGTGGAGCCCCTGAAGCGCGCGCTCACGGGCCGGCAAGCGTGGGTGACGGGGATGCGCCGCGAGCAGTCCGTCACCCGCACCGGCGTGGAGACCGTGGAGTTCGACGCGGACCACGGCGGCCTGGCCAAGCTCAACCCGCTGGCGTCCTGGAGCGCGAAGCAGATCTGGTCGTACATCCAGGAGAACGGCGTCCCGTACAACGCGCTCCATGATCGCGGCTACCCGTCCATCGGCTGCGCGCCCTGCACGCGCGCGGTAAAGCCCTACGAGGACGAGCGCGCCGGGCGCTGGTGGTGGGAGTCCGCAGACAAGAAGGAATGCGGGCTGCACGTGCGCGGCTGAGCTCCCCGAGAACGGATCATGGCCTCGCCCAGCACAGCTTTCGATTACCCGGTCTGCCTCCGGCTGCACGGCAAGCGCGTTCTCCTCATTGGCGCCGGAAACATCGCCGAGGGCCGTGCGCTCCAGCTCATCGAGACCGGCGCGCGGGTGAGAATGATCGCACCCCAGGCCACCGCCACGCTGAGGCGCCTCGCCGAGCAGGGACAATTGGAGCTGCTGGAGCGCCCTTATGCCCAGGGCGACCTGTCCGGGCATGCGCTGGTGTTCGTCGCCACGGATGATCGGCGGGTGAGCGAGGCGGTCGCGGAGGAGGCGCGAGCGCTCGGCATCTGGCTGAACGCGGCGGACGAGCCCGACCTGTGCGACTTCACGATTCCCTCCATTGGCCGCCGGGGCGCCATCACCGTTGCGGTCTCCACCCAGGGACAGTCGCCCGCGCTGGCGCGGCACCTGCGGCAGAAGCTGACCGAGCAGATCTCGCTCCACCATGTGCAGCTCGCCCGCCTCAGCGGGTGGCTCCGGGAGCGGCTGCCCCGAGGACCTCGGCGCAGCCGGCTGCTGCGGCTGCTGGTGGAGGAAGACATTCGCGGACTGCTGGCCAAGGGCCAGCGCCGGGAGGCGTGGGCCCGGCTCCGCGCCGAGTTGGAAGCACTGGGAGAGACAACATGAGTGGCGGTAACAAAGGTTGGGTGTACCTGGTGGGCGCGGGACCTGGAGATCCAGGCCTGCTGACGCTCCGGGCGGCGAGCCTGCTCGCCAGCGCGGACACCGTGGTGCATGACCGGCTCATCCACCCGGGAGTGCTGGAGCACGCGCGTCCCCACGCCCGCCTCATCTACGTGGGCAAGGAGGGTGGCGGAGACTCCGTACGGCAGGAGGACATCCACACCCTGCTCGTCCAGCAGGCGAGGCTGGGCCGAGCCGTGGTGCGGCTCAAGGGCGGCGACCCGTTCGTCTTCGGCCGAGGCGGCGAGGAGGCCCTCGCGCTCGAGGAGGCGGGCGTTCCGTACGAGGTGGTGCCGGGTGTCTCTAGCATCTCGGCCGTGCCCGCGGCGGCCGCCATCCCCATCACCCACCGGGGCCTGTCGGGGACGGTGACGTTCGCCACCGCGCACCTCGCGCATGAGACGCCGGACTGGGAGCACCTGGCCCGTTCGGAGACGTTGGTCCTCTTCATGGCGGGCCGGAAGCTGGAGGAGGCGACGCACGCGCTCATCAGCGCGGGGATGTCTCCGGGCACGCTCGCCGCCGCCGTGGAAGCTGGCACTTGGGAACACCAGCGCGTCGTCGAGGGAACGGCGGCCACCATTGCCTCGCGCGTGAGGGAGGCCGAGCTGGGCTCTCCCACGCTCCTCATCCTGGGCGCGGTGGTGTCGCTGCGCTCGCAGCTCACCTCGCTGGTGGCGAATACAGAAGCCGCGGGGCGCTCGCAGCCCCGCGTGGCGGAGGCTGGTCATGAGTGAGTCCACGTCCGCACGGCTGTCACACCTGTCGGTGCTCGAGGCGGAGAGCATCCACATCCTCCGCGAGACGGTGGCGGAGTTCGCCAACCCGGTGATGCTCTACAGCATCGGCAAGGACTCGCAGGTGCTGCTGCACCTGGCGCGCAAGGCCTTCCACCCGGCGCCCCTGCCCTTCCCGCTGCTCCACGTGGACACCACCTGGAAGTTCCGGGACATGTACACGTTCCGCGACCGGTTCACCGCGCAGCACGGGTTCCGGTTGCTGGTGCACACGAACCGCAAGGCGCTGGCCGAAGGCATGAACCCCTTCGACCACACCAGCCAGAAGTACACGCACGCGATGAAGACGCAGGCGCTGCTGGAGGCCCTGGCGATGCACGGCTTCGACGCGGCGTTCGGCGGAGCGCGGCGCGACGAGGAGAAGTCCCGCGCCAAGGAGCGGGTGTTCTCGTTCCGGGATCGCCACGGGCAGTGGGAGCCGCGGCGCCAGCGGCCCGAGCTGTGGAACCTCTACAACGGCCGCATCGACACGGGCGAGAGCATGCGCGTCTTCCCGCTCTCCAACTGGACCGAGCTGGACGTGTGGCACTACATCCTCAAGGAGAAGATCCCCGTGGTGCCCCTGTACTTCGCCGCCGAGCGTCCGGTGGTGGAGCGCAGCGGCAACCTCATCATGGTGGATGACGAGCGCATGCGGCTGAAGCCGGGCGAGAAGCCCGTGCTCAAGCGCGTACGGTTCCGGACGCTGGGCTGCTACCCGCTCAGCGGCGCCATCGAGTCCTCGGCCACCACGGTCGAGTCCGTCATCCACGAGATGGTCACCGCCCGCCACTCCGAGCGCCAGGGCCGGCTCATCGACCACGACGAAGAGGGCTCCATGGAGCTCAAGAAGCGCGAGGGCTACTTCTAATGGACACCTCACTCCAAGCGCCCGTCACGGACATCCAGCAGTTCCTGGTCGACCACGCGAACAAGGAACTGCTGCGGCTGGTGGTGGTGGGCTCCGTGGACGACGGAAAGTCCACGCTCATCGGCCGGCTCCTCTACGAGTGCGACGGCCTGTTCGAGGATCAGATCTCCGCCGTGAAGCGCGCCACCGCCAAGCGCGTGGCGGCCAACGAGGGCGCCACGCCCACCACCGAGCTGCTGGCCCGAGGGCTTCAGGCGGCGGCCTCGGCGGCGCTGCCTCAGGAGGAGGAGATCGACTTCTCGCTCTTCACGGACGGCCTGCGCGCCGAGCGCGAGCAGGGCATCACGATTGACGTGGCGTACCGGTACTTCTCCACGGCCAAGCGGAAGATCATCGTCGCGGACACTCCGGGACACATCCAGTACACGCGCAACATGGCCACCGGCGCCTCCACGGCGGACGCGGCGGTCATCCTCGTGGACGCGCGCCTGGGCGTGCTGCCGCAGACGCGGCGCCATGCGTACATCGCCTCGCTGCTGGGCATCCCCTACCTGGCCGTCGCGGTGAACAAGATGGACTTGATGGGATTTGACCGGGCGCTCTTCGAGCGCATCGGCAGCGAGCTGGCCGGGTTCGCGAAGTCGCTCGGGTTCACCCAGGTGAAGCTGTTCCCCGTCAGCGCGAGCAAGGGCGACAACGTCACGCGCCCGAGCACCCGCACGCCGTGGCACGAGGGCGGCACGCTCCTGGGCTGGCTGGAGTCCCTGCCCCACCAGCGCCACCAGGACGAGGCTCCGTTCCGCTTCCCCGTGCAGTACGTGCTGCGCCCGCACCTGGACTACCGCGGGTTCGCCGGGCAGATCGCCTCGGGCACCGTGCGCGTGGGCGACGAGGTGGTGGTGCTGCCCTCGCAGCGCCGCACGCGGGTGACGGCCATCGACACCTTCGAGGGCGAGCTCCCGGCGCAGAGCGCGCCGTTCTCCGTCACGCTGCGGCTGGCGGATGAGGTGGACATCAGCCGCGGGGATGTCATCGCCCACGTGGCCGAGCCACCTCAGGCGCTGAGCCGGCTGGACGCCATGCTGGTGTGGTTCGGCGAGCAGCCGCTGGATGGCTCCCGCCGTTACCTGGTGAAGAACTCCACGCGCACGGTGCCGGCCACGCTGGAGCAGATCCTCTGGCGCAAGGACCTGGAGAACCTCACCGAGGTCCCCGCGGATACGCTGTCGCTCAATGACATCGGCAAGGTGCGGCTCGCGGCCAAGCGCCCGCTGCTCTGCGATCCCTACCAGGACAACCGGAGCACTGGCGCCTTCATCGTCATCGACGCGCTCACCCACGACACGGTGGCAGCGGGGATGATCCTCGGACCCGCGAGCGATGGGGACAAGGCGGCACGCACCCTCATCAGCGCGCAGGAGCGGCGCGAGCGGCTCGGCCAGAAGGGCGAGGTCATCCTCCTGCCGGATTCCCCCGAGGCCGAGCAGCGGGCGTACCAACTGGAGCGCCACCTGTTCGATCAGGGGCGGCATGTCTCGGTCGTCCGGGGTGACACAGAGGTGGCGTTGGCGCTGGCGGAGGCAGGGCTCATCGTCCTCCTGCACACCGTCGCGCCGCAGGCCCGGCGCGCGCTCCGCAACCAACTCCGTGACGCGGGGCTGGGCGGAGGCGAGTTGGAGGCCACGGAGAATCTGGACGGATGGGTACGCCAGGTCCTAGCGGCTCAGGAGTCGAAGTCATGAGCTCGCTGCCCGCCAAGGGAGCGGGACGGCCTACAGGAGCACTGCCGATGGTCTCACCCTACGTGAGCGCCATGCTGGGCGAGGAGCGGAGCGCCCTTCTCCAGCGCGTGGTGGAGGGTCTGCCGTCCGAGACGCTCCACTGGCTGAGCGGCTACTTCGCCGGCCTCGCCACGCAGCGCGGCCCCGTTCAGGAGCAGGCGCCCGCGCCCACGCCCGTGGTCCAGGCCGTGCCGGAGGCGTGGCTCACCATCATCTATGGCACGCAGACCAACAACAGCCGCATGCTGGCCGAGCGCCTCAAGCACCAGGCAGAGGCCTCGGGCCTCTCGGTGCGCCTGTACCGCGCGTCGGACTACCCGGTCCGGGAGATCGCGAAGGAGCGGCTGCTCTACATCGTCATCAGCACCCAGGGTGATGGAGATCCGCCGGATGACTCGCGCGGCTTCGTCGAGTTCCTCCTGAGCAAGAAGGCTCCCAAGCTGGAGCAACTGCGCTTCTCGGTGCTGGGCCTGGGCGATTCGAGCTATCCCAAGTACTGCGAGATCGGGAAGATCCTCGACACGCGGCTGGCCCAGCTGGGAGCCACCCGGCTGCTGAATCGCGCGGACTGCGATGTCGACTTCGAGCCTGTCGCCCAGGGCTGGCTCGATCAAGCTGTGGGCAAGGCCACGGAGGAGCTTGCGCCCAAGACGGCCACCGCGGTCGTCACGCCGCTGCGCACGGCCCCTCCCGCGCCAAAGCACGGCAAGGAGGCTCCCGTCACGGCGGAGATCCTCGTCAACCAGCGCCTGACCGGGCGCGGTGCGAACAAGGACGTGCGGCACATTGAGCTGTCGCTCGGGGACTCGGGCTTGGCGTACGAGCCCGGAGATTCGCTCGGCGTGTGGCCACGGAACGCTCCGGAGCTCGTGGCTGACTTCGTGTCCCTGCTCAAGGTCAACGGAGAGACAGAGGTCACCCGGGACGGCCGCGCCCTGCCCCTGCAGCAGTGGCTGACCGAGGAGCTGGAGCTGACCAAGGTGAGTAAGCCCTTCCTGGAGCGCCATGCCGCGCTCTCCGGGAGCACGGACCTCCAGCGCCTGCTCGCCCCTGAGGGGGCAGAGGCCTTCCGTGCGCTGCTCAAAACCCACCAGATCATCGACCTGCTGCGGCTGTGGCCCGCGCCATGGACGGCGGAGGAGCTGGTCCGCGCGCTGCGCAAGCTGGCACCTCGGAGCTACTCCATCGCTTCCAGCCAGAAGCGGGTCGGCACCGAGGCCCACCTGACGGTGGCGGTGGTGGACTACGTCGCCTTCGGGGCCCGCCACACGGGCACGGCCTCCTACTTCCTGGCCACGCGCACGGGAGACGAGGAGCGCGTGCGCGTCTTCGTCGAGCCGAACGATCGCTTCCGCCTGCCGCGCGACTCTGCCCGGGACGTCATCATGATCGGCCCTGGAACAGGGGTGGCCCCCTTCCGCGCCTTCGTACAGGAGCGCGCCGAGACGGGCGCGAAGGGCCGCAACTGGCTCTTCTTCGGTGAGCAGCACTTCCGCTCGCAGTTCCTCTACCAGACGGAGTGGCAGGAGGCGCTGAAGAAGGGCGAGCTGCACCGCATCTCCCTCGCCTTCTCGCGAGACCAGGTGGAGAAGATCTACGTGCAGCAGCGCCTGCGCGAGGCGGGCAAGGACCTCTACGCGTGGCTGGAGGGCGGCGCACACCTCTACGTGTGCGGCGATGCCCAGCGGATGGCGCCGGACGTCCACGAGGCCCTCATCGACATCGCCACCACCCACGGAGGCCGGAGCCGCGAGGACGCGGAGTCCTGGCTGTCCACCCTGCGCGACGAACAGCGCTACCAGCGCGACGTCTACTGATTCGGAGCATCGCCATGAGCACCCCCACCAAGCCCCCAGCGCTCTCGGAGGCGGAGCAGATCAAGGCCAAGAGCCGCCGCCTGCGTGGCACCCTCGTCGAGAGCCTCGCCGATCCCGTGACGGGAGGGCTCGCTCCCGCGGACCAGAACCTCATCAAGTTCCACGGCAGCTACCAGCAGGACAACCGGGACGTGCGCGAGGAGCGGCGGCAGCAGAAGCTCGAGCCGGCCTACGACTTCATGATCCGCACCCGCCTGCCCGGCGGCGTGGCGACCCCGGCACAGTGGCTCGCGCTGGATGCGCTCGCGCAGAAGTACGCCAACGGGACGCTGCGGCTCACCACCCGGCAGGCCTTCCAGCTCCACGGCGTCATCAAGACGGACCTGAAGCGCACCATGCAGGGGATCAACGCAGCGCTCCTGGACACCATCGCAGCCTGCGGAGACGTGAACCGCAACGTGATGTGCAATCCCAACCCCGTGGACTCGCGCGTCCACGAGGAGGCGCACCAGTGGGCGGTGAAGCTGTCCGAGCACCTGCTGCCGAAGACCCGGGCCTATTACGAGGTCTGGCTCGACAAGGAGAAGGTCGCAGGGAGCGGCGAGGAGGAGGAGCCCATCCTCGGCGCCACCTACCTGCCCCGGAAGTTCAAGGCCGCCATCGCGGTGCCTCCCATCAATGACGTGGACGTCTTCTCGCAAGACCTGGGTTTCATCGCCATCCACGAGGAGGACCGGCTGCTCGGGTTCAACGTCACCGTCGGCGGAGGCATGGGCGCCACGCACGGGGACGCCGCCACCTTCCCGCGGCTCGCGGACGTCATCGGCTTCATCCTCCCCGAGCAGCTCCTGGCCGTCGCGGAGAACGTGGTGAAGGTGCAGCGCGACTACGGCGACCGCACCACCCGAAAGCACGCGCGCTTGAAGTACACCATCGAGGATCGCGGCATCGCATGGTTCGTCTCCGAGCTGGAGTCGCGGCTGGGCTTCTCACTGCAGCCCACGCGTCCCTTCACCTTCGAGCACAACGGCGACCTCTTCGGGTGGCGCGAGGGCCATGACGGGCGCTGGCACCTGACGCTGCGCCTGGAGAGCGGGCGCGTGGCGGACACCCCGGGGGCGCGGATGCTCACAGGCCTGCGGGAGATCGCCCAGCTGCACCCCGGAGACTTCCGGCTGACGCCCAACCAGAACCTGATCATCGCCGGCGTGACGCCGGAGTGGAAAGAGGACATCGACTCGCTCGTGGAGGCCCACGGTCTGGGGGGCTTCCGCCGCGCGAGCCCGCTGCGCCTCAACGCGCTCGCCTGCGTGGCGCTACCCACGTGCGGCCTGGCCATGGCCGAGGCTGAGCGCTACCTGCCTGACATCGTCGGAAAGCTGGAGGAGCGCCTCGCGGCGCACGGCCTCCAGGACGAGAAGATCCTCCTGAGAATCACGGGATGTCCCAACGGCTGCGCACGCCCCTACCTGGCGGAGATCGCGCTCGTGGGCAAAGCCCCCGGCCGCTACAACCTCTTCCTGGGTGGGGACGTGCGCGGACAGCGGCTCAACCGCCTATACCGGGAGAACATCGACGAAGCGGGCGTCCTCGCGGCGCTCGAGCCGCTGTTCTCCCAGTACGCGCGGGAGCGCCGTCCCGGCGAGGGCTTCGGTGACTTCACCGTCCGCGCCGGCCACGTCTCGTCTCCTCCTGCTTCCCCACCCCTTGCTGCTGCTGCCTCGAGGTAGCCCATGTCTTCCGTTCCCTCTGTGAACCGTTCCATCTCCTGGATGCTGAGCTCCGCCGCGGTGCTCCTGCTCCCCGGCCTCCTGGCGTCGCTGAGTGCGTGCACGAAACCGGGCCCGGCGGGTGCCGAGCCCGTGACGCTGCTCAACGTCTCCTATGATCCGACGCGGGAGCTCTACGAGGACTTCAACACCACCTTCGCGAAGCACTACGAGGCCACCCACGACGGTGCGAAGATCTCCGTGAAGCAGTCCCACGGCGGCTCCGGCAAGCAGGCGCGCGCGGTGATCGACGGGCTGGACGCGGACATCGTCACGCTGGCGCTCGCGTACGACGTGGACATGCTCCACGACAAGGGCAACCTCATCCCAAAGGACTGGCAGGCGCGGCTGCCGAACAACAGCTCGCCGTACACCTCCACCATCGTCTTCGTGGTGCGCAAGGGCAACCCGAAGAACATCCGCGACTGGGAGGACCTCGTGCAGCCGGGCGTGGCCGTCATCACCCCCAATCCGAAGACCTCGGGTGGCGCGCGGTGGAACTACCTGGCCGCCTGGGGCCACGCGCTGCGCAAGGCCGGCAATGACGAGGCCAAGGCGCAGGAGTTCGTGGCGGCCCTCTTCAAGAACGTGCCCGTGCTGGACTCGGGCGCCCGGGGCTCCACCACCACGTTCGCCGAGCGCGGCCTGGGGGATGTACTCATCGCATGGGAGAACGAGGCGCTCCTGCTGACCGACGAGGTGGGCAAGGACAAGTTCGAGATCATCGTGCCCTCGGACAGCATCCTCGCCGAGCCGCCCGTCACGATCGTGGACAAGAACGTAGACAGGAAGGGCACGCGGGCCGCGGCGGAGGCGTATCTCCAGTACCTCTACTCCGACGAGGGCCAGGAGCTCGCCGCGAAGCACCACTACCGCCCGCGCTCGGAGAAGGTGGCCGCGAAGTACGCCAGCCACTTCCCCTCCGTGCGCCTGTTCACCATCGACGAGGTCTTCGGAGGCTGGCGCAAGGCGCAGCAGACGCACTTCGATGACCGCGGCGTGTTCGACACCATCTACACGCCGAAGGCGCAGTAGCCGGACTCCTTGGCCATGGCACGACGCGCGCGCCGCATCCTCCCAGGCTTCGGACTGTCGCTGGGGCTGAGCTGGCTCTACCTGGGCCTGCTCGTGCTGCTGCCGCTGTCCGGGCTCTTCCTCAAGACGTTCACGCTGACGTGGGAGCACTTCTGGGAGACGGTGGCTTCCCCGCGCGCGCTCGCTGCCTACCAGCTCACGTTCGGTGCCTCGGTGGTGGCGGCGCTGGCCAATGCCGTCTTCGGCCTGCTCGTGGCCTGGGTGCTGGTCCGCTACCGCTTCCCGGGCAAGAGCCTCGTGGATGCGCTGGTGGATCTGCCCTTCGCCCTGCCCACCGCCGTCGCGGGCCTGACGCTGACGAGTCTGTATGCCAGCACTGGCTGGTACGGGCGCTACCTGGAGGCCGCGGGCATCAAGGTGGCGTACTCCTCGATTGGAATCGTGGTGGCGCTCACCTTCATCGGGCTGCCCTTCGTGGTGCGCACCGTCCAGCCCGTCCTCGAGGAGATCGACGCAGATGTGGAGGAGGCCGCCGCCACGCTTGGGGCGACGCCATGGCAGACCTTCACCCGCATCATCTTCCCCAGCATCCTTCCGGCGCTGCTGAGTGGCTTCACGCTGGCGCTCGCACGGGCCATTGGGGAGTACGGCTCGGTCGTCTTCATCTCCGGCAACATGCCCATGCGTACGGAGATCGTCCCGCTGCTCATCATCACCAAGCTGGAGCAGTACGACTACGCGGGTGCCACGGCTCTGGCCGTCGTGATGCTGACGGTGTCGTTCGGCCTGCTGCTGGCCATCAACCTGCTCCAGCGCTGGGCCCAGCGCCGGTTCGAAGTCCGGCCGGGATAGCTTTCCATGCACGTCTCCTCGCTCCCGCTTCAACGCAGGACCCACGCCGCGGCGGGCTCGACGCTCGTGCGCTGGCTGTTGATCGGCGGGGCCCTGCTCTTCCTGGGCATCTTCCTCGTCGTCCCCTTGGTGGCCGTCTTCACCTATGCCTTCCAGAAGGGCGTGGGGGCCTACCTGGCGGCGCTGGCGGAGCCGGAGACTTGGTCCGCCATCCGCCTAACTCTGATGGCTGCGGTGATCGCGGTTCCCGCCAACCTCATCTTTGGCGTGGCCGCCGCGTGGCTCATCGCCCGGTTCCGGTTCCGTGGGCGGGACCTGCTCGTCACGCTCATCGATCTTCCGTTCAGCGTGTCGCCGGTGATCGCAGGCCTCATCTTCGTGCTGCTCTTCGGGCGGCAGGGCTGGTTGGGGCCGTGGCTGGCCGAGCATGATCTCCACATCATCTTCGCCGTGCCGGGCATCGTGCTGGCCACGCTCTTCGTGACGTTCCCCTTCGTCGCTCGCGAGGTGCTTCCGGTGATGCAGGCACAGGGAAGCGACGAGGAGGAGGCGGCCCTCACCCTGGGCGCCAGCGGCTGGTACATGTTCCTGCGCGTGACGCTGCCGAAGGTGAAGTGGGGCGTCATCTACGGCGTCATCCTCTGCAACGCGCGGGCGATGGGCGAGTTCGGCGCGGTCTCGGTGGTCTCCGGGCACGTGCGCGGGGTGACCACCACGCTGCCGCTGCACGCGGAGATCCTCTACAACGAGTACGACTTCGTCGGGGCCTTCGCTGCGGCCTCGCTGCTGACCGTGCTCGCGCTCATCACCCTGGTCATCAAGAAGTACGTAGAATGGAGGGCGCACGCGCCATGAGCGTCGTCGTCGAGTCGCTGACCAAGCGCTTCACCGCGGGAGGCACGCCGGCTGTCTCGGACGTGTCGTTCCAAGCGCCAGCCGGGGCCATCACCACCCTGCTGGGCCCTTCAGGGGCGGGCAAGTCCACCATCCTCCGGTTGATCGCCGGGCTGGAGCTTCCGGATGCGGGGCGGGTGCTGATCGATGGCGTGGACTGCACGGAGCTGTCCGTGCAGCGGCGCGGCATCGGGGTGGTGTTCCAGAGCTACGCCCTCTTCAAGCACATGACGGTGCGGGAGAACATCGCGTTCGGGCTGAACGTCCGCAAGCAGTCCCGCTCCGAGACCGAGGCGCGGGTCGACGAGATGCTCAAGCTGGTCCAGCTCGAGGAGCTGGGACATCGCTACCCAGGGCAGCTCTCGGGGGGACAGCGACAGCGCGTGGCCTTTGCGCGAGCCCTGGCGATCCGGCCCAAGCTGCTGCTGCTGGACGAGCCGTTCGGAGCGCTCGACACCCGGGTGCGCGTGGAGCTGCGCGAGTGGCTGCACGAGCTGCATGTGCAGACCGGCGTGACGACCCTGCTCGTGACGCACGACCAGGAGGAGGCGCTGGAGATCTCCCAGCACGTCGTCATCATGGAGGCGGGCCGGGTTGCCCAGGCTGGACCGCCCGCGGAGATCTATGACCGTCCCGCGACGCCCTTCGTCGCCTCGTTCGTCGGCGGCACAAGCGTCCTGAGCGGGCACGTCCGTGAGGGCCGGGCGCACCTGGGCTCGCTCCACGTGGCGGCGCCCGCGACGGCGCGGGAAGGCGAAGCGGTGAGGGTCTTCGTCCGGCCGCACGACATCAAGCTCGTGAAGACGGTGGGAGGCAACCACGTCAACGGGGCCAACGGCGCGGTTCCCAGCCGGGTCGAGCGCTTCAAGCCCGTGGGCGGCTACGTGAAGGTGCTGCTCAAGCTGCCCTCGGGAGACACGGTGGCGGTGGAGGTACCGCGCTCCGAGTTCGATCAGCTCGGAGTCGCGGAGGGTGACTCGGTTCAGGCTGACGTGCGCACGGCCAGCGTCTTCGTGGGCGACTTCTCGATCTGATCGCCCACGGCCTCGCCGGCCGCGTGGATGCTCCGCTCACACCTGGATCGACCGTGAGAGTGGCAACTCGCGGATGCGCTGGCCCGTGAGCGCGAAGATCGCGTTCGCGATGGCCGGCGCCACCGGCGGCACACCCGGCTCGCCGATGCCTCCCGGGCGCCCCTCGCTCTGGACGATCTCCACGTGGATCTTCCGTGGAGCCTCGCCGATGCGCACCAGCTTGTAGTTGTGGAAGCTGGACTGCTCCGGCACCCCACCCTTCATCGTGATGGCTCCGTGCATCGCGATGCTCATCCCGAAGATGATCGAGCCCTCCATCTGGGCTCGGACGCGATCCGGGTTGATGACCGTGCCCGCATCCACCACCACCCAGGCCTCGTCGATTCCGATCCGGCCATCGGGCTTGCGCACCGCGGACACCACCACCCCCACATAGGAGAGGAAGCTCCGGTGGGCCGCGAGCCCCAGTGCCCGGCCGTCCTTCTTCCGGTCCTTCCAGCGCGAGAACTCCGTGACGCGCTCGACCACTCCTCGCAAGCGCCCCGCGTCCACCGGGTGCTCCTCCACCGGCTGGCCATAGTTCGCCAGCTGCTCGATGCCGAGCTCCTTCAGCGTCGCCACCCGGGGCGGCCCGATCAGCTCCAGCCTCACGTCGCGGGGATCCTCACCCCGGTCATGCGCCAGCTCGTCGATGAAGGAGTTCACCGCGAACGAGTGGAAGATGTTGTACACGGACCGCAGCCAGCCGATCCGCACATAGGCCTTCGCCTCGCACGCCTCCGCCCGGACGTTGGGCACCGCGAGCGCCAGATCCAGCACGCCCTGCTGAAGATCCCGCGCCGACGGCTTCGCAGGCCCGCCGAACACCGTCCCGATCGGAGGGAACGCCGTACGGTGCCGCCACGCGATAACCTTGTTGCTCGCGTCGAGCCCCGCGCTCAGCCGCTGCGCGCTGACCGAGTGGTAGTAGTCGTGCTGGATGTCATCGTCGCGCGTCCACTGCACGCGCACCGGAACACCCGCCTCCTTCGCCAGCCAGCAAACCTCGGAGACGAAGTCCGCTTTCGACTTGCGGCCAAAGCCGCCCCCCAGGAACGTCACATGGACCTGGACCTTGTCCTCAGTCAGCCCGAGCACACGGGCCGCCTCGGTGCGCGCGGCCTGGGGGTTCTGCGTGGGCGCCCACACCTCGCAGGTGCCCCCCTCGAAGCGCGCCAGCGCGACCGGCGGCTCCATCGGCACGTGTGACTGATGGGGAATGTAGTACTCGGCCTCGACCAGACGCGCGGCCTTGGCCAGAGCGCCCTCGGTGTCTCCCACGTTGCGAACGGCTGTGCCCGGCTTCCGCACGGACTCGAGCAGCGTCTGGTGGTACGTCTCCGAATCGTAGACCGTGTTCTCTCCGTGGTCCCACGTGATGTCGAGCGCCGCGCGGCCTCGCATCGCCGCCCAGGTGTTCTCCGCGAGCACGGCGATGCCGCCCCACGGCTGGAAGGCGTACGGCGGCTTCGGCGCGGGAATCTCGATGACGCGCTTCACCCCAGGAATCGCGAGCGCCTTGCTCGCATCGAACTTCGTCACGCGCCCGCCCACCACGGGAGGCCGCGCAATCACCGCGATGAGCATCCCCGGGAGCCGGACATCCGCGCCGAAGCTGGCCTTGCCCGTGACGTAGGCGGGACCATCCAGGAGCGGCAGCGGTTGACCCACGTGACGCAGCTCGGACCGGGGCCGGAGCTTGACGTCCGCGGGCTTGGGCACCGTCAGCTTCCCGGCCTCCAGCGCCAGCTCGCCGAAGCCCAGCGTCTCCTTGCCTTCACGGCGGAAGACGGCGTGGTCCCGCGCCTCGCAGTCCTCCGGCTTCACCTTCCACCGCTTCGCCGCAACCGCCACCAACATCACCCGCGCGGTGGCGCCCACGCGGCGCATCTCCTCATAGATGGTCCGCACGCTGCTGGAGCCATCCGTGTTCTGGTCGCCGTAGGCCTTGTCTCCATCCGCCTGGAGGATCTTCACCCGCGCCATATCCGCGCCGAGCTCGTCGGCGATCAGCACGGGCAGCGAGCTGCGGATGCCCTGCCCCATCTCGGAGCGGTGGCACACGATCGTCACCACCCCATCCGGGGCCACGTGCAGGTAGACGTTGGGGTTCAGCCCCGGCGCTGCCAGTTCCTGGACCTGATGGGTCGTCTGCTGCTTGGACCCCGAGGACTCCTTCGTGGGCTTCTGTGCCTCCGCTTCCGAGGCGAAGAAGCCGAGGGCGAGGCCGCCCACCGAGAGATTCAGCCCCGCGAGGAAGGTCCGCCGGGCGATCAACATGCGCTCTTGGCTCATGGCGTCCTCGCTATTCCTCGGGCTGGCCCGCGGCCTTCTTCACGGCCGCGCGGATGCGCGTGTACGTGCCACAACGGCACAGGTTGCCCGAGAGCGACTGATCGATCTCGGCATCGGTGGGCTTCGGCTTCTTCGCCAGCAGCGCCGCCGCGGTCATGATCTGTCCCGCCTGACAGAACCCGCACTGCGGTACGCCCAGGTCCACCCAGGCCTTCTGCAGCGGATGGCTGCCGTCCGGCGAGAGCCCCTCGATGGTCGTCACCGAGCGCCCCGCCGCGCGGCGCATGGGCGTCACGCACGCGCGGACCACCTGCCCGTCGAGGTGGACGGTGCACGCGCCACACAGCGCCTGCCCACAGCCGTACTTCGTGCCCGTCAGGCCGAGCACGTCGCGCAGCGCCCACAGCAGCGGCATTTCCGGATCGACCTCGAGGTCCTTCTCGACGCCGTTGATGCGAACTCGAATGCTCATGGCCGTGCCTCCTCGCTCGGGCACTCGGCGCCCGTCTCCGCCCAGGCCGCGACGATGGCGCCGAAGCTCTCCTGGGTTCCCGGCACGGGCTCGCGGTCCCAACCGGGCTTCCATCCCCAGCCCACGAGCTCGTCGTGCGCGTTGTGCTCGACGATCTGGGCCAGCGTCTTCCCGCCGTTCCGGGACTTGTCCTTCAACTGCTCGCAGATCTGGTGCGGCGTGCGGCCCACCCATGCCATCGAGCGGGGCGCCAGGTGCCAGTTCGGAGCTCCGGGCACGCGCGCCAGCTCCAGGTTCTTGTCCTGGTGGCAGCTCGTGCACTCCATGCCTACGACGCCGCGGTCCTCGGGACCACGCACCACCGGCGGATCGTGCAGGGCCTTCTGGGTCCCCTGATAGGGGGAATCCCCGTCCGGGTGGCAGTTGGCGCACCTCGGGTGCAGCAACACCCGGCTGGCCTCCAAAAAGAGCGCCCGAGAGCGATCTGCCCGGTCCGTGATGATGTTGAACGCCTCGACCGCGCGCAGCTCGTGGGGTCCGACTTGGGGAAGGACGTCGGACAACCGAGGGGTGGGCTCGGGCGCATTCTTGGTGCAGCCCATGGCCGCGAGCAGCACGAGAGCGGAGGTCCAGCCGCACAGGCGCGGTGGCTTCCTAGAGTGGAACAACCGGTTCATGGTCGAACTCGTGGACAAAGTGCTCAAGGAAAGAAGGCACACGATACGGCGGACAGGACGCCGCGCGTAGCACTTCCTCCACGCCCCGAGCCGCGCAGGAGCGGTGACTGCTCACTCCGCGTCACTTCCCGTGCTCAGCCACCGTGATGGCCCACCACGGCCCTCGCGTCTGCCCGAGCAGCGCCTCCCAGTACCACTGCGACACCTCGGTCCACCGGCCTGCCGTTCCTTCCAGGATGGCCTCTCGCACCGTGAGCCTCACTTCGCCACGCGAGGCGGTGAACCGGTGCCAGGCGCTCCCGTCCGCCTCGCGCCAGAACGCCGGCGGTGACGTCGAGTAACCAAGCCCCCGGAAACAGTCCGCCGCTGGGTGAAGTTGGCGCGTGGGCGCCGCCACCCACCGGAGGATGAGCTCCCGCTGCCCATCCGTGAAGCGGCCGATACGGCCTGGGAAGCCCGCGCCGAACCGCTCCTCCCGCTCCGAGAGGGGTAGCTCTCGCAGCGTCCGCCCCTCGAAAGACGTGGGCCAGCCCGGGAAGGAGTCCTCCACCGGCGCACGCTCGCGGGCAGCACGCCAGAAGGGCGCCGTGGCCAGCAGCACGCCCGAGAGCATGAACACGCCCCAGGAAATCCGGCTCATCCGTGCACCGCCACGGCCCGCTGCCGCTCGCGCTGCCACAGGCAGATGGCCGCGATGAGGAGGCACACCGGGAGGAAGGACGCCACGCCCACGCCCTCGTGGAGCCACGAGGGCCCAAGGATTCGCCCCCGCTCCACGAGCGTGAGCGCGCTGACTCGAAGTGCATTGCCGAAGAGGATGACGCCCACTCCGAGCACGCACACCCAGAGCGTCCGCCCCGCCCCCAGCCGCAACAGACAGGCCAGCATGACCACCAGGAAGAGCCCCACCCAGAGCATGCGCGCCCCGCTGCACGGCGCGTCCACGAGGATGACGTCCGAGCCGATCGCCAGGCTGGCCCCCTCTCGCACCGCGGGCAGCCCCATCCCTCGCAGCATGGGCACAGCCAGCGCCGCCGCAGCGAGCCGCAGCGGATAGCCCAGGTAGAACTGCACCGACGACAGGACCGGCAGCGCCAGGAGCGCCAGCAGCCAGGTGCCCAGATGGAACGCACGGCCCTCGGTCATCCTCGAGACGATCGCGGTGACACACAGCAAGCACACCGCGGCGCGCACCAGCGGTGGCAGCCACGAGTGGCTCACGGCCACCGCCACATTGACGGCCGCGAGCCTCCAGACATCCCGCTCCGGCAGCGGGTGCCGTGCGCCCCGAGGCAGCAGCAGCACCAGCGCCAGCAGGGCCAACAGGCCCCACGGCTCATCCGAGCCGTCCTGGACTCGGCGGGCGTACCAGCTCCACGCCTCCCAGCCGGCGAGGAACTGCACCCCGAGGAGCAAATACGAGCGCCGCATCATCAGGGCGCCCGGCGCAGGCGGAAGGCGAAGGCCCCCAGGAGGGCACAGGCTACGGCCAACAGCATCCACGTCTCCGGCTCGGGCACACTGGGCACGGTGCCCGGCTCCACGGGCCTCAGGCCCGCCTCGTCGTACTGTTCCTTGCGCTCCAGCACCACCGCGCCCGACACCTCCGTGACGAGCTGGTGCCGAGCCGCGAGCGCCCCCGCCTGCTCCCGGGACTCATCGCCTCCTTCGGCCAGGAGCCGATCGGACTCGCTGCTCGCCCAGAGGCGCGCCAGGTGCGACGACGTCTTCCAGGCCTCTCCCGTGGAGGAGACCTCCGTCACCGGCAGCCGATCTCTCTGGAGCACATAGGAATGCCCGCCCCACGAGGTGAACACCCGCCGCAGATCCTCCTCCAGCGTCCCGAGCCGCGGCACCGGGCGGAAGCGCACGGCGCGGGAGAGATCCACCGCGATCCGGTTCGGGCCCCGGCCCACCATCACGTCGAGCACTTCGTGCGGATGACGGGATGTAATCCACCAGTTGGGGGCGTCCCCTACCGCACCAGGCTCCAGCGGATGAGGCCCGTGGACCCAGATCACCGTCGAGCGCTCCGAGCCTGCGGCCAGCTCCCACGCTCGGGCCAGCGCCGGGCTGCCGTCCTGGCCGCCCGCGGCGCGCAGCCCCTGCAGCTCCTTCGCCGCGCGCTGAAGCCCCTCGTCGCTCACCGGACCGAGCGGCAGGATCTCCTCGACCCCATCTCTCGACGCCAGCACCGCCAGCTCGGTGCCCTTGGGGAAGACGCTCAGGGCCGAGGCGATCTCCGGCAGCGCCTCCTTCATCGCCTTGGAGCCCTCGACGACCAGGATGACCCGTGCGGGCAGCTCCACCGTGGACCTGCGAAGCTGCTGGCGCACGATGTAGCCCTGGGCATCCATGAGGTCCTCCGTCCAGGCCACCTCCGCCGCGCCCTTGCGCTCGACGGTGAGCATCGCCTTGGGAGGCTGGAGCGCCTCGTCCGCCAGGGAGCCCAGCCACTCGCTCACCCCGTCATGGCGCTGCTCCACGCTGCCGCCCGCTGCCGTCGTGAGCGGGCGTCGGGACTCCACACGCACCACGTGCCGGAAGTCCTCGGGGATGTGGAAGTTGCGCTCGGCGAAAGACGGCAGCAGGAGCGTGGCGAAGCGGGCCTCGTCCCGAGGCAGCAGCGGCACGGTGAAGCCGATCTTGATCTTCATCGGCGTGGCCTTCACCACGGGGAAGCACTGGACCTGGAGCCGATCCGGCCCCCGCAGGGTGACCAGCAGCGGATCCCGCCGCGCCCGGACGATCTTGGCGTAGGCCGCCTCGACCTTGCCGGTGGAGGCAAAGGCCGCCTCGCGCTCCTGGCCGTCGATGAACAGCGTCACCCGCGAGACGACCGCTCCGGGCGGGAGGAGCACTTGGGTGCGCGCCTCGGACTGGCCTTCCGCTGTCGTGGCGAAGCTCATCGTCCACTCCAGGTAGGCGAGTGCCGCGTCCCCATCCACCGAGCCCTTCAGCTCCGAGCTGGCCAGCGAGAGCCCCGGAACCCGGCCGCCCACCGTGGAGGTCGCCAGCTCCCAGTCCACACGGGCGGGATCCGGAGGCCCGTCCTCGTCCGCGAGGTGGAAGAACCTCCCGGTACTCAGGCCGTCGGGCTTGGGGCGCGTGTTGAACGGCTGCCCCGTCACCCGGTAGTACGCCGTCCTCGCCTCGGCGGTGCTCACCGCACCATCAAAGGACATCAGGAAGTCCAGGAGACTGGCCCGCTGCGGAGCCACATAGCAGGCGGCCCGGAGGATCTCCTCGCTGCCGGCCTCGCGCAGCCACTCGAGCGCCGCGCGCTGGGTCTTCGGCCCTCCATTCACTGCCGCGTGCAGTGCCAGCCGGGTCCCCGCCACCCGCCCCTCCGCAGCGAAGAACGCCACCAGGGCCACGGCCGCACCGATCCACGCCCGAGGGAGCGGAGCCTCCGCAGGAAGCGCTCGCTTCAGTCGGCCTCGAATGATGAGGGCCGTGATGAGCGAGAACAAGGGCGCCAGAGGCAGCAGGCCCATGCCGACAATCAAGATAGCGATCACCGACAGGGGCAGCAGCGGCAGGAAGATCGCCGTGTAGACCGCGCTGATTCCGAGCACCGCGCCATTGGCCACCAGGGCGGCGCGCATCCAGCGAGGAGAACCCTCGAGCGTGGCAACCAATCCGAAACCGTTGGCCAGAGGAACACATGCCACCAGGAAGACGTGCATCCACGTGGGCAGCGGATCGAAGAACTCCTCGGCGCACATCCGCGAGTTCAGCTCGATGAGCAGCGTCAGCGCGGGCAGCAGAACGCCCAGGGCCCACGCCAAGAAGGTCACCACGGCGGGCCACCACCGCCATCCCGATGGCTGATTCGAAGCTCCGTTCACGCCACGCTCACCTTGGAAGCTGGGCTTGCCCAGTGTGGAAATGGTACCGAATAGGCCGCAGCGTACCTAAGGAGCAGCGGATGCTTCACTGGCAGTGGAAACCTTTCACGGCGCTCACGGTGGAGGAGCTCTACCAGGTGCTTGCCCTGCGCTCGGAGGTCTTCGTGGTGGAGCAGAAGTCCATCTACCTGGACGCGGATGGCTATGACCGGCGCGCACATCACCTGCTCGGCATCCAGCCGGACGAGCCGGAGTCCTTCCTCGCGGCCTACCTCCGCGTACTCCCTCCCGGGCTGAAGTACCCGGAGGCCAGCCTGGGCCGCGTCGTCACGTCGCCCCGGGCGCGCCGCTACGGCTACGGCAAGACGCTGGTGGAGCGAGGCCTCGCCTTCATTGATGCGACCTACCCCGGAGCGGCGGTCCGCATCGGCGCCCAGCACTACCTCCAGCGCTTCTATGAGGGGTTTGGCTTCCGCCGCATCAGCGACGTGTACGACGAGGACGGCATCCCCCACATCGACATGCTCCGCTGAGGGTTCGCCGCATGCGCCAGCGCCTGCTCTCCATCTTCGGCGGCTCGGTGGGCAACCTCATCGAGTGGTACGACTTCTACATCTACTCGGCCTTCTCCCTGTACTTCGCGAAGGCCTTCTTCCCGGGAGGGGACCCGCTCGTCGAGCAGCTCAATACGGCCGGCGTCTTCGCCCTGGGCTTCCTGATCCGGCCCATTGGCGGCTGGTTGATGGGCATGTACGCGGACCTGCGGGGGCGCCGGGCTGCGCTGTCGCTGTCCGTCACGCTGATGTGCCTGGGCTCGCTCGTCATCGCCACGTGCCCGACGTACGAGCAGATCGGCGTGCTGGCGCCCATCGTCTTGATCCTGGCCCGGCTGCTCCAGGGGCTGTCGCTGGGCGGCGAGTACGGCACGAGCGCCACGTACCTCAGCGAGGTGGCCACCTCGCGCCACCGAGGTTTCTACAGCTCCTTCCAGTACGTCACGCTCATCATGGGCCAGCTCCTGGCCACGATGACGCTGCTGGTGCTTCAGCGTCTGGTGCTCACGGGTCCCCAGCTGGAGGCGTGGGGGTGGCGGATTCCGTTCCTGTGCGGCGCGGCGCTGGCGGTGGTGGGCTTCTACATGCGCCGCAACATGGTGGAGACGGAGGCCTTCCAGGCGGAGGCGGCCCGGCCGAAAGAGCACCGGCCCATGCGCGAGCTGCTGCGGCACCCGAGGGAGCTTGCCCTCGTGGTGGGGCTCACCATGGGAGGCACGCTCGCCTTCTACACGTACACCGTCTACATGCAGAAGTTCCTGGTGAACTCGGTGGGCCTGAGCCGGGACCAGGCCACGCTGATCTCGGTGTCCTCGCTGTTCTTCTACATGCTGTTGCAGCCGGTGTTCGGCCTGCTCTCGGACAAGATTGGCCGCAGGCCCGTGTTGATGGGATTCGGCGTGCTGGGAACGCTGTGCACGGTGCCGCTGCTGACGTCGCTGACGCAGACGCGGGACTCCTTCACGGCGTTCCTGCTGGTGATGGCGGCGCTGGTGATTGTCTCGGGCTATACGTCCATCAACGCCGTGGTGAAGGCCGAGCTGTTCCCCGCCAACATCCGGGCCCTGGGCGTGGGCCTGCCCTATGCGCTGACCGTGTCCCTCTTCGGCGGCACGGCCGAGTACGTGGGCACCTGGCTCAAGGTGAAGGGCCACGAGTCCTGGTTCTTCTGGTACGTGTCCGGCTGCATCCTGTGCTCGCTGCTGGTCTACACCTTCATGCGCGACACGAGGCACCAGCACCGGTTCGATGCCACCTGACCGCTAGTTCTCCCCCATGCGCGCCAGGGAGTTCCGCGCGTCCCTCGAGAACCGGCCGGAGGGATCCAGGACGAGGTACTGCTTGTAGGCGTCGGCCGCCTCCTTTTCCTCCTTGGTGGCCTGGAGCGCCATGCCCAGGAAGTACCACGCGTGGGCCTTCAGCGAGTCCTGCTCCACCACGTCTTGCAGCAGCTTGACGGCCTCGGCGTTGCTGTCCTCGTCGGTCCGGCCCAGCACCAGCGCGAAGCCCAGCCCCTCCTTGGCCTCCAGCGAGCCCGGCTGGAACTTCAGCGCCGCGCGGTAGTTCTCCGCGGCAACCTCGTAGCGCCTGCCGGTGAGCGCGGCCTTCGCCTGCTGGAGGTACTTCTCGATATCCACCACGGGCGGGGACGGAGTCAGCTTCCGGGGCGGAGGCGGCACCTCGGGCCCTGTCTTGGAACCGCCTGGCACCACGGAGGCCTCGGTGGCCGCCGGTGGCGCGTCCGTCTCGGGATGCGGCGTCCGCTTGATGGCGATGGCCGTGAGACCAATGGCCAACCACCCGAGTGCCGTGCCAGCCCCCACCGTCCACCGCCACACCGCCGGGGACAGCTTCGGCGCGAGGGGCTGTGTGCCAGGAACCGCGGGCGCAGGACTCGCAGGAGCGGGCGTGGAGGGGCTCGCGGCGGGGACGGCAGCCATCACCTCGGGGCGAGGGCTCTCGGGAGCGGGGGCCGGCAGGGCTGCTGGCACCGCGACCGCGGAGGGGCGCTCGGACCGCCACGAGGCCATCTCGTCCTGGAACGAGGCCGGTACCGAGACATCTCGCCCCGCGCGCAGCAGCGCGTCCCGGAACATCTCCTGCATGAAGTACGACAGCGTCATCGTGGAGAACTGCGGCGCGTAGGAGTACAGGAACTCCGCCAGCGCATCCCCAAAGACGTGGCTGGAGGAATAGCGGTCCTCCCGGCGCACCGTGAGCGCGCCCATGATGATGTCCTCCAGTTCCTGGGGCACCTTGGGATTGATGTCCCGAGGGCGAGGAAACTCGCCCTGGCTGAGCTTCGGCATCACCACGTACTCGGGGCCCTCGACGGGGACCTTTCCGCAGAGCATCTCGTACATGACGATGCCCGTGGCCCACACGTCCGTGCGCGCATCCACCTCCAGGCCTCGCGCCTGCTCGGGAGAGAAGAACAGGTACTTGCCTTTCACCACTCCGGGCTCGGTGTTCATGTCGCGCAGTTCGCGCGCCTTGGCCAGCCCGAAGTCGACGATCTTGACCTGCCCCTCGTAGCTGACGAGCACGTTCTCCGGAGAGATGTCCCGGTGGACGATGCTCAGCGGCTTGCCCGCCCCATCCTTGCGGGTGTGGGCGTAGTGCAGCCCCCGGCAGATGTGGATGCCGATGAAGGCCGCTGGAGGCACGGGGACACCGCCGCCTCCCATGCGCGCCATGTGCTGGACGATGTTGTTGAGCGGCTGCCCGTCCACGTACTCCATGCCCAGGTAGTACTCGTTGCCCACCCGGCCGAAGTCGAACACCTGGGCGATGTTGTCGTGGGAGAGCGTGCCGCAGATGCGCGCCTCGCTGATCAACATGCTGGTGAAGGCGTAGTCGTCGGCGTACTCGGGGAGGACCTTCTTGATGAGCACCGTCTTGGCGAAGCCCGCCTCACCGAGAAGCCGGGCGAGCCAGGTCTCGGCCATGCCGCCATAGCCGAGCCGTGAGACCAGCTCATAGCGGCCGAACTGAGTTCCGGGTTGGAGCGTCATTCGGCGCCCATTCTACCCATGCTTGCAAGGCGCCTGCTCGCCCTGTTGAGGGGCAAGGGACCAGCCTCCAGGATTCCAGCCGCGCTTGGTAACTGGCGCGCACTGCACATCTCTATATCCATGGAGATGATCGCCTTCATTCTCGTGGGATTGGCCACCGGTCTGGTCTGCCGCTTCATCATACCCAACCCTCGGATGGGGGGCCTGCGTGTGCCGCTCATTGGCATGGTGGGAGGCTGCTTTGGCGGCCTGGTAGGGGGAAGCTTGCAACCGGGCTCGGCGAAGATGGCCATCGCGGCGCCCAGCCTCATCGGAGCCTTCTTGGGTGCCCTCCTCACCGTGACCGTGGTGACGCTCCTCACCCGGAACCGGGCCCACGTTTAACGAGGCGGCCCGGACTCACAGCGTGAGCCAGTAGGCCAGACCGTTCAGGTCTGCCAGCGACAGCGACACCGAGAGGCTCCGGAACGGCTCCCCGGCGAAGGGGTTCTCGCGGACCCCGACGCTCACTCCTACCCGGTCCTGCAGCAGCGAGCCATGGACCTCCAGCCCCCAATCGAACCGGCGCGTTCCCCTCCAGTGCAGCGAGGCCCGAGGCCCCGCGCCCAGGGACACGCCTCCCAGGTGCAGCGTGGGCCGCAGCCCCACCGTGCTCGAGAGTCTGTCATTCGGGCTCTCGTAGTCGAGGGGCTCCACCTTGGAGAGCAGGGACAGCCGGGGCGAGAGCCTCAACGCGGGCTCCACCCACGCCAGCGCCACGCCACCCTGGGCCGCATCGAACGCCAGCCGGTAGGGCAGCAGGTGCATCATCCGCAGCCGCCAGGCGCCCGAGCCCGGAGGCGATGACGCGGGCAGACTGGAGGGATCGAACTCGAACCGAGGGGTGGGCGCGAGGTTCACATCCCGCCGCGCCAACAACTGCCCCGCCGCGAGCCCCAGCCGCACGCCCCGCCGCGCCGAGGAAGCCGTGGCCCCCGCGGGAGCGGCCTGTTGCAGTTCCACCACCGTGGCGCGATCCATCGCCCGGCGAATCGTCGTGCCCCACCACCGCGTCGGGTCCTGCAGCGCCAGGCGCATGTTCGCCTCCTGGCCCTGGTAACCGTGCTCCTTCAAGCCGGTCAGAAACGCGTCGAAGCCCGGGTCCGCCAGGCACAGCTGCTCCGACTCTCCCTCCTTGCACGGCCTCCTGTGGGAACGGGCCGCCGCGAGCGCCGCGGCGAGGGGATCGTCCTCGGCGAGCCGATCACCCTCCTCCACCCAGGCCCAGGCGGGCTCGCGCAGCAGTTCCTGTGCCCTCTTCCGGCTGCCCAGGGCAATCGCCAGCTCCTCCTGGGCCAGCGCGGAGAGGACGTGCCGGGCCCGCTTCGAGGCAAGCAGTCCCATCCACTCCGCATTGTCGCGCATCATCATCCCTACGCAGCGCTGGGTCTGAGGGTCTCCCAGGTCCAGCTCGTCCGAGGGCCCCGGAAGCCGTGCGGGCGCGGGCCGGCCTGTGAAGTACGGGTCCTGCGCGGCACAGCCCTGCACCGAGAGCGAGTGCACCGCGTCGTACACCCCGGCGTAGTAGTCCAGCTCGCGCAGAGGCCGATCCAGGAAGGCCGCGAAGTTGCCGAGCTGTGAACCCGCCAGCGGCGCGAAGCGCGTCGTGACGAAGAGGCGCCGCTCGGGGACCCGGCCCTGCTCGAGCGCCGAGGCATGCTGGGAGATCGTGTCCAACGCCCCCTGCAGTTGCCGCAGCGTGGGCACCAGCCCCACCAACACTTCGATCACCCGTGCCCGCTGAGCGAGCAACTGGAGATCGCCTGCGCGCTCACTCACCTCGGACGCGGCGTCGAGCAGAGGCTGGACGGTCTTCGGATCGAAGAGGGCTCCCTTGGGCAGCTCTCGCAACTGTCCTCGGGCCTCGCGCGACAGCTCGGAGAACCGGGGCTCCGGCATGGCTTCGATCCACCGGAGCTGCTCGTCCAACACCGTGTTGGCCAACAGGTGCGTGGCCGCTCCCAGTCCCTGGGCATTGCGCAACGTACTCAGGAAGGCCGCGCGCAGCTGCCACTGCTGCTCCTCGGAGATCTCGCTGCGCGAGAGCAGATCCAGCTCTCCGGCAAAGAACTCGATGACCGACGAGCTCAGCTCCATGCCACTGCGGAACGCGTCCTGGACGCGCAGCCCCGGGTCCTCTTCCTGGGTCAGCGGCGCGTCCACATAGCGGCGGAACTGTCCCCGCGCATCGAGCAGCCTCGCCAGCGACGTGCCGAGCGAGACCAGCTCCTCCACCGACAGCCGCTCGCCCACCTTCGCGGCCTGACCGGCATCCGCCTGGAGCGGATCCTCGCCGGGCTCTCCCCGCAGCACCCGGGCGCAGCTCGTGAGCAAGCCCGGGTTTGCGGTGGCGCTGCCCTGCGCCGACAACCTCCGCACACAGGAGAGCAGCACTCGTCCGCGCCGCAGCCGCTCGGGCACAGTCATCGAGCCGCGGGCGGGAAGCTCGGGCAGCCGTGCCTCGGTGACGCGCCCGTGCACCAACGAGGCGAGCACGCCATGAACTCCCGCGTACCGCCGGCCCGCATCCGCCGCGCTCATGAGCAAGGTGCGCGTAGTCCGGTTCCAGTGCATGGCCCGCGCCGTGCGCCCCAGCTCCGAATTGCGCGCGGTCGCCACCAAGCCGGTGAAGAACTCCAGGCTGCCCACGAGGCTCGCCCCTGTGGGCCCCCCAGAAGCCGAGACCGAGGCGGCCCGAGACTCGAAGCGGCGAAAGTCGGGATCGACGAAGACGTAGGAGACCGGGTTCCACAGGCTGGGCCCTCGCCTCGACTCCACGAGCTCGATGGCCAGCCCCACCGGCGCGTTGTCGAAGACGCCACCATCCACATAGGGGCGGCGGCACAGCTTCAGCTCCTGCCCCGGCGTGGAGTGCGCGGCGCAGGAGAGTCCCGTCAGAGGCCGCGACGCATCGGGTCCGGGGCACATTCCCTGTGTCACTGTCTGCTCGGCCGGACAGGAGGCCGTGCAGTCACACAGCTCGCGAGGGCTGAAGGCCACGGGGAACGCAGCGGAGGCCAGCACCGCCTGGCTCACCTGATCCGAGTCGACAGAATGCCCGGGAGGCTCGGGATCGGAGCGCTCGCCCAGCATCAACGCGCTGGGGGCCAGCTCGCCATCGCTCGGCAGCGGCTGGTGATGCAGGAGCACCCGGCCGCCGGGAGAGACCTGGAGCACCAGCGGCACAACGAAACGCTGGGTCATCGCCGGCAGTCCCGCGATGTGGCTCACCTCGGGCTTCACCCGCGTCACACTGAAGCCCAGGGGCACGCTGCACCCGGGCTGGAAGTGGCGCGTGTCGCTCGGGCTGAAGACCTGGGTGCGCAGCTGCGCCAGCACGCCCTCCATCGCGCGCCGGGACAAGAGCCCATCGTCCGGCGTGTAGGCGCTGGCGTTCTCGGGGAGCAACTCGTCCAGCCCCACGGGGAGCCAGGTGTCCCGCAGCAAGTTGGAGTCCACGCTGTCGTCCGCGCTGGAGTCCGGGGCCTCGCACCAGAGCGCGGCGGCGAGCAGTGCGTTGATGCTGCCCGCGCTGGCCCCGGTGACGCCCACGAGGTTGGGACGAAACGTGGGCCCCTGAATGGGCTGGGCGCGAGCCAGCCGCAGGAAGCGGACGGTGCCCCACGTCAGCCCGGCCTCGTACGCGCCAAGGCTCACCCCTCCACTGATGGTGAGGGCAATGTCATGAGGGGGCGGCACCTTCTCGGCGGCCCCCGCCACACACGCCAACAGCCCTCCCAGGACGGCCACCCACCGGACCCGATACAGCAAGTCACTCCTCCGCTCTTGCAGACGCACGGGAGTCTACACAGGCCTGGGGATCGGGGTCATGCTTCCCAGCTGAATTTCGGAGATGTCACTCACCATGGGATCGCCTTTTCGAAATGGATGCATGGATTGCTCAACGTGCGAGGCTTTGGATCGCCCCATATTGCTCACAGGGGAGAAGAAGCTCCTTGAGTGCCTCCCCGCACTCAAGGAGCTTCCTGTCACCTCACAGCATTCTCAGTCGCAGTTCACGTCGTTGTAGACGTTGAACGGCTCTCCAGCGGCCACGTTGATGTTGGCGGAGGCCGGGCACGAGGAGGCCATCACCGCGTCGTACGAGCCGATGACCCAGGTGTCCGCTTTGTCGCTCGCCGGAGCGTTGTCCACGTCGCCGGCGCCATAGGCCAGGAAGCCCCAGGTGGCGTCGTCGCCGTAGATACCGGCGTCGGTCTTGCCGCTCATGGCGGCGGGAGCCTCAGGCCCCCAGTTCGCGGAGGGCAGCGCCTGCGCCACGAAGAAGGGCGGGAAGCTGGGACCGAAGCGGAAGACGTCAACGCCGATACAGGTGTCGTTGTTGTTCTGAATCGGCATCTGGTTGGAGCGGTCCTCCATGCTGCTGCAGCCGTTCTCCAGGTGGTAGCTGTAGCGGTTGCCGCGCTCCGGAGCGAAGCCCGTGGCACGGATCACAGCGGGCGGCCTGCGCTGCTGGGTGCGCAGACCGGTGAACAGGGCCTTCAGGTTGCCGTGGACCTCTGACTGACGGGCTCGAGCCTGGAAGCGGATGAAGTTCGGGATCGCGATGGCCGCGAGGATGCCAATGATTGCCACCACAATCATCAGCTCGATGAGGGTAAAGCCTGCCTGCTGACGGCGCTTCGTCATGGGACTGCTCCGTGTTGTTTGGGGTTGCACTGCGCAGGAACCCCAGAGCAATCAGCAGGCCATGCGTGGATCAGCGCTGCGTTCGCGAGATTGCGCGAGCTTGGCGTGCGCACACGGCGCGGCCAGCGACAAAGCAGGGCAACTCGGTGCCGCGTTTGGGCAGGAGACCTGCGCGCTCAGTCAGGGGACCCACGCATTGGCACTTCCGAGCGTGACTGAGCACCTTCCCGCACCTGCGACGGCAGCCCTGCGTCGCCCACACCGGGTGACTACAGCGCAGAGCTCGTGAGCCGGATGTCGGCTTTCGCCCACGCCCGCTGGAACTGCTGCTGCACCTGCGCCGCCTCGCGAGCGCGGCCCTGCCCCTGGAGCGCCTGGGAGAGACCGAAGAGCGCCCAGCCATTGCCCGGGTTGCGGCGCAGGTCCTCGCGATAGACGGCCTCGGCCTCCTTCCATCGCTTCGCCTTCAGCAGCGCCGCGCCCTGATAGTGACGCACGGGGTAGAACCAGTCGGCGGGCTCGGAGTAGACCAGCCGGTCCGCTGCCCGCACCGCGGCATCCCACGCGGCCAGCGCGTCCGGACGGCCCTGCCGCTCTGCGATGAAGGCCTCGAGCACCCGGGCCGCCGTACCCAGCACGTCGCGCGCGGTGTTGTTGCCAGCCCTCATGTCCTGGGGCACCTCAGCCGCCAGCTTCACCAGCGCAGCCTGGTCCGCGCACGCCTCGTCGAGCCGTCCCCGTGCCGCGAGCGCCATGCCATGCGCGTGCAGCCACAAGCCCGTGAGCACTGGGTACTTCGGGTCCGGACGCGGCTCGGCGAGCAGCTCGTCATAGCGCCCGAAACGCACCATCGTGAACAGCGGTGCGGCGGCAAAGAAGTCCATGCCGGGCATCATCGACAGCATCTCCGGCGGGAGGGCGCGCGCCGCCTCGCGCGAGGCGTGCAGCGTCTCCTCGGCCCGGCCCTGCATGGAGGCGGCGAAGGCAAGGAAACCCCAATTGTGGCCGAGGTACATGGGGTAGTAGCCGTGCGGCTTTGCCTCGCGCACATAGGCCTGGTCAGCGGCTATCGCACGCCGGTTGGCCTCTGCGGCCTCCTCGTACATCCCGACGCGTTGGTAGATGTGCGCCGGCATGTGCACGAGGTGCCCGGCCCCTGGGAGCAGCCCCGGCAGCCGGCGCGCGGAGGGCAGCGCCCGCTCGGGATGGGACGAGGCCTCGACCGCATGAATGTAGTAGTGGTTCGCGCCGGGATGGTCCGGCGCCCGCGCGAGCACCGCCTCCAGCCGGGATACAATCTCCTCAGTGCCCTGCGCCGGCTGGCCATCGATCGTCCACAGCTTCCACGGGTTGAGGTTCATCAGGGACTCGGCGAAGAGCACCTGGACGTCCACATCGTTGGGGAAGCGACGGGCCACGTCGCGCATGGCAGCGGCGTAGGCTTCCTGGAAAGGCTTCATCGCATCAGGGGGGAGCGGCGCTGGACCGCCGTAGCGGCGGGCCAGCGCGCCGATGAACGCCTGCTCCACGGGAGTGGCCTTCGGGGCGAGCGCCATGGCCCGCTGCACTCCCTCCCAGGCGGCCGAGGCGCGGTCCGCCAACATGGGCATGTTGTAGTTGGGTCCAAGCACCAGAGCCGCGCCCCAGAAGCACATGGCACACGAGGGATCGAGCTGGGCAGCCCGGGCGAAGGAGCGTGCCGCCTCGTCATGGTTGAAGGCGTAGACGAAGCGCAGCCCTTGATCGAAGTACGCCTGGGCCTCCTTCGAGCCCGTTGTCACCGGGTAGTGGTAGCTGCCGAGGTTGTCGAAGAGGATGGCGCCCTCTGCGAGTGTGGCCAGTCTGGAGCTCTGCCCCCGGGCTGCGGGCGGTGCATGGTGGGCTTCGGACTGGGCGAGCGCCCCCTGCCCCAGCAGCAGCAACAAGGCGACGACAGGCAACGTGGGCCAACGCATGGCGATACCTCCTCGATTTGCACGGGCGGATTTCAAATGTCGCCCCGCGAAGTGCCTACGTCAGCGGCCTCGGAGACAGGGGGTCCCGTAAGCGCCTGTCCTTCTGGGGAAGGCAAGCACTCGCGAGTGTGCTGTGTGCAATCCCCCTGGGGACCGTGAGGCGATGGAACTCGGGATGGATCGCCTCCCACCTTCCCTCGCGTGGGCCTCTCTCCCACGCGGTTGGGAGTCCTCATGAATCGTCTGAGCGCACCGTCTCGTCTGCTGTCCTGGCTGTTTCTGCTGTCCGGAGGCGCCGCACTGGCCCAGACGCCGGAGCTCCCTCCGGTTGTACCTGGCCCTGCCGCCATGCTCCTGGACATACGGCCCGGCCCCGAGGGCTCCGAACCCAACTTCCTCGAGGGAATGGCGCGCGGGCTCTTCTTCGAGGCCGACGACGGCACGCATGGCCGCGAACCCTGGACGAGTAACGGCACGACCGCGGGCACCCGGCTGCTGAAGGACATCCGCCCGGGGCCGGAGGGCTCGTTCGGCATCGGGGACCTGGACCTCAACGCCCAGCGCGTGGGCGGCTTCGTCTACTTCCCCGCCAACGCCGGCACCTTGGGGCTGGAGTTGTGGAGAACCGACGGCACGCCCGCGGGCACGGTGGCGGTCAAGGACATCAACCCCGGCTCCCAGAGCTCCAACCCCTCCTTCCTCACCGCCTTCGGCAGCCGACTGATGTTCCGCGCCACCGATGGGACGAGCGGGGACGAGCTGTGGAGGAGCGACGGGACCGCAGCAAGCACGGTGCGGGTGAAAGACATCAACCCCGGACCGGACAGCTCCGGCCCGTTCATGCCGGTGGCCATCGGCTACCGGCTCTTCTTCAACGCGAACGACGGTGTCCACGGTGGCGAGCCCTGGGTGAGCGACGGAACCGAGGCCGGGACCCGGCTCCTGAAGGACATCAACCCCGGCGAGGAGAGCAGCACGGCGTTCTGGTTCACCGCGCTGCGCGGCAGCGTCCTCTTCGTCGCCGATGATGGTGTGCACGGTCAGGAGCTATGGAAGACCGACGGGACGACCGCAGGCACGGTGATGGTCAAGGACATCCGTCCCGGCACAGGCCACTCCCTGCTCTCGCTGGGCGCGGTGCTCAAAGACCGGCTCTTCTTCTTCGCGGACGACGGCGTCCACGGCCGCGAGCTGTGGATAAGTGACGGGACGGAGGCGGGCACGGTGATGGTGAAGGACATCAACCCTGCGGGCATGGGCGCCCCAGGCGATGACTTCGCGGTCCTGGGCAGCCGGGTCTTCTTCGTCGGGGATGACGGACCATCGGGAGCCGAGCTGTGGATGAGCGACGGCACGGCGGTCGGCACGACGAGGGTGAAGGACATCAACCCCGGAGCGGCCTCTGCATTCCAGAACCCCGCGCAGTTCCAGGTGGTCGACGGGCGCCTCCTCTTCGTCGCGAACGACGGCACCCACGGCTTCGAGCCGTGGATAAGCAATGGGACGGTGGCGGGCACGAGGCTCGTCCAGGACATCAACCCTGGGGCTGGCTCCTCGGATCCCTGGCAGTTCACCGCTGTATCAGGGCGCGTGTTCTTCACCGCGGAAGATGGCAGCCATGGCCGCGAGCTGTGGGCCATGCCGAGCCCCACCTTCGAGGAGAACACGCCGCAATGACCATGGGCCCGGGAAGCGCATTGCCGGGTCCCAACTGCCGGAGGGGGGGCAATGAAAAGCAAGAGAGCAAACATGGCTGTCATGCGCGCGGCGGCCGTTGCCTGCCTCGCTGGCGCGCTTGCGTGGGCGGTGCCCGCGGCGGCATCGTCAGCTCAAGCGTGTCAGAGGCCGCCAGCGACGGCCCGGAAGCCTCAAGCCGCCGACACCTTGCCGCGCGCCATCGAGCAGACTTCAGCCGTCATCGAGGGGGTGGTGAGCCGAATTGAGTACGAGTACACGGAGGAGGAAGGGCCCTGGACAGTGGTGACCTTGTCCAATACCCAGACGCACCTGGGCAAGGCACCGAGCGAGGTAAAGATCCGGCAGTTCGGGGGACCTCTCCCCAACGGGCACAGGCTCGTGGTCGCCGAGCTCACCGAGCTCTTCCATGGCGAGCGCTACCTCATGTTCCTGCGCAACACGGCGTGGAACCTGTCTCCGATTGTCAGTCAGTACGCGCTACGGGTAGAGATCGTGGGAGGACGCGAGTTCCTTGTCAACGACGAGGGCCAGGCCATCATCGGTCTGGGAGAGAGCGGTCTGGAGTTCTCAAGCCCCCTCTTTCCGAGGCCGGACGTCTCGGGAATCTCGCCCAGCCAGGAGACCGCCACCCGTCCCGTGGCCGCTGCGCTGGCACTTGACCGGGCCCAGCTCATTGGCCTGCTCAAGGCGGAGGTGAGCACGCGAGGCGCCCGCGTGGGCGGCGAGTTTTTCGACTGCCCCGCGGGCGAGTTCCAGTGGCGCCGGGTCGCAACGATGCCTCACGGCGCGAACACGAGCCCAGCGACTCCCGCTGGCCCGGTGCGGAGTAGCCCTGAGCGGGACATCTCGCGCCCCTCCCCTCATCGCTGACGAGCACACCCTGAGGTATCCATGAAACAAGCCATTCATTCCTGGGCCTCGAGAGCGGCACTGGTAGCAGTAAGCTGTCTCTTGCTTCCGATGTCCGCGAATGCAGCGGTCTGGAGAACCTGTAATGGAAGCCCCATCCAATGGCGTGGCCGGGTCGATCTCCACCGTAACCGCTGCAGCATCCCAGACACGGGGATCATCCTGAGAGCCTACTGGAATGGTGTCCTTCAATGGGACAACCTGTCCGGCGTCGTTGACGGATTCTGGGTCAACCCCGCGACCGACTGCTCGATTGGACAAAACGATGGCCAGAGCGAGGTGGGCCTCACCAACCGGTCCAGCATCGATGGCGCGAATGGTGTCACCATCCTTCAGCTTGGCGCGTGCACCACCGGCCCCAGCAACATCAATGAAGCCGATATCCTGCTGGCCAGTGATCTCACGTTCGACGTGAAGTGGGGCAACTTCAGGGGCACCGCCGGGCGCAGCACCTTCGTGCACGAGTTCGGCCACTTCTTCGGGTTCCTGCACGAGGATGTGCACGCGGTTCTCCGGACGACTCCGCCGCACCTCCTCACCGGCGGCACCGAGTCATCGACTGTCTGGCCCAGCGACACCCTGGGCATGAACGCGCTGTATGGCTTCCGCTCGGGCGTGAACCTCCTCCCCTCAGCGCTCGGAGTCGTGGGGAGCTCCGTGCAGACGCTCGATCCCGCGCTCACGCTCACCCTGTGCCGAGGCAGCTCGAGGAGGACGCGCTTCTATCTGGGCAATGACGGGAACGTAGGCTCTGGCACTTATGGCTTGCGCATCCGCCTGAGTACCGTGCCTCCATTCAGCGGGTATACGGGGACGACGACGGTGGTGGCTTCGTTTACTCACTCGCTGGGAGGCTTTAGCCAGGGCATTTTTGATTTGAATTTCCGGATCCCTCCCACCCTGCCAAACGGGACGTATTACATCTATCTGGACATGGACCCTGCGCGCACGATTCCAGAGAGCCAGGAAGGGGACAACTCCACGGTCAGCGCGATGAGGATCAACGTCAACTGCTGAGAGGAGAATGCACATGGCACATGAATGGATCCTGGCCGTGATGGCCGCAGCCTCTTTGAGTGGCTGCAGGGACCGCAGTCCAGATGCTGAACAGGTGACACCGCCCTCGGAGGAACAGCCGGCACCTCCGGACCGCTTCGTCCTCACAACCCGTGACGGACAGCGGTTCACGGGGGCGGATGCTCGCATCGACATCCGGTTTACCGAGCGCACGGCACCAGCAGACGTGGAGCTGTCCTTCACGACGAGCGATGCGGCCGGCGGCACTTGGGCAGCACTCGCACGGCCCCCGGTGGATTTCCTCCGGCTCCGGAGCCTGGGAGTCCCCATTGCGACGGGCGCCCTGGGGCCTGGCCAAGCGGCGGTTGAGCGCAGGTCCGCCGAGGGGACTTCGACCCTGGCGGACTCCGGCGAGCTTCAGCTGAAGTTGGAGGACAACAAGCTGGTGGGCGAGTTCTCCCGTACGCCAGCGGGATTCGAGGCCCGGTTTGCCGGTCCGTTCGTGGTGACCTGCTCCGTCCCTCAATCCGCCGGCGGGCCGAATCCGCCGTCACCTGAGGGCGGCGGCTCTCTCGTGCTCGTGGTGGACACGAATTTCGAGACGGAGCTCTGCCGCCCCTTTGCCGCGCTGGCGGGCCAATAGCAGCTACCCGTTATCCGCTTGAGCAGGACTTGGGGGCGCTTCCTTGGACGGAGGTCCCCCCAGTGGAGCGGGCGTAGACTGCATCGCTGGGTCCGCAGCGGAGTCCTTTGCACCGGGTACCGCAGGTGGAGGGCCCGATGCCTCTCGTGGCGAAGGCGCATCGGCCGCAGCAGGCATGGGCTGCTTCACCGAAGCTGGAGACGGGTCCTCTGCGCCAGGAAGCGGCGAAAGCGCATCGGCCGCAGCGGGCGTGGGCTGCTTCACGAAAGCTGGAGACGGGCTGGCTGGAAGCGCGGAAGCGCCTGAACCCACTCTTCCTGCGTACTTCCTGGGAGGCCTCGAAGGGTCGCGCCTGATACCAGCCACTTCTGCCTTGCTCTCTTGAACGGCTTCAAAGAGCAGGTCGGCCCTGACGCTCAGCTTGGTCACCCTGTCTGAGAACTGCGCCAGGGTGACGTTGAGCTCTTCCAGGGAGTGAACCTTTTGTTCAAACGCCTCCAGCTGGCCTCGCAGGACTTTGATCTCGTCCGTCTTGGTCCTTGAATCAAGGATGACGAGAACGTTGGTTGTCACCACGCCTGCCACCGTTGCAAACAAAGAGAACGACCCCAGGAGCTCCAGGATTCGCCGCGCCACCTTGGACTTCGTTGAGGATGTTTTTGAGGGAGGATGGCTCGTTGGGGTGGCAGGAGAAGGATAGAGGATGCCGACATGAGGAGGATGGATCTCCGCATGCCGCTGGAGTTCAGCCACTTCATCGGAACTTCGGGGCAGGCGCCTGTCTTCAGGCGTCGGGTCACGCCACTTATGCATTGTTTGCTCTCATCATGGCTAGAGTCGACGAGGCGGAGATGGAATCGGTGTTCGAGACATCCACAGCAGCCGCCAAAAGATCATCTTCAAGCCGGTTGATCTGCTCCCCCTCCCTGACCGAACCCACATACACTTCGAACTTGATGCCTTCGCAGCGCTCCCGCAGCAACCCCTCGAGCTCCTTGAACAGCGCCCTGACAGCCTGTTTCTCGCGCGTCTTCAGGAGATCGGCCTTGTTGATGAACAGGCACACATAGTTCAGGGTCTCCGCGGTCAAGAACCCGAAGACAGCATCCAGCGCCGTGCCGCTCCATTGGGCAAGATGGGTCTGCACGCGATTGAAGTTCGGTTCGTCGATCTGGGACGGCTCATCGTCCATGGGCGACTGCTTGGGTTCCTCGATGTCCACGAGAACGATGAGCGAATTGACATGGCCGTAAGCCATGGGCGAGTACTTGATCTTTTGCTGCTTGATAAACGCACGGACGAGGGTTCCGATGTTCTGCCCCCGGTAGTCCGAAATATACAGATAGTGCCGGGACTGATCGGTCCTGCGCTCCCCGTGGAAGAGGTGGTACTCTTCAGTCTTCTTGTCAGGATTGGCATCCAGATCTTTCACCAGGCTCCGGATGAGCGTTGTCTTCCCAGTGCCGCCCAATCCAATCATGATGACAGAGTTGCGCTTGGCTGGCGGAGGCAGCTTGACGGGCTTGACCATGCCTTCGGCCCAGTCCTTGGCGACCTCCCGAGCCACTTCCTGGGTCTTCTGAGCGACCTTCTGAGCCACTTCCTGAGAGACCTTCTCCCGGGTTTCAGTTGCGACCTGGGTCTTCACGCGACGCTTGAGGTATTCCTGGATGCACCAGGAAGCGAGTCCGACCACCGAAGTGAGGAGGAAGTAGACGGCTTGCGACCACGATGTCTCCACCGGCAACGGCAACGATGGCGCTGTGTCCACCTGGGTGCCCTGCGCACCTGCGGATGTGGCAAGGGTGACGGCAACCAAGACGCCTATGTGAGTGCAGGCAGGCCAATCATGCCGCCCAGATGACAGTGAGAAGCGATAAGACACGGGCACTCTCCCTTCTGCTCGAGAACAACTGCACACGGAAACGGGGCGGGTGGTGCCTGAGGCGCTGTCACATCCTGAAGAACACCGAACCCGGGGCCCTGCTCATGAGCACTTCCCTTCGGAATAGGCTCATGAACGGTTGCGCCTCCTTGATGCGGCGCCAAAGTGCTGTCCGAGGCTCTCTCTCTCAAGCGTCCCCTTGGGTGTGGCCCTCTGTTCAGCGCCTCACCCCCGTGCTTCAAAAGAAGACTTCGAGGTTATCGATAACGTCCTCCTCCCCGAGGACCTAGCCGTTCTTGCCGTCCGCTGGTACGGCGCGGCTGTCGTCTCGGTGGCTGTGCCCTGGCACTGGCGCGCATACAGGCACGAGGGATGCACGGACCCGACTGGGCGGCTCACGTGGCTGGGCCGCCTGGCTCTCGCGAAGGAGGCTCTCTTGAAACCCTGGCACTTACTGCTGCTGCTCTTGGCTTGTGTGACTTCCGAGCAGGATCCCTCCGCCGATCCTGGCACGCCCTCGGATGCGGAGGCTGTGACACTCGCCGGCTCCTTGGCGCCTCCTGGCAACACCGCCCAGAGACTGGCGGATATCCGGCCAGGCCCTGAGGGCTCTGATCCGCAGGAACTGGTGCATGGTGACCGCGGCCTCTTCTTCACCGCGGACGATGGCATTCATGGACGCGAGCTGTGGGTCAGCACCGGCACGGGCGGCCCGGGTACCTTCCTGGTGAAGGATATTCGGCCCGGAGTGGAGAGCTCGAACCCGAGGGATCTCACGCGGATGGGGAACCGTGTCTTCTTCTCGGCCAATGACGGCGCGAGTGGGCAAGAGCTGTGGGTGAGCGACGGGACCCCCACGGGCACCTATCTCGTGAAGGACATCCTCCCCGGGGCAGGCAACGCCATCGAACCCGTTCCTTTCCGGCACGAGCGCCGCTTCCAGGAGTTCGGTGGGGTGCTCTACTTCGGCGCGAACGACGGTGTGCATGGAAGCGAGCTGTGGCGCAGCGATGGCACGGCGGTCGGCACTCGCATGGTAGAGGATCTCGCCCCGGGAACCGAGAGTTCCTCCCCTCGCCGCTTCGCGCGGACGGAGCAAGCCTTCTACTTCGTAGGCAGCCGAGGGACGAGCGTCCACTTGTTGCGCAGCACGGGCAGGCCGGGTGCTGTCTCCGTGCTGGAGCGCTTCGAGGACAACCTCATCTTCAATCTCACGCCGGTGATGTCGCGCCTCTTCTTCCTCGTGGACAATGACGAAGGCGAGGCCAGCCTCTGGAAGACGGACGGCACGGCGGCCACCACGCTCCCACTGCGCTTCTTCCATGGCGAGTACCCGCATGACTTCGTTGCGCTTGGAAACCGGCTCGTGTTCAGCGCGGGCGCGAACTTCAACGGCGGGGACTCCGGCGGCGAGCCCGAGGGAGAGGAGCTGTGGATGAGCGACGGCACCGTGAGGGGGACGTGGCTGCTCAAGGATATCCGCCCTGGCCCGTTGAGCTCCGCGCCCGGAGCGCTCGCGGTGCTCAACGGGCGCGTCTTCTTCGCGGCGGACAACGGCGGAGGCCTGGGACGCGAGCTATGGGTGACGGATGGTACCGCCGTGGGAACGCGCCTCTTCAAGGACTTGGAGCATGGGCCGGGTTCGTCTTCACCCGAGGAACTCACCGCCATTCAGGGCACGCTCTTCTTCAGCGCACAGACACCTGGGAGGGGTCGCGAGCTGTGGGTGAGCCATGGCACGGTGGCTGGCACCGTGCCACTGCCGGAGTTGAACCCGGGTCCGGCCTCAAGCTCGCCGAGCGGCTTCGTACACTCAGGCCAGGCCATCTTCTTCACCGCGAAAGACAGTGCGGGCCGGGAGCTGTGGGCCTTGCCCTTCTGGCGCACGAATCCATGAGGGCATCGGATGCCCCTCGGCTCCCTTCCCTCCCATGATTGCGGCATCTCTTCTTCATGCGCACCTCATGAGACAGGAGCAGGAGGCTCACCATGGCTGACGTGCTCACGCGGATGTGGCGGGAGCTCTCCGAGCGCCCCGAAGGACCGCTGGCGTTCCGTTTCTACATCCAACCGCTGATGGCGATGCTGTTCGCCGTGCGCGACGGCATCAAGGACGCGCGTGCGGGACGGCCCGCCTACTTCTGGGCGCTCTTCACGGACAAGCCGAATCGGAGGAAGTTGCTGCGCTCTGGATGGAACTCGGTCGACAAGATCTGCATCTTCGCGTTCGTGCTCGACACGCTCTACCAGCTCTTCGTGCTCAAGGGGTTGCGGCCAATCCAGGGGATGCTCGTCGCCGTGCTCCTGGCCCTCGTGCCGTACGTGCTGTTGCGCGGCCCTGTGAACCGGCTTGCGCGTGCCCTCCAGCATCGCAGGGCCAGCGAACAGGAATGAAGGAATGTGCCGAGCGGGAGCCACCCCTCCCCTCACCTCCAGTTGCTGGAGTGGCGGCCATGGGAGGCAGCGAGCCACCAGACGCGCGCCTCCCCATGGCATCGGGTGAGAGCCCTGAGGACTCGACCGCACCGGGACAACTCATACAGCCTGGTGAGCGGACGCTCCCAGTTCCAAGGGGGTGGGCTGTGGCTTGCCACGGCTTCGGGGCACTCCCAGGTTCGTGGTGAGACACCCCTGCTTCCAGCGAGGTCCGCCATGGCCATCACCGTCTCCCGTACCGAATCCACCCCGGGTTCCCGCACCACAGCGAGCATGTGGGGAGGGCCTTTCATCATGGGGTTGCTCTTGACGTTGCTCGGAATCGTGGCGCTGGGAGCGGTCGCCCTGACCAGTGTCGTCTCCGTCATCTTCTCGGGCACCATGCTGGTGGTGGCAGGCATCCTCGAGTTCGTTCACGCCTTCCGCATCCGCAAGACGGGCCCCTTCTGGACGTACCTGCTGGGCAGCCTTTTCTCCATCGTGGTGGGAGCAATGCTGGTGGCACGGCCGGGGGTCGGGCTGGTGACGGTGACGCTTCTGCTGGCCGGGTACTTCTTCGCCAGTGGACTCTTCCGGGGCATCACCTCTATTGCCGACCGTTACAAGGGCTGGGGCTGGGATCTGGCCTACGGCATCGTGTCTGTGATGCTGGGCGCCATCATCTTCTCCCAGTTCCCCTTCTCCACGCTGTGGACGCTGGGCCTCGTGGTGGGCGTGGAGATTCTCTCCCGTGGCATCTCCATCATGGCGGGCGCGCTGGCGGTGCGGGGAGTGCTGCGCCAGCAGGTTCACGCCTGAGACGGGGGCCGCTACCGCGCGCTCTTCGCCCGGACGCCGTCGATCTCGACGAGGAGATGGAGGGGGCCTCGAAGCACCGGGTTGGGCCGGTAGGGGGGCGGATCGGCGACGAGCCTGGGGTTCTCGAGGCGGCAAGCCAGCTCGGTCAGGGCAATCTGCGCCTCTAGCCGGGCCAGCGGTGCACCAAAGCAGTAGTGAATGCCGCTGCCGAAACCGAGGTGCTGGTTGTTGGTCCGGTCGGGGATGAAGCGATCGGGATCGCGGAAGCGGCCGGGGTCGCGGCTGCCCGAGGCGAGCATCAACACGAGCGGCGAGCCCTTGGGGATGGTGGTGCCGGCGATGTCGATGTCGTCCAGAGTGGCGCGTTGAGCCAGGAACTGCACCGGTGGTTCGTAGCGCAGCAACTCCTCGACGAGCGGGATGATCAGTATGGGTTCGCGGCGCAGCCGATCAAGCACGTCGGGGTGACGCAGCAGGGTGAGCATGCCATTGGCGATGAGGTTGACGGTGGTCTCATGGCCAGCGATGAGCAGCAACACGGCGGTGCTCACCAGGTCGCCCCGCGACATCCTCCCATCGGGACCGTTATCGGTGAGGAGCTGAGAGAGCAGATCGCCGCCGGGCTGGCGGAGGTGGGCGTCGGCGAGCCCATCGAGGTACTGGTTCAGCTCCGCGCTGATTCGGTCGCGCCGAACCTGCCGCTCCTTGATCGTCCCTGTGCTGGGATCAACGGTCTCGACGAGCGCGCGGACCCACGGGTGGAAGCGCGGTTCGTCCTCGCGAGGGACCCCGAGCAGCTCGCAGATCACCGTCACTGGGAGTGGGTAGGCAACATCGTCGACGACGTCTACCCGGCCCTTGCCCGCAAGCGCGTCGAGCAGGCCCGTGGTGATCTGGAGCAGCCAGGGACGAAGGGCATCAATCCGCGCGGGGCTGTGGGGCGGCCCGAAGGGCCGCATCGCTAGCCTCCGGAGCCGGTCGTGGCAAGGAGGGTCGCGTCCGATGAAGGGCAGCGGCAGCCCTGGAGGGCCCTCTTGGAGTGCGGCGGCCAACTGAGGATTGTTGCGGCGATCGGAGCTGACGCGTGGGTCGTGGAGCAACGCGACGATCTCGTCGTAGGTGCTGACGACGTACGTGCCGTCGGCCTCCCGCGCCACGGGCGTCTTCCGCAGCTCGGCGTAGAGCGGGTACGGGTTGGCCCGGTGGGCGGGGTCGAGGATCTGCTCGTAGATGCTGGCCTCTGCCATGACACAGCCTCCTGGAACACGTGGGACGTGTGCGGTGGGGGTTCCGGCCTGCCGACGCTCGAGTCACCGACGCCGGTACAGCCACTGGACCCGCCGCTCGTATGGCTCGCGGCCGGTAACCACGACGGTGGCCTCTTGGGTAAGCACAGTCCGATCCGGAATCTGGGCCGGAACAGGCAGCATCTCGGCGGGCGAGTCGACGGTGCGGAAGGCAGGAGGGAACGGCGCGGCCGCGTCGATGAGCCCCTGGTAGAACTCCAGCCATTTCGCCTGGTCGAAAGCGACCGCAGCGGTGATGCGTCCTCTGTAGCCGTAGACGGCCACGAACCGGCGCTCAGCGAGCGAGCCTTGGGTGATGACGAGCTGGTCAGCGAAGGTCGGCACCCCCACCGCCTTGATGTGGGTGCCGAACTGCGCGGACCAAAAGGTGGGCATGGCCAGGTGTGGCCAGCGGTCGGTCTCCGCGCTGATCATGTTGTGCCCCGCAATCTCGCCTTGCGCGAGCGCGTTGCCCCAGTGCTCGAGGGACAGGAACTGGTAGTCGCAGAGTGGGTGGGGGAAGCGGGCCACATCCCCCGCGACAAAGACGTCATCGGTCACCAGCCCGTTGATGTCGAACGCCCGGCAGCCCGTATCGCAGGACACTCCCCACCGTGTGGCCGCCAGCCCTGAGCCGCGCAGCCACTCCACGTTGCGGATCGCCCCCAGTGCGACCACAGCGATGTCCACCTCCAGCGTCGAGCCGTCGGACAGGTGGGCCCGCCGCAACCGCCCGCTCGCATCCCCCTCCAGCTTCGTGACCGTGACACCGCAGCGCAGGTCGACGCCGTGGTCGCGCTGCAGGTCCGCTGCAACTGCTCCGAGTACCCCGCCAAGTACCCCCACCAGTGGGGCGGCGCCCCGCTCGACGACGGTGACCGGCAGGCCCAGCTCGCGGCATGCGGAGGCAACCTCCGAGCCGACGAACCCGGCGCCGATGACCAGGACCCGGCCGGGCTTGGCAGCGAAGCGCCGCTGCAGCTGGGCTGCGTCGCCGAGGGTGCGCAGCACCTCCACCCCTTCCAGCGACGCCTCCGCCTCGTTGGGCCACGGCCGGGCACGCGTCCCGGTCGCGATCAGCAACCGATCGAACTCGACCGTCTGCCCGTTGGCGAGCAGGACCTGCTTGCCTGCCAGGTCGAGCCCTACGGCACGGACACCCAGGCGCCAGTCCGCATCAAGCGTGTCGCGAAGAGGCAGCATCGTGCGCTCGGCCTGCACCCACCCCGTCAGGATTTCTTTGGACAGCGGCGGCCGGTCATACGGCGCGTACGCCTCGTCCCCGATCAGGGTCAACGACCCGGCAAAGCCCTCGGTGCGGAGCGCGACCGCGGCCCTCAGCCCAGCCAGGGACGCGCCGACGATGACGATGCGGCCACCGCGCTTGAACGCCGCCTCCGCGGGGGTGCCATGCACGGGCGCAGCGGGCTTCCGTTCCTTTGCGGCGTCTTTCTGCACCGCCTCCAAGGTGGCCATCTCGCGAATGTGGATGGCCTGGACCGGGCATGCGGCCGCGGCCCGCAGGACCTGCTCACGAACGGACTCGTCTGGGCTGGGGTCGTACACCAGCGCGTCCCCGGACTGCATCTTGAACACGCTCGGCGCGAGGAAGGCGCACTGCGCATACCCCTGGCAGCGGGTGAGGTCGACGATGACTCTCATGTGAACATGGCCCCCTTGAGAAAGTGGCGCCTACCCCGGGCGAGCTGCACACCGCTGAAGCTGACGCGGCATCAGCGCAGGCAATCTCGACCCGCTCGCAAGCCATGCCCAGGGACGCAAGTCCGTGGAGTCACCCGGTGTACGTTCATCATCCGCTCCACGTTCAATCGTCAGTGGAGCGATCAGACCCTGGCTCACTGGCGCCACGGCCACGGCACGGCAACGGCGCAAATCCTGCTCGACGCGGTGGGGCGCTCAACCGGACGCTGTTCTCGCCAGCCTTCGCCTGGGACCGCATCGCCGGGCAGCTCGGGCACATCGCCGAGCAGGGAGTCATGGGGCGGCTCATCCGCCCCGCTTCGCGCTACGCAGGTCTCAGGACGGGCTGAGCATCCACGCAGGAGGCGGCCTGCTGGTGTTGCTCACCGTCACGGTACTCTCAGTCTACAAGCCATGGGGCAGGACTCCGTCCTGCTGGATAGGCAAGCCCGGCGGGCGCGCTTTCCAGTCTGTCGATTTGAAGACACAGTGCCTGTCACGAATGATTGCGACTCCCGTTCACTCTCAGCGTTCCAGACCTGTCTCCCCTCCCTCTGCATCCGCGCTGAATCCTCTCGCCTCTGCATGCGGACCCAGGAAGGAGGCACTGCTGTGCGAGTTGTACGCGCTGCTGGCCGCGGCTCCGCCTCAGGCGCCGCTCGCGGAGGGCGTGGCGTGGTTGGAGCAGCTGGCCAGCTGGCTCCGGACGCGCGGCCCCGCGCCCACGTGGCCTGGGCGGCTGGCACCGGTGGAGTCCGTGGGCTCGGCGCGGCTGCGGCTGTTGGTGGAGATCCTCAGCGAGGTGCCCTTGTGGTGCGAGGCCGTGCGAGGCGTCTTCGCGTCGGTCCTCGCGGAGACCTCCGCGCTGCGGCTGCTGGCCGACCCCGGCTTGTCCTCCGGCCGCGGCCTCGTCGGAGACCTCGTGGACCGGCTCGGTCAGAGGCTGGTGCCACACGCGCCGGACGAGAGCGATCTGGCGGCGCTGGTGTGGCGGCTGTTCCCAGGCTCGTCAGGAGCGAGCTGGCTGGATGAGCTGGCCAAAGATCAGGTGGTCGCCTTCTGCGAACTGATGTCTTCCCCCTCCTTCGCACCATTGAGGACCGGGGCGGAGGACGCGGTGGCCGTGCTTGCCGCGCGCGTCAGTGCCCTCGGACTGGCCAGCGATGTGCTGGCGCGGCTGCCGCAGGTCTCCATGGACCACTCTCCCTTCGTCCGCCTGCCGCTTGCGTGCGAAGCGCTGCGCCAGGCCGTGCGTACGAGCGCTCAGGGCAGCGAGGTGGAGCACCACCGGGAGGCCTGCGCCGAGCTCCTCGCGGGTTGCCGAACCGCCGCGCAGTCCGTGCTGGGCGACATGCATGAGCAGGCGGTGGATACCGATCTCGTCTACCGGCTCGAGCTGATCGGCCACTCGCTGGACCGGCTGGAGGCGCTGCTGTGGCTCCTGGCCCCGGACCAGCCTCACTTGCTGCCGGCTGCCGCGACGCGGCTGCTCTCCTCCCTGGTTCAGGCGCACCAGCGGGAGCAGAGCCTCGCCCACCTCCTCCGCGGCAGCGTGCGCTCCATCTCGCGGCGCATCTTCGAACACACCGGAGCGGTGGGCCGCCACTACATCACCACCAGTCAAGACGACTACCTTCGCCTGGTGCGCGCGGCGGCCGGTGGGGGGATGCTCACCGCGAGCACCGCGGCGCTCAAGCTGCTCATCACCTTCGCGGCGCTCCCCCTCTTCTTCGACGGTCTGGCGGCCTCGACCAACTACGCCCTCAGCTTCCTGCTCATCCAGCTGCTCGGCTTCACCCTGGCCACCAAGCAGCCCTCCATGACAGGCGCGGCCGTGGCAGCCTCCATGGATGTGAAGGTCGGCGACAAAGGCTTGCGCAGCCTGGTGAAGCACTTGGCCTGCGTCACCCGCTCCCAGTTGGCCTCGGTTTTCGGCAACCTCAGCGCCGTGGTGGCCACGGTCACGCTCGTGAGCATCGTCCTCCAGGGGCTGCTGGGCCGATCGCTGCTGGCAGTAAACGAGGCTGAGTATGTCGTTCATTCGCTGCACCCGCTGAAGAGCGGAACGCTGGTGTTCGCCGCGCTCACCGGCTTGCTGCTGTGGTGCTCCAGTGTCTTCGGCGGCTGGCTGGAGAACTGGGTGAGCTACCGGCGGCTCCCGGAGGCGCTGGCGAACCATCGGGGCATCATCCTCCTACTGGGTGAGGAGCGGGCGCGGTGGCTCGGCGCGGCCCTCGCGCGCAATGCCTGTGGCCTGGGAGCCAACGTCAGCCTGGGCCTGCTGTTGGGGATGACCCCCGCGGTGAGCCGGTTCTTTGGCCTGCCGCTGGATGTGCGGCACGTCACCCTCAGCGCCGGCACGCTCGCCTTCGCTGGCACGGCGCTCGGGCCCGAGCGGCTGCTGCAGCCGGACTTCCTCTGGGCGGTGGCCGGGCTCGTTCTGGTGGGAGTGATGAATCTGAGCGTGAGCTTCTCGCTGGGACTCTCCGCGGCGATGCGCTCGCGAGGCCTGGAGCCGGTGGGATTCCTGCGGCTGGGACGCGCGGTCCTGGCTGGCGGAATCCGCTCGCTGGCCGAGTTCATCATCCCTCCCCCACCACCGCTGCTGCCGGCCCGCCGTCCTACGTCCCGCTACGGAGTGCTCTCGGCGGAACGCCCACGCGCCTCCACGCGCGGGCAGGAGGGCCACACCGGTCCCCACTGATGCAGAAAAAGCCGCTCTAGAGCAGAGTGACGAAGACCGCTTTACTTCCAAAGCCCACAATATCCTGGCGGCCATCACCGTTGACGTCCGCCATCATGCGAGGGTCCTGACCGACGAGCCACCCGCTCCCCCATCCGTAACTATCCACGCGGAATTGCGGCCCCGTGAAGTTGCTGCCTGTTGAGAGGGCGATGTAGACACCGGCATTGCCGAACCCAACGATGTCCTGCCTGCCATCGTCGTTCACCTCCGCCGTCATGCGCGGGTGATTTTCGACGCGCCAACCTCCCGCCTCGTAACCAAAGTCCGCGACCCAGAGCTGCGGCGCGGCAAAGCTGCTGCCCGTGGAGAGGGCGACGAAGACACCGGCATTGCCGAACCCGACGACGTCCTGCCTGCCATCGCCGTTCACGTCCGCCATCATGCGCGGGTGGTTTTCGACGCGCCAACCTCCCGCCTCGTAACCAAAGTCCGCGACCCAGAGCTGCGACGTGGCGAAGCCGCTGCCTGTCGAGAGGGCAACGTAGACACCGGCATTGCCGAACCCGACGACATCCTGCATGCCATCACCGTTCACGTCGGCCATCATGCGCGGGTGTTTCTCGACGCGCCAACCTCCCGCCTCATAGCCAAAGTCCGTGACCCAGAGCTGCGGCGGGGTGAAGCTGCTGCCCGTGGAGAGGGCGACGTAGACACCGGCATTGCCAAACCCGACGACATCTTGCCTGCCATCGCGGTTCACATCCGCCATCATGCGCGGGTGGTTTTCGACGCGCCAGCCTCCCGCCTCGTAACCAAAGTCCGCGACCCAGAGCTGCGGCGGGGTGAAGCTGCTGCCCGTGGAGAGCGAGACGGAGACACCGGCATTGCCGAACCCGACGATGTCTTGCCTGCCATCGCGATTCACATCCGCCATCATGCGAGGATGTTTTTCGACGCGCCAACCTCCCGCCTCGTAACCAAAGCCCGCGACCCAGAGCTGCGGCGGGGTGAAGCTACTGCCCGTGGAGAGAGAGACGTAGACACCGGCATTGCCGAATCCGACGATGTCCTGCCTGCCATCGCCGTTCACGTCCGCCATCATGCGCGGGTGGTTTTCGACGCGCCAGCCTCCCGCTTCGTAACCGAAGTCCGAGACCCAGCGTTGCGGCTCCGAGAAAGCGAAAAGCAAGCGGTTGGGAGAACCCGCACCCGGGTCGGAAACCACGCCAGACGTAGCTCGATCGTTCAGCGCTTGACTGACTGCTGCCGGAGTGGCGTTTGGATTGATCTCCAAGTAGAGGGCCGCGGCCCCCGTCACATGAGGCGCGGCCATGGAGGTGCCCGTGAGCTCTTTTGTCGCGGTATCGCTCGAGAACCAGGCGGAAGTGATGTTGACGCCTGGAGCAAACATGTCGAGACAGGAACCGAAATTGGAGAAATACGGACGGGCATCACTCGAGTCCGTTGCCCCTACCGTCATCGCTTCAGCGATTCGAGATGGGGTATACTTGCACGCATCATCACCATTGTTGATCGCTGCAACAACATAGAGAATACCCTGACTGATTGAGCCGCGGATCGCATCATCAACAGCCGGGTTCGCTGCCCCACCCAGGCTCATGTTTGCCACCGCTGGTTTCACCTGATGGGTTGTCACCCATTCAATGGCAGCAATGACTCCAGACCAGGTGCCTGAGCCGTTGCAGTTGAGCACGCGTACCGAGTGCAGTTGGACCCCCTTGGCGAGCCCAAAGCGCTGACCGCCAATTGTCCCAGCGACATGAGTTCCATGACCATTGCAGTCCTCGGCGCCCCTCCCATCGTTGATGACTGTGAAGTCCGCCGAGGCGCGGCCGCCGAACTCGACGTGCGTGGTCCTGATGCCCGTATCGAAGATATACGCGTGAACGGAGACGCCGGTCTGGTTGTACCGATAAACACCATCCAGCGGCCTGTTTCGCTGATCGATCCGGTCCAGTCCCCAAGGTGCTTCGAGCTGCGCGTCGGCCAGCCGCACCACCCCGTCCTCTACGACATATTTGACCAGAGGATCGGCTGCGAGGGCACGCGCTTGGTTCTCATCGGCGGCTATCGCGAATCCACGGAGAGCGTGCTGGTACTCCTCGAGCACGGTGGCCTGATACCGGAAGGCGAGCGTCGATGCGACGGCCAGCACATCCTTCGCGGGCACATCGGCTTCCTTCAGCACGACAATGTATTGCCCTGGAATCGGATCTTCACTTCGAAGGAAACCCTGAGTGCTCTCTGCGCCAAGCGCGTGAGCAGCCTCGGTTTCTTGATTCATGTCCGGTCCACATGCCACACACATACACAACAACAGGGCTGGGACTGATGCTTTTACACGCATGTGTTTGCGCCTCCGAGATGTAGGTCAAAATAGGCGCAGGTACGTTTAAGTGAAGTACTGGAAGGGGTGCTCTGGAGTCGCGCTGCAATATCACTCACGAAACAGTCAAATCGTAAAAAGCTGTTTACTCGGCAACTGCAACTCGGCCTACGGGTATGAGTCGCCGTCACGCAGCATACGTCTTCCCCCTCATTTCCCAGGAGCAATGCCATGAAGAGCATCGGGTCTCGGCTGACAAGCTGTCTCGCGGTGTGGGTGTCAGGGTTCCGTCCCGGAAGATGACATCAACGCCGCGCTCGATCCCGCGCAGGCCCTCCTGCATGTCGAGGAGAAGTCGGTGGGCATCACGCTTGAGCAGTTGAAGGCTGTACGCGTGGACACGGAGCTCTACGAGGCCACCGATCGAGTGCCCGTCGGTGCTCACCAGGCGGTAGAGGCCCTGGCCAGGAGGTCCACCGTCCCACGGAGCGCACGGTGGCCCACCGGGGCTCCCGAAACTACCTGGAGTGCGGCTTCCGCCAGACACCCACCAAACAGGCCGTGAGCAGCTCTTCATCCGAGTAGTCCGAGAGCTCGCCCTGCGCCTTCAGCTCGTGGAGATGCGGCAGGAGTTCCTCCTGCCGCTCGTGGATGAAGCGCACGCCGGGCATCGTCTCCTGGAACATCCGCTTCCATGCGTCGAGGCGCACCCCGTTCACGTAGCAGTTCGGCCGCACCGTATTCCGGTGACCGGGACGAAGGTGCGGCCAGTACGGAGGAGCCATTCCCTCGCTCGTGAAGGTGCGCGGGTCGTGGCTTCCACTGTGGCTCGTGTAGAGGTGGATCAGCAGGTAGGCGATGCCTCCGGGGCGCAAGACCCGAGCCACCTCCTCCAGCGCGGTCCTCGGCCTGTCAATGTGCTCGAACGCCGACCACGAGCAGACGAGATCGAAGGACTCCTTGGGGAAGGTCATCCGCGTGGCGTCCATGCGGAACAGGGGTAGGCGCGGGAACCCCCGGACGCCGACGCACTGCGCGAGGGTCTTCTCGAAGCGAGTGTCCCAACCGAGGAGCTTCCGAGTGACTGTCTTGGCGGTGCGCAGCATGGGGCTATGGCGGAGCAGTTCCACGTAGTCGCGCAAGTAGAAGCCCTGGGGGACGATGTCCGTGTTGATACCGGTCACCTGATTCGTGACGGAGAGCGCTCGCATGTACTTGAGCTGCTGACCAGGCCCGATATCCAGGAGCTCGAGCCCCTCGAGTTTGATTCCGAAGTGCTCTTGGAGGCGCTCCTCGCATTGCCGAAGGGAGGCAAGTGTGACGTGCACCCGCTCGTCCGCGCCCTGCTGCCACATGCGATAGAGGTGTTGCGCCTCGCGCACCCGGCCGACGAGATCCAGAGGACTCGACGCGTAAGAGTACCGCTGCTGCTGAGCAGGCTGTGCCTGGACCATGTTCGTGCTCCCCCCCAAACCAGGCGAAGGTGCGATCGGCCGGCTGCTCCCAACAGGAGCCCGCTCGTGCTGCTCCGTGTTGGCAGGTGAACTCCGAGAAGTCTCGATGCTTGGAGACGCGCATCACGACGGACGGCGCAGGGGCTCCGTCGATGCGTCCTCCTGGACCAGGGGCAGCACCACCTCGAAGGTGGCGCCGTGCCCCTGCTCACTCTGCACACGGATCTCTCCGCCCATGGCTTGGACATAGGTGTGGCAGATGGAGAGTCCCAGGCCCATCCCCACACCCACCGGCTTGGTGGTGAAGAAGGGCTCGAAGATGCGTGGCAACACCTCGGGAGAGATGCCCGTGCCGGTATCTCGGACCGACACGACGACCCGGTCTCGTTCGCCTTGGCGCGTAGTGACACGAACCTCGTGGGCCTGGGGTTGGCCCTCAGGAATGGCCTGGGCCGCGTTCATCAGCAGGTTGAGGAACACCTGGCCCAGCCGCTTCTCGTCCACGACCACGGACGGCACCTCCCCGTAGTCCTTCACCACCCGGGCGCGGGGGCGTATCTGGGCGTCTGCGACGGAGAGCACGGAGTCCAGCACCGCGTGGAGATCCACCCGCCCCCGGTGCACGGGGGCCAGGCGCGAGAATGTCCGGAGATCCAGGACGATGCGGCGGACCCGCTCCGCGCCCTGCACCGATTCGCCGAGCGCCTGCTCCACCTCCGCCCATCGCCCACCCGGCCCTTCTTGCCGCGCGGCTTCGCGCACCTCCTCGGTGACAAAGTTCAGGTTGGCGATGATGAAGGCCAGCGGGTTGTTGATCTCGTGCCCCACCCCCGCGGCGAGCGTGCCCACCGCCGCCATCTTCTCCGCAAGGACAAGCCGCTCCCGGGTGGTCTGCAGCTCCTCGATGCGGGCACTCAGGTCGGCGTTGACGGTGGCCAGCTCGACGGTGCGCTCGCTGACGCGGACCTGCAGTTCCTGAGCGCGCAGGCGCAGTTGGCGCAGGCGCAGCCACACCGCGCCTGCCACTCCCAGCACGGCCGCCAGCACGCACACCACGCGGAACAGGATCGTCTGGTGGAAGCGGGGCTGCAGGTAGAACCGCAGCTCCGCCACAGGGGAGCCCAACCCTCCCTCGGTGGACTGCGCCATCACCTGGAACCGGTAATGCCCCGGTGGCAGGTGCGTGTAATAGGCCACACGCCGCGGCCCGGCCTCTGCCGGCTCTACATCCATGCCCTCGAGCTGGTAGCGGAAGTGCAGACTCTGCGGGGCGCGCAGCCCCGGAGACGTGTAGTGAATCTCCACGCTTCCCTCCCCCGGCGAGATGCTGCCCCACGCGGCCGGGGGAATGGCGCGGCCATCCACTCGAAGCTGCTCGATGAGCACTCGCGGCGGAGCCGTGCGCTGCTCTTCCTGGGTCAAGTCATAGGCGACGGCGCCACGAATGGTGGGGAACCACAGCCGGCCATCGCGGGTCCGGGTCCCCGCGGGCCACGTCATCCCATTGCACTCCGCGGAGCGCATCCCATCCTCCGTCCCGTAGACGTAGGACTCCACGCGCTTGAGGCGCGCGTCCGCCACAGCCTCAAGATCCTCCTGGGGCACGCGGAAGATGCCCTTGTTGCAGCTCATCCACAGGTTGCCGCGCCCATCCGGGAGGATCTGGAAGATGCGGTTGTCGAAGAGCCCCTCGGTGCGTGTCAGCCGCCTCAGGCGCCCCTCCTTCCAGCGGTAGAGGCCTTCCATGGTGCCGATCCAGAGCGTGCCCAAGGCATCCTCATGCATCGCCAGGATCTTTCCGCGCAGCGGGCCATTCTCGGGGATCTGCAAGACGGCCTTGCCCGCCTGGAGGTAGGCGAGCCCTCCGCCGAACGTCGCCACCCAGACGCCCCCCGCGGCGCTCCCGTGCAGGAAGGCGATGATCTCGCCTGGAAGTCCGCCCTCCGGCAGGAACGGCTCGAAGCGCTCGCCGTTCCATCGGACGAGCCCCTTGTCCGTACCGGCCCAGAGTGTGCCCTGTGAGTCCTCGTGCAGGGCTCGCACGCGCCCCGGCAGGGCCCCCTGGCTCAGGCTGAAGACGGTGAACTTGCCCGAGTGCCACCGGCTGATGCCCTGCGGCGAGCCAAACCAGAGGCTGCCATCGCTCCCCTCGGCGATGAGACTGACCCAATCCTGGAGGAGCCCCGCGCGTGTGGTCCACGTGGTCATCTGCCCGTCCTGGAAGCGGGTAACGCCCCCGCCCCAGGTGGCGAACCAGAGACCTCCGTCACGCGCCTCGTGGATGGCCGTCACCATCTCGTGCGCCAGGCCCTCCGGAGGGCCGTAGGGGGTGAAGGGCGCATCCTTGAGCCGATGGAGCCCTCGGCCTTCCGTGCCAATCCACAGGTTGCCCTCGGTGTCCTCGAGCAGATCCATCACCAGGCTGTTGGCCAGCGCATGCGACGCATCCGGCTGCGAGCTTTGGCCGCGCGCGAGCCGCAGGGGGCCGCGTCCCTGGCTCCCAACCCAGAGGGTGCCCGCCCGATCCACCAGAAGGGAGGAGACAGGTGCGCCCGGCAGGCTCGCCTCGGGCACCCGCCGCAGAGTGCCCTCCTGGAGCTGGTACACGTCGCCCTCCTCGGTGCCCACCCACAGCGCTCCGTCCGGGCCAAAGGCCACCGAGCGAACCGCCACCGCCGGCTTGCCCTCGACGGGGAATGGCGGCGTCCACATCTTTCCGTCCCACCGCTGCAGTCCTGCGGCGCTGCCCGCCCAGATGGCCCCCTGAGAGTCCTCGGCGAGCGCCCTCACGGTCTCGTGGGCAAGCCCGTCACGGGCCGTCCAGCTCCGCAGGTGGTCGCCGGAGAGCTGTAACAGCTCGCGCAGCTCGGTGGCGATCCAGAGGCTCCCATCGCTGGCGGCCAGCAGGTCGACGAAGCCGCGGAGGGGCGACCCCGGCGCCGGGGAGACGGCGGAGAAGACGCCCTGCTTCATGCGGGTCAGCCCTCTCTCCGTACCGATCCAGAGCGTCCCGTCCTGGCTGAGCGCGAGGCGGCGGACGGTAGGGTCCGCGAGTTCGGGTGTGTTCGTCTCGTCAAAGACGGTGAAGCGCACCCCGTCGAAGCGGACCAGTCCTTCCAGGGTGCCCACCCAGAGGTAGCCGTCGGGCGTCTGCGCAAGCGACAGGACGCTGTTCTGCGGCAGCCCGTGCTCCGCCTGCCAGGATCGGTGGGGAAACTGGAGCAGCGTCTTGTTCGCATCCAGGGCCCAGGCGCTCCCGCTGCTTCCCATAAGGGCCACGAGCACGCCCAGCGCCAGCACACGCGCGGAACCTCCGCAGGGTTTTCTTCCTCCCATTGGGAGGCGTACCTACCATGGTCAGCCCTGAAATGAAGAGCCTTTCCCAACCTGCTCGGTTGTCTGACAAGTCATCGTCAGGTGCCCTCGGCGGCTCGGGCTCCACGCTGCGGCTTCATACTTCCTGGCTCCATGTAGGGAACAAATGCTGCACAACCCACAGCGTAGTGGGGAGCCGCATGGCCGGTGGAGAGGCCGTGCAGCTCCCCGCGCAGTCACGGGCTCAGCCGCAGCGACGGCGGGGCCACAGGAGCAGCAGGGCCGCCAGCGCGCCCCAGGCGAGGCCCATTCCCCCACCCCCCGCCGAGCAACCGATTCCCGCCATCTTCCCCTGGTCCTGTCCGTTGAGGCTCCAGTGAGCGGTTGAATCGTCGTCACAGTCCGTGGCGCCGTCATACGTCACCACCACGGTGTTCTTGCCCGCCTTGAGCGTCGTCGAGCCCGAGAGCGACTCGTTCAGACACGCCTCCGTGTCGAGGACCTGATCCACCGTGGAGACCTCCACCTTGCCGATGCTGGCCGAGCCGATCCTTCCCTTGCCGTTCCACTTCTGGCCGTCGCCCATCGGCTCGAACGAGCCTTCGTAGTCGATGAGCATCGTGTTGCTCTTGAGAGTGCAGTCATCCTCGTTGACGCTGCCCAGCTCCATGCGGAAGTTGATGTCGAAGGTCGGCTTGGAGGTGCTCTGGGTGCCCTCTCCTTTGATCTCGCCGTCGACCTTGAGCGAGCTGGACGCGGTCTGTCCACCCCCACAGGTCTTGGGGCTCCCGTAGCCGAAGCCCTCATAGCGGATCAGCCCCACCGTGGACGTCTCCTGGTTGAACGACTCGGTGACCGCGGTGCCGAACCACGTCTTGCCGCTCTTGTCGGTGCAGCCACCTTTGTAGGTCTTTTTCGAGCCCTCGGTGATCACCTCGGGACAGTTGATCGCGTTCTCTCCCTGCTGCGACAGGTCGGCCGCGATCATGGGCGTCATGGAGAAGAAGAAGATGGTGACCGCACTGGCGCTTCCGGACCACTGCTTGACGTCATCGCCGCTCTCCAGCTTCGCCTCCTTGTAGCTGTCGAGTTCTTCCGCGGCGCCGCCGTCGCCTCCACAGCCCGTCAGGGACAGAGCAACGAGGGAAGTGAGAAGGGGTACAAGCCTGCTTGCTGACATGGGGGCTCCTTGAGCGCACTGGGGGTCCTTCCTGCTCGATTGCGCGGAGCAGGAGCGGTTGGATCGGGAGCGTGCGCGACGATGGGGAATGAAGCGCATGCTCAAGGCTCCTGGGAGGTTGGCGGGCGCAATACCGGCCCCAGAGCGTGGTAGCACTTACCCTGGTAGTCGTAGAGTGTGTCACCGCATGGAGGGCGCTCATCTTCAAGCGGACCCAACCAACAACCTCCGTTGATCTCCTTCTCGCCGCGCAGGCAAGGTGGCGTGCGCTGCCCAGGGAGCGGGGTTTTCGGCATCGGTCGGCCGAAAGCAAGAAAAGAGGGGGGTACTGCTCCAGACACGTCCTGCACACTGGCCAGAGCCTCCTCAGCCACTCCAGCATCCGGTGTCAGCTCGCGCGCTACCTCCTCCGGTGCTGCGAGCCAGGGAGTGGGGGACAGCGCGGGCTGAACCTGGGGCGTCGGAAGGGTGATGAGCAAGGCGGCAAGGGCCACCACCACCCCAGTTCCCAGCGCGGAAGCAGCGGCCTGCGTGAGCCAGGGGGGCAAGCCTTGCCGACGGCGGCAGTCCCCGTGCGTCGAGGAACTGCGCGAGGACGGAGGGTGCCGAGAGGGTTCGGTGCCGGAGCTCCCACTGGCAGGCACATCATTCTGTCCATCCGAGGAAGGAGGACCGCTCTCTGTCTGAAGCGCACTGGCAGTGGAGCGGATGTGTTGGTCCAGCCCCTCCCCATTGGACTCCACCAGCACGGTGCACTCTCGAACGAGCTGTTCCGCGGTGCCCCTGTCTTTCGGCACATCCGATAGCAGCCTGAGGATAATCTTCTCAAGTTCCACACACACCGTGGCCCGCTGAGTGGGCGGAGGCACCTCGCGCTCGATGACGCCAGCTCCATCCGTGCAGGGAGGGGGGTAAGCGCCCGTCACGAGCCGATAGAGGGTGACACCTAGGGCATACAGGTCATCCGAGGGATGGGACTTCCACCGTGCCTCCGTGTCCATCCGGAAGCGATACACGAAGTCTCGCTGCTCTGGTGGCCGGTACGCGCTGGTTCCCGGGGGCGCTGGTGAGTCCGTGAGGGCGCGCCCGTCTGCCTTCCAACAGCTCCCCCAGTCGAGGAGCACGGCGCGGCCTTCGGAGGTGACACGAATGTTGTCGCCTTTCACGTCCCGATGGATGACTCCGCGGGCGTGAGCGGATGCCAGGGCGCCTGCGAGCTGCACCAGCACCCGGAGCACATCCCGGCTGGTGCGCGGCTGCACCTTCAGCCACTCGTAGAGGCGCAAGCCCTGCACCAGCTCCATCACCACGTAGGGATAGAGGCAGGACTTCGACCCTGTCCACAGTCCTCGGTCCTCGAAGCGAGGCATGCTTGGGGGCCCACCCTCCTCCAGCACCTCCGACTCGCGCTCGAAGCGCGCGTCCCATGGGCTCTTGGCCATTTTGAGCGCCACGGGGGGGGATTCCGGGTGGCCGGCGCGGCAGGCCCGGAACACCACTCCGAAGGTTCCGGAGTCCAGGCGCTCGAGGATCAGCCAGGCTCCCACAATGGAGCCGTGCACGGGGGGATGAGGGTCTGCGGCTGTCACGTCATCATCACTCATGAAGTTCTCTCCGAAGAAGGTAGGGAGCCGGGGAGCACCCTACCTCATCGGTAGCCAGCCAGGCACCCGCCCCCTTGGGTAGCGGACAGGACAAGCCCCGAGGCAAGCACGCCCAGGGCCAGCTTTGGCTTGCTTAGGATCAACTGAGGGCTGGCAGGGTTGCAGAGGGTGTCGCGGCTCCGCGCACGGTCAGGGGTGCCAGCCCCCCTCGAGTTGCGGTAGTTCTCGTGAAGCTGTTCCAACGAGGTCGCACCTGAGCTGGGAGAACATCACGTGACGTTTCAACGGGAAGAGGTGGCATCGAGCAAGGGCTGGCGGTGGGGAGTGGTCCTGCTGGCGGCGGTGGCCGGGTGTGCTGGGGAGAAGAAGGAGGTTCCGTCCCCCGAGCAGGAGGCGCTGCGGGCCGCCGAGCAGGCCTCTCTGCAGCTGTCGCCGCCTGCCGGGTGTACAGAGATCACTCTGGGCGAGCTTCAGAATGGCACCGAGCTGACGCCGGTGCTGTATGGGTCACAGCCGACGTATCGCGGAGAGTTCTCGAGCTTCGGAGACCCTGCGGTCGCGGACGCCGCGCGCATCCGGCTCGACGTGAACACGGCTCCCGGGCTCCATGAGCTGGCGGCGGGCGGCACCAACCTGTTCCAGTGCGAGCAGTGCGTGTGGGGCTACCAGGATCTGGGTTCACCGGCGCAGAAGATGTTCGTCGCCGAGTCGGGACAGCTCCTGCTGGCGCGCAAGGTCTCGCCACAGCAGACCCTCGGTGCGCTCTCCAACGTGGTCCTGCGCGAGTCGGTGAACGCGCCGCCGACCGGTGTTCCGTACGCCGGAAGCGCTCCGGTGCCGGGCGGTGAGTGCCGTTGGATCCGCTTCGCGACGTGGAACACGATTCGCCCGGGTGGCTGTGATCCCCGCGACAGCTCGGTGACCGCGAACTTCCTGCGCCGCACCTGCGTCGCCGACGATGCTGCGGCCACCGATGGCACGATGGAGTGGTCGCTGGGTGCGAAGAAGCAGGGTGAGGCATGCCAGTACACGCCAGCGGCGAGCACGAGCGAGCTCGCGTCGACGGACTGCGCGCAGGGCTACGCCTGCTCCGGCGCCTACACCGACGAGCGCCAGTGCCTCGTCACGTGTGACTTCATGGCGGCGGATCCGGGCTGCCCGACCGGCACCGTGTGCGGCGTCTACGGCCTGTGCATCGAGCAGGCGGTCATGGAGCCCATCGGCTACCTCTTCGAGCCAGCGCTCATCGGCGAGTCCTGCAGTGTTGGCTTCGCCGAGTTCTGCGGAGTCGAAGGCGCGCGAGGCCTGTGTGCCGACGTGACAAGGTCGGGCACTGGTACCTGCTATCCCTACAAGCGCGCGCGCTCGGAGTGCGGTGCGGGCGAGGAGCTTGGCTACATCTCCTACCCGCTCCCCGGCGGGGGGAGCGATCGGACCTACGGGTTCTGCTATCCCGACGGCCGCTGAAGCGGCAGCACGCGGTGCATCCTCCGCATTCCTCACCTTCACGGCGGCGGTGCGGCCCGGATAACCGGGCCTACGTCATCGCGTTCGGCTGCGTAGCTACCCAAGGCAAGGCCTGATACAGGGACGCGAGCCCATCGGCTCGGAGCCGCGTGCCTCGCGGCCTACTTGGGAGGGACTCTCGCCGTCACCGAGCTGGGGAACTTCCCAGTCCCGGTGTTGGGAGCCGGCGCGGGGCCTGTGCTTGGCTGGTATTCCTCGCTCTGCATCCTCCAAGTCTTCGCTCGAACGGAGTGAGGATTGCAAAGGGGGCACGCATGATCAGGGCTCCCCCGAAGTGGGCGTCTTGGGACCGGTGAAGGAAGCGAAGTAGCAGCCGCCTTCGTATTCGAACATCTTGTCGCCACAGGGCGGCACTTCTTCCCGGAGAGGGCCAACCCAGCAGGCCCCGTTGATCTCCTTTTCACCGCGCTCACAGGGCGGGCGGCGCTGATCCGGGTAGGGCTTCGAGGGCATCGGCCGCCCGAGGGACAGGAGCCACGGCCCCACTCGTCGCTCCACTTCCTGCACGCGGGCCAGAGCCTCCTCACCCACCCCTGCATCCGGCGTCAGCTCGCGCGCTACCTCCTCCGGTGTGGCGAGCCAGGGCGTGGGGGACAGCGCGGGCTGAACCTGGGGCGTGGGGAGGGTGATGAGCAGGGCAGCAAGGGCCACCACCACCCCAGCGCCCAGCGCGGAAGCGCCGGCCTGCATGAGCCAAGGGGGCAAGCCTTGCCGACGGCTGCAGTCACTCAGCGTCGAGGAGCTGCGCGAAGACGGAGGGGGCCGAGAGGATTCGGTGTCGGAGCTCTCACTGGCAGGCGCATCATTCTGTCCATCCGAGGAAGGCGGGCCGCTCTCCGTCGGAAGCGCACTGACAGTGGAGCGGATGTGTTGGTCCAGCCCCTCTCCATCAGACTGCACCAGCACGGTGCACTCTCGAACGAGCTGTTCCGCGGTGCCCCTGTCTTTCGGCACATCCGATATCAGCCTGAGGATGATCGTCTCGAATTCCACGCACACCGTGGCCCGCTGAGTGGGCGGCGGCACCTCGCGCTCGATGAGGCCAGCTCCATCCGTGCAGGGAGGAAGGTAAGCGCCCGTCACGAGTCGATAGAGGGTGACACCTAGGGCATACAGGTCATCCGAGGGACGGGACTTCCACCGCGCCTCCGTGTCCATACGGAAGCGATACACGAAGTCTCGCTGCTCTGGTGGCCGGTACGCGCTGGTTCCCGGGGGCGCCGGTGAGTCCGTGAGGGCGCGCCCGTCTGCCTTCCAACAGCTTCCCCAATCGAGCAGCACAGCACGGCCTTCGGGGGTGACGCGAATGTTGTCGCCTTTCACGTCCCGGTGGATGACTCCGCGGGCGTGGGCGGATGCCAGGGCGCCTGCGAGCTGTACCAGCACCCGGAGCACATCCCGGCTGGTGCGCGGCCGCGCCTGCAGCCACTCGTAGAGGCGCAGGCCCTGCACCAGTTCCATCACCACGTAGGGATAGCGGCGGGACTTCGGCCCTGTCCACAGTCCGCGGTCCTCGAAGCGGGGCATGCTTGGGGGCCCACCCTCCTCCAGCACCTCCGACTCGCGCTCGAAGCGCGCGTCCCATGGGCTCTTGGCCATCTTGAGCGCCACGGGGGGCGAGTCCGGGTGGCCGGCGCGGCAGGCCCGGAACACCACTCCGAAACTTCCCGAGTCCAGGCGCTCGAGGATGAGCCAAGGCCCCACGATGGAGCCATGCACGGGGGGATGAGGGTCTGCGGCTGTCACGTCATCATCACTCATGAAGTTCTCTCCGAAGAAGGTGGGGAGCCGGGGAGCACCCTACCTCATCGGTAGCCAGCCAGGCACCCGCCCCCCTGGGTAGCCGACAGAACAAGCCCCGAGGCAGGCACGCCCAGGGCCAGCTTTGGCTTGCTTAGGATCAACTGAGGGCTGGCAGGGTTGCAGAGGGTGTCGCGGCTCCGCGCACGGTCAGGGGTGCCAGCCCCCCTCGAGTTGCGGTAGTTCTCGTGAAGCTGTTCCAACGAGGTCGCACCTGAGCTGGGAGAACATCACGTGACGTTTCAACGGGAAGAGGTGGCATCGAGCAAGGGCTGGCGGTGGGGAGTGGTCCTGCTGGCGGCGGTGGCCGGGTGTGCTGGGGAGAAGAAGGAGGTTCCGTCCCCCGAGCAGGAGGCGCTGCGGGCCGCCGAGCAGGCCTCTCTGCAGCTGTCGCCGCCTGCCGGGTGTACAGAGATCACTCTGGGCGAGCTTCAGAATGGCACCGAGCTGACGCCGGTGCTGTATGGGTCACAGCCGACGTATCGCGGAGAGTTCTCGAGCTTCGGAGACCCTGCGGTCGCGGACGCCGCGCGCATCCGGCTCGACGTGAACACGGCTCCCGGGCTCCATGTCGGGCACTGGCACCTGCTATCCCTACAAGCGCGCGCGCTCGGAGTGCGATGCGGGCGAGGAGCTTGGCTACATCTCCTACCCGCTCCTCGGCGGGGGGAGCGATCGGACCTACGGGTTCTGCTATCCCGACGGCCGCTAAAGCGGCGGCACATGGGCGCGCAGTCCCACTCCGCGCCCCCCGCAGGCATCGCCACTCTCGGCCACCTGGAGGGTGTGTCCGGCCCGAACAGACGCAGGTACGTGTCACCCGAGAACGCTGTGCCCGCCAGGACCCATCCCAGAGTTCCTTCGCGCAGACTTCCGACCGAGTCGGAACTGGCCAACGGCGTGCCGCCCCTGCCCGCAGAGCGGCGAGCGCAGACTTCCGACCGAGTCGGAACTGGCCATCAGGCCCTGGAGCCGGAGCACCGTCCGCGTTCGCGGACTGCACCTGTCAACGATCCGGGCTGGCAGGCCCAGGCCGTGCGGCTGCGCTACACATTCGACGCTCAAGAAGCACCGTGTGAGGAGGACGTGCACTTCACCTCGCTTACGCCTCGCCCGCCGATGGCGTGGCCATGTGGAACGTGCAGCGCGCCTTCACCTGCCGAGGCCCCCGCTGCGAGCATCAGATGAGGCAGCGGTGGGTTCGATTCCCGCTGCCTCCGCGCGGCTGGGGGATGGGCCGATCCAACTCCTGCACCGCGCTCTCCCGCGCCTCGGGCGACAGGTGCCAGAATCGCTCTCACCCCTCCTGCTCCCTTCACGGACGCCAACACCCTGAAGCCTGCCTCCACACCTCAAGCACGCCCTTAACACATCCAGGGCGAACGTCTTCAGCAGCCCGGCCCAGTCCAAACGGGGTGGGCCCTCCTTCCAAAGGCTCCTCCACCCTCGCGGCAAAGGCGGGGCTCTCCTCCGTAAGCCCCGGCTCCGCCCCTGCTTGAGGGAGCGCTCGTCTGGCGAGCGCGCCCGACGGCGGACTTCGTGTTGCTCGTGCCCACACCATCGAAGAGGCCATCTTGTGGCACGGAGGGCAGGGCCGCGCGAACCGGGACCGCTTCAAGGCCATGTCAAAGGAAGAGCGCGGCGAGCTGATCGACTTCGTGAACTCGCTCTGATCCCTGGTGCTTTCCGGGGTGGAATGAGTCGAATTGCGTGGAATGAAGTCCGGCGGCCGGAATCCTCCAAGGGGTTCCGGCCGCTGGCATTTCAGGCTTCCCTTCAAGGACTCTCGAAACCCAGGGACTATGGCACGGTGGCACCCCTGGCCTCGGCGCGCTCCCACACCTGGATGTAGCCCTCGGCCGAGTTCATCAGCGGGTCCAGATCTTGGCTGCGGAGGCCCTGGCGGTGCAGGTCCGAGATGAAGTCCGGGAGCATGCCGACGTGCGCCAGGCCATCCTCGTTGATGTCGAAGACCTTGCTGCCCACCACGATGCGCTCCAGCTTCGTGGGGCTGTTCTCCACCGCGATGCTCAGGGGGTAGCGCGTGCGGGCCACCTGTTGGGCGGAGCTGCCGCCGTGGCACGCCTCGCCGCCAAAGCGCGGGCCCGGCAAGCCGGCCAGGCCGTTGAAGTCCGTGCCCAGGCCCACCGCCATCCCGCTCTGCTGCTGCGTGAGAGAGAGGTACGCCTGTGCCCAGCTCTGCGAGGTGTTGCCGCACTGGTGCTCCACCACCGGCTGGCCCGCGCCGCGCCAGGTGGGCACCTCGTCTCGCGAGCCCTGCTCCACGATGAGCGACACCATGCCTCCCACGTTGCGGATGCGCTGGAGCTGCGTGGCCTTGAGGCTGCCCTCGTGACGCTTGCCGCCGCGAGCCGTGTCGAACAGCGTGGTGTGGCCGCTCACCACCGGGTAGCTGTAGGGCTCCACCATCCCCAGCGTGTCGTCGAAGGCCCGCTTCGACATGTGGTCGATGTCGATGATCATCCTCCGGCGCATCATTCCGCGCACCAGCGTGCGGCCCAGGCTCGTGAGCCCCTGTGCGCCGCAGATGGGAGCCCGGGTGATGTCCCGCTTGTACTCGTAGCCCTCCTGGGAGCAGTCGCGCGAGTCGCCCTCGGTGATGATGTTGGTGAGCGCCGAGCCGCCGAAAGCGTTCTGCTTGAAGTGGATGGGGATCAGGTGACGCAGGCCCTGCGCCTGGTAGGAGTCCAGTCGCTCCTCCACGTAGGCGGCCGTGCACGAACTGTCGCGGCGACAGTCGAAGAGGTAGTCCACCTCCGCGCCCAGGACCACCGCCAGCTTGCCCTGAGCGATGACGGCGCGAGCCTCCGAAGGTGACCTCACGATGCGGTACCAGCCCCGCCCCGCGCCGCCGGCCTTGGAGTCGATGTAGCTCTGCATGGCATAGGCCTCGGCGATCTGCAGATCCACCGCCTCCATGTCCGCGCCCGTGCGGCCCGGTGCCTTCTCCGCGTAGATGGGGAAGCCGAGCAGGTCCTGGTTGTTGACGGCCAGCATCACCATCAACCGCAGGCCGCCCTGCACGGCGCGGTAGAGCCAGTCCTCGTACATGGACTGGTGGGTGTAGCTGTTCCAGCGCGGCCAGCCATCGAACTGCGGATGGCCGCCCACCAGGTGGCCCGCGCCGCCGGTGCCGTAGCCCAGGGTCGCCATGATGCTGCCGAAGGAGTCTCGAGTCCCTCCAGGCCCGTGGACGCTGTTGCACCAGGGCAGCGCGGTGGACAAGGGGCCGTACGCCTTGCCGAAGAAGGCCTTGCCCCCAAAGGCGAGGTTGGCGAACTGGTGCGAGTGAAGATCCGCGAAGCCCTTCGCGGGAGCCTTGCAGTAGCAGGTGACGGCGGTGTCTCCCTGCTCGGCCGCCACGTCATCGCAGGACAGACAGGAGCCCGTGTGGGGGCCGCTCGTGACCTGGCCCTTCACGCACGCGCCGCGCTGGCCCCAGTTGGCGTCGCGGTTGGCGCAGAAGGCATCGCAGCTCACCGCGCCGTTGTTGCCTGGCTTCGAGAAGGTGCCCGCCGGTGGCGTGGAGCTGCACTCCGTCACCGGACTGCAGGTGGTGTCGGCCACCTCGAACTCGCCCCACATGCCGGAGGTGCCCTTGTTCACGCAGCGGGTAGGGCGCAGGAAGGCATAGCCGGACACGGTGGCGCCTGTGGCCTGGCACGCGCTCTCCCACGAGGTGTTGGCCGACACGCTCAGCAACTGCGCCGAGTACTGGCGCCGGCCCGAGTCCGTGCACCGGTCCTGCCGGAACGTACCCCAGTAGGGAGCGGCGATCGCCGAGGAAGAAATACACAGCACCCACCCCAGCACGGTGAAGCGAAGCATGCTCGTCATGTGACGACTCCGAGGTCGTTCCTGCCAGTCAGGCCGGTAGCTTCGGCTGGATTCAACACAGTGTCACCGCTTTGGTGGCCGGTGAGGGCGCGTGCCGGGGACTACCCGATCGTGGGCGGGGGCGGGAGGATGGGGAACTGCATTGGGCGTAGCGGGCGGGAGCAGAGCGGGAGGTGAGGGACGCTAACGGGGAGCCCATGAGCCGCACGCCGAGCCGGCGCAGAAGCCATTCATCTCCAGCAAACACACGCCTGCCCAGCCCAGCCGCATTCCCAGCAGGGGCGCGGCAGGGGCCTGGCTCTCTTGGCGGGCTGGGGCGGCTTGAGTTTCAACACCCCGCGCTCTGGGGCGGCCCTCGCGCATCGGCCAGGTGCGCACTCGCCGGGGGCAACCCCCCACTGCTCCACAATCGCTCTCACCCCTCCTGCTCCCTTCACGCACGCCAACACCCTGAAGCCTGCCTCCACACCTCAAGCACGCCAACACATCCAGGGCGAACGTCCTTTTCAGCAGCCCGGCCCAGTCCAAACGGGGTGGGCCCTCCTTCCAAAGGCTCCTCCACCCTCGCGGCAAAGGCGGGGCTCTCCTCCGTAAGCCGAGGGAGAGTGATGCTCCCTGCCTGTGGACAGGCCACGCAGCCCCCTTGGGGTACACTCCTGCCCAGGCTGCGCTCCCAGGTGGCGTAGCCGGCGCGTGGACGCTTGCTGAGGGAGTACGCACCGTGGCAGCGTCAGGCGATGCTCCGCCGCCCGCCCTCTTCCGCGCGTGCCACATGGACGCTTCAGAGGCTCATAGCGATGAGCCTTATCATCCTCCTCGTCTCATGTAGCACTCCCTCGCATGTAGGGACTGGCCCGTCAGTCCCACAAGATCTGTCCAGGTACGCTCTGGTCATCGAAGAGACGGCAGATGGGCAGGTGATCCATTCCTGGGTCCCCGCCAGCAACTTCGACCTGTCGCGGTATGCGTACCACCCTCGTGCTGGAGGTGCCGAGCGAAGGATCGTCCACGCATCCTTCAGCCGAGACTGCGAGGAAGAGCGCGCTCAATGTGAAGAGATGTGCAAGGCGAGTCTCAAAGGCCGCAATTGGTCTCATGCAAGCGCGGGCTCAAAGGCAGAGATATGCCGCAGGCGGTGCAGGCCTGCCTATCTGGATTGCAGCCGGCTTCGTGAGCAAGCCGATGCTGTGAAGTTCCCAGTCACTGCCAAAGCAGTGGATTGGCTCAAGCGGCATCGCGAGGAGATCTTGCTGGGGACGGTTATCGTCATCGCAGGGGTAGCCTTCACCGTGGTCATCGTTGGCAGCGCAGGCACTGCCCTGGTTCTTATGCCGGCCGTGCTTCTCGTCTCCTCCGAGGTTCCTCCCATGCCCTACGCCGTAGAGGAAGAGCCGTGACGACACTCTCTGATCTGGCGGATGCTCATGAATTCATCGGAATCCGGTGGAGCAGCGGCCCTTCACCCGATGAAAAGCGGACCCTCGAGCTGGCGCGAGACATCCTGGACTTCATTTTTGCCACTGGGCAGAGCTACCGCTTCGAGGATTTTTCGCATCATCTCCAGGAGGGCGTTGAATCTCCCCCGCAGGGCCTGACAGGATTGAGTCTCCGCTTGAAGAGCGCAGAGCGTTTTTTCGAGAGACTCCTCCAGCCACCACCAACCGCTGGCGAGGCCGCTCGAATCCATGCCATCCTTGAAGCCATCCGCTTCGTTGCTACAACCAACCAGTACGAAGCCTTGGATGTGTACTTGAAGCATGTGGAGTCCCATGGCCCCCCTTTCGTAGTGGCCTCTTTCGAGACGCCAGGTGAGGCAGAGTCCTGGCTCCAAAACCACCCGCATCCACCCGATCCCGCCAGGATTTTGATTGGGGATCGCTCTCACGACGTGGTTCATGATCGGGAGACGAACATCCGCCGTCTGCCACGGAACCGCGACATCCATGACTATCTCGCGGAGCTCAAGCAGGTGGAGCCGCCCGTGGCCATCGCATCCTTCGCCACACGTGAGGAGGCAACAGCCTGGCTCTGGGAGCAGCCTGAGCCCGCCACGCACGCGTGGGTGGCCATCGCAGGCGACCTCTATCTCGCGGCGTATTACCCCAACATCGGCCATCGAGCCCTCTACCCACTCTCCATGATCGCGGACGCTGACGCCTCGGCGTAAGAGCCAGAGGCTTCAGCTCTTAGGGTTTTGCTTCCGCCTTGCTGTGGGTTCGATTCCCGCCGCCTCCAAAAGCTCCATGGCTACAAGACGAGGAAGGGATCGCTGATCTTGACCACCGTGTTGGAACCCGTCAGCACGTAGCGAAACTCGTAGGTACCGCGACATCCTGGACCGGATGTTCCGAGCCCATCGCCTCATCGACTGACCGGCTGGCATCGCCGCTGGCCCGGGCATGAGCCAGTCACAGCGCGACCTGCTGCAGACTTCCGAATGATTCGGAACTGGCCAACGGCGTGTCGCCCCTGCCCGTAGGGCCGAGAGCGCAGACTTCCGAATGATTCGGAACTGGCCATCAGGCCCGAGAACCGGGGGCACCGTCCGCGTTCGCGGAATGCGCCTGTCGGGTGTGAGAGGCCCCACCCTCGTCGATTCAATGCTTTACACAGCCTGAATCCGTGAGTCACAGCCCCGCGTTCCTCAAGACAGGGACGCGGGGCTGTTGTTCTCCAGGGTGGCAGCCCCTCACGGGGCAGCAACACAACGAGGACTACGCGCCGAGCACCCCGAGGGCCCGCTGGTAGTACGCGTCACGCGACGCCTTGCCGTTGTACCCGCCGTTCACCCGGTAGGTGATGGCGTCGAAGTTCCCCTGGTCCGCGTACGAGTTCAGGTTGCGGCTGTTCCAGAACCACGCCGCCGTCCGGAAGCCCACGTCCGGATCCGCCGCGCGCGTCGGGTTGTTCTCCAAATCAATACCCAGCGCCTGGCCCGCCGCACGGTAGTTGGAGCGGCCCGTCAGCTGGATCGGCCCGCGGCCCTTGAAGCGCACGCCGTCGCCCGGCTGCGTGTTGCCCAGGTCCGTGCGGCCCTCGTAGGCCGCGCCCGAGGCGATCTCCTCCATGTACCGGAACTCGCCGCTCTCGTGCGCCAGCTGCGCCAGGAACGCCGCCTGCCGCTTCGGCGTGTTGATGCCCGCCTCCGCCATCGCCGCGTTCAGGTGCGGCAACATCTGCTGCGCCCGCGCCTCGCTCAGGTTCGGCATGATCTGCCGCAGCTGCTGCATGCTCACCCCGCCCGTCGTGGGCGCCGGGGTGCTCGGCCCCGTCACAGGGCCCGGGCCCGTGGGAGCCGGGCTGCCGCCCCCACCCGCCCGCTTCGTCAGCGCCTCGCGCGTCATCGGCCCGTAGTAGCCGGTGCTCGGCACGCCGCTGTCCGCCTGGAAGCGCTTGAGCGACGCCTCCGTCTGCGGCCCGAAGATGCCCGGGCCCGTGTCCATCTGGGCCTGCGTCATGTACCCCATGTTCACCAACGCCGACTGGAGCTGACGCACCTCCTCGCCCTGGGTGCCCCGCTGCAGGTCGCTCTGCGGGACGCTGAAGCTCGGGGCCGCCGCCCGCTTCGTCAGCGCCTCGCGCGTCATCGGCCCGTAGTAGCCGGTGCTCGGCACGCCGCTGTCCGTCTGGAAGCGCTTGAGCGACGCCTCCGTCTGCGGCCCGAAGGTGCCCGGCCCGGTGTCCATCTGCGCCTGCGTCATGTACCCCATGTTCACCAGCGCCGACTGGAGCTGACGCACTCCCTCGCCCTGGTTGCCCCGCTGCAGATCGCTCTGCGGAACCGGGAACCGCGACCCCCTGGACGGAGCAGGCTGGCTCGGGGTCGGAGTGGACGGCGCCGGCTGGCTCGGGGCCGGCTGCGAGGGGCTCTGCGTCGCCGTGCCACGATCGTTCACGAAGTACTGCACGTTCGCGTTCCCGAACGAGTCGCGCACGTGGCCATCATTGAAGTTGCGCGCACCCGCCTGGGCGATCGCCGGGCCATTGCCGTTGGCCTCACCGGGGCGCACCACCGCGATGTGGCCGATGCCACCCGGATTGTTCCAGCTCGCCACCGTGGGGTGGCCCGAGTTGGCCAGCCGCTGAGCCTCCTCGGCGCTCACCTGGCGCCAGCCGTTCGCCGGGCCATGGGTGTTCAGCCACCGGTTCACGCCGTTGGCGTCCAGCTCGCGACCCTGGCCCACGCCCGTGGGGTTGCCCGCGCCGTCCACCCAGTGCGGGATCTCCGCGCCCATCGCCTTCGTCACGTCCCACGCGAAGATGTTGCAGTAGGTGTTGCCCTCGCGCGGCGCATAGCGCGGGTTGTTCCCCACCGCGAACTGATCAATCACGTCCGCGTAGGTGGCCGCGTTGCGGTTGGACGGGCTGCCCTGCAGCGGCGCGTTCGCGGGGATCCACGCCCGCGTATCCGTGGTGCCCGGCGCCGCGCGCGTGCCGTCATATTGCCCGCTGGCCGGAGACGGAACGGCCCCCTGCACCGCCGCCGCCGACGCCTGGGCCGGCTGCGCCTGGAAGCCATCGCCCGCCTGCGGACCCGACCCGGGCCTCGGCTGCGCGTCGAACCCGTCCGGGATCGTCAGCTGACGCCCCGTGACAATCAGGTTCGGGTTCTGGATGTTGTTCGCCTTGGCGATCGCGTCGACCGTCGAGTTGTAGCGACGCGCAATGCTGCTCAGGGACTCGCCCGAGCTGATCGTGTGGATGGAGGACATGGGGGGGCTCCGCAATAACCAATCCGTTCGAAGGTTATTGTCGTACACACCCGCACAAAGTTTCGTCCGCTGAGAATTCGCAGGAAATCAGGGCGCTTTCGGGCTCTCAGGCGGCGAGAGCGTCCCCTCGGGCGCCGGGGCCTCCAGGCCCATCCATAGCCGGGCCTCTGCGAGCACCTTGTTCGCCTCCTCGAGCGTGCCGACGTTCACCGTCACGTCTTCGCCCTGGGAGTGCTCGCGGGCCAGCCGCGCCATCTGCATCTTCACCACCGTGGCCGAAGTGAGGTGGGCACAGCACGTCACCCCCCGCTTGCGTCCCTCGCCGATGGCATCGCCCAGCAGCTTCGACACATCGAGGCTGGAGATCTGCAGCTCGCGCAGGTCCGCCAGCACCACGTGGGGCTTGCCGCCATAGCTCGCCGTCGCCTCGAGGTAGAGCCGGATGAAGTCCTTCATCTCGCTCTCTTCGAAGAACCCCGCCATGCGCAGATAGAGGGTCCGCTCCGAAGGTTCGTTCTTCACGCTGTACTGAGCGGAGCCCATGGCTCTCCCTCTGAAACTCGATGTCACACTGCTGGAGATCCCGACAATCCCAGCGCTCAGCATACCGGGGAGGCCCCTCTCTGAGTCATGGAGAGAAGCTGTTTCAGAGGGGTGCTCAGTTTCACGCTTCTACAATGTTGCACTGGTGTCATATCCCGAGCCGCGCCGTTCACCTGCGACAAGTGGGTGTGTACCGGCACGCAACCACGGAGGGCTGCTCGACGGGAAAACCTGCCTGGATGGACCAGGCCAGCCGGATGAACTGGGCATGGGACCACGTCAGCGGCGTGGCCGAGAGGGTCCCCTCCCCTGTCTCGAAGCCGGGCTGACCCGAGGGAGGCCGCCCGTCCCAGACCTGTTCCGGCAGCAGGTATCCGTCATTGCCCGAGCGCGCCATCGCCGCGAGCCACGGCTCCGCAGGCTGCCCTACGGTGAGTGCGTACTCGCCCCGCTCGCCCGCGAAGATCGGCCAGGCCCTCCCCAGCGTCCGCCCCGTGTCCGGCTCGCTGATGTCCCAGGGTTCACCCTCGGGCGTCTCGCCGTAGCCGTCGGAGTCGTAGCGGCGCCAGTAGGTGCCGTTCGGCGTATCCACCCGGAGCTGGGCATCGACGACCGCCAGGGACTGGGCGATGAGCGGCTCCCCCGCAGGCTTCACCCCCAGGCGCACGAGCTCCAGGAAGCTCGAGTCCACCACCCGGCGCTGGTCCATGGCGGACGGGCCTCCATCGCCCAGCGAGTAGGCCGTCCCCGCGTTGGGGTTCCCGTCCTTCGTGAGCCGCAGGTAATACGGGTGCGATGCCAGTGGCCCATGGGTGGTGACGGTCCACGCCTCCACCTGCCGCTGCCACGCGTCCGCGGTGGCCTCGTAGCGCTCCGCGGAGGCCGTGTCCCCATTGCGACGCGCGAGGTCCGCGGCGCAGATGAGCCCGGCGATCTCGGCCGCGATCGTGCCCGGCGAGTACCCGCTCTGGTTCTCCCAGCGGTCCTGTGGCGTCACCGGGCCATGAGCAAGGAGGAAGTCCGCCGCCTTCTGGACATGGCCGGTGTACGTCTCCCGGTCGGCTCGGCCGAGCTGCCATGCCAGGACGATGGGCAGCGCCACCTCATCGAGCTGGAGGTTGCTCCAGTGCGGCGTGCCGTCCACCGTGGCGTTCTGTGGGAACGAGCCATCTGACCGCTGCTGAACCTGGAAGAGGTGGTCCAGCGCCCGCTCCGCCGCGGCCCGATCGCCCAGGGCCAGCAGCGCGGTGGCGATCTGGTACAGGTCTCTCGACCACACGAGGTGGTAGGCCCCCGAGGGCTTCTCCAGCTCGCCGAGCCCCCAGGCCCACGGCATGCTCGGCGAGGCGATGAACGCGCCCGGGTTCGCCTTGTCCTCCGAGGCAGCCAGGACCATGGCCGAGACGTCATAGGTGACCTGCCACGGCTGGGCGCTCGCCGGAGCAGGAGGCAAGGAGTCCAGCCACCCATGCCAGCCCTCCATGTAGCGCTGCGCAACCTGCTCGAAGCCGGGCCGCAGTGAGCCGCGAGCCGCTCCGAGGGCCTCCGTGAGCGTGGCGCCAAAGCCGAGCGCGATCGTCACGTGCCCCATGGTGCCGGGCGCCCCCACCGGCAGCTTCGCCGTCTGCACCACGTTGCCATCCGGCGCCGAGCGGTAGGTCCAGTCCATGGCGTGGTCCTGGTGCAGGTCGGCCCAGCCATCGCTCGCGCCCAGGTAGCCGTTGGAGGTCCTCTCGAACGGCGGCTGCGAGATCAGCGCGCTGGCGGTGGCTCCATCCCACGCGAGCAGCACATCCCCTTCGGTGCGGCCCGAGTCATCCATCCCGTTGTTGGAGAGGGACGGGTCGTACACGGCATAGACCTCGTAAGGTCTGCGATCGAGTGACTCAAACTGGATGTCCACGAGCAGCGTGTTGCGCTCAGGATCGATCGCGTAGGTCTTGGTGAGGCGGTAGCCCCCGGACCGGGCGGTGTTCACCTGCCGGTAGACCAGACTCCGTGGGTCGACGAGCTCGACGTGGTGCTCGGTGGCCTCGGACTCGAACTCGGTGACGGAGTGGCCAGAGACGACGATGAAGCGCAGCCCTCGCACGCTGGGGGTGCCCAGGTCCGGGTAATAAACCTCGGTCAGGTCCCCCGAGCCGAGCGTGTACCAGACCCAGCTCTCCGCACTGCGCGCGGTGCCAAAGCCGTCCTTGTTCGCAGGCGTCCACAGCGCGGGGGCGCCGGGCTGCCCGGGAGCACGCCCTCCCGCACAGCCGCACAGCCCGAGGACCACGCCCCAGAGCGCAAGCCGAATGGAGAACGTCATACGCGGTTACCCCCAGTCACCAAGAAGCCCCATAGAGAAGCCTGGGTGGCTGGGTGGCAAGACGCCCGCGAGCCCTTCTGCAGGTAATGGACAGAGACTGGGTTCCGCGTCGAACGTTCGGCGCGACACCTGAGGGCTGACCTCCAGCCCGCTCACTCGGGGGCGATCGGCTCCGTCTCCCCGCGCAGCGAGCGGAGCTTGAGCCGGTTGGCGTAGACGCCCGGGGCATGCCCCACGGTGTTCCACCCGCGCCCCAGCGAGGTGCTCGCGAGCGTGAAGATCAGCTGCGCGGGCGCAGAGTCCTCCTTGCCCGTCCGGTGGAACTCGATGGCGTTCTGGGGCAGCCCCCAGCCAGCCGTGGGAGACAGCTCCGTGCTGGCCTGGGCGACCCAGTCCGTCACCTCCAGGCTGCATGCCGGGCCCTTCGCGTCATGGAGCGTGACCACGAGCGGGCCCTCCACCTTCCCCTCCAAGAGAGATGTGAAGGGCCCCTTCTCACCCGTGCTCGCCTCCACGACGCGCAGCGTGTTGTCTCCGGTCAGGTAGGCCGCCCGCTCGGGCAACCCCGTTGGGTATTCCGAGGGGAGGATCTCCACCGCCTTGCCCGGCACCGCCGAGAACTCCAGCTTCAGCCCCGGCTGCCCCTCGAGCTCCACCCGCAGGTACGTGTTGAGGTGCGAGAAGACGGAGTTCTTGAGCAACGTGAAGGCGTCGATGTCGAGGGACTCTCCCGTATCGAAGACGCCGAGCACGGAGGTGCCGTCATCCCGGTACACCAGCTCGATGCTCCGCTGCGCCCCCTTGAGCCCGATGAGCCGGCGCTGCACCGCGTTCGTCTGCGCGGGCGCCAGGCTGCTCCAAGAGCGATCCGGTGAGCGGCTGATGAAGGTCAGCAGCGGCTCCAGGCGCAGCTTCAGCCCGCCACACTCCATCGAGACAGCGGCCTCGTTGGAAGAGACGCTCACCCGCCCATCCGGGCTCTGCCAGTGGACGGCGCCAGCTCCCCAGCCACTCTCCACGCGGGGCAGCTCCACATTGCTCGGGCGCGTGGATGCCAGCGGCGCGCGCTGCTCCAGCACCCCCACCGCCCCGAGCACGGCCCCCGAGAGCACCAGCCCTCCCACCGGGAACCACGCGCGGCGCCAGTCCGGCCACGCCAGGGCTCCAAGCCCCCCCGCCACCACCCCCCCGCCCACCCACGCCAGCGGCAGGCTCCTCGGAAAGAAGAGGCTCGCCACCACCCCGCCCGCCGCCCAGCACCCGGCCAGTCCCCAGACCAGGGCCGAGGCCTCTCGGGGCCGCCGCAGCAACAGCCCCACTCCCGCGACGCAGCCCGCCGCGATCAGCGCTGGCACCCCGAGATTGGACCAGAAGCGCAGCTGCCCGGCAGAGAAGCCATGGGGCAACCCCCACAGCATCATCACGGCGACGAGGCCGTGAAGCACCAGGGCCACCAGCATCAACAAGGAGCGAGGACGCAGTCCGGCAAGAGCCATCGGGGCAATACTCCGCGAGGGGCCCATCCCGGTCCAGGAGTCCCCCCCGCCCGGCGCCCTCGGCGGGGGCCGCTTCTCACGGCCCGTGGCGAGACGGGAGCGAAAAAAGATCGATATGTCTGGGCGGGTACGGCGTTCACAGTCCTCTTGGAGCTCTGAACGCGGGAATCTGGCCGGAGATCCTCACCCCCACGGGAGAATTTTCCTCCTATGACGAACCTGACGCGCTGCGCACTCGCTGTCCTGGCGATGACGACCCTGGTGCTGGGCTGCAATGACGATCCCCCGGGCGGTCCGGATGGCGGCACCCCGGACAGTGGCACCCCGGACTCGGGCCCCGAATGGGACGGCACCTACACTCCCCTGCCAGAGCAGGGCGACAACATCGATGAGGGCCCCTTTGCGGACTGCTCCAGCTTCACCGTGAATGACGCGGGCGTGCCCCTGCCCTGCGGCAGTCCGGAGACGTTCAACCTGTCCGCCTGCGACCGGAGCACGCTGTCGCGGCTGTCGCCCAGTGGCATCTACTCCCTGCGCACACGCTCCAGCAGCGGCACGTTCTTCTTCTATGGCTCCGGTGACTTCCAGATCTCCGCGGTGGGAGGCACCGAGGAGGTCAACAGCTATCCGGTCGTCGAGAAGCATGTCGATGGCCAGAACTTCTATGTCGCCGGCAAGCGCACGCTGACCGACGGCGGCACCACACTCTGGGCCTACGCGGGCTGCCAGGCCCAGGACGCGCAGAACCTCACCGGGTGCTACCAGACGTGCACCAACGGCGGCGCGCGGCGCAGCGCGGGCACCTTCGACGGCGTTCGCCTGCAGCGCGTCCTGGAGCCGGAGACCTCGGGCATCAACCTCGTCAGCGAGGCCAAGGTGGACCTGGGCGTCCCCGTGGACGTCTACGTCGCCAAGAACCACGCCTATGTGGTGTCCATCAGCTTGGGCCGGCTGTCACCTCCCACGGGAGGGCTCACGGTCTACGACGTCACCGACAAGGCCCACCCGGTGCTCCGCAAGGTCGTCACCATGGCCGGCGACACCTACTGGAACTCCGTCTGGTCCAAGGGCGACGCGCTCTACGTGGGCAGCGGTAACCACGGCGTGCTCGTCTACGACATCTCTGACCCGGGGGATCCGAAGCTGGTGCGCGGCGTGCCGGGCGACACCTTCGACGTGCACACCATTTACGTCGACGGGGACCGCATGTACGCCCAGGCGGCGGGCGCCAACCAGGTGCTTATCTTCGACGTGAGCCGGCCCTTGGATCCCGTGCTGCTCAACCGCTACACGGTGCCCCAGGACGACAACGGCCTGGGCTACCCGCACGACTCGTTCGCGTACCAGAACCGGCTCTACATCAACCAGATGGGCCAGGGGTACTACGTGGTGGACGTGACGGATGCCTCCAACCCCAAGTCCCTGGGCGCGTACACGTATGACGCCAACCTCTACAACCCCACCCACGCCAATGCGGTGGGCACCTTCGCCGGCCGCACCATCGCCTTCGAGGGCGGAGAGAGCGTCAACGCCCACCTGCGCGTGCTGGACGTCACCGACCCGGCCCACATCATGAAGATTGGCGAGCACGCCATGCGCCCGCAGACCTCCATCCACAACATGGTGCTGTCCGGCAAGCGACTGTACGTGGCGTGGTACGCGGAAGGCTTGCGCGTGCTGGACGTGTCCAACCCCACCCAGCCGCGGGAGATTGCGTACGCCAACACGTTCCGGGACTCGGACCCGGGCCGTCTGAGCGGTCTCTTCTCGGGCGCCATCGGCATCCGCGTGCCGGGAGACGGCCACGTGTATGTCGTGGACATGACGCGCGGCCTGCTCATCTACCGCGAGCCGTAGCCGCCCCCACGGGGGGCCATTTGCCCCCCTCTGGCTCACTCCAGAGGAGCGCCGCCGAGAGGTGCCGCTCCCCTGCCGGGCGGATTGCCCCTGAGTCCAGGCTCCTTCCCGGTGGATTGCGCGGGGAGTGCCTCGTAGATTGGCGCCCCGCCGCGGCCTCTCCCGCGGCCACAAGGGGGAGCAGGTGCCAACCGTCGGCAGCCCATCCATCCTGTCCATCGATCTGGGGACATCCGCCGTCAAACTGGCGCTCATCACCACACGGGGCGCCATTCTGGGCAGCGAGGTGGAGCCCATTCCCCTCTCGTTGCTGCCCGAGGGCGGCGCCGAGCAGGAGCCCGAGCACTGGTGGTCCGCCATCGTCCGGGCCACGCGGCGGATGCTCGAGCGAGGCGTGGCCGCTCCGGCGGACATCATCGGCGTCAACGTGGGCTCGCAGTGGTCCGGCACCGTCGCCGTGGACGAGCAGGGCAAGCCCCTGCGGCCCGCCATCCTCTGGATGGACTCGCGCGGGGCCTCCCACGTCCGGCGCATCACCCAGGGGCTCGTCTCCATTGAGGGTTACGGACTGGGCAAGCTGTACACCTGGGTGAAGCTGACGGGCGGGGCGCCGAGCAGCTCCGGCAAGGATCCGCTGGGGCACATCCTCTACCTCCAGCACGAGCACCCCGAAGTCTACCGGCGGACCTACAAGTTCCTGGAGCCGAAGGACTGGCTCAACCTGCGGCTGTCGGGCCGGTTCACCGCCTCGTACGACTCCATCGCCCTGCACTGGGTGACGGACAACCGGAACCTGTCGCGGCTGACCTATGACGACCGCCTGCTGAAGATGACGGGGCTGCACCGCGAGAAGCTCCCCGAGCTGGTGCCCGCCGCCTCGGTGCTCGGTCCGCTGAGCTCCGAGGCCGCCCAGGCACTGGGCCTGGGCGAGCACACCCAGGTGGTCTCCGGCACGCCAGACATCCTCGCGGCCGCGGTGGGCTCGGGGGCCGTGCGCGACTTCGAGCCCCACCTGTGCGTGGGTACCTCCTCGTGGCTCAGCTGCCACGTGCCTTTCAAAAAGGCAGACCTGCTGCACCAGATGGGCACCCTGCCCTCCGCGCTCCCGGGCCGCTACCTGCTCGTCAACGAACAGGAGTCCGCGGGCATCTGCCTCGTCTCCCTCAAGAACCTGCTCTACGAGGAGTCGGGCTCCACTCCCCCGATGGACTCCCAGGAGATCTACGCGGCCTTCGAGCGGGCCGCCGAGCGCGTGCCCGCCGGCAGCGATCGCCTCCTGTTCCTGCCGTGGCTCAACGGCGAGCGATCGCCCGTGGAGGACCGGCTGGTGCGCGGCGGGTTCATCAACCAGTCGCTGCAGACGACGCGCGGCCACCTGGTGCGGGCGGTGATGGAGGGCGTGGCCTACAACTCGCGGTGGCTGTTCACCTACGTGGAGCAGTTCGTGGACCGGAAGCTGGAGTCCATCCGAATGATTGGCGGCGGCGCCCGCTCGAAGCTGTGGTGCCAGATCTACGCGGACGTCCTCGGCCGGCGCATCCAGCAGGTGGCCGAGCCCGTGCTAGCCAACGCCCGGGGAGCGGCGTTCCAGGCGGCGCTGGCACTGGGGCACCTCACGGTGGACGAGATTCCCGAGCTGGTGCCCGTAGCCCGCACGTTCGAGCCGGACACAAAGAACCAGGGGCTCTACGACTCGCTGTTCCGGGAGTTCCTCACCCTCTACAAGACCAACAAATCCCTCTTCGCGCGGCTCAACCGGGCCCGGAGTGCCTGAGGCGCGCGAGGCGGCCAGCAGTCAGGAAGGAAGCCCATGGCGCTACCCGATCTCAATCTGCTGTCCCACGTGCCCCCGCGGCTGCTCGCGGTGGCGGAGCGGTACCTCAAGGCCATCCCCCTGGTGCGCAACCGGCTCGATAAAGAGACCGGCTCGATGCTCGCCGACCTGGAGGGCAGCCTCAAACCCTACAAGGGCCAGCTGCCCACCTTCGACACACTGCCCACCCAGGGACGCCCCCAGGAGGAGGTGCTCCAGGAACTGGAGCAGATGGAGGCGAAAGAGCACGAGCGCTGGAAGGACGGGCTCGTGTCCGGCGCGGTGTACCACGGGGCGGACGAGCACATCGCCTTCGTGAACCGCGTGTACGCGCTGCACTCGCAGAGCAACCCGCTGCATGCGGACCTGTGGCCCAGCGCCACCAAGTTCGAGGCCGAGGTGGTGGCGATGACGGCCAGCATGCTCGGGGCCCAGGAGGCCAACGCGGGCAAGGACGCAGAGGAGCACATCTGCGGCTCGCTCTCCTCCGGCGGCACCGAGAGCATCATGCTGGCCATGAAGACGTACCGGGACTGGGCCCACGCCACCCGGCGCATCACCCGGCCGGAGATGGTAGCCCCCTCCAGCGCGCACCCGGCGTTCGACAAGGCCGCCCACTACTTCGGCATCAAGATGGTGCGAGTACCCGTGGCCGCCGACTACCGCGCGGACGTGGCCGCCACGCGCAAGGCGCTCAACCGCAACACCATCGTGGTCATCGGCTCGGCGCCAGGGTTCCCCCACGGCGTCATCGATCCCATCGAGGAGCTGTCGGAGCTGGCGCGCCAGCGGGGCATCGGCTTCCACACGGACGCGTGCCTGGGCGGCTTCGTGCTGCCGTGGGCGAAGAAGCTGGGCTACCCAGTGCCGCCGTTCGACTTCCGGCTGCCCGGCGTGACGAGCATGTCCGCGGACACCCACAAGTTCGGCTACGCGGCCAAGGGCACCTCCGTGGTCCTGTACCGAGGCACAGAGCTGCGCTCGCACCAGTACTTCACCGCCACCGAGTGGCCCGGCGGCATCTACTTCTCTCCCACCTTCTCCGGCAGCCGGCCCGGGGGCCTCATCGCCGCCGCCTGGGCCACCCTGGTGACGATGGGCGAGCAGGGCTACCTGGACGCCACCCGCCGCATCCTGGAGACGGCCGACACCCTCAAGCGAGGCATCCGCGCCATCCCCGGGCTGCACGTGCTGGGCGATCCCCTCTTCGTCATCGCCTTCGGCTCGGACTCGCTGGACATCTATAAGGTGATGGATCGCATGGGCTCCAAAGGCTGGAGCCTGAACGGCCTGCACAAGCCCGCGGCGGTCCACCTGTGTGTCACACTGCGACATGCCCAGGAGGGGGTGGCGGACCGGTTCTTGGCGGACCTGCGGGAGGCCGTGGAGCACGTCCGGTCAAATCCGGAGGAAAAAGGTACGATGGCCCCTGTCTACGGGATGGCCGCCACTGTTCCCTTCCGTGGGCTGCTGAGTGATCTGCTGAAGAAGTACATGGACCTGCTCTACAAGGTCTGATGCTCCCCCTCTCGGTCCATGAGCCCTACTGGCGTCCCAGCCCCTGACCTCCCCACCCTGGCCAAGGCCGTCCGAGCGATCAACCAGGAGTTCTCGCTCCCCGAGCTCCAGCGCACGGTGCTCCGAGTCATTCAGGAGCACACTCCGGCCCCGTACGCGGCGCTGCTGGGGTTTCATGAGGCCCGGGGCTGGGTCATCCAGTGCCAGACCGAGGGGGAGCACCGCGCCCTGCACGAGCTGCCCACCACGGTCATCCACGGCGCGCGCCGCACCCTGGAGCCGGTGGTGCTCAGCGAGGCCTCTCAGCAGGCCCCCTACTGCGATGACGTGGTGGTGCGCGCCAAGGGACTGCGCTCGGTCATCTGCTGGCCGCTCACCCACCGGGGGGTTCAGCACGGGTTGCTCTACCTGGAACATGCCCACGCCTCCCACGCCTTCGACGGAGTGCTGAGCGTCATCGAGCTGCTGGCGGCGCAGGCCGCGGTGGCGCTGGACAACGCCCGCGTGCACCAGCACCTGGCCGAGCAGAGCCACGCCCACGAGGTCTCCCGTCGCGAGGTCTCCGCCACCCGTCAATACCTGCAGGACTTCATCGACCACTCGCCCGCCGCCATCTACTTGAAGGATCGCGAGGGCCGCTACCTCATGGTCAACGGACGGTTCGAGACCTTCTATGGACTGTCGCGCCACCAGATCCTCGGCAAGAAGGACTCGGACCTGCTGCCCCTGGAGAACGCGCGCCCGCTGATGGAGAACGACCAGCAGGTGATGCGCAGCGGCACCACGCACCAGTTCGAGGAGCAGCTGCCTTTCCACGATGGGGTGCACACCTTCATCTCCGCGAAGTTTCCCCTGCGCTCGGCGATGGGGGGCATCGAGGGGCTGTGCGGCGTCTCCACGGACATTACCGACCGCAAGCGCGCCGAGGCGGCGCTCCAGCGGGCCAACGAGGAGCTGGAGCAGCGCGTCGCCGAGCGCACCGAGCAGCTCCATGCCGCCCAGCAGGAGCTGCTGGATCGCGCCCGGCACGCGGGCATGGCGGAGATCGCCAACAGCATCCTCCACAACATGGGCAACGCGCTCACCGGCATCACGGTGAGCAGCACGGTGCTGCGCGAGCGCATCCTGGGAGTGCCCATCGCCTCGCTGGGGCGGGCCGCGGCGCTGATGACCGAGCGATCCCCCGAGGAGCTGGTCACCTTCCTCACGCAGGACGAGCGGGGCAAGCAGCTTCCCGAGTACATGAGCAAGCTGCACACGCGCTTGGAGGAAGAGCGCCAGCTGCTGCTGGAAGAGTGCAATGTGCTGGCCACGAAGATCGAGCACGCCACCAGCGTGATCGCCACACAGCAGAACTATGCCCGCGCGCGCATCCGCCTGAGCGAGAAGGCGCGGCTGAGGGACTTGCTGGAGGATGCGGTCCGCCTGTGCGCCGTGGGGGACCACATCGATAAGATCCTCCAGCGCGAGTACTGCGACGAGGAGCCCGAGTTCTACGATCGGCACGTCATCGTGCAGATCCTGGTCAACTTCATCTCCAACGCGAAGAACGCGGTGCGCGAGCGGCCGGACAACACGCAGCCGCGCATCACCCTCTCCGTGCGGCAGGATCCGACACAGACGGCGGTGGCCGTGAGCGACAACGGCGTGGGGTTCGACGCGAGCGTGAAGCCTCGGCTGTTCACCCACGGGTTCACCACGCGCGCCAAGGGCCACGGCTTCGGGTTGCACAGCTCCGCGCTCAGCGCGCAGGCGCTCGGAGGCCGCATCGAGGCGAACAGCGACGGCCTGGGGCTGGGCGCCCGGTTCGAGCTCATCCTCCCTCGGGGGAGCCAGAACGCAGACCAGTGAGCCGCCCGGCGGCCGGCGTGCTCAGCGCTCCTCGGGCCCCGGAAGCTCGCGCGTCATCTCCACCATGGTGGAGCGCCAGCCGAGCTTCGCGAAGAACCGATGCGCGCCCTCGTTCTTCGTCGCGCTCATGAGGATGACCCGGGGCACACCCAGCTCGGCGAAGCGCCGCACCAGGGCCTCGGCCAGCAGCCGGCCGGCTCCCAAGCCGCGCGCGGACTCTTCCACCCAAATGTCGTGGAACCCGCCGCAGCGGTCCCTCAGCGTGGCCCAGTCGCGCTCCTCGATGCGGCCGTAGACGTAGCCGATGAGCTCGCCGTCCCGCTCGGCGACGAGCACCACCGCCTCCTTCGCTCTCAGCTCCTTGCCCAGCCACCAGCGGTAGCCGGACTCGACATCGTCCGGGAGCATGAAGCGCTCGGGATCGAAGGCGTGGTGCTGACGGACGAGCGCGCCCCCCATCCGGCCCAGCGCCTCCGCATCCGCAGGCTTGGCGGGACGAACCGTGATGGCCATGGCGCCTGCCTACGCCCGCGAGAACGCGTCGCTCACGATGGCGCGCGCCTCGTCTACCAGCGCGTCCAGGTGCGCCTGGCTGCGGAAGCTCTCCGCGTAGATCTTGTAGACGTCCTCGGTGCCGGACGGACGGGCCGCGAACCAGCCGTTGGCCGCGACCACCTTGAGGCCGCCGAGGTCCGCGTTGTTGCCGGGCGCTTGGGTGAGGCGCTGGAGGATGGGCTCACCCGCGAGGGAGGTGGCCTTCACGGCCTCGGGAGAGAGCTTCTTGAGCACCGCCTTCTGCGCGGACGTGGCCGGCTGGTCGATGCGCGTGTACATGGGCGAGCCGAACTTCTCGGTCAGGTCCTGGTAGTGCTTGCCCGGGTCCTTGCCCGTGCGCGCGAGGATCTCCACCGCGAGCAGGTCCAGGATGATGCCGTCCTTGTCCGTGGACCACACCGTCCCGTCCCGCCGCAGGAACGAGGCGCCCGCGCTCTCCTCGCCGCCGAAGCCCAGCGAGCCATCGAGCAGGCCGTCCACGAACCACTTGAAGCCCACGGGCACCTCGATGACGCGGCGGCCGATCGCCTGCGCCACCCGGTCGATCATGCTGCTGCTCACCAGCGTCTTGCCTACGGCCGCATCGGGCTTCCAGCCGGGGCGGTTGCTGAACAGGTACGAGATGGCGACCGCGAGGTAGTGGTTGGGGTTCATCAGCCCCACGCTGCGCGTGACGATGCCGTGCCGGTCCGAGTCCGTGTCGTTGCCGAAGGCGATGTCGTACTTGTCCTTGAGCGCCACCAGGTTCGCCATCGCGTACGGCGACGAGCAGTCCATGCGGATCTTCCCGTCATGGTCCAGCGGCATGAAGCGGAAGGTCGGGTCCACCGTGGCGTTGACCACCTGGAGCTTCAGCCCGTACCGGTCCGCGATGGGCTTCCAGTAGTCCAGGTTCGAGCCCCCCAGCGGGTCGGCGCCGATGGACAGGTGGGCCCCGCGGATGACCTCCATGTCCAACACGTTGCCCAGATCCTCCACGTAGGGGGGGATGAAGTCGTAGAGGCGCACGTGGGAGGCCTTCACGGCCTGCTCATAGGGATTGCGCGCCACGCCCCTGTTTCCTTGGCCGAGCAGCTCGTTGGCACGCTTCTCGATCAAGGAGGTGATGTTCGTGTCCGCCGGGCCACCATTGGGCGGGTTGTACTTGATGCCGCCGTCCTCGGGCGGATTGTGCGAGGGCGTGATGACGACGCCATCGGCCAGCCCGGATTTCTTCCCCCGGTTGTAGGTGAGGATGGCGTGGGAGATGACCGGCGTGGGCGTGGCGCCCTCAGTGTAGCGCACGTCCACGCCGTTGGCGGCCAGCACCTCGAGCGCCGTGCGCTGAGCCGGCTGGGACAGCGCATGCGTGTCCATGCCGAGGAAGAGCGGCCCGTCGATACCCACTTGCTTGCGGTACTCGCAGACGGCCTGTGTCACCGCGAGGATGTGCGCCTCGTTGAAGCTGCGGCGGGCGGACGAGCCGCGGTGGCCCGAGGTACCGAAGGCGACACGCTGCTCCGGGACCTGGACGTCCGGATGCTCGGAGTAGTACTGCGAGCGCAGCGTCTCGGGGTTGATCAGGAAGGATTCGGGCGGGGGCTTGCCAGCAAGTGGATGGGGCACGAGGCCGGATGATACGTACCCGGAGCCGTCCGTCAGGTGGGAAGTGCATTCCCTGTGCGCCAGGATGCACTTTCAGGGACTTCCTGAGTTCTGCAATGGATCTCCGTTTCCGTCGTAAGGTGGGAAACAGACCCGGTTCTCGAGCCCGGGTCTCAAGGAGCCGTTGCCATGAAGAAGCTGCTGGTGTTCGTCGTGCTGCTGGCCGCGGGGGCTGGGGCGGCGTATCACTTCGGCTACCTCGACCGCTGGATTCCCAAGCTCGGGGGTGAGCGGCTCATTCCCAAGGACGAGAAGCTGCTGGCCTACTTCCGGCCCGACACGCGCGAGTTGCTCGTCGCTCAGTTGACGGAGCTGGACCTGCGCCTCTCCGCGGACGCGCAGGCCAAGCTGGAGCAGAACGGGCGCGAGCTCTACGAGAAGACAGGCATCAACCTGTCCAAGGACCTGGACGCGTTCGTTGGGGCGGACGGGCTCGCGGTGGTCCGCGGCCGGTTCGACTGGAACAAGCTGGGGGCCTACCTCCAGTCGCAGGGCTACACCCTGACCGAGCTGGCGGGAGTGCCCGGGGCGGTGAAGGCCCGAGCGATGGACGTGGCGCTCGATGGGAACTACCTGCTCGTCGGCCCGCGCGCCGAGGTGGAGCTGGCGATCGCCCGCAGGCGGGATGGCCAGGGGCTCGAGGCGAACAGCCCGATCGTGAAGGCGATGGATGAGATCGGCTGGCGGCACGGGCTGGTGGGCGGAGTGGTGTCCGGGTCGCGCCTGTCGTCGCAGGGCCCAGGAGACCTCAAGTTGCAGACCGCGCTGGGGGCGCTCGACTCGACCCGCGAGGGATACGAGCTGCGAGCGATGGCCCTGACTGGCAGCAAGGCGGAGGGCGAGGCGCTCCACGCCATTCTGGAGACGCTTCGCAAGACGGCCCTGCTGCAGATGGCGCTGACGTCCCAGCCCGAGCTGCGCACGCTGCGGGACTCGCTCGAGAAGGCCACGCTGGAGGTGGATGCGAACGGCCGTGTGACAGGCGCCATCCGCTTCCCGTACGCCCTGGTGGACCAGGCCTCGGCAAATGTCTCCCAGGCGCAGCTCCCTTCGGCGCTTCAGACGCTGGAGCTCTCCGACGAGGGCGACGACTCCGTGCCCACGCGCCCGCCGCCGTCCGCCACGGCGCCGAAGCCCTCCTCGAAGGAGGAGGCCTCCACGCCTGTGGCGAGCGCCACCGTGTCCCAGCGCCTGGACTGGAAGCCGCCCGTGTTCGGGGTGATCCTGTTAGTGCTCGCGCTGGTGACCATGGGTGCCGCGTCGCGCCCGGGCATGTTCAACGTGCTGTTCCACCCGCTCTTCCTGCTGCCCTTCCTGGTCGCGACGCTGGGCGTGTTCGTGTTCCGGTTCACGGGGCAGTCCGGCGGCGCGTTCGACGTGCTCACCCTGCCCATGCCCGAGTGGCACCGCTTCGTCTCCATTCCCGTGGCGCAGACCGTGGCCTTGAGCGCCACCATCCCCATGCTCCTGGCCATCATCTCCGGCCCGGTGGCGCTGCTGCGGCGGTTCGCGGCGGGGCTTGCGGTGGGCTTCAGCGCCTACCTCGTGACGAAGGCGATCGCCGGCACTGCCGTCCCATTGATTCCTCCGGCATACACGGTGTTCTGGTTCGCCGGGAACGCGCTGGCCGCGCTGCTGCTGGCCCGGCTCACGATCCCTCCGCGCCGCGCCCGGCAGTCGTCGCCTGCGGCGGGGGCACCGCGCGGACGCGCCTGAGCCCACAAAAAAGCACTGCCCTCGTTGCCGGTCGGGGAGCAACGGGGGCAGTGAATGAGGTTGATGCGACTCTCTTGGGTTTTCGAGCGGGCTTGGCGGGAAGTTGCTTCACCAAGAGAACCTGAGGAACTCCGGGGCATTAGAGACCTCGCAGGTCCTATGGGTCGACGCGCCAGGCCTGCTCCACCAGAGCCTCCAGGCTGGAGGACTGCTCCGTCCAGCCGCGCATGCCGGCGTTTCCCATGCCGCGCTTCCAGATAAAGGTCCGCAGCACATTGCGGACCCTCTCGGCGTCCGGGCCTTGGCTCTGGAGATCGGCCCTGCGGGCGCGCTCACGCAACCGCTCCCAAGCCTCATCCGGCAGGTGCGGAGGATCCTCGGTGTTCTCCGTCAGCCGGTGGACGCGGAGCTCGTGGGCCAACTCGATCAAGCCCGCGCGGGCCTCGCTCGCCACCTCCGAGGCGGAAAGACGGGCCTCAGGGGAGAGCTCGTAGGCCCAAAGCCACCACGCCAGCTTCACGCACTCGGGGGGCGTGGGCTCGACGGGGCGGATACGGACTCGGACGAGCACCTCCAGTTGCTTGCGCGCCTGGGTGCGCCAGAACTCAGCGCAGAGCAGGTGCTCGGGGCCGTTCCTCGGCGGGAGGAGGAGAGGCCGCTCGGCCCGCTTGCGCAGATCCGCCACCAGCCCGCTCGTGCGATCGACTCCCGAGAGCCGGGACCAGGCCTGTGCAAGGGCCACCTCTCCGCCAGACCACTGGCGGCGCAATGTGTCCACCTGGTCGACATGGAAGGGCAGACGCTCCTCGGGATCGAACGGATGAGCGAAGACGGTCGCCAGGATGCGTCCAAACGAGGTGAGCTCGCGGACGCAGGGCAGTTCCTGCGGGAGCAGCAACAGGGCGGTGGCCCAGCGCTGCTCGGGAGGCACCTCGCGAGGAACTGTGAGCACCCACTGCTCCAATTCCTGGAGCAACTCCGGGAGGGGCTCCTTTGGGCTGCGGACGAGGCGCTGGGCCACGGCCTGCACCAGCTTTTCCCGAAGCGCCTGCACGTCGCGAAGAAGCCGGACGGTAGGGCTGGACGAGGGCCACGCCTCGGCCTGGGCGCGGCGCAGTGCGGAAGTGAGCGTCTCCTCCACGCGCGTCTGCGCTTCCCTGGCTTCGCGGAGCGGCGTCAGGTCGTCGCGCAGCCGCTCTTCCCAGAGCTTTGCTCCCAGCGCTTCCAGCAAGGTCCGGTAGCGGAGCCGAGCGGACTCCAGTAGCTCCGCCCGGCCCTCCAAGCGCAGCCGATACTCGTCCGCGACGGGCCGTCCCATGTCCCAGGACTATAATCCGTGCGCGGCGAGAGAAGGCGTTCCGCGCTATGCCGGGCTACCAGACTTCCGAGAGGCGAGTAGCGGTTGCGGCGCGGCGGAACCAGCGATCCAAGGTGTCCAGATCCGAGCAAGCCAACACGCGCTGGCGGGCCTTCGCGGTCACGGCGATGCCACGTACTTCCAGAATCCGCAGCACTCCCTCGGCCCGCTCCAAAGCCCGCCCCTTGAGCAGCCCCTCTTCCAGCCCGATCGCCCGGCCTTCCTCACGGAGTATCTGCCCCATGGTCTTCATCCACGCCTCCGTTTGCTTCTCGCCTGCTACCGAATCTAGCACCCGCCGGACCTCGTGGCTTGCACCTGGACCTCCAACTTCCAGCAGGTAGTGCACCACCGCACGCAGTTCCTTCGGTCCCTCGGGAGTCGCATACACCTCAGCGAACAATCCCTTCCAAGCCAGCAGTCGCTGCGCCAGCTCTTGGCTTCGTCCCCCTCGCAGAAGCACCAGCACCAGCCTCACCAGCGGGGGCCCCCACCGCGCCCGCAGCGCCTCTTCCCGCTCACGCGTCAGGTCATCCACCAGATACTCAAAGCGCGGAACCACACCCCGCCACCACTCCGTTGCTTCGCCCTCCGGCAGCGGAAACAGCGACTCCAACTGCCTCGCCGCTGTCCACCCTCCGTTGGCCCCGTGGAACATCACTACCGGAATGATGACGGGCAGTACCTCGCTCTTCGGATGCTTCTGACGCCAGTGCACCAGCTGGCGCACCACGTACTGCAGCATCCTCAGCGCCATCCATCGATCCACAGTCGATTGGTGCTCTAGCAACAGGTAGAGCAGCAACGGCTCCCCGCCATGAAGTCGGGCCGAGAACAACAAGTCGCTCTGGCTCTCCCGGAGTTCCTCGTCCACCACGCTGCCGGACTCGCGCCGCAGGCTGCTCCAATCGATCTGCGCCACCACCTGGGGCGGCAAGACCGCGCGGAGCTCCGCCGCTGCTCGCTCGGGGTGCTCAAACGTGAAGCGCACCAGTTGATCGTGAGGACCCGGCATCGAGGCCCGGTGCCCAGCACGAGGCGTGCCAACCTCGCGACACAACGGCAAGGCAGGCACGCCCCGAGCGGTCAGTGCGCAGCTCTCCCTCTCTCTGAGCCGAGCGCCGCCGCGAACCGTCTCTCCCCGTGGACGGGGGGTCCATCCCGCGGGACGGTCCCCCTCCCCTACGACTCGTCAGTGCAGCGTCCGCTTCAGGCGGCTCATCCGCTCGTGCGTGCGCTTCTGCTTGGGCAGCAACTCCATGCGGACGAAGCGGCGTGCATCCCCGTGCACCTGATCCGCGTCCCGCTGGTAGTCCGCCAGGCCGTGGTCCTCGCCCTCCTCCAGCACCTGGATGGCGGCCTTGTCACCGATCAGATCCGCGCCGCCCTGCACCACCTTCGCGAAGATCCCCCAGGGCCCCGAGCCCTCGGCCGGCTTGCCGCCCAGCCTCTCGATACGCTCCCGGATCGCCGCTACGCGCTCCTCGTGATCCTTCTGGCAGTCTTCCAACTGAGAGCGCAGCCGTTCGTCCGAGATGCGTCCGATCGCTTGGCGATACGTCTCCACCGCGGAGATCTCCCCCCGCAGGAACGAGTTGAGCGTCTCGACTTCATTTTGAGCCATGCGTTTCCTCCTCGTGGAGTTGTCCGCGAAAAGGTGCGGCATTCCCCACGAGCGGCAACAGCCGCCCCCCCCCACGCTCCTCAAGAGGGCAACAAGGAGCCCGTCCGCCCGTCCGCCCTCAAGGCTTGCCCAGCAGCTCCAGCGCACCCGTCACCAGCGTGGTGACGCCCGTGCGCAGCGTCCGCTCCCGATCCGGAGCAAACAGCCCCGAGTGCAACGACGGCAGTACCTCCCCCGCCTTCTGTGCCGCCTGGTGCTTGGACGGCTCCACCGTGCCGATCCACAGCATCACCGCCGGTACTCCCGCGCGGCCGTACTCGGAGAAGTCCTCGCCTCCCATCGTCGGGGTGCCCTCGCGCACGTTCTGCGCCCCCAGCGCCCGGCCCACCACCGGCACCAGCCGCTTCATCAGCTCCGGATCGTTGTACGTGGCCGACGTGCCCTCGGTGATGGCGATGGAGGGCGGACGCGGCGAGCCGGCCGCCATGGATTCGCCCTTGGCGATGCGCTCGATGGCCTCGAGGATCTGCTTGCGCACCTCCGGCTTGTACGTGCGCACCGTGAGCTGGAGCTTCACCTCATCCGGGATGATGTTGTGCTTCGTCCCTCCGTGGATGGAGCCCACCGTCACCACCGCAGGCTCCAGCGGGCTCTTCTCGCGGCTGACAATCGTCTGCAGCGCCAGCACCGTCCGAGCCGCCAGCAGCACCGGATCCACCGTGGTGTGCGGGTACGCCCCGTGCCCACCCTTGCCATAGAGCGTGACGTCCACCGAGTCCACGCTCGCCAGCGCGTAGCCCGGCACGTACTCCACCGTCCCAGCCGCCGCGCTGGCCGAGTTGTGCACCGCCAGCGCGAAGTCCGGCTTGGGGAAGCGCTGGAAGAGCCCAGCCGCCAGCATCGTCCGCGCCCCCGCGCCCGCCTCCTCGGCAGGCTGCCCCACCATCATCACCGTCCCCCGCCACCGATCCTTGGAGCGAGCCAGCAGCGTCGCGGCCCCCACCCACGCCGTCATGTGCACGTCATGCCCGCAGGCGTGCATCACCGGCACGCTCTGCCCCGACGGATCCTTCGCCTTCACCTTGCTCGCGTGCGGCAGCCCCGTCTTCTCCTCCACCGGCAGCGCGTCCAGGTCCGTGCGCAGCATCACCGTGGGGCCCTTGCCGTTGCGCAGAATGCCCACCACACCGTGCCCACCCACCTTCTGCGTCACCTCGAAGCCCAGGGCGCGCAGCCGCTCGGCCATCTTCGCGGCCGTCTTCTCCTCCTGCGTGGACAACTCCGGGGACTGGTGAAGGTTCAGGTAGAGCGCGTCGAGTTCCGGGTACAGCGCGTCCAGCCCCTGCAGCGCCGCCGGAGCGGAAGGAACCGGCTCCGCGGCAAGCGCGCTCCCTGCCAGCGCGAGAAGAGCGAACACCCACCGAGCAGACCGTCGCAGCACGTTTCCTCCCAGTTCCGAGATGGACCCGGTGATTACCACAGCCGCGCTCCCGGGTCGGGCCCCAAGCTCCACCCAGGAGGTCCCCCCTTTCTCGGCCTCATGGGGATGCAGTACGTTCCCCGCCCATGCGCCATTGGTGGTGGTTGTGCCTCCTGCCTGCGCTGTGCTGGGCCGAGCCCTTGAAGCTCGCCGTCCCGGGTCTGTCCGTCGTCGACGTGGACTCCCAGCGCACCACCTTCCTGGCCGAGCACCTCGCCCAGGAGCTCTCCGACGAGGGCGCGCAGGTGGTGAGCTCCCAGGACCTCGCGGTGATGCTGGGCCTGGACCGCCAGCGCCAGCTGATGGGCTGCTCCGGGGGCAAGTGCATCACCGAGCTGACCAGCACCTTGGGCGTGGATGCGCTGGTGACCGGAGAAGTGGCCCGCCTGTCAGGCGAGCGCTTCCAGCTCAACCTGCGCATGCTCGACGCCACCACGGGCCAGCGCGTGAAGACGTACACGAAGCGCGTGGTCGGCTTCGAGAAGATCCTCGACGAGATGTCCAAGGCGGCGCGGATCTTTGTCATCGCGGGCAACAAGAAGTTTGGCCGGAACTCGTCGCGCCAGAATCCCGTCACAAGCCCCCGTGTGGAGCCTCGCACGCCCTCGCCCACCCAGGCGCCCGTGGCGGAAGCATCCCCTCTCGAGACATCTCCTGAACCACAGCCGGACGCCACCGAGCCCCCGCCCGCCCCCGCGCCCACGGCCACTGTGCCCCGCCAGCCGGTTCAGCCCACCAGCTCGGTGCGCCAGTGGGCCTGGTTGCCCATGGCCGCGGGCGGCGTCGCCCTGGGCACGGGGGTCTTCTTCTTCCTCGGCGCCGATGCCAAATACAAGGAGCTGACGGACGGAGAGGATCGCTCCATTCAAGCCGCCCGTGCCATCAAGGACTCCGGAAAGAACCAGCAGAACCTGGCGCGGATCGGCCTCAGCGTGGGCGTCACGCTGCTCGTCACAGGCGGGGCCATGGCGCTGGTCGGCGGGCCGACCTCGCTGGAGCCACAGGTGTCGGTGGGGCAGAACCGGGTCTCTCTGGGCTTCGCGGGGGAACTGCCATGGTGAATTCGAGACTCCTGAGGTGGGGAGGACTGCTCGCCTTCGTGGGCTGTCTTGTGGCGGTCACCAATTGTCATGACTTCGAGGAGGCCTTCGAGGCCTGCAAGGCCAACGGCGACTGCTTCCCCGATGAAGACAATGACGGCGTGGCCGATGCGTTCGACGGCTGCCCCAGCGACAAGAAAGCGCCCCTCGCGGGAGATCTGCGGGCGGGCAAGTGCGACCCGTCTTCCCAGCTGTGTCTGAGGCACGAGTGCCCCATCGAAGGGGATTACGAGTTCTCCGGGCTCTGGGGGAGCAGTGCCACGGACGTGATCCTGGCGGCACGCTCGCTGTCCTTGAGCCCGGCTTGGTTCGTCCGCTTCGGCGGCACCACCTTCACCTCGGAGGAGGTCGCGGACACGGGCTTCCAGCCGTGGCGGCTCCACGGCTCCAGCGCCACCAACCTGTGGGCCATCAATGAGTCCGCCGGCGCCTGCAGCGTCCGCAAGCTCGCCGTGGCACTCCCAGACGGGGGGCCAGACGATGGCGGCGTGGTCACAGCCCCGGATCCAGAGGATGGCGGCGTGGTCACAGCCCCAGATGTCGATGCAGGCACCGATGCAGGCACGGGTGGCTCCCCGGATTCGGGGACGGGTGGACCGGCAGACTCGGGGACCGTGGTGACTCCAGATGCAGGCCCCATCGACAACACGGACGCGGGCCCCATCGACAACACGGACGCGGGCCCCATCGACAACACGGACGCGGGCGTGGACGGAGGAACGGGGAGCCCAGATGCTGGCACTGGCACGGTGAATTGCCCGTCGCCCGTCTACCGCTTCACGGACGGCACTTGGACGCAGGTCGCTTACGGAGACGGCACCTCCCAGCTCCAGCCTCCGGCGATCTTCGCGGCGGAGCCCTCAAAGGCTTGGGCGGCGGCAAAAACTGGTGATGTCGTGCGGTGGGACAATGGCTCCTGGAGCGCCGAGCCTCTGAACCTGGGCACAGGCGCCGCTCCCAAGGCCTTCTGGGGAGATGTGGCGGCACCTCGGTTCGCCGTGGGCGCGGACAGCCGCCAGAGCGCCGCCACCTGGCAGCGCACGAGCAACACCTGGAGCGGCCCTGCGACGCTCTCCTCGGGTCCCTTCATCGCCATCTCAGGACCGAGCGAGGACCACCTCTACGCGGCCACGGCCTCCTCCGTGTTCAAGTGGAACCGGACCACCTCCCAGTGGGACCTCGACACCCCCGCCTCCGGACAGGCCACGATCCAGGACCTGTGGGTGAGCGGGGATGGAAGCGAGGTGTGGGTCGCCCTCAACAGCGCAACCGTCCTGCGAAAGCAGGGCCCGGACTGGCAGATGCTCACCCTGCCCGTGGCGCCCACCTTCATGGCGTACCGCATCATCGGCTTCGATACCCCGGACAAGGACTTGTGGATCACCGGCACGCATGACTCTCAGGCCTTCAAGGGCACCATCGCGTACCACTTCTCGCGCCAGCCATAGCCGCGCGAGAGCAGCCCCTCCGTCCCGGCATCTCCGGTAGCATGCGCTCCACCACCGCGGCGGCTCACCCGCCTCGGCCACACCTATGCCTGGGGGACTGCGCTGATGCTCACCGGACGGATGATGGACTTCCCGCTCACCCTCACCCATTTCCTGGAGCGGGCTCGAACCTTCCACGGACGCTCCGAGATCGTCAGCCGGCGGCCTGATCGCTCGCTCCACCGCTATACCTACGCTGACTTCTATCGGCGCACGTGTCAGCTCGCCCAGGCCCTGCGGCGGCTCGGCGTGAAGCCGGGAGACCGCGTCGCCTCGCTCTGCTGGAACCACCATCAGCACCTGGAGCTCTACTTCGCCGTGCCCACCATGGGCGCCGTCCTCCACACGCTCAACCTGCGCCTGCACCCGAACGATCTCGGCTACATCGCCCGCCACGCCGAGGACCGCATCCTCGTGGTGGACCGCTCGCTGCTGCCGCTCTTCGAGAAGTTCGAGGGCTCCGTGCGCTCCATCGAGCGCGTCATCGTCATCCCGGATGACGGACCTGCCCCCAGCAACCGCCTGGATTACGAGCAGCTGCTGGCCGCCGAGCCCGACTCCTTCGACTTCCCCGCGCTCGAGGAGCGCTCCGCGGCGATGCTCTGCTACACCTCGGGCACCACCGGCAACCCCAAGGGCGTCCTCTACAGCCACCGCTCCATCGTCCTGCACACGCTGGCCTGCTGCCTGCCAGACGTGCTGGGCGTCAACGAGCACGATGCCGTGCTCCCCGTGGTCCCCATGTTCCACGCCGCCGCATGGGGCCTGCCGTTCGACGCGGTGGCCACCGGTGCGAAGCTCGTCATGCCCGGGCCGCACCTGGATCCCACCTCGCTGCTGGACCTGATGGCCCAGGAGAAGGTGACCATCGCTGGCGGAGTCCCCACCATCTGGCTCGGCATCCTGGCGATGCTCGACCAGGAGCCGAAGCGCTGGGACCTGCGCTCCATCCGCAGCATGGCCATCGGCGGCTCGGCGGCTCCGCCCGCGATGATTGACGGCTTCCAGAAGCGCCACGGCCTCACTGTGACGCACGCGTGGGGCATGACGGAGATGAACCCCGTGGGGACGCTCGCGAAGCTGAAGAAGAACCACGCCGACGCCGACGACGCCACGAAGCTCGCGGTGCGCTCCTCCCAGGGCTATCCCCTGCCCTTCGTCGAGCAGCGCCACGTGAGCGACTCGGGTGAGCTCCTCCCGTGGGACGGCTCCACCATGGGCGAATTGGAGGTGCGCGGGCCCTGGGTGGCCTCGTCGTACTACGGGGACGAGGGCAAGGATCGCTTCACCTCGGACGGCTGGTTCAAGACGGGTGACGTCGTCACCATCGATCGCGACGGCTACCTGCGCATCACCGACCGCTCCAAGGACGTCATCAAGTCCGGCGGCGAGTGGATCAGCTCGGTGGCACTGGAGAACGCGCTCATGGCACACCCGGCGGTGCTGGAGGCGGCGGTGTTCGCCGGCCGTCATCCCCGGTGGGACGAGCGCCCGCTGGCGGCGGTGGTGTTCAAGCCGGGGCAGTCCGCGACGCGCGAGGAGCTGTCCGCCCACCTGGAGAAGCACTTCGCCAAGTACTGGCTGCCAGACGCCTACCTCTTCGTGCCGCAAATTCCCCGCACGTCCACGGGCAAGTTCCTCAAGACGAAGCTGCGCGAGGAGTTCGGCGACTACCTCCTCAAGAACCCGCAGTCCTCGAACGCGTAGAATGGGCGCCATGCTCACCCTGAAAGACCGCGCGGGGCTCGACTCGGAGCGTCTGGCTGCGCTGAAGACCGAGCTGGACGGCCTGACGATCCTGCAGGACGTCATCCGGTGGGGCTTCGCGCAGACGCCCCCGAGCGACGTGGCGGACGTCGTCATCCAGGACGAGTTCACCCACGATGTGGTGCTCCCGTGGCGGGACGTCTTCCTGGTGTTCGACACCACCTGACTGGGTGGAGTGAACGCGGTCTCCGTGTGGGACCACAAGCCAACGGCGGATGAGCTGCTGGACGCCCGGCTCGCTTCGGGCTGGGCGCCCACCCCCACCTCCACGCAAGAGGGCGAACAGATCCTTGGGCACGCCGCCTGCCGCGTGCCTGCGGTTCGCTGAGGCGCCGCTCAGTTGTTGAGCGCGCCCCCGAGGATCCACGAACGGATGCGCGTGATCAGCCCCGGGTTGTCCACGAAGTAGCTCGGGTTGTTCTGGGGCATCCGCGTGCCGCAGGTTCCCTCGATCTTCCTCACCAGGAGCGAGTTGGCCGGCTGGCCCACCCGGACTCGCTGGATGGCCGTGGTCCCGCTGCACCGGTTGGTGCCGCTCACCCCCACGAGGTTGCTGTAGGAGCTCCCCGCCAGCAGATTCATCCCGCCGCTGGGGGACGTGTTGTCGTGGCAGCTCGTCGTGCACTGGGCCCAGATGGGCTGAATGTCCGCGGTGTACTTGGGCACCGTGGTCTTCACGGAGACGGAGCGCGTCACGGAGGCCACCCCATCGGACACGGTGACCTGGATGCTGTAGGTGGTGTCCGCGGAGATATCCCCCGAGCGCCAGCTCGCCGCCGCGCTGCTCGCGTTCGTGAAGGTGCCCGAGCCCGACGGGTTGGTGCGCCACGAGTACGTCAGCGGGTCCCCATCCGGATCCGTGGCTCCAATGGAGAGCGCCGCGGTGTCTCCGGCCAGCACCGTCCCGGGCGCGGTGATGGCCGCATCCACCACGGGCGGCCGGTTCGCGGACGCGACGTTCGCCACCTGCACGTCCACCGTGCTCTGCGTCGTCCCGCCCTTGCTGTCCGAGACCACCACCCGCAGCGTGAAGGGGGTGTTCGCCGAGAGCAGGGGCGCCTTCCACGCGGGCGTCGCCGTGTTCCCATTCGTGAACGTCCCGGCTGGAGCCGGCGGCGACACCTGGGACCACGTGTACGTGAGCGCGTCCCCCTTGGGATCGCTCGCCGTCACCGAGAGGTTCGTGCTCTGGCCCTCGTTGACCGTGACGGGGCTCGCCGTCACCGCGGAGATGACCGGCGGGAGATCCATGCCGATCGAGAAGGCGATGGGCGCCGAAGAGCTGGTGTTGCCCGCCGCATCCTGGGCCACGGCGATGATCCGATAATCCCCCTCGGGCCGGGTGCTCGTGTCCCAGACACACGAGAACGTGGACCCCGAGCTCTTCTCGACCGTATCCGCGCATGCCAGCGTGGGCCCCACGAAGAACTGCACCCGGGCCACGCGCCCCGAGTCGTCCTCCGCCACGGCCTCCAGCGTGACCTGTCCAGAGAGGGACGCCCCCGCGGTGATGCCTCCTGTGAGCTCCACCCGGCTCGGCGCCACCTCATCCACCGTCGGCAGCGGCTCTTCCTCCGAGCCACAGCTCAGCGCGCCCCACCCCACGAGCACCACGGCACAGGACGCGATCCGCCAGCTCCGATAGGACCCCCGGCGTAACTCCCGCATTGTGTTTCCTCCCTGAAAACTCGGGCGGGCTCTAACACACCCTGTTCGCCACCTCCTAAACGGGCCCAGGCCCCCTCCTAGACGTGGCGCGTCAAACGGGGAGGCAGCCAGCGGAGCGGCTGATCTTTGGAGCAGCAAGAGGGGTCTTGCATTGGGGCGGGGTACGTAGTGGATAAGGCGCATGAACCACACCACCGCCTTGGCCTCCGCCGACAGCATCTGGGAGAAGGAGATCCTCCCGCAGCTCGAGCGCTACATCCGCATCCCCAACAAGTCCCCCGCCTTCGAGCCCGACTGGGTGAAGAAGGGGCACATGGAGCAGGCGGTGAAGCTGATCTCGGACTGGGCCCAGACGCAGGCGGCCCACATCCCGGGACTCAAGGTGGAAGTGGTGCAGCTGCAGAATGAGAAGGGCGAGCCGCGCACCCCCGTCATCTTCATGGAGATCCCCGGCGACGGGAAGGACACCGTCCTGCTCTATGGCCACCTGGACAAGCAGCCGGAGATGACGGGCTGGCGCCAGGGCCTGAGCCCCTGGGAGCCGGTGCGCGAGGGCGACAAGCTCTTCGGCCGCGGCGGCGCGGATGATGGGTACTCCTCCTTCGCCTCGTTGGCGGCCATCCGCCTGCTGAAGGAACAGAAGCTGCCCCACTCGCGCTGTGTCGTCATCATCGAGGCGTGCGAGGAGAGCGGCTCGTACGACTTGCCGGCCTACATCGAGGCGCTGGCGCCGCGCATCGGCCAGCCGTCCCTGGTGGTGTGCCTGGACTCGGGCTGCGCCAACTACGAGCAGCTGTGGATGACCACCAGCCTGCGCGGCCTGGTGTCCGGCAACCTGCGCGTGGACATCCTCACCGAGGGCGTGCACTCGGGTGACGCCAGCGGCATCGTCCCCTCCTCGTTCCGCGTCCTGCGCCAGCTGCTGGATCGCGTGGATGACGTGGCCACCGGCCGCGTGCGCATCGAGGGCCTGCACGTGCAGATTCCGCCCGCGCGCCTGGAGCAGGCCAAGGCGGTGGCGCAGGTGCTGGGCCAGGAAGTCTATGACCGCTTCCCGTGGGTGCAGGGCTCCCGGCCAGTGACGAACGATGGCACGGAGCTGATCCTCAACCGGACGTGGCGGCCGGCGCTGTCCATCACCGGCTCTGAGGGCATGCCGGCGCTGGGGAGCGCGGGCAACGTGCTGCGGCCCTTCACCTCGCTGAAGCTGAGCATGCGGATTCCTCCGCGGCTGGATCCGGCGGCGGCGACGAAGGCGCTCAAGGAGGCGCTGGAGAGCAACCCGCCGTACGGCGCCAAGGTGACGTTCGAGGGCGAGAAGGCCAGCGCGGGCTGGGACGCGCCGGCGCTGGCGCCGTGGCTGGAGAAGGCCACCGCCGAGGCCAGCCAGGCCTTCTTCGGCAAGCCCTTCATGGCCATGGGCGAGGGCGGCACCATCCCGTTCATGGAGATGCTGGGCAAGAAGTTCCCCGAGGCCCAGTTCCTCATCACCGGCGTGCTGGGGCCGAGTTCGAACGCGCACGGGCCGAACGAGTTCCTCCACATCCCCACCGGCAAGAAGCTCACCGCCGCCGTGGCCAGCGTGGTGGCCACGCACTTCAAGCGCTAGATGTGAAGCGAAGGCGCCGCCCCGATCCTGGGGCGGCCCCTGAAGGCCAGGGCCTCACTGCGTGGGAGGACCTGCCTGTGCCGGGGCCAGCTCGAGCCGCTGCTGACGCATCCGCTCCATGCGCTCCCGGTAGGAGTCGAGGAGCCCGTCCAGGCGATTGACCTCCGCCACATCTCCCCGGGCGTGGGCCTCCTCGCGCTGCCGCTCCAGTTCCTTGGCGCCTCGCTCCGCCAGCTCGGCGGCACGCAGGCCCGCGGACAAGAGGCTGTTCTTGAGCTGGCCCCGCTGCTGGTCGGTCAGGTTCGTGAGCTGGGAGTACACGGGAACCGCCGGCGCCGTGGGTGACGGCTCCGTGGGCTTCGCCACGGGTGTGGGCGCTGAGGCCACGGGAATCGCCACGGGGCTGGGCGGAGGCGGCGCGACAGGCTGTGCCGGGCGGCTCAGCGGCACCTGAGGCAGCGTGGGCGGCGGTGACTCCACGGCCACCGGAGCCAGGGCCTCTGAAGCAGGTCCGCTCGGAATGGACACGGACGGCGCGGGCCACAGCCAGGTGCCCAGCACGGCTGCGAGGAGCAGCACAGCACCACCGATGGGCAGGAGGAGGTAGGCAGGAAGTCTCATGGCGGAGGCGACCTGGAAGTCTACCCTCCTATTCAATGAAGTGGTTCACATTGAACTGAGCAGGCGAGCAGGAGGCCCTTCGCGCCCTTACCTAAGAGCCTTCTCGTTGGCCCCGCCTCGAAAGGGGCCGTAGCCGGGTCAGCGCCAGCAGCACGAGCAGCGCGCCCCATGCGGAGGTCCCTCCAGGAAGTGACTTGCAGGAGCAGCCGGAGTCTTCGCCCGGCTCGCTCCCCTCGGGCAGCTCCACCGTTACCCCGAAGCGGCAGGTGCGGGTGTTGCCCGCAGCGTCCTTGATCGTGACCACCACCGGAGTGCTCTCTCCTGGCGTGAACAGAGTGCCAGGAGGCGGATCGAACTCGATCGTCACCGGCGGCGAGACCGCTTCCACCGCCTGGACTTCGGGATACGGAACCTCGACAGGCTCCGGCCCCGTCGCCTCGATAAAGATGTTCCGGGGGCACGTCACCCTCGGCGGCACCGTGTCTCGCACCGTCACCTGGAAGGTGCAGCTACCCGTGTTGCCCACTTCATCCTGCGTGGACACCGTCACCGGCGTCACGCCCAGCGGGAAGATGCTCCCAGGTGCATGGCTGTACACCAGCTCGAGTTCCTCGGTGATGTCATCCACCGCCGTGGCCGCGAACGGCACCGCCACTCCTGTGCCCGCATCCGCTTCGAACGCAAAGTTGGGCGGACACGTCACCTCCGGAGGAGAACGATCGCAGAGATCCAGCGACCACAGCTCCTCCCCGTGCACCGGATCCCTCGCCGCGAAGTAGAGCTTCAGCCCCACCCGGGTGAACCCTCGCGGAATGGAGCTCTCGGCGCCCGGAGCGATGTCCATCACCTGGACAGTACCTCCCGGCGTCCCGTCGCTCTTCCACAGCTCGATACCGTTCACTCCATCATTCCCGGCGAAGTAGAGCGTGTCGCCCACGCCCTTTCGCTCCAGGACGAACCCACCCTCGGGTGCAGGGCGGATGCGCTTGAGCATGAAGGTGCCCGCATCCGTTCCATCGCTCGTCCAGAGCTCGTCGGCGCCCCCGTCTTCTTCCCCTCGCTGGAAGAAGACCCGGTTGCCCGCCGTCACCAGCCCCACAGGGCCCGGGATGTTCGGCCCCGGATACAGCTCCTTCACCATCCTCGTCCCGCCTGACGTCCCATCGCTCGCCCACACCTCGCGGCCTCGCACCCCGTCGTCCGCCGTGAAGAAGAGCCGGTTGCCCGCCACCTGGAGCTCCGACGGCAGCGAGTCCGCCAGCCCATCCCAGATGTCCTTCACTTGGTGGGTGCCCCCTTCCGTCCCGTCACTCGTCCACAGCTCACGCCCTGATGGCTCGCCCTTGTCCGCGTTGAAGTAGAGCCTGCCGCCGAGGGTGACCAGCTCGGCGGGAATGGCGTCGAACTCGCCGATGTCCTTCACCAACACCGCGCCCCCATCCCTCCCCCCATCCGTCGCCTCTGCCTTCCACAGCTCCTGCCCGTGGACGACGTCGTTGGCCGAGAAGAACACCGTGTTGCCCAGCGCCTTGAAGTTGCTCAACACGCTCCCGTTCGGGCCCACGTTGATGTCCCTCAGCAGCACCGGACCCGCGTCCGGCCCCGAAAGCCGCCACGGCTCCTGGCCGTGGACGCCGTCATTCGCCGCGAAGAACAACTGGCCCCCCGCGACCGTCAACTGGCTCGGTTCGGAGCCGGAACTCCCCGGCCACAAGTCACGCACCTGCACGGTGCCATTCTCGGTCCCATCGCTCCGCCACAGCTCCTCGCCACTGCCCGTGCGGGCGACGAAGTAGATCCCGCCGCCGGGCGCGGCCGTCAGCGAGCCCGTGAGCGGCGTGGCCATGGAGCCAGCTGGCCCCGGGACGATGTCCTTCACCCGCCGCGGGCCCGCGTCCGTCCCATCGCTCATCCACAGCTCGGGACCGGTGGAGTCCTCACTCGCGACGAAGTAGAGCTGCCGCTTGGACGCGACCAGGGAGCCCGGCGCCCAGAGCGTGCCCCCGTCCGGAAACGCATCCGAAGGTCCCGGGTTCAGATCCGCCACCAGCGTAGGCGGCGAGCACTGGTTGTCGAGCCTCACGCGCCGTGAGGAGAGGTCTGCGGAGGGCTCGCTCTCTTGCAGCGGCCCGCAGCCCACCGCCACGCCATAGGCCACACCGAGAACGAGGAGGCCATAACGCCACAGCTTTGTCAGGGTCATGAGGGAGAGCCTCGGAGCCGTGTCGATGCCAGCGAGACCCCGCCAGCATAGCCGCGCCCAGACTCACTCCGTCACGTCTCCTCTTCCAGCGATGGCTTCCAGTAAAGCTCGAAGAGTCCTCCCAGGAAGAACTTCCCGAAGCGGGCCACCGCCGACACCTGATCCTGCACGCTCAGCGCATGGGTCACCCGGAAGGTGGAGACCTGACGCGCGAAGTCATCCACCGAGATGCGCACGATGCCCTTGTAGGCCACCGGCGCGTCCGGCGAGTCGCCACGCCGCAGCGTGATGAACAGGGTGGTGGTGTCCTCCCAGAAGTCGATGCCCGGATCGTCCGTGAGCTGCTTGTAGCCCTCGAAGAGGAAGCGCTCGCCGGACTCGGATCGCAGGTGGAGCGTGTAGCGCAGCTGCTTGTACCCGGGCCGATTCGGGTCCTCCACCAGCACATTGAGCGTGCCGTGCGTCACCATCAGCGGCTTGGCAGACAGCCCCGGCGCCTCGATGCAGCCCGTCACCGCCATGGGGTGGCGCGAGTCCGCCAGCATGGCGTTCAAGTCCTCCACCAGCACGGTGATGACGAAGCGCAGCGAAGAGGCCCCCGGGCGATCCGGATTCGCCGCCGCCTGGTACGGCTCGTCCACAGCGGTCGAGATGGTACCGCGCAGGGTCTCCGTGAAGCGCAGGCCCAGAGGCTCCTGAGGCGGCAATTGCTGCGGCGCCTGCATCGGCGCGTAGTCGATGTGCCACCCGTGGCGCCGGGCCAGCCGCGCCACGAAGCGCTCGGACACCGCGGAGATGGTCAGCAGCGGGTTGGCGCCGATGGAGCGGGGAATGACCGCGCCGTCGCAGACGTAGAGCCCCTCGTGGATCTCGGTGCCCTTCTCTCCCGAGAAGACGCGGCCCTCGTGGTCCACCACGCCACCCTCGGCGTCATCCGCCATCACACAGCCACCCAGCGGGTGGGTAACGAGCAGGGCGTTGTCCAGCAGCCGGGCACTCACCGGGTTGCGCACGAAGGTGCCCCCGAGCGCCTCCACGGCCTTGTAGATCTTCTGCTCCGCGCGCAGGTAGCCCTCCTGGCGCCCCGCGCCGGGCCACACCGCGCGCAGCCCGTCTCCCTCCAGCCGCAGCTCCCCTCCCCCATCGTCGTGCGTCATGGCGAAGAGCGTCTGCGTGTTGCGAACGGCTCCGTGGTAGGGCCCGCGGACCAGGCTCTCCGCCACACGGGCGTTCTCCTGAAGTCCGTCGATGAAGCCCTCATCCGTGTCCTGGCCGAGCACGGGGGCCACGGCCGCGAAGAGCGCGGGCAGGGAGCCGCCCAGCGCCGCGGGCACCGCCCCCTCTTCGATGACCATGCCCTCATCGACGTGCTCAGTGCCACGCATGTCGATGATGCCGGTGATGGAGGGGCCCACGGGCTCGGCGTTCTTCACCTCGTGGTCCCCGTAGCTCACCGCGTTCACCGGCACGTCCAGGTTGTACCCGAACGCCATCACGTCCCCGTTGCCGGAGAAGTGCTTGCCCACCTCGTTCGACACGGACAGCCCCGCCGCCCGCGAGCGCAGGAGGATCTCCGTGGAGCCCAGCGTGCCCGCCGCCAGCACCACATGGTCCGCGGTGAGGAACTGGAGCGGCGCGTCGAACAGCTCGCGCCCCATGCCCACCAGCCGGTAGTAGACGCGCCAGTGGCCCTGCCCCCGCTCCACATGGTGCACGGCCACCTGGGAGAACAGCTCCGCGCCGTGGTGCTGCGCGTCCGGCAGGTAGTTCATCTGCAGCGTGTTCTTCGCCCCGACGTTGCAGCCCGTGGCGCAGTCGCCGCACAGGGTGCAGCCCTTCAGCCGGACTCCAGCGGCGTTGACGCTCTCCTTCCAGCTCACCGCCAGCGGCAGGCGGTAGAACTTGCCGCCCGTCTTCTCCGCCGAGCGCTCCAGCGCCTCCAGCTTGCGCAGCGGCGGGTGCGTCTCCGGGTAGGGCTGGGGGTTCAGCGTCCGCTCCACGTGGGTGAAGCAGTCCTCCAACATCCCCGCGCGCAGATCCTCGCGGAACCCGGTGGGCCAGCTGTCCTCATCCAGCACGCGTGGATCCGGCCGCAGCACCACGCCCGCGTTGATGAGAGAGGTGCCGCCCAGGCCACAGCCGGTGACGACGGCCAGGTCACCCAGCAGGTGCAGCGAGAGCATCCCCGTGGGAGAGCCGACCTTCAGCTTCCCGAGCAGCGAGCCGCCAGGGCCCAGGAGCTGGGTCTCTCGCAGCAGCTGGGCGTTGGTGCGCGGAAACTCACCGGGCAGCCGCTCCTTCCCGCGCTCCAGCACACAGACCTTCTGGCCTGCGCGGGCCAGCCGGGACGCGGTGATCGCGCCCCCATAGCCCGAGCCCACCACGACCACGGGCCAGTGCCCACCCAACCTCTCCACAGGAGACGACAGTCGCCGCATTGTGTGTCTTCACGAGCCGCTTATCGGCTCGTCCACCAGTTCTTGAACTGCTTCCAGGAGATCTTCCCGGTGCGATCGGTATCGATGATATCGAAAGCAATCGCCAGTTCCTCGTCGGTGATGTTCTGGCCCAGGGCCTCGAGCAGGCGAGCAAACTCGGCCTGTTCGATGGAGCCGGTCCGGTTGCGGTCGTACTTCTGGAAGATGTCGAGCAGCTCGTTGCCGGAGCTGGTCAGGTCATCCACAGCCGCGTGCTCGGGAGCCAGCGGCTGAATGCCCGCCGAGGTCGTCTCGACGGTCTCCTCCTCGTCGGGGCGCTCGGTCTCCACGGTGGTGCGGGTGGGCTCGGTGGCCGTGACGATCGGGAGCTCCGCTTGCTGAGGAGCCTTGACCTTGGCCGCCGCCTTGGCCGCCGCCTTCTTGGCAGCGCCCTTCCGGACGGCCGCCTTCTTGGCTGCCTGGGGTGCTGCCTTCGGGGCCGCCTTCTTGGCCGCCGCCTTCTTCGGGGCTGCCTTCTTGGCCGCCGCCTTCTTGGCCGCCGCCTTCTTCGGAGCCTTCCCGGCGGCCTTCCGCGCGGGCTTGGCCGCCTTGCGGGCCGACTTCGCGGCCGCCTTCTTGGTAGTGGTCGTGCGCTTCGCGGTCTTCTTCTTCGCCGCAGCTGCCTTCTTGGCTGGCTTCTTCTTCGCCATCGTGACTCCCCTCCCGGAGTTGGCGCCGCATCGTAGCTGTCTGACGCCAGGAGCGTCAGGGATTCGATGCAGTGGCTGCTTCCCCTCGCGCGTCCCTGCTTCCCATCCGAAAGCACCCGCGTTCGGCTCAAACGCGAACTGTCTGGACAGGGACCTCCGCGCGGAGGCGGCTACCCCCTTGAGAGCCCGTATCCCCTTGGAAACTCTAGGGAGTTTGGGTGCACAGCGGCGCGATGCGGGCGTGGCAATGCCCTTGCACAAGGGGCCCGGCAGGAAGGAGCCCGCCCATGTCCCGCATCGCGAACACCGAGGTCATCACCCCGAAGTCCCTGAGCGCCGAGGCACGCAGCCAGCTCATCGATGCCCTCTACGCCGTGCACTGCCAGATCTTCGATGGCGTGGAGCGGGAGTCCTTCGCCAGGTACGTGGTGGAGTCCAAGGCGGAGCACACATGGATTCAGCTCCATAAGAGCGTGGCCGGGGAGCTCGTGGGCTACTTCGCCCTGCACATCTTCGAGCGGCAGCTGAGCGGGGTGCCCACGGCGGTGTTCCGCGCGGAGGCGGGCACGCTGCGCGAGTACCGGGGCGGCAACGTGAACGCGCGCTTCGGGCTGGCGCTGGCGGTGCGCTACCTGCTGAAGAACCCGGGCCGGCGGGCCTACTACCTGGGCTCGCTGGTGCACCCGTCCAGCTACACGCAGTTCGCCAAGTACTGCGGCGAGGTGTGGCCGCGGCAGGACGCGCGGACGCCCCCGGAGCTGCAGACCTTCATGGAGGAGCTGGCCGCCGAGTTCGGCTTGGAGCAGGTGGACGTGACACGCCCCCTGGTGCGCAAGGTGGGCTGGAAGACGCGCGAGACGGAGGCGGAGCGCGAGTACTGGCAGCACTGCGACAAGCCCGCCGCTCGCTTCTTCATCGAGGCCAACCCGGGCTACGTGGAGGGCTCGGGCCTGGTGACGGTGGTGCCGGTGACGGCGGCCACGCTCCTGAGCATGCTGCGCACCCTGGCCGAGCGGAAGCTGCGCGCACCGGTGGACGCCGCCCTGTCGCTGGCGCGCAGGCTGCCGCTGAGTTCTCGGCTGTCCCGCGCGGAGCTCGTCCGCCAGTTGAAGGCCGCGGCGCTTTTCTCCTCGTTCGACGAGGCCACGCTCCGGGCAGTGGCGGCGCGCGCGCAGATCGTCCAGCTGCCCGCGGGGCGCTGCATCTTCCGCCAGGGCGACGCGAGCAACGAGCTGTACCTGCTGGCCCAGGGCGCCGCATACGTGATGGAGGGACGCGAGGAGCAGGTGGTGAACGAGCTGGGTAGCGGGGCCGTGTTCGGGGAGATCGCCATGCTGGCAGGTGAGCCGCGCTCGGCCACGCTGCGCACGGCCACCGCGTCCACGTTGGTGCGCATCCCTCGCGAAGTGCTACTGCCCCTCATCGAGGCCGACACGGGCCTGCGCCAGGGTGTGTGGAGCACGTTCGCCGAGCGCCGCTTCGAGTCCCTGGTACGGGGCTCGGAGCGCTACGGGAAGCTGGGCCGCCAGGGGCGGCGATCGTGGCTACGGCAGGGAGAGCACCGCGAGCTGGCGCCGCAACAGGCACTCACCGTGGAGGCTGGCACGCACCTGCTGGTCCTGTCGGGCACGGTGGAGTTTGCCCACCCGGCACCGCAGGTGGCCGCCCCAGGCGCGTTGCTGCTCGAGGCGCAGCACTTCCTGCGGGTGGTGGCCCTGGAGACGGCGCGCATCGTCCTCCTGCCTCGGGGCGTCGTGCCGGTGCACGAGGCCACCCTGGCGCAGGCCGCATGAAAAAGCCTCCGGTGGGGAGGTCCAGCCGCTGACGCCGTCAGGGCTCGCCTGGACCATGGGGCACACCTCGGCCCGGGTGTGCCCCCCTCACCGGAGCGCTCGCAGACTCCCGCCGATCAGCTCAGAAGACCGCCCAGCACTCCGCCCAGGCCGCCGCCACCGCTCGGCGTGCCCGAGCCTCCCCCGCCACCGCCCGCGAGCATCGGGACGACCGCGAGGACCTTGCTCACCAGCCCGGGATCGAGCCGGGACTTGAGGAAGTTGAGGACGATCGGAGCAATCAACGTCGCCTTACTCGCGTCGATGTTGAAGCGCTGCGCCAGCGACACCAGCGCCGCAACTTCCCCGGCTTGGGAAGCCGCTCCGCCCAGCGCGCCCATCAGCCCGCCCAGGCCGCCACCCGCGCCGCCCTGAGAAGGTGCTCCGCCCATCAGCCCGCCGAGCGCGCCCATCAGCCCGCCGCCCGCATCGCCCGCAGGAGCCTGAGCCTGGGCCGCCTGCTGCCAGCCGCTCAGCTCGGGAACGGCCTGGGCCACCTGCCCGGCGGCGTCATCCCCCAGCTTCTCCTTCACGGCGCCCTGCACGAGCCCGAGCACGGAGCCCGCCAGCCCCTGCGCCTGCTGCGGATTCACTCCGAGCTGCTGCGTCAGCTGTCCGATCAGATCCATGGTGTCCCCTCGGGTTACTGCTGCGTCGCCACCGGGTTCGGCCCCACCCAGCGGGCCTCGCGGCTGAAGGCCTGGTCCTTTGCCTCCTCGGGGCTGACCGTTCCCTTATCGTTCACCGTGTTCTTCGTCATGGTGATCATGAACACCGTGGAGCTGCCCTGCCCCGCGATGATCACCGACCAGCCCAGGAACACCATCCACATCCGGAACCAACGCTGGCCGTACTTCGCCACGATCGCCGCCTCGTTCCGCTTCCAGTTCTCGTACCACTTGCGGATCGTCAGGCCGTAGTGCACCCCACAGTTCTCCACCCGGTGCACCTCGAACTCAGCGCGCTCCGCCTGGTTGATGACGAAGCCCAGCGGGCAGCTCGCGTCCGCTCCCGGGAAGATGTACTTGCCCATGAAGAGGCCCCACACCAGGTCCTCGAACTGCCACGGGCGCCGCAGGCCGGCGATCTGCAGATAGAAGATGCCGTCGTCCTTCAGCATCCCCTTCACCTGCAGCAGGAACTTCTGGAAGTTCTTGATGCCGACGTGCTCGGCCATCTCCAGACAGGTGATCTTGTCGTACTTCTCCACCGGCAGGTTGCGGTAGTCGTCCACCAGCACCCGCACCCGATCCGCCACCCCGTTGTCCGCGGCGCGCTTGTTCGCCCAGTCTGCCTGCTCCTGGGCCAGCGTGATGCCCGTGCTGTGCGTGCCGAAGTTCTTCGCCGCGTGCACGATGAGCGGGCCCCAGCCACAGCCAATGTCCAGGTGCTTCTCGCCCGGCTTCATCTGCACGTACTTGCAGACCGTCTCCAGCTTGCGCTCCTGCGCCACCTCGAGCGACTCGTCCGGGCTCCGGAACATGCCGCTGGTGTACGTCATCGTCGGCCCGAGGAACCAATTGTAGAAGTCGTTGCCGCGGTTGTAGACGTGGGCGATGTCGCCGCGATCCGACTCGATGCTGTGCGTGACGTTCTGCCCGAGGAACTCGCGGAAGTAGAACTTCACATCCCCCCACGTGAAGCAGAAGCGGAACAACTGGTTACGGCGCAGCAGCGTCTCGTGGACGTCCTGCTTGAAGTCCAGCTTCTCGGCCATGTAGGCCTCGTAGAGGATCTCCATGGGGATCTTCTTCCCCGTCCACTTCGCCGCCTCCTGCGGATCGCGCCAGCTGACGTACTGCTCCCACTTCGCCGTGCCATCGCTGGTCTGGTACGAGCGGTAGACCAGGTACAGCAGAGGCACCACCACGCCCAGCAGCGGCACCGCCAGCCAGCTGATGACGAACACGGGCCAGCCGCGGTTGAGGATGAGCGTCATCACCGTGGCAAAGAGGGTCGGGATGAGGAGCAGGGTGAACCGGCTCTGCTCCATCAGCCACAGGATGAAGGAGAGGCCATGTCCCCGGCCCTTCTCGGCAGGGCGAACGAGGGAGAGAGGGGCCGCCTGATGTGTCGAGGGGCGGGGCTGGTCCGGCGTGGGCGTTGCAGTCGCGAGGGGCTGGGTCATGGGCCCGCCTCTTAGCCGCCCAGGGCGAGAAAGCAACAAGGAGGGCCTTCAAAACCCAGAAGTTGCCGAGGCCTGCCCCTACTCCAGCGCCCCATCTCCAGGTAGAAGCCAGGAACGTTCCTGGGCCCCTCCCTCTCCCCGGCACAACTGAATATGCACACTCAATGCATGCCTTGGCGTCTGCTCTCCGTGCTCGTCTGGGCTCTGGGGCTCTTGCCAGCCGCGTCCGCCCAGGCCGCCCAGGTCCCCGTGGCCAATCCGGGCTTCGAGGCGCTTGCAGGCTCGGGGCTGCCCACCGGCTGGTCCGTGACAGGACCCGGCCAGGTGAGCGCCACCCCCTCTGTGCACGCCGAGGGAAGCCGGAGCCTCTCCATCCAGAACCCTCCCGGCGGCGCGGAGACCACCGTCGAGTCCGAGCCCCTGAAGCTCCAGGTCGGCCGCCTCTACCGCCTCAGCGCCTGGGCCCGCGCCCGCGGCGTGCAGGCCGACCCCACCGCGCGCTACCCCACCGCCGTGGGCGCCTGCCTGGCCATGAAGAGCTTCCCCTTCACCAACTGCACCCCCATTCCCAGCACCGAGCAGGGCGGCCGCGTCTCCGCGTTCTTCTTCGCCCCCCAGAGCACGGACCGTGTGCAGGTGAACCTGGGCCGCAACGGCAAGGCCACGGGCACCCTCTGGGTGGATGACGTGCGGCTCGAGGAGGTGGACGACATCACCGCGTATCTCCCCCTGGAGTCCGTGCGCTGGGCCGGCAAGGGCTTCCGCTATGACGAGGGCGGGTGGATCTTCGTCCACATCGAGGGCGAGCCCTACGAGCGCGGCCGCCAGTACGGCGAGCTCGTCGCCCCGGAGCTCGCCCGCTACATCGACAAGCTCGGGGTGCAGATGGACAAGGAGGATCCGGCCAGCGGCTGGGCCCGAGTCCGGCTGATGGCGGACTCGCTCTTCCTGCGCAAGTTCGACACCGAATTCCTCGAGGAGATGCGCGGCATCGCGGACGGCGCCACCAAAGGCGGCGCCAAGGTCAAGGAACGCGCTTCGGACTCCGCCAGTGAGGAACGGAGCGGGCTCAAGGAGCGTGCGGTGGATCTGCTGGACATCGTCGCCCTCAACTCGGCGGTGGACCTGAGCTCGCTGGAGTCCGCCAACCAAGTGACGGCCACACCGCTGTCCGGCCGCATCTTCACCTCCGGCGAGGAGGAGGCCGAGCGCGCCGGCAAGGGGGACCACTGCTCCTCCTTCGTCGCCACCAGGTCCGCCACCCCGGATGGCCGCGTCATCATGGGCCACATCTTCATGTGGAACAGCTACACCGGCGTGCACTGGGACGTGGCGCTGGACGTGCAGCCCAGCCGCGGCCACCGCTTCGTCATGCAGACGTTCCCCGGCGGCATCCACAGCGGCGCCGACTGGTACATCAACGACGCGGGGCTCGTCGTCGCGGAGACGACCGTGGGCCAGACGCCCTTCAACCCCAACGGCACGCCCCAGAGCAACCGCATCCGCAAGGCCGTCCAGTACGCCTCCTCCATCGAGGAGGCGGCCCGCATCATGAAGGACAAGAACAACGGGCTCTACAGCAACGACTGGGTGATGGCGGACACCAAGACGGACGAGGGGGCCTGCCTCCTGCTCGGCACCGAGAAGGCGAAGCTGTGGCGCACCGGCGGTAAGGGCATCGCCTCGGACACGCCCGGCAACCTCAAGGACTTCATCTGGGCCAACAACAACAACCGGGACCTCGAGGTCCGCAAGGAGTACGTGCCCAACCCTAACAACGCCCCGGTGGACCTCGCCTTCAACACCTGGAACCGGGACATCGCCTTCTCGCGCTTCTATGAGAAGTACGGCCACGGCGGCATCACCCTGGACTCCGCCATCCGGCTGCTGGCCTCCAGCCCCATCAACCGCCCCCACGCCTCGGATGGGAAGGTCACCACCAGCGAGATGAGCGAGAAGCTCATGTTCCTGGCGCACTATGGCAAGACGACGCTGCGCGAGAAGATGGTGGGCAGCCGCTTCATTCCTCCGCTCCCGGGCGCCACGCCCCACCTCTCCCTCGGCTACACCGCCTTCAGCCCTCTCTATGTGGCGGACCGGCTCAAGGCCGCCCGCACGTCCTTCAAGCCCGAGCCCGAGCTGAAGGAGCCTCCGCGCGAGCTGGGCAAGCTCAAGGATGCGCTCTCCTTCGATAAGGCGCTGCTGTGGTCCAACACCGTGTTCCCCTCGACGGAGGGGGAGAACTGGCTGGTGAGTGGCTCGGCCGCCTACTGGAGCCTCCTGAAAGCCCTGCCCGAGGGCCCGGAGAAGGCTGAGAAGGCCTTCGAGCAACAGCGCGACACCCTGGCGGAGCTCAACACCCGCTTCCTCATCATCACCGGACGCGAAGGGGACCTGCCCGCCGTGGCCGCTCGCACCACCTATGATCGCTATGGCACCTACCTGGTGCCGCGCATGAAGGGCACCTTCCTGCTGCACCAGCTCCGGCTGCTGCTGGGCAACAAGGCCTTCTCCCAGCTCATGCAGACCGCCCACGCGCGCTATGCCAGCCGGCCCATCACCACCGCGGACTTCGTCAAGACCGCCTCCGCCTCGGCGGGGCGCGACTTGAAGCCCTTCATCTCCCAGTGGCTGGAGCGCGGCGGGCTGCCCCAGCCTCGCATCCAGTCCCGATTCACCCCGGCCAAGGACGGCTACGACGTGACGCTCAAGGTGGAGCAAGCGGACACGCCCTACCACTTCGTCACCACCGTGGAGTTATGGACCGAGAAGGCCCGCCTCCTCGAGCGCGTCGAGGTGAAGGGCTCCAGCGACACCTTCACCTTCCACACCGCGGACAAGCCCGTGCGCGTGGTGTTCAACCCCTCCTATGACATCCCCGTGCCCCGCGAGCGCTACTACACGCTGGGCCAGCAGCTGGAGGAGTTCGACCGCCTCACGTTCGTCCACGGCACCGCCCGGCAGGTGGAGTCCATGCGGACACTGGTCCTGAACTACCGCGAGGCCATGGCGGATGCCTCCGTAGAGGTGCTCCCGCCCCTCAAGCCGGACGCCGAGGTCACCGATCAAGAGCTGGCCGAGAGAGACCTCGTCCTCTTCGGCGGGGCCGAGGACAACACGTTGGTGGCGCGGCTGGCAGCCGAGAAGAAGCTGCCGGTGGAGCTGGGCCGGCGATACTTCCGCTGGCAGGGCAAGACGTATGGCCGCCCGGAGGATGGGCTGGCCCTGGCGATGCCCAATCCGTGGAACCCCCAGCGCGTGCTGTACCTCTACCTGTCCAACAGCGCACTCGAGCTGTGGCACATGACGCGGACCTTCCGGCGGGGGCTCCAGAGCTGGGCGCTCTTCCGTGGCCCCGAGGTCAGCGAGCGAGGCTTCCATGCGCCCGAGGCGCTGACGCAGGAGTTCACAGAGCGTTCACCCGTTCCCATCAGCCTGCCACCGCGCTGAGCACCCGGGAGGGGCTTGGGCTATCTTCCCGCGCATGACGCAGCGAATTGCAGCCCGAGTAGCGTTTCTCCTGTGCCTCACCGTGGGGTTCGGAGCCAGTGCCAGTGGCCCGGCTGCCCTGGCCAAGGGCCTGAACACCGCCGTCACCTTCGACGTCGCCGTGCCGCTCGAGACCGCCTCCAACGCCGAGGTGTGGGTCTCCGGCAACGACGAGGCGCTGGGCAAGTGGAACGGCGCGGGCGTGAAGCTCTCGCGCGGACCGGACGGGCGCTATACCGGCTCCGTCTCGCTCCCGGTCGACACCTCCGTCGAGTTCAAGGTCACCCGCGGCTCCTGGGAGACGGTGGAGAAGGCTCGCGACGGCAAGGAGATCCCCAACCGCACCTTCAAGGTGGGCACCAAGAAGCAGACCGTGGCCATCACCGTGTTCCGCTGGGCCGACCAGTCCGCCCCGCCCACCATGCGCACGCTCGTGGGCAACATCCGCTACCTGCGCCAGGTGCCGTCGCGCTTCCTGCCGAAGAAGCGCGATGTCATCGTCTGGCTGCCTCCGGACTACGAGGACAGCCCGAGGAAGCGCTACCCCGTGCTCTACATGCACGACGGACAGAACCTCATGGACAAGGCCACCGCCTACTCCGGCGAGGAGTGGCGTGTGGACGAGGCCGCCCAGCAGGCCATCCAGGCCGGTGACGTGGAGCCGCTCATCATCGTCGGCATCTACAACACCGAGGATCGCTTCGCCGAGTACACCCCGGTGAAGGACCCGGGTGAGTTCTCCAAGTACGGCGGAGGCAACGCGGACGCGTACGGGCGCTTCATCGTCGAGGAGCTCAAGCCAGCGATCGATCGGACGTTCCGCACCAAGCAGGATCCGGAGAGCACGGGGCTCGGGGGCTCGTCGCTCGGAGGCCTGGTGACGATGTACCTGGGAGTGAAGTACCCCCACGTGTTCCGGCGGCTGGCGGTGGTGTCGCCCTCGGTGTTCTGGGCGAACAAGGACATCGTCACCCGGGTGAAGGCGCTGAAGAAGAAGCAGCCCTTGAAGATCTGGATGGACATCGGCACCGACGAGTCCAAGGGCAGCCAGGAGACGGTGGAGGATACGCGGCAGCTGCGCGATGCCCTGGTGGAGGAGGGCTGGGTGCTCGGCAAGGACTTGAAGTACGTGGAGGTGGCGGGCGCCGTCCACTCCGAGGCGGCCTGGTCCGAGCGCATCGACGAGGTGCTCCGGTACCTCTATCCCACGCCCTGGTACAAGCCGCCTCCCTCTCCCTGAGGCCTCAGGCAGGCTCGATGAAGTTGAGCCGGTAGCCGTCGGGATCGGTGATGAGGATCTCTCGGGTGTGCCAGGGCTGGAGGGTGGGCCCATCCACCTCCACTCCGAGCTTGAGGGCGCGGGCAATCACGGCATCGAGCCCCCCGGGGCCGGCCCGGAAACCCACCAGGACGCCGAGCCCCCGCCGGCCTTGCAGCGCCGAGCCTGTGGGCGTGGCAACCAAGTAGACGTCCGCGCTGTCACCCCACTTCAGGTGGATGAAGGGGGGCTCGGACTGCGTCCGCTCGAAGCCCAGCGCCTCATAGAACCGTGCCGAGCGCTCGCCGTCCGCCACGAGCATCTTCACGAAGCCCACTGTCCCCGTTTCGCTTCCCATGAGCGGTGTCTAGCGAAGAGCGCGGGGGATGGCCACAGGCGAAGCCTCGCGGGGCACTTCCTTGCCTCTTGGCGGCTCACCTGGAGGGTGTGCCGGGTTGAGAGACAAGCACCACTTGGTGAGCCCTCCTCTGCCACGTGACGGACCTCTAGCCTGCTCTCCTACGACACGAGGGGGGCTCATGAACTTCTGGCAGTGTCTGTTGAGGCTCGAAGCGGTGCTGATGACCATCATGGTGGCGGGGTGCGGCACTGCGGCGCCAACGATCCGGGTGGAGAATGGCTCGCGGGGAGAAACCGTCCTCTTCATTCCGCGCTCCGCCACGGTGGATCCCATCGAGGTTTCACCGGAGGAAGTCACCCAGGCGCTCCAGCGCATGGCGCGGCAGGTGCGATTGAGCGGTTCACCGCGCGAGACGGTGGAGCGCTTGTTTCAGCTCGACGCGCTTTACGGTGACTACCTGTACCTGCTGCGGGAGCGGAAGGTCGTCCCATTGGAGGGAGGCACTCCCCTGGAAGGGGCACTGACGCTACAGGAGCAGCAGTGGGTCACCTGGTACGCGGACTGGTGCCGCAGCGAGCACCGGTTCAACGGAGATTGTCTGGGGGGAGCGCTGGTGGCTGGCAAGTACATGGACCTGCGAGGCCGCTACATGTGGGCCATGGCCCTGAGCAAGAGCCCTGTGCTGGAGGAGTTCGAGAAGGCACTGGGGCACATGGTCACCATGCGGGCTGTCCTCCAGGCAGCGATGTGCACCGTCGTCACCTTGCTGGTGCTGCTGGCCATGCCCGATCCGGTGACCAAGTTCATCGCCGCCTGGGCCACCGTGGCGCTCATTTATTGGGTGGGCGCCAAGACGCTCTACCGGCTGGTGGAGGGTTGGTTTCAGTTGATGAAGGAGGTGCAGGAGGCCACCACGTTCGAGGAGCTGCGCGAGGCGGGTGAGCGGTTCGGCAAATTGTTCTCACGCGAGGCGGCCCAGGCGTTCGCGCTGGTGGCCATGGCGCTGCTGACGCACACGGCGAAGGACTTCGCGCAGCAGGTGAGCACACTGCCCGGCTCGGCGCAGGTGTCCATGCAGGCGGAGGCGCAAGGAGGACTGTTGCTGTCCGAAGTGGCCACCGTGGAGTCGGTGGCAGTAACGGCCGATGGCTTCACCGTAGCGCTGGGCCCTGGCGCGGTGGCGATGGCGGCGAACGGAGGGCGCGGGGGCCGCACGCAGAAGCACCACATCGGAACCATCGCCAACAAGAAGTCCTCCCTGCGGGGGGGGCCGTGGACTCCCTTGTTCGAGAAGCTCTTCGCCAGAGCCGGAATGCGCCTGAAGGACGCCGAAAACGTCGTGCCCATCCAGGGGCACAGAGGACCTCACCCGCAGCGCTACCATGAACTCATCTACAAACGGCTTCAGGGTGCACTGGGAGACTGTCGCAGCATCTCGGAGTGCCGAGAGTACTTGACCCGGGAACTCCGAGATCTCGCGGAAGAGATTTCCACTCCCGGAACGGAGTTGAATCAGCTCGTCACCCTAGGCCACTGACGCTAGAACGTCCCTATGGCTCAGCGCTTCTTCGAGCTCGCCGACGACCGCTATTTCCCTCGACGCTGGCACCTGGATACCCCCACCACCAGCGAGGGCCGAAAGGTGCACGACTGGGACTTCACGAAGGGTGCGCCCGTGCACGTCGAGGGCCGGTTGAATATCCCGATCGAAATCGCGGGTAGGCCCTTGGACTATTGTTGGGCAGGTCTGAGCATCCCCGTCGTTCACATTAGAGTGGCGACCGTCCTGGCGGAATTGGCCTCCCACGACATTCAGCTCATCCCCGCCGACATTGATGGGCGACCAGATCAGTACCTCGTCATGGTGGCCACGCGCCTCATCCGCTGCATTGATGAGAAGTCCTCCCGGATCAGGCTCTGGACCGTGGAGGACAGCGTGCCCAAGAAGGTGGGCCAGTACCGGGACGTCCGGGACCTGCGCATCGACAAGACGAAGGTGGGCAACGCCCAGGTGTTCCGTCCAGAGGGGTGGGAAGTCGTCTTGATCGTCTCCGAGGAGATCAAGAACGCCATGGAGCACCTCGGCACCACGGGCACAAGATTCACCGAGGTCTAACCCGCGAGGGCAGGAACATGTCAGCCGAGACCGTGGTGCAGGAACTGGCGCGGGCTGCCAACCCCGAGAAGGCAGCCTTCTTTCCCCGGTTCTTCAAGACGAGCCCGGGGGAGTACGCCGAAGGCGACCAGTTCCTCGGTGTGACGGTGCCGGAGCAGCGCCGTATCGCCAAGAAGCACCGGGAGTTGCCGTTGCCAGAGATCTCGAAGCTGGTGAGCAGCCCAATCCACGAGCACCGCCTCACGGGGTTCCTGGTGCTCACCGAGAAGTTCCGCAAGGCGGACGAAGACACCCGGGCGCGGCTCTTCACGTTCTGCCGCAAGCACTTGGCGGGGATCAACAACTGGGACCTGGTGGACACGGTGGCGCCGAAGATCTTCGGGGAGCACCTGATTGCTCACCCGGAGCTGCGGAAGATGCTTCACACCTTTGCGGGGGACACGTCGCTGTGGAAGCGGCGCATCGCCATCATCTCCACGCAAGCGTTCATCCGGCGCGGAGATTTCGAGGACACGCTGACGCTCGCGGAGCGCCTGCTCCGCGACCCGCACGATCTGATTCACAAGGCCGTGGGGTGGATGCTTCGCGAGGTGGGTGACCGAGATCGAGCGCGGCTGGAGGAGTTCCTCGAACGCCACGCCGCGGAGATGCCACGCACGATGCTCCGCTACGCCATCGAGAAGTTCTCGCCCGAGCGCCGCCGCCACTTTATGGAGCGGTGAGAGCCATCAGGAACGCTGCGCGTACTTCTTCCAGAGCTGGGGGACCGTGGCAACTTCTCCAGCGACGTAGATCGGGTGCGCGACCTGATCCGGTCCGTTCCGCAGGATGACGCTCCGAATCTGCGGCTCGCGGTCCTTGGCACTCGCAATGGAGGCCACAAGGAACGCTCCCCAGAGTGCCCCACCTGACACGAGGTTTCGCATGAGGCATGGGAACCTATCAGATTGGGAGCACCGTGCCCAACCCACAGGAAAGGTTCACTTCCGGCCGTACTTCTTCATCGCCTCCATCAGCCGGTCGTGAGGCAGGGCGTAGACGCGGATGCCATCCGCTCCCGTCATAGTGTCCGCCGCCAGCATCGCGTTGAGGATGGCCTCTTGCGTTGCCTGCACCGTGGCCTCGAAGAGTGGGTTCATTCGCTCGTTGTCCAGCGTGGACACCGTTGCCACAGGGCCCGGCGTGGCTGGCTGCGTCGCCTGGGTCGAGAACGCCACGAAGAGATCCCCCGACCCGTCCTCCCCCAACCCTCCCATCTTCCCGATGCCCAGCGGCACCCTCCGCGCGATCCGCTGCAGTTGGTGCGGCAGCAGTGGCGCGTCCGTCCCCACCACCACGATGATCGACCCCATCCCCTCCGGGTACGACGGCAGCGACGCTCCCTGCTTCGTGCACTGAGGCATCTTGTGGATCAGTGGGTTCGAGGGCGGCTGGTCACTCACCGTGCACGCCTGCAGATCCGGGATCTCCTCCCCCACCGGAACCCCCGCCACCGTCAGGTTTCGGCGCTTGCCGTAGTTGCACTGCACCAGCACCCCCACTGTGTAGCCCCCCTGTGCCTCCGGCAGCTTGCGCGAGGCCGTGCCGATCCCTCCCTTGAAGCCGTTGCAGATCATCCCCGTCCCGCCTCCCACCGAGCCCTCCGCCACCGGGCCGCCGCTCGCCCCATCCAGCGCCTTGAACACGTGCTCCTGCCTCACGTGGAACCCGTCCACGTCGTTCAGGATGCCGTCGTACGTCTCCGCCACCACCGGCAGGCTCAGCTCGAACGACCGGCCCCGCTTCAGCGCCCACGCGATGATCGCGTCGCGCACCGTTCCCACGCTGCTCGTCGTCGTCAGCAGCACCGGGCCGTAGAGCAGCCCGGACTCGTTCAGCCAGTGCGTCCCCGTCATCTCCCCGTTGCCGTTCAGCACGTACGTCCCCCCGAACACCGGCGCCTCCCCTGCCTTGCCCCTCGGCCACACCGCCGTCACCCCCGAGCGCACAGGCCCCTTCCCCACCACCAGCCGTCCCTCCCCCGAGATGATCGTCGCGTGCCCCACCTCCACTCCCGGCACATCCGTGATGGCGTCCAGCGGCCCCGGCTGGCCTCCAAACGGAATCCCCAAGTCCCTCGAGCGCGCCTTCGCCGGAGCCGCCGGCACGGGCTTCTTCGATGCGGTGGGCACCTTCACCGGCGCGGATTGGGCCGCGGCACTCAGGGGCCACGCCAGGAGGAACACAGCCAGCGGAACAGAGACAAGCGGATGAGAACCCATGGCCGCCCCTCCTATCAGCGGTGTAGCGTGCGCGCCACGCATGCTCCCCGAGCCCCTCCGCCGTGCCATCCTCTGGGCCAGTGACTTCGTCTGGGGCCCGTGGACACTCGTTATGCTCCTCGGAGCCGGACTCTTCCTCACCGTCCGCTACCGCTTCGCCCAGGTCCGTCTCTTCCCCGAGGCCGCGCGCACCCTCGTCCCCGCCCAGCAGGAAGGCGCTCGCGGCGCGCTCTCCCCCTTCCAGGCCTTCATGACCGCCCTGGGCGCCTCCATCGGCACCGGCAACATCGCCGGTGTCGCCACCGCCGTCGTCTCCGGCGGCCCCGGCGCCGTCTTCTGGATCTGGGTCTACGGATTCTTCGCCACCGTCATCAAGCTTACCGAGGCCATCCTCGGCATCCGCTACCGCTCGCTCAAGGACGGCCACCTCTCCGCTGGGCCCATGCACTACCTCCGCGAGGGCCTCCGCTCCCCCACCCTCGCCTGGATCTATGCCCTCGTGGCCGGCATCGCCGCCCTCACCACCACTCCCTTCACCCAACCCAACTCCATGGCTGTCGTCCTGGAGAGCCAGTTCCACATCCCCACCTGGGCGTCGGGGCTCGGCATTGCCGTGCTCGCCTGGCTCGTCATCATCGGCGGCGTGCGCTCCATCGGCCGCGCCGCCGAGGCGCTCGCGCCCCTCAAGGTCGGCCTCTATCTGGTCGGCGGACTCTGGGTCATTCTCTTCCACGCGGGCCAGATTCCCGACGTCTTCGCCCTCATCTTCCGCGAGGCCTTCTCTCTCGAAGGCGCCCGGGGCGGCACCGCTGGCGTCAGCGTCATGATCGCCATGCGCTACGGGCTCGCGCGCGGCATCTACGCCAACGAGGCCGGCTATGGCACCGCCGCCGTGGCCTACGGCACCGCTCGCAGCGAGCAGCCCCTCCAGCAGGGGCTCAACGCCGTGATGGAGGTCTTCATCGTCTCCTTCGTCACCTCCACCATCAGCGCCCTCACCATCCTCGTGAGCGGCGTGTGGCAGTCCGGCAAGACGAGCACCGCGCTGGTGGCCTCGGCCTTCGACACCGCCATCCCCGTGGGCGGCTGGGTCGTCGCCTTCTGCGCCTTCCTGTTCGGCTACACCACCCTCACCGGCTGGGCCTACTACGGTGAGCAGTTCCTCGAGTACATCGGCGGCCCGAAGATCACCAAGCCGTACCGGTGGATCTACTGCGGCCTCATCTACTTCGGCGCCGTCAGCAAACCCGAGCTCGTCTGGGCCTGGGGTGACCTGATGAACGGCCTCCAGATCTTCCCCAACATGGTCGGCATCATCGGCCTGTCCGGCGTGGTCGCCGCCATTTTGCGCGAGCGGAGCCAGGCTCAGGCGCTGGGCACCAGCGCCACCGGGCCCTCGTAGCGCAGCGGGACGCCGTCCTCGGGCGCGAGGGTGATGTGGCGGCGCACAGGCCGGATGGGCCGGTTGTGTCCCAGCGAGAAGCGGTGCCCCGACAGCAGCGTGCCCAGCGCCACCTTCATCTCATACAGCGCGAAGGCCGCTCCCAGGCAGCGCCGAGCCCCTCCGCCGAAGGGCATGTACTCGAAGGGCGAGAACTTCCGCTCCAGGAAGCGCTCGGGCCGGAAGCGCTCGGGCTCGGGGAACACCGCGGGGTTGGAGTGCGCCTGGGTGATCGACACCATCACCCCCATCCCCGCTGGCAGTGTGTGGCCTCGCAGCGTGAAGGGCACCCGGAGCCTCCGGTTCACCAGCGTCACCACCGGGAACAGCCGCAGCGTCTCGTCGCACACCGCGCTCAGGTACGGCAGCTTCGCCAGCGCCTCCGGCTCCGGCCGAGGCCCCAGCCCCCGCAGCTCCGCGTCCACCTTCTGCTTCGCCTCGGGCGTGCGGTGCAGCCAGTACAGCGCCCACGCCATGCCGATCGCCGTCGTCTCGTGCCCCGCGAACAACAGCGTGCGCAGCTCGTCCTTCAGCTCCGCGTCCGACATGGGCTGGCCCGCCTCGTCCCTCGCCGCCAAGAGCAGCGAGAGGATGTCCTCCCGGGAGTGGCCGTCCGCGCGCCGGAGCTCGAGCTGCTCCGTCAGCAGCCGGTCCAGGTGCCGCACCGTCTCCTGGAACCGCGCCCACGGGCCCCGGCCCCCGAACGAGCGGCGCAGCACCGGGAACATGGAGATGGGCACCGTATACGCCTGCGCGTACGCGCTGATGGCCTCCCGGAAGCGCCGCGCCCGCTCCGGCTCCTCCACGCCGAACACCACGCGAATGATGATGTCCAAGGAGATGCCCTGCGCCAGTTCCAGCGCCACCAGCGAGGCGCCCGGCCGCAGCCCCTCCACCGCCCGCGTGGTGATCTCCTGCATCTGGGTGCCGTAGGCCCGCATGCGCTCGCCATGGAAGGGCGGCATCAGCAGCTTGCGCTCCCGCTTGTGGCGCTCCCCGCCCAGCAGCAGCACAGAGTTCAGGCCTACGATCGGCTCCAGCGGCACGCGCGCGATCGGCTCGAAGATGTCCGGGTCCGCGGTGAAGATCTCCCGCAGGCCGCTCTCCTCGCCCGTGACCGCGACAGTGCCCATGGGCAGCTGCGCCACGAAGGGATCGCCATACTTCGCGACGCTCTCACGGACGAAACCCGCCGTGTCCTTCAGGAACCGCAGCGACTGGACGAGCCGGAACGGAGGCCCTTTGAGGGTGTGGGACATGGGTCAACCTCGGCTTACCCTGCGCGCCGCCGCACCGAGCGCCGCAGCCCGTCCAGCCAGCGGCCGTGCACCCGCGCCGACCGGGCTCGCTCCTGGATGCGTGCCCCAGGGCCCAAGGCCTCGGAGGCCGCCAGGCCGAGATCCTCCGCCACCTCGTCCGCCGCCATCGCCCCCGTGAGCGCCGCACCCTCCATGAAGCCCTGCGCGTCCAGGCTGGTGTGCTCGCCACAGAAGTGAACGTTGCCCACCCGCTCGATCTCCGCTCCGGCGATCGTCGTGAACTGGCCCACCGCATAGGCGGAGTAGCTGCCCAGCGTCAGCGGGTGAGTCGGCCACTGCATCCGCGCCACCGCGCCGTTCGCCAGGTCCTTCACGCCCGGGAAGACCTGGTTCAGCCCTGCAAGGAATTCCGCCGCCTGCTGCTCCGGTGTGCCCTCGCCCAGCGTCAGCCCCTTCCGGCCTCCCGTGTACTGCGTGAGGATGGCCGAGGAACCGGGCTGCAGGCGCGTGCTCTCCCACGATTGCTGGTAGCCCACGTCCGACAAGGTGCTCCCGTCCGAACGATGCGCCGCCGCTCGCCACAGCCGCGAGGAGACGCCCACCATCAGCTTCGCGTTCGTGCCGTACCCCAGCTCCTGGATGGCCTTGCGCTTCACCGCGGGCAGCTCCACTTGGAGCTCCATCTTCCGCAGCTGTGTGAACGGCAGAGCCAGCACGACATGCTCCGCCTTCACCTCCCGGGTGCCGCCGGGGGTGGAGAAGGTCAGCCGGTAGCGCCCGTCCGACAGCGCCTTGAGCTCCTGCAGCCGATGCTCCAGCTCGAGCTGCTCCGGCCCCAGGCGCTCGGCCAGCCGGCTGGGGAACGAATCATTGCCCCCCTTCGCGTGGAACCGCTCGTCGGACTCGCCGAAGAGCTCCAGCCGCGTGCGCTCTGTAGAGATGTACGTCAGCAGGTTGAGGCAGTTGCAGGCGTCCGGCTCCAGGCCAAACTCGCCGACATAGGCCGCCTCGATGAGCCGCCGCACGGGATCGCTCGCCGGGATGCCCACGCTCTCCATCCACGCGCTCAGCGAGAGCTGATCCAGCGCCTCGGCGCCATTGGGCGTCCGGTAGGTGATGTATTCCTCCGGATCCTCCAGTACCCCGAGCGCCTCCTCGATGCGCTCCGCGATGGGCGCGAAGCGCTGGAGAATCTCCGCCTCGGACAGCCGCCGCCCATCGAAGAAGGCCACCAGCCTGACCAGCTCGTTGTCGTCCTTCGAGTAGTCCAGCAGCTCGATCTCCAGCTCCTCGGCCAGGTCGTGCATTGTCTGGTGGCCGGTGTCGATGAACTCCCCGCCCAGCTCGCAGTGCTGGCCGTTGGGGAAGAGGTTGCGCTCGGAGAACATGCGCCCTCCCACGCGCGACGAGGCCTCGTACACCCGCGCCAGGACGCCGCGCCGCTGGAGCCGGTAGGCACAGTGCAGCCCGGCCATCCCTCCTCCCACGATGGCCACCTGCTCCTCCTCGCCTCCCCCGCAGGCCGAGAGCAGCGCCGCCCCCGCGGTCATCGCCCCCCCGTGGAGCAATGTCCGGCGGTTGAAACGCGCAGGCGCTTGGGGCCGAGCCGCCGCAGGGTCAGCAGGCAGGCTTGCGTCCGCCCTGCGAGCGGTGCGCAGCGCTCGCAGGACGACGTTCATGAGCTGGGTACGTGCCATGACTTCCTCGTGACTGGGGGGCCCCGGAGTCTGTTTTTCATCCCACGGGGAGCACATCGATCCCTAGGGCAGAGTGTCCTGCGCTTATCGCGCCGGGGAGCAGACGGGGAAGGACTGTAACCCGCAGCGGGGTTTCTTCGTAGAGCCCCCCGAGGGAGACAGTAGGCTGGCCGTGGACGCGTTGCGGCATCGGCAGCTCACCCGGGCGGCCCTGGCGCACCGCCGCCGGTGAGGATTCAGGTCAGGGCGTCTTCGGGGTGCTGGGGACTTTCCGGAGCGCGGCGCAGGCTGGCGCGAGTCCCAGCTCACAGCCTCGGGTGAAGAGGGACTTCGCGCGCTCCGGGTTCTTCTCCACCCCGTTGCCCTGAAGGTGGGCATAGCCGAGGTTGAGGCAGCCGCCCGGCATGGCCGCATTGCAGGACTTCTCGAAGAGGCCCACGGCCTTCTTCGGATCCTGCTTCACGCCGCTGCCCGTCATGTACGCCACGCCCAACGCGCTGCAGGCGGACATGTTCCCCTTCTCGCACCCCTTGTCGAGGTACGTGGCGGAGCGCTCCGGGTTCTTCTCCACCCCATTGCCCTTCGCGTACGCCATCCCCAGGCTGAGGCAGCCATCCGCGTGGCCCCCGTTGCAGGCCTTCTCATAAAACGTGGCGGCCTTGGCGAGATCCTGCGTCCCTTGGAGCCCCATGGTGTGGGCCAGCCCCAGGTTGAAGCAGCCCTTCGGATCGTTGCCATTGCAGGCCTTGTCGAAGAACTCCACGGCCTTCCGCGAATCCCTCGGCACGCCCTGCCCCTCTGCGTAGGAGATGCCGAGGTTGGTGCACGCGTCCATGTGTCCCTTGTCGCAGGCCTTCTGGAAGAAGGTGGCGGCACGAGCGTCGTCCTTCGTCACGCCACCGAGCCCCTGCTGGAAGACCAGGGCCAGGTTGAAGCACTCGCCCGCATCTCCCTTCTTGCAGCCCTTCTCGTGGGCCTTCGCCTGACGGGACAGCTCTTCCTTTCCAAAGAACTCCTCGGCCTTCGAGGCCCCTTGTGCGAGGCCCCGCGTTGCCAGCAGGACGAGGGCCAGACAGATCCCGGCTCCAGAACGGCACATGAGAAACACCTCCCGGGCCCAAGGCCCGCTGCGGAAGAAGGCGCTACGAGTCGCGGCGGTAGAGCGTCATCACGCAAGCGCCGCCCAGCCCCAGGTTGTGCTGGAGGGCGACGCGCGCGTTCTCCACCTGGCGCTGCTCGGCCTGGCCGCGGAGCTGCCATACCAGCTCCGTGCACTGCGCCAGGCCCGTGGCACCCAGCGGGTGGCCCTTGGAGAGCAGGCCGCCCGACGGGTTGGTGACGAACTTGCCGCCGTAGGTGTTGTCGCCGTCCCAGATGAACTTCTCGGCCTCGCCCTCCTTGCACAGGCCGATGGCCTCGTACGTGAGCAGCTCGTTGGCCGTGAAGCAGTCGTGCAGCTCCACCACATCCACGTCCTCGGGGCCCACGCCAGCGCGCTCGTAGATCTGCTTGGCCGCCTTCGCCGCCATGTCGAAGCCCACCATCTTGATCATGCTGTTCTCGAAGCTCGAGGGCAGATCCGTGGTCATCGTCTGCGCGGCGATGTACACCGGCTTGGTGATGCCGTGCTTCCGGGCGAACTCGTCCGAGCACAGCACCGCCGCCGCCGCACCGCACGTGGGCGGGCAGCACTGGTAGCGCGTGAGCGGATCGAACACCTCCTCCGAAGCCAGCACCTCCTCCACCGTGAGCGGCTGGCTAAACAACGCGTACGGGTTCTTCGCGGCGTGCTTGCGCGCCTTCTCGGAGATCTTCGCGAACGTCTCGCGCTTGGTGCCGTACTTCCAGCGGTACTCGCGGCCCGCGCCGCCGAACATCTGCGCCGTCAGCGGCCCGCTGGCGAAGCCCTGGGTGCGGTTCAGCACGTCCACGTGCCGCTCCACCGGATTCACCCGGTCGTCATACTTGGCGCCCAGCGCGCCCTTCTCCATCTTCTCGAAGCCGAGCGCCAGCACGCACTCGGCCATCCCACCCTCGATGGCCTGCCGCGCCAGGTAGAGCGCGGTGGAGCCCGTGGAGCAGTTGTTGTTCACGTTGATGACGGGGATGCCCGTCAGCCCCAGCCCGTAGACGGCGCGCTGGCCGCAGGTGCTGTCGCCGTAGACGTACCCCACGAAGGCCTGCTCGATGTCCTCGTAGCGCACGCCCGCGTCCTGCAACGCCGCGCGCCCGGCCTTCGCCGCCATCACGTCATACTCTTCGCTCGCGCCGGGCTTGGCGAACTTGATCATGCCCACACCGGCGACATTGACTCGACGACCCATGACTCGTCTCTCCTTCGTGATGCGCGTCAGACCAGATTCTTGAGGAACCCCAGCCGGTGGGCGACTCGCACTTCGCCGTCCACCCGCAACTTACTCCGCTGGTAGAGCTCCTGAGCAGCGGTGCCCTTGGCCAGCGCCAGCAGCTCCTCGTCGGCCAGCGTCAGCGTCGCGGCGGCGCCTGCCTGAGTGCCCTGCGTCACGCTGCCGGGAGCCGAGCGCAGATCCACCACCCAGGTGCTCTCGGGCGCGGTGATCTTGAACTGGATCAGGGCGTTGACCTCGGCGGCCAGCTCGGGGCTCTTCGCCAGCCGCTCCTGCAACGCCTTGAAGATGGCGGGAGCAGAGCCGGCGCCGCTGCTCTTCGCGGTGTCCGCCGCATGGGGGGCCTCCGCCTTCGGCGCCTCCGCCACTTCCTTCTGATCGATCTTCGTGAGGAAGTTCAGCTTCTGCGACGCCATCACGTTGCCGGAGACCTTGAGCTTGCCGCCGAAGTACAGCTTCTGCGGGTCGGCCTTGCCGGACGTCATCGCCAGGAAGTCCGCGTCGGTCAGGTCCAGCGTGCAGTCGGCCTTGCCCACCGCGCCCTGCGTCACACTGCCCTGCCCGTTCTTCAAGTCCAACGTCCAGGAGCTGTCCGGCTGGCTGAGCTTGAAGTGGTAGACGTTGGCCACTTTGCCCACCAGCTCCGAGTGCTTCTGCACGTAGCGGCCGATGGCGGCGAACACCTCCGCACTGCCGGGGCCGCCCTGCTGCGCGGCAGCCGGAACGACGGGGGCGGCGGACGCCTGAGCGGCCTCGGCCTTGGGAGCCGGGGCGGCCTTGGGAGCCGGGGCGGCCTTGGGAAGCTCGGTGTGCAGCTCGATGGCGGCGTTGCTGATCACCACCTTCTCGCGCTCCAGCACCTTGCAGCGGACGATGATGCGCGAGTCGGACTCCTTCCACATCTCGGTCTGCAGCGTCTCGCCCGGGAAGACGGACTCGGCGAAGCGGACCTTGATGCTCTTGAAGAAGCGCCCATCACTGTCCCGGAAGGTCTTGAGCACGTGCCGCACCACGTGGCCGTAGGTACACAGGCCGTGGAGGATGGGCTTGGGGAACCCGAATGCCCCGGCGAACTCGGGGTCCGCGTGCAGCGGGTTCCAGTCTCCGGACAACCGGTAGAGCAGCGCCTGGTTCTCCTGCGTCTTCTCCGTCACCACCGCGTCCGGAGCGCGCTCCGGCGGCACGTTGATGTCGCTCGCGGGCCCGCGCTCGCCACCCCAGCCGCCCGCGCCGCGCACGAAGAGGGTCATCTCGTTGCGCGCCAGTTCCTCGCCCGTCTCTGCGTTGAAGGTGCGGATGTCCGTGACGACCAAGGCATTCTTGCCTTTGTCGAAGATGTCCTTGACCTTCCCCTGGTGGCGCAGCTTGGCGTGCGGCGGCAGCGGCCGGAGCAGCTCGGTGTACTGCTCGCCGTGTAGCACGCGATCCAGTCCGTAGTTGAGCCCGGGGGCCTGCTTGCCCTCGGCCACCAGCTTGAGCACGGCGTTCACCGCGGGGACCACGGCGTAGCTCGGCAGGGCCTGGAAGCCATCCCCGTGGTTCTCGTAGACGAAGCGCAGCTCCTTCGGGTTCAGCGGATCTCTCGCGGCGCCCACGCCCAGTGCGTAGAGCGACAAGTCCTTCTCGTCATACGACGTGGTGATGGGCGGGAACTCGAAGCCCAGGGCCTCGTCCACATCGATGAGTTCGTTGCCGCCCCGGCTCTTCGTGCCCAGGTTCTCCATCACCGGCTGCGTCGCCCCGGTGATGTCCTCGGGGAAGGTGGCCTTGCCGAAGTCGGTGATGCGCTCCCAGTTCCGCTGGACGAGCTCGGGGGTGATGTTGCGCCCCAGCTTGAAGCGGGCGCCCTCGGTGCGCTGCCAGCGCAGCTTCGACATGAAGCCGCCGCCCACCTCGAAGATGCCGCCGTTCTCCTGGCTCTCCTCGTGGCAGAGCACGGCGACCAGCGGGCTCACGTACTCGGGCTTGAGCGCGTCCGTCACCTCCTTGGGGAGGATCGTCTCCGTGAGGCGCGAGCCTGCAATGGGCGCAATCACGTTGGCGAACACGTTCTTCTTGGCGCCCTCGATCGCCAGCGTGCGGGCCAGACCCACCAGCCCCAGCTTCGCCGTGCTGTAGTTGGCTTGGCCGAAGTTGCCGTAGAGGCCCGCGGCGGACGAGGTGAAGATGATGCGGCCGAACCCCGCGTCCCGCATGTGGGGCCAGGCGGCGTGGGTGACGCGGAACGCACCGAGCACGTGGACGCGGTAGATCAGCTCCCAGTCCTGCTCCGTCATCTTCTGAAACGAGGAGTCGCGCAGGATGCCGGCGTTGTTGATGATGATGTCCACGCGCTTGAAGTGATCGAGCGCCGCCTGGACGATCTTCCCGCCCTCCTCCACCGAGTCGTAGTTGGCCACGGCCTCGCCGCCCGCGGCCTTGATGTCGGCCACCACCTTGTCGGCGGCCTCCGAGGACTTGCCGCCCCCCGTGGCAGAGCCCCCCAGATCATTGACGACGACCTTGGCGCCGCGGCTGGCCAGCAGCAGCGCGTGTGCGCGGCCAAGGCCCTGACCAGCGCCGGTGACGATTGCAACCCGTCCGTCGAAGCGAAGCTCGTTGCCCATTGATTCTCCTGTCAACGCGTCGGAAGCTTTCTGACAGTCGGCCGGAGAGGCGTCAACCGCTCGCCGACCCGGATTTTTTCACGCAGAGCGTCAGAGCTGACGGGTCGTGCTTGTTCCCCCACCAGGAGTGCAGCGGAGCCGCTGTATGATTGAGAAGGAAGACTTCGAACCTGTCGGGAGGTTCCGAGCGTCATGATCAAGGTACGTCCTCCAGCCGTGGCGGGGGCGTTCTACCCGGGAGATCGGGACCGACTCGCCGCCACCCTCGATCGGCTGCTGGCCGATGCACCTCCGAGCCCCCGCAAGGTGCCTCAGGCGCTGGTCGTTCCCCACGCGGGCTACATCTACTCGGGGCCCATTGCCGCCTCTGCGTATGCGCGGCTGCGCGGCGCGGCGTCTCAGCTCCGCCGCGTGGTGCTGCTCGGCCCCTCACACCGCGTCCGCCTCCGAGGCCTGGCGCTCCCGGACACTGACGGGCTGGCGACGCCGCTGGGAGTGCTGCCCGTGGACTCGGAGGGAGCGGCTGCGGTGGCACGGCTTCCCCAGGTCTCCTCCTCGGCCCTGGCGCACGCTCAGGAGCACTCTCTGGAGGTGCAGTTCCCCTTCCTCCAGCGCGTCCTCCCGGGCGTACCGGTGGTGCCGCTCGTGGTGGGTGCGGCCAGCGCGGAGCAGGTGGCGGAGGTCCTCGAGCAGCTCTGGGCGCAAGAGGGCACGCTCGTCCTGATCAGCTCGGATCTCTCGCACTACCTCACCTATGAGGAAGCGCGCGAGGTGGACCGCGAGACGGCGGACCGCATCCTCGCGCTCGGCGCAGAGCAGGTGGACACGGATCAGGCCTGCGGGGCCATTCCACTGAGCGGCCTGCTGCTCGCGGCCCTGCGCCGAGGCCTGCGCGCCGAGGAGCTGGATCTGCGCAACTCGGGAGATACGGCGGGCGACCGCTCCCGGGTGGTGGGTTACGGAGCCTTCGCCTTTGATTTGCCCCAGGAGACTGTATGAGCCGAGGCCTCACCTTGCTTGCTCTTGCCCGTGCCGCGGTGGATGAGTCACTCGAAGGTCCGCAGGTCCAGGTGCCTCAGGATCCCTGGCTGAACGAGCCCGGGGCCTGCTTCGTGACGCTGCGCAAGGACGGCGAGCTGCGCGGCTGTATTGGCAGCCTGGAGGCTCACCGGCCGCTGGCGGAGGATCTGATCCACAACGCGAGGGGAGCGGCCCATCGGGATCCACGCTTCGAGCCGCTGCAGCGCAACGAGCTGAACCGGGTGCGCTTCGAGGTGAGTCTGCTGTCGCCGCTGGAGCCCCTGGAGGTGAAGACGGAGCAGGAAGCCATCGCGGCGCTGCGCCCAGGGATGGATGGGGCGCTGCTGCAGTGGGGGCCCTACCGTGGGGTCTTCATCCCGAAGATGTGGAAGCAGCTGCCGAATCCGCTGGAGTTTCTTGCGTTTCTGCGACGCAAGGCGGGCCTGTCGTCGCAGGACTGGTATCCTGGCACACAGTTGTGGCGCTTCACCGCCGAGGACTGGGCCGAGCCAGAGTTGCGCAACTGATCGGTGGTAGGGTCTCCGAGCATGACCCTGTCCGATGATCTGCGCGCCCGCCGCGAGGCGCTCATTCGCGAGCACTTCGAGTCGGAGAACCGGCTCGACTTCGACGCGACACTGGCGACGTTCCTCCACCCGCGCTACGAGCTGGTGGCCACGGGGGATGTGTACGACGGCCCCGAAGAGGTGATGCGGTATTTCCGGGAGTCGCGCGGAGCGTTCCCGGATCAGCGCAACCGCTTGCTGGCGCTGCACCACGCGGACAACGCGATCATCACCGAGTTCGAGCTGTACGGGACGCACCTGGGCAACTACCGGGGGCTGCCACCCACGGGGCGCGCGTTCACGGCGCGGATGAGCGCCGTCTTCATCTTCGAGGGGGAGCTGTTGGTGTGCGAGCGTGTGTACTTCGACGCGGCCACCATCCTCCGGCAGCTCGGCATTGCCCACGATCCGCTGACCCTCAAGGGGCGGCTGGCTACGGCCCTGAACCACCCGCTCACGGTGGGAGGCGCCTTCCTACGACAGGCGCTGCGCCGCGTGAGCGGAGAGAAGGCCCAACCCTAACGGTGTCATGCGGGCCTCACCCGTCTTGGAAAGGAAAGGCAGACCCATGAACTCCCTTCTTCGCAAGCCGTGGTGGTTGAGCCTCGTGGCGCTGGGCCTGTGGCAGGGCTGCGGCGAGCCCCAGGCCCCCGTCGCCAAGAGCTCCAACTTGATCGTCAACGGCTCCTTCGAGGGCAAGCTGGACCCGTGGTGGACGGCCAATGACTCGGAGGGCGGCACCGGCGGCACGAGCCCCGCAGCCGCGGACATTGGCTCCTCCGGGATGGCGCTCCACAAGGGCAAGGGCGGCTGGGGCTTCATGGTGGGCCAGGAGACGTCGGGCCACAGCGCCATGCAGACCTTCCAGTTCAAGGCCCGCATCCGAGGCGCCCAGGGTGGCGAGCGCGTCAACGTCAGCTTTCACGGCCAGAGCTTCGACGTCATCGCCGAGCCTCTCTGGCGAACGGTGGACCGGCTGGTGCTCATCCCCGATGGCGGCGGCGGAACCACGGCGATGATCACCGCCACCTCGGACGACTCCACCGTCCATGTGGATGATGTGTCCGCCTTCTGGGTTGAGGTGGCTCGAGGCGACGCCGACAACGAGGACGGCAACCTGCTCCGCAATGCCTCCTTCGAGAGCGATCTCGGGCTGTGGACCTTCTGGGCGGACGTGCCCGAGGAAGGCCGCGCGTGGACCACGCCGGACGGGCGGAGCTCCGGCTATGCGGGCCTGGCGCTGACCCGAGGGCCCTCGGGAGCCCTCACCACCCTCAAGCAGATGCTGCAGGAGCCCGTCTTCCAGGGCGAGAAGTACCGTATCGAGGCTCGCGTCCGCGGCGAGCACGGGGGTGAGCAGGTGAACCTGTGCTTGCAGATGAAAGACGAGCCATGGACCGGGCCCTGCATCCAGGTGACGGCTTCCACTCAGTGGCAGCACGCCTCCCAGACGGTGAGCATCGAGGAGGACCTGAACGACAAGCGCGTGGGCCTGCTGGTGTCGCTGTCCACCGAGGGCACCGCCTACGTGGATGACGTGATCGTCGTGCGCACCCAGAAGCGCTAGCCGCGCCCCAGGTTTTCCAGGCTGCGGTAGTACTCCCGCTGGGACTCGAAGATCCGCAGGATGTTGGTGACCACCAGGAACGACACCAGCATGACGATGCAGATCACCATCAGCACCTGCAGGGTCCGCAGCCCGGACTCGGCCTGAGACTTCGCCTGCTGCTGGAGGAGCGGCGGGAGGTGGCCCGTGCGCTCCGCCGTGGCGACCTGCCGCAGGCCCTCGCCGTCGAGCACGTCCAGCCACTCCACCACGTCCGTGAGCGAGGCACCGCTCCGCAGCCGGTGCACCGCCGCCCCCGCGCGCGACTGGAGCTTCGCGCTCCCCGTGGCCTCCAATGCCAGTTGCAGGCTGCGCGCCGCGTCCAACCCTGCCCCCAGGCACGAGCCCAGCACCTGGCAGAAGCGGCTGGCCTCGGTCTTCCGGTAGAAGCCCCCGAGCAACGGGAGGCGCAGGCGGAGCTCGGCCCAGCGATCCTCGACGCCCAGCGCGGCCAGCAGCAGCGGGAACGAGAGGGCCGTCAGCGCGATCCCCGTCACCTTCAGCAGCCGGGCGAACAGCGAGCCGGTGAGCGCCAACGGGAGCACATCCAGGGACTTCGCCTCCTGGACGCTCCCAGCCCCATCCAGGAGCGCGCCGCCGATGAGGAAGGCCACCAGCAGGTACGCGGGATAGAGGCACATCGAGAGCGTGCGCCAGCGCAGCTTGTGCAGTTCCTGCATGCGCTCGATGACACCGGCCAGCGCAGACTCGAGCGTCCCGGACACCTCCGCTGCCTCCATGGCCGCCACCACCTGCGGCTCGAACCAAACGGGATGCCGACGCATCGCCTCGGCGAGGCCCGCTCCCTGGGAGATGGCGGCGCCCACCTGGGCAATGGCGCGCCGGAACGGATCCTTGTCGGCGCCCCTCGACAGTTCAGTGAAGGCGATCGACAGGGGCACGCCCGCCTTCAACATGCTGTGCAGCCCGGTGAAGAAGGTCAGCCGCCGCCGGTGCCGGGCCATGGCCACCAGCGGGTGCCGCGCCCACGCCCGGGCCACCCGCTCCTTCACATCGCTGGAGGCCGGAGGACGCTGCGCCGTGCGAACTCCCGGCGGCCGCGCTTGCACGCTGTTCGGACTCCGCTCCCGGCCCCGCTCCTCCTGCTGTGCCGGAGGCTTCGTCCGCGCTGGCTGCCGCTCATTCATGGCGTGCTCTCGGGGTCCAGCTCAGAGCCCGTTCCGGCCCTTCGAATTGAAGGGAAGAAACAGGAACACGAGGATGATTCCCAGCCCCGCGGCCAGGCGCCGCCCGTCCCTGCCGCCCGTGAGTGCAATAACGAAGGGCACGAGGCAGAGCGCCCCGGCGATGGCCCACCGCACCCACCTGATGGGGATGAACCCCAACAGCCACATGCCCGGAGTGCTCTCCAGTTCGTGTCCCCCTCTCCCCCACGGCTCATTGCGCAGCTTCTCCTTCAGCGCCGCCCGCTCGGCTTCCTCCTGCTTCTGCTGAGCCTCCTGCTGCTGGCGCCACTCCGCGTGAGCCTGCGCCTGAGCCTGCGCCTCGGACTGCCGCGACTGTCTCAGCCGCTCGTTGTACTCGCGCTGCTGGGGAGTGTTCAGGTCCGCGCCGCAGACCGTGCACGTGTCGTCATAGCGGCCGTTCTCGGACTCGCACCGGCCACAACGCGGGAAATGCTCTTCTCCCGAGGCCTCGGGCGCCAACGCCAGCGGCGCCTCGCCCCGGAAGCGCTCCAGGTGGGTCTCGGGCACCTCGGACGCCTGGGGAGCCTCGCCCCGCCGCGCCAGCGCCTCGAAGCGGCTGCCGCTCTGAAGCTGGGAAGGCTCCTCCGGCTTCGGACGCTCTCCGCGCGAGCGCTCCAGGTGCAGGAAGCGGGAGAACTTGGACGTCATCGCCCGACCTCCGGCGCGCCGCCGTGCACCGATGCCGGCCGGGTCCGCCCCTTGGCCCACACGCGCAGCCGGGAGATCTCATCTCGCATGGTGACGGACAGCGGGAACGTCTCCCGGATGGCGCGCACCAAGTGCGGCTGCGCGAGCTCCACGCTCTCGGCGAAAGCCTCGTACAGCCCGGCGATCACCGCCTGCTCGATCTCCGCGCCGCTGAAGCCGTCCGACAGCGTGGCCAGCGCCTCCAGATCATAGTTCGCGGGCGGCCGGCGCCGCCGGTGAAGGTGGATGCGGAAGATCTCCCGGCGCTCGGCCTGCTCGGGCAGATCGATGAAGAAGATCTCATCGAAGCGCCCCTTGCGCAGCACCTCGGGAGGCAGGCCTTCAATCCGGTTGGCGGTGGCCACCACGAACACGGGCGCCGTCTTCTCCTGCAGCCACGTGAGCAGCGTACCGAAGACGCGGGCGGAGACGCCGCTGTCCCCCGTGCTGGAGGAGGCCACGCCCGACAGGCCCTTCTCAATCTCGTCCACCCAGAGCACCACGGGGGCCACGCTCTCGGCGGCGCGGATGGCCTTGCGCAGGTTCTCCTCGGACGAGCCGATGAGCCCGCTGAAGATGCGGCCCATGTCCAGCCGCAGCAGCGGCAGGTTCCAGTGCGCGGAGATGGCCTTCGCGGTGAGGCTCTTGCCGCAGCCCTGCACACCCAGCAGCAGCACGCCGCGAGGCTCGGGCAGCCCGAACTGGCGGGCGCGCTCTCCAAAGGCGGCAGTGCGCTGTCCCAGCCATGCCTTGAGGTTCTGCAGGCCGCCCACGTTTCCCAGCGTCTCGTCCGGAGGGTAGTACTCGAGCAGGCCGTTCTTGCGGATCACCTGCCGCTTCTCGTCCTGGATGCGCTTGATGTCATCCACACCCAGCTTGCCGTCGTGGGCAATGGCCTTGGCGAAGGCGTTCTCCGCCTCGGAGAGCGTCAGCCCGAGCGCCGCCTTGATGATCTGATCGGCGTGCTCGCGCGACAGCTCCACGGTGGCCTTGTTGCCCTTGCGGACGACGGCGACGATCTCCTTCAGGAGATTCATCAAGTCGTTGTACCCGGGCAGGGGCACGTCGATGACGGAGACCTCCTTCTCCAGCTCGACGGGAATGCTGAGCGTGGGGCCCAGGATGATGACGGTGGTGAAGGTGCTCTTGAGGAAGTGGGCCAGCTCGCGCACGGCCCGCACCACACCCTTGTCCTCGAGGTACGGGTGGAAGTCCTTGAGCACCACCAGGGACGGCTCGTTCAGCTTCTCGATGGCCGCCAGCGCATCAATGGGGTTGCGCGTGTCGTCGGGATTGATCTGGGTCCGAGAGCCGCCCACGTTGCGCAGCCCTCGGGTGATGGACCAATGGAAGAGCGCCTTGCTGTGCGAGCGGGCCAGCTCGGACAGGATGGTGTCCACCCGGTGCTCTTCCCAGGACACCAGATAGAGCAACGGGTAGCGAGCCCGGATCAGGATGTCGAGTTCCTCCAGCCACGGCACGGAGGGAGCGCGGGAGGAGGATGAACCGGGAGCCGCGAGCGTCATACCCCCAGAATACCAAGGTTCAGGGAGTCGCGGGCGCGGCCACCGGAGCCGCAACAGCAGTCCCCTCCTGCTCCGCCTGAACCGCCGCTGCCGCACCCTTGCGCTGCTCGGCGGCGGCCTTGAGCTTCGTCAGGCCCGTCTGGAAGTTGTTGGCCAGCATGTTCTCGATGAAGCCCACGAAGTACCCACCGATGACGGGGGGCAGCGTGCCTTCATCCACCCACGTGATCTGGGTGCCCCCGCCCTGGGTCGTCCAGGTGAGCGAGCCCTTCGCGTTCACTTCCTTGTCGGTCTCGATCATCTCGTCCACCCAGACGCCGGAGCCGGGCTCGCTCTTGGTGATCGTCATCTTCCCGCGCCCCATCTTCGGACCGTTCCAGGACCACCACGCACCCGGCCCGGACGCGGGGCCGCCGTACTCCCACTTCACCTCGGGATCCATGTCCTTGTTCCAGGCGGCCCAGGACGGCCATTCCTTGAGATCGCTCACGAGCGGGTAGATGTGCTCGGGCCCGGCGTTGACGAGCACCACCTGCTCGACGTGCCATTTGCGAGGCAGGAAGAACCCCACCACCACGAGCACCGCCACCAGGGCCGCGAGGCCCAGCCCGGCGATCTTCACAACGCGCTTCATGCTTCTTCTCCAGTGCCTAGAAGGAATACGGCGAAGGCGCGGCACCATACACCGAGCCGGCCCGACTCCATCAGTAGGCCCAGGAGCCGATGGAGAAGGCGTGCGTCACCTTGTGGTTGAGCCAGAGGGCGAGCAGCGCGACAGACCACCGCAGCCAGGTCGGTCTCCGAGCGAGCCAGTCGCCCACCTGAAACAGCACGGGGAACATCACCGCGCCGAAGCGGAACGCATTGCCCAGATCTCCTTGGGGCAGCATGACGAGCAGTCCGAGCAACCCATACAGCGCGAGCACCTTGCTCCGGCGGATCAGCGCAATGGAGCCGGCGAGCCACACCGCGCCGAAGAGGTTGCGCAGGCCCAGCCACCACCCCGGCTGGTGCCACTCGTTGCCGAACCAGAGCCCCCGGAGGGCGCCCCACAGCGAGTCCACGTGGTGCCAGTTCTGTTGGGCGTGCAGCTGCGCGAGCGGATCTCCGGTCTCTCGCCACAAGAAGACAAGGAACCCACCAAAGGACAGGAGCGCGGCGCCACCCACCACCGAGAACCGAGCGAGCCGACCCAGCCACGGCCCTGGAGTGCGGGCCACCAGGAGCGCGGCGGTGATGGCGACGAAGACCCCCTGATTGCGCGTCCACACACAGAGCGCGACAAAGGCCACCGTGCGCCAGAGCTGCCTCTCCCAGGCACAAGCCAGGGCACCGAAGGACAAGAGCAGGAAGAGGCCCTCGGTGTGGTGCGAATGCAGGGCAAAGCTGGCCGGGCTGTAGAGGAAGAAGAACCAGCCCCACATCGTGCGCGGCTCGAGCGGAGAAGGCTCCACCGCACGGGCCCCCCGCGCAGACACCCACGTGACGAACGCCAGCAAGCAGAGCGAGGACAGCACGCAGCCCATCACCTGGGGCGGCAGCGTGCCTCCCAGCAGCGTGCGCAGCGCCCCCACCACGCCCGGGTAGAGGGGAAGGAAGGCGCGCAGCGCCGGGTCATACCCCTCGGTGATGATGCGGGTGTAGAGGTGCGAGTCCCAGCGGTCGATGGCCTCCAGGAACGGGAACCCGCGGCGGAACGCCGTCCAGGCCCACAGGCCGAAGTGGTGCACCAGCATCAACGCGGTGAGCCCCAGCGCCACGGGAGCGCGGGGGACCAGGGAGACTCTCGCGTCGCCAGGCTTCACGCGCGTGAGTCTCGGGTGGGAGCTGGCTGGCGGCAAGTGTCTCCTCGCCCCGCCTGGAGCGCTGGGCCTCCGTTTTCCCGCTCGGGTGCTCCTGGTAGATTCGCGCGAGGTGCCTCGCACCCGCCCCGCCCAGGGGCTTGTCCCTCCTCCCTCCCCCGAGAGCCATGAACTCCTCCCCGCGTCGCAGGCCGCACCTGCTGCTTCCCCTGTTCACCTGCTCCGCCTTGCTCGTCTCCGCCTGTGGCAAGGACGACTCGAAGCCCACAGGCCCGGTCGACGTCACGGTGATGACGCGCAACGTCTACCTGGGGGCCAACATCTTCCTGCTCTCCCAGGCCAAGACGCGGCAGGAAGTGCCGAGCGTTGCCGCGCAGCTCTACGCCACGGTGCAGGCGACGAACTTCCCGGAGCGGGCCGGAGCGCTCGCGGCGGAAATCGAGGCGAAGAAGCCAGCGCTGGTGGGCCTCCAGGAGGTGTCGCTCTACCGGACGCAGCACCCGAGCGACTTCTTCTCCAACGGGGCGGTGAACGCGCTGGTGGACTCGTACGACTTCCTCGGGCTGCTGCAGGCGAAGCTCCGCGAGCGAGGGCTGGACTACCGCGTCGCCGCGCGGGTGAAGAACGGGGACGCCGAGCTGCCGGCGGCGCTCTCGGGAAACCCGAGCGACCTCACCGACATCCGCCTGACGGACTACGACGTCATCCTCGCGCGCGGCGATGTCCAGACGTCGGAGGCGGTAGAGCAGAACTACGTGCACAACGCGCAGGTGGCCGTGGGCGGCAGCACCGTCACCTTCACGCGCGGCTTCACGAAGGTGGACGCCGAGGTGGACGGCGCGAAGTTCACCTTCGTCAACTCGCACCTCGAAGGCCTCATGCCCGCCAACGAGGAGCAGGCCCACGAGCTCGTCGGCATTCTCGAGGGCTTCCGCCAGCCGCTCATCCTGGTGGGCGATCTGAACACCGGCCCCGGCAGCTCCACCCCCGCCTACGGCATCTTCTCCGAGGCGGGCTACACCGATGCCTGGACAGTGGCGGGCTCTGGCTCCGGCTTCACGTGCTGCGTCGGAGAGAAGCTGCTGGACACCAACACCTCCGGATTCGACGAGCGCATTGATCTGATGTTCTACGCCGGAGACGGCCTCCAGCCGGTCTCGGCCGAAGTCGTGGGTGACGAGCTGGGCGACCGGACTCCCTCGGGCCTCTGGCCCTCGGACCACGCGGGCACCGTCGTCACGTTCCGCATCAACCGCTGATCTCTCCTTCCCAACACGGGCCCATCGCCATGTCCCTTCGCTCCTTCATCGAGAGCCTCTGTTCCAGTCAGTGTGCCGGCCGCGCCCCCGGCAGTGCAGGAGGAAAGGCCGCGCGGGCGCTCGTGGCACAGGCCTTCCGGGACGCGGGGCTGGAGCCCGAGGAGCAGCCGGTGCCGGGCTGCGGCGGTGCGAACATCCTCGCGCCGCTCCGGGGCGAGCAAGACCGGTGGGTGCTCGTCGCGGCCCACTATGATCACTTGGGCCACCACGACGGCCACACGTATCACGGCGCGGATGACAACGCGGCGGCGGTGGCCATCCTGCTGGAGGTGGCGCGGGCCCTGCGAAAGAACCCTCCGAAGGGCCGAGGTGTCTTGTTCGCCGCGTTCGACAGCGAGGAGATGCCCCACTTCCTCTCGGAGGAGATGGGCTCGGAGTACTACGCGCGTCACCCCACCGTACCGCTGGACCGCATCGACTTGATGGTCTGCATGGACCTGGTGGGCCATGCGGTGGGCCCTGAGGGCGTGCCCGCGGAGGTGAGCCAGTGGGTGTTCGCGCTCGGGGCGGAGCGGAGTGAAGGCACCGGAGCGCTGGTGGATCGCCTCTCTCGGGCGGAGCAAGGCGTCGTCGTCCGGCGGTTCGATGCGGAGACGGTGCCTCCGCTCTCGGACTACTGGGGCTTCTGGCGCCGCAATGTGCCGTTCCTCTTCCTGACCAACGGGCGCTGGCGTCACTACCACACGCCCGAGGACACGCCGGACAAGCTGGACTATCCCAAGATCGAGGCGACAGCCCGCTGGCTGGAGCGGCTCGTGCGGGAGACGTGCGCGCGGCCCGAGGAGAAGATCCGCTTCCTGGAGAACGTGCGGGACGATGCCTCCACGCTGCGTTCGCTCATCGAGCTCACCGGAAAGCTGGAGGCGGTGTCACCGCTGGCCGCCATGGCACGCGAGACGGCCGGACAGCTCCTCACCCACTGTGACGACAAGGGCCGCCTCGCCGAGGCACAGCGGGCGGCCCTGCAGATGCTGGTGTCCCGCATCGAGAGCGGGCTGGCCTGAGCTACCGGGTGATGTTGAAGAAGCTCTTGAGGACGTGGCCGCTCCTCACGTCCCAGAGGATGACCTGGTTCTGGCGGATGAAGTAGCTGTCGCCCGCCTTGAAGGTCTGGCTCTGGCCCGTCTCATCGGTGAGGGTGACTTCACCCTCGAGGATGGTGGCGTGCTCGGTGAACGGGAAGGTGACGCGGATCCGTCCGGAGGTGGCCATGAAGATGCCGGAGGCCACGTTGCCCTCGCGGAAGTCGAAGCGGCCATAGAGCTCCGGCGAGCCGGAGATCACCTCGCCCCCCAGCACCGCGGGAGGACCGAGCCACATCAAGGTGGACCGATCCACGGGAGACCTCGGCGAGTACATGCGCATCTCCTCCACGGCAAGGGTCACGGCCTCGGTGTCGGTCTCGCTCACGAGCGAGCCCGGTGTCAGTTCCTCGAAGCGGCTTGTCGCCACGGCGTTGTTGCCGCGAGGCAGGAGAACGCCCGGGTGGAAGCGCGTGCCGCTGCTGGGAGTGTGCTGTTCGGACATGAGATTCTCCGGATCGGTCTAGGGTGAGGGTCGAGCTGCGCCCAGTACTAACGGGCACGGCCCATTAAGCCGTAGCGAACCATTCGTGGGGACTCGTATACGCAGAGGCGGGGAGGATGCGAGCGCTTGTACGCGCGCTCGGCAGCTCTCGATTTCTCAGCTGGAAAGAAAACCCAGCTGTGTCTCCATCACCTCAGAGGTCTCCTGATGAACACTCGCGCGCGAGTATGTATCACGAGGTTGCACGCGGTGTGACGGGCCCACGGGTCGGAGTGTTGGTACGCCCATGAGTCAGAGCCTGGGGACACAACATCGCCACTTATCAGCGAGGTGAAGGAGCAGACCAGGACTCGAAGGTGCATGCACGAGTGCGCAAGAAGCTCCCGGAGCCCGCCCCGCCGCCTCCTTAGGCTGATATGCATGTCCACGATGGCCGGCCGCCTTGTGGACATCTCCCCTGCTCTCTCCGTGAGCCCTCGTCGCTGGGGACTCGTGGTGGGATGGCTCCTGCTGGTGGGGCTGCTGCTGCCCGGTCTCGCTACCGCCGAGGCGTCAAACAGCCCCTCAGGCCAGCCGGGCGCCTCCCCAGGTGGAGCCCTGGCCCGAATCCAGACTGCAGGCGTGCTGCGGGTGGCCATTGACGCCACCTACCCGCCCATGGAGTTCCTGGAGAAGGGCCAGCCCGTGGGCTTCGACGTCGATCTCGCCCGGGAGATTGCTCGCCGGCTCGGCGTCACCGCCGAGTTCGTCGTCATGGACTGGGACGGCATCCTCGCCGGGCTCACCTCGGGCCGATACGACATCATCCTGTCGTCCATGAACATCACCCCCGCGCGCGAGCAGCAGGTGGACTTCGTCGAGTACGCGCGCATGTCCCAGGTCTTTGTCACAACTCGGAACCGCAACATCCGCACCGAGGAGGAGCTCGCGGGCCAGCGCGTCGCCGTCCAGACGAACACCACCTCACAGCGGTGGGTGCAGCAGCTTCAGCAGCGCGGCGTGGCTGTCCAGGCGATCCGCCCCTTCCCCGGCGCCACCGAGTGCTTCGCCGCCGTGAAGTCCGGCCAGGCGGACGTCATCGTCATCGACGAGCCCGTGGGCCGCTTCTTCGCGCGACGGGATGACACCTTCGTCATCACCGGCCAGGCGCTCGAGCCCGAACCGATCGGCATCGCCATCAACAAGCAGGACGCCGATCTCACCGCCGCCATCGCCCGGGCCTTCGAGGACATCCGAAACAGTGGAACCCTGAAGCGCCTCTCCGAGCACTGGTTTGGCGGCGAGCTGGGGCAGGCGGTGAAGCCCCAGGGCTTCTGGGTCTTCTCCCGCGAGACGGTGCTGCCCCGTGTGCTCCAGGGGCTCGGGGTGACGCTGCAGCTCACGCTGGGCTCTGGGGCGCTCGGCATCACGCTGGGGCTGCTCCTGTCGCTGGCGCGCATCTCCCGCCGCCGTCCCATCCGAGGCGTGGCTCTGGCCTACATCACCCTGTTCCGGGGCACGCCGCTGCTGCTCCAGCTCCTCTTCATCTTCTTCGCGCTGCCGCTGATGTTGGGCGTGCGGCTGGGCCCCATGGCTGCTGGGCTCACGGCGCTGTCGCTCAACGCCGCCGCCTACATCGCGGAGATCTTCCGCGCCGCCATCGAGTCCATCGACAAGGGACAGATGGAGGCGGCGCGGGCGCTCGGCATGAGCCACGAGCTGGCCATGCGCCGGGTCATCCTTCCGCAGACATTCCGCCGCATCATCCCTCCGCTCGTCAATGAGCTGGCCGCGCTGTCCAAGGACACCTCGCTCGTCATGGTCATCGCGCTGCCGGAGATGCTCTACGAGACGAAGCAGCTCGCGGGCACGTACCTGCGCCCCGAGGTGTACGCGTGGGCGGCCATCGGCTACCTGATCATCGTCGTCGCGCTGTCCGCGCTGGCCCAGCGGCTGGAGCGGCGGCTGGAGGCGCGAGGCACATGAGCGGGCCCATCATCCGAGTCGAGGGCCTGCGCAAGTCCTTCGGCGAGCGCGAGGTGCTCCGGGGCATCGACCTGGAGGTGGCCAAGGGCGAGGTCGTCGTCGTCATCGGGCCCAGCGGCTGTGGCAAGTCCACGCTCCTGCGCTGCCTCAACTACCTGGAGGAGCCCACGCAGGGGCGCATCTGGCTCCGGGGCGAGCTGCTCGGACGACAGGACCGGGACGGCCGGCTCGTGCCCCGCCCCGAGGCCGAAGTGGATCGGCAACGGACGCACATCGGCATGGTCTTCCAGCGCTTCAACCTGTTCCCGCACATGACGGCGCTGGGCAACGTCATCGAGGCCCCTCTGCGAGTGAAGCGGATACCCCGGGACAAGGCCGAGGCGCTCGGGCTGCGGCTGCTGGAGCGCGTGGGGCTGTTGGATCGGAAGGACGAGTACCCAGCCCGGCTCTCGGGAGGCCAGCAACAGCGCGTGGCCATTGCGCGCGCCCTGGCCATGGAGCCGGAGGTGATGCTCTTCGACGAGGCCACCTCGGCGCTGGACCCGGAGCTGGCGGACGAGGTGCTCCAGGTGATGCAGGGCCTGGCGCGCGAGGGCATGACGATGCTCGTCGTCACGCACGAGATGGGCTTTGCCCGGGAGGTGGCTCACCGCGTCGTCGTCCTGGACGCGGGCACGGTGCTGGAGCAAGGCCCACCGTCGGTCATCTTCTCCCAGCCGTCCCAGCCGAGGACCCGCGAGTTCCTCCACAAGGTGCTTCACCTCCGTCCAGAATAGAGTCCCCGCGCCATTCCCCAGGGGCCCTCATTCCCGCGTGCTGCGATCAGGTCGAGCGCCGCCACACCGCGAGCGTCTGAAGGACCACCGTATAAAGGATGAACAGCGCCCCCACGGGCGCCAGGAAGACGCCGATGGACGGATCTCCCTCGAGGTGGCCAATGCCCCCGAGCAGGAACCCCAGCGGCATCACGACGCTGCCCGCCCTCAACATCCGCGAGGAACTCGAGCGGCGGCCCTCGCTGAGCGCCGGAGCGTCCGCCCACGGCACATAGATGAGGTTCAGCAATCCGAACGCCGCGCCGTGAAAGTGGGCCAGGGACCAGAGCCGCTGCATCCACGCGTCCCGCACGAGCGGAGCCCAGCGGAAGGCCTCGAGCGCCTCCATCACCGTCCCGAACACCAGCGAGACGAGCAGCAGCGTCCACCCGAACCGGGCATGCACGCGGGCGCGGCCCTGAGCCGCGGGAGCCTCCGTCTTGTTCTGGGTCGTCACGTCACTCGCCTATCTGGATGGGAGGTTGCGCCGCGCGCTTCCGCAAGAGCTGCTCGACCGTAGCGGGCAGAGGCTCGAGCGCGGCATCCAGCGGCACCGCCGGGTCCGGGCGGGGAATATCACCCTTGTCCAGCGCCGCCCACCACTGCCGCCAGCTGCGCACCACCTGCTGGCGCTCCTCGGGCGTGGCCTGGGGCGCGAAGCGCGGCAGCTGCGCCGCCGAGGTGGCCACCGCGGGCTTCACCTCTCCCGCCCGTCCCACCAGCGTCTCCAGCGAGAGCCACGACATCCGCCGGATGGACGCATAGTCATCCTCCATCCCCTGCAAGAGGAAGGGCACGGCCCACAGCCGGGCCAGCGGCGAGCCCGTGGCGCTGCGCTTCTCGCCCAACGCCGTCGCCGCCACCGCGCGCTGCACCACGTCCCCAGACAGGAGCGTCCTCACGCTCTCGGCCACCTCGAACGAAGAGTCCGTGGGCAGCTCCGGAGCCGGCTGCCCCTGCTGCTGCTTCAGGTTCTGCGCCGCCCACTTCACGCTCCGGTCCGTGTGGCAGAGCGTGCACGCTTCCGGCATCTCGTGGCGCCAAGCCCGCGAGGGATCCGGCACCTGGATCCGGTGCGTGGGGTGGATGCGCATGATGCCGTACGCCATCTTCGGCATGTGGCAGGCGTAGCAGTCCGTGCCGGTGGAGCCCTCGCGGTGCCGGCTGTGCTCGGCAGCCTTGGCCACGATGGACGGGTGGCACTCCTGGCACGCCGCGGGCCCGCGCTTCTCCTCGGTGATCATCCCCTTCGGGTCTCCACCGTGCATGCTGTGGCAGTGCTGGCACGTCAGCCCGCCCTTCTGGAAGTCCTTGGACATCAGCAGGCCCTGGTACTCGTAGGCCGTGAGGCGCGGCGTCCCATCGCCCCAGAAGCGCAGCGCCACGTCCACGCCCTCCAGGTGGCTCTCCTTATAGAGAGGGCGCGTGTAGCTCGAGAGGTTGTCCCCCGCCGTGTACGGGTCTCCCTGGGAGAGGAACTCGCGGATGCGCTCCACCGGAGACGGCATGCGCTGGCCGTGGCAGTGGCCGCAGACCTGGATGCGCTGCAGCGGCTCCAGCCGCGCCGGGTTGACGATCGACGGATCCACCTTGCCCGAGTAGTGCAGGTAGTAGCGCCGCACCGGAAACGCGTTGCGGGACACATGTGTCTCGCCCGGTCCGTGGCAGGCCTCGCAGGCAATACCGAGCTCCGCCACGTGGCTGTCGAACTGCTTGCGCTGCCAGTCGTAGCCTGGGCGCGCCTTCACGTTGTGACAGAAAATGCAGTTGGCGTTCCACAGCGCCCGGTGCGCGTTGAAGTCCGTGCCATCCGGATCCAGAAAACCGCCCGCCAGGTGGAACCAGCGCCGTGCCTCGATGTCCCACGCCACCGGCAGGCGCATGTAGCGGTCCGCCTCGCGCACCAGGTACTGCTGCACACGCCGCGAGCCCACCGTGCGCGCCACCTCCTGGCGGCGCAGGCGGCCCTCGCCGTCCAGCGTCTCGATGACGTAGCGCTCCCCGTCTCGGAAGAACCGGGACGTCACCCCCGCGTACGTGAAGCTCACCCCGCTGAAGTCGCCCTGCACCGCCTCGGACGTGGCCTCTTGTGTCATCGTCCGGTGGAACGTGCGGCGCCAGCTCTCGTAGTGGTCCGGATGGCACGGCCGGCACGACGCGGAGCCCGAGTACGGCACGGGGCTCAGCTCCACCGGCGTGCGCACCTCTGCGGCGGTGGCGAGCAGCGCGAGGCCGGCCACCAGGGCCACGACCCCGAGCCCAACGCCCCACACCACGTAGGGGCTGCGCAGGCGCTCGCCAACGGACTTCATGCGCCGATGATTAGGCGCTCCACCCGGGCCGAGTCGATCTCTCTGTGCTCCACCCTGCCCGCCCGGCTGCTGCCCTGCCCGTGAAAAACCCTGTGACAAGCGGTTTTTCCCCAAATTCTCATGAGCTCAAAGAATTGTTGACGGTTTGAAATTTCCTTTCTCACGGTGATAATTGCGCAACATTGCAGTGGGACCGGATCCGCATCGAGCGCGTGCGGAAACCGCGGATCGCAGCGCTCGCGAGTCGGGGCCAAGACCATATGAACCATCCAGTAAGCCGGCTGCCCGGAACAGGGCTGCGAGCCAGGAGCACCCGCGTGCTCGGGCTGGTCGGAATGCTTTCGCTGTTGGGCTGTGAGGGCTCGGGGAACACGTCCGAGCCGCAGTCCGAGAGCGTCAGTGCGGAGCAGCTCACGCACAAGGTGCAGCTCACCGCGAAGCAGGCGCAGGAGCTGCGGGAGCGCGGCGCCGCCGTTCACGAGATCGCTGACTACGGTGCATTCAAGCTGGTGCAGGTGGATGACAAGGCGCTGGCCTCGCTGCCCGAGGGCGCCGAGCTCCGCGACGACTACAACGACATCCTGCTGAACGCGGGCACCATCGACACCGCGTCCGAGCACGGTCAGGGGCTGCGCGGCGTCAAGCAGCAGGCCGCCACGGGCAAGCGCTTCCACCTGGTGCAGTTTGCCGGCCCCATCCAGCCCGAGTGGTACCAGCAGCTGGAGGCCACGGGCGCGCGGATCGTCTCGTACATCCCGAACAACGCCTACCTCGTGTACGGCAGCGCCCCCTCGCTCAACTCCCTGCAGGGTCTGTCCGACAAGGCGAAGATCGTCCAGTGGAACGGCGAGTACCTGAACGACTACAAGCTCCACCGCAACGTCCAGACGTCCACCTCGGAGACGTTCGAGGTGCAGCTCATCAAGGATGAGGAGGCCAACGAGGAGACGCTGGAGCTCATCCGCCGCCTGCAGTCCCAGAGCGGGACGATCCAGGAGGCCCTCGGCTACGTGAACGTGCACACGTACCTGAAGGTGAACGATCTCTACCAGATCGCCACTCGCCCGGACGTGCTGTCCATTCAGCCGCGCCCCATGCCGCGCAAGTTCGACGAGCGGCAGAACATGATCATCTCCGGCAACCTCACCGGCACGCAGCCCAACGGGCCGACGTGGCTGGCGTGGTTGGCCTCCAAGGGCTTCACCCAGGCGCAGTTCACCGCATCCGGCTTTGGCGTGGACGTGACGGACAGCGGCGTGGACAACGCCAACCCGGCGGCGCCCAACCACTTCGGGCTCTACACGAGCGGCATCGTCACCAGCCCAAGCCGCCTGATGTACGCGCGCCTCGAGGGCACGGCCAACACGGGCAGCACCATCCAGGGCTGCGACGGCCACGGCAACCTGAACACGCACATCATCGGCGGCTACTCCAACCTCACGGGTGCGCCGTTCGAGGACTCGGCGGGCTTCAACTACGGCGTGGGCGTGGCACCCTTCGTGAAGTTCGGCTCGTCCGTCATCTTCGACCCGGGCACCTTCACCAACCCCAACTACGAGAACCTGCAGTCCCGCGCGTACCGCGACGGCATGCGCATCAGCTCCAACAGCTGGGGCGCCAGCACCAGCGCTTACACCACGGACGCGCAGCGCTATGACGCGCTGGTGCGTGACGCGCAGCCGGCCACCTCGGCCGTGCCTGCCGCGGGCAACCAGGAGATGGTCATCGTCTTCGCGGCCGGTAACGACGGCTCCACCGCGGGCTCGGTGGGCAGCCCCGGCACCGCGAAGAACGTCATCACCGCGGGCGCTTCCGAGAACGTGCAGGCCTTTGGCGGCGCGGACCAGTGCGGCACGACGGATGCCGAGGCCAACAGCGCCATGGACATCGTCGCCTTCTCCAGCCGCGGTCCCACGGCGGATGGCCGCAAGAAGCCGGACCTGATGGCGCCGGGCACGCACGTGTCTGGTGGCGTGGCCCAGGCGGCGCTCTCCGCCAACCCGCCAACGGGCAACGGTGGCGCGCTCAGCTGCTTCAACGCCACGGGCGTGTGCGCGGGCCCCAACTCCAGCAACTTCTTCCCGGTGGGCCAACAGTGGTACACGGCCTCCTCGGGTACCTCGCACTCCACGCCGGCCATCGCTGGCGGCGCGGCCTTGGTGCGCCAGTACTTCATCAACCAGGGAATGGCCCCGCCGAGCGCGGCGATGACGAAGGCCTTCCTGATGAACTCGGCCCGCTACATGACGGGCACCAGCGCCAATGACACCCTGTGGTCCAACAACCAGGGCATGGGCCTGATGGACCTGGGCATGGGGTTCGACGGCGTGCCCCGCCTGCTGGACGACCAGAGCGCGGCCAACCTCTTCACCGCCACGGGCCAGACGCGCACCTTTAATGGCGTCATCGCGGACACCACCAAGCCGTTCCGCGTCACCCTGGCGTGGACGGACGCGCCGGGCTCCACCACCGGCAGCGCGTGGAAGAACAACCTGGACCTGGTGGTGACGCTGGGCAGCAACACCTATAAGGGCAACGTCTTCACCGGGGCCAACTCGGTGACGGGCGGCTCGGCGGACGCCTCCAACAACGTGGAGAGTGTGTTCCTGCCCGCGGGCACCTCCGGTCCCTTCACCGTGACGGTGACGGCGACGAACATCAACTCGGACGGCGTGCCGAACAACGCCTCCTCGCTGGACCAGGACTTCGCCCTCATTGCCTACAACACGTGCCAGACCGCGCCTCCGTCGCTCTCGGACGTGGCGGCCACGGCCACGGCGGACAACAGCGTCACCGTGACGTGGACGGGCAACGGCGCGGACTCCTACAACGTCTATCGCGCCACCACGGCGGGCGGCCCGTACACGCGCCTGAACACCGCGCCGGTGACGGGCACCAGCTTCGTGGACAACAACGTCTCGGGCACCATCACCTACTATTACGTGGTGCGCGGCGTGCTGTGCGCCGAGGCCCCCAACTCCAACGAGGCCTCCGTCACGGCGACGGGCACGTGCGCCCTGCCGCCCACCTTCACGGGCGCCACCAACGCGACGAGCGCCGGCACTTCGACGTGCGCCAACACCGTGGCCTGGGCCGCGGCCACGCCCACCTGCGGCGGCTCGCTGACCTACTCGGTCTACCGCAGCACCACCTCGGGCTTCACTCCGTCCGGCGCCAACCGTATCGCCACGGGCGTCACGGGCAGCAGCTACGCGGACGACCAGGGCGTCGTCGCCGGGACGCGGTACTACTACGTGGTCCGCGCCACGGAGACAGGCGGGGCCACCGTGGAGGAGACGAACACCGTGGAGCGCTCGGCCCTGGGCTCGGGCTCGGCGTCGGTGGGCGTCCGCTTCTTCGACGACTTCGACGGCAACCGCCCGGCCAACGCAGCCGCCTACTACCTCACCTCGGGAACGGCGGGCACGTTCAACCTCACCACGGGCTGCCACTGGCAGTCTTCCAACAAGTCGTACCGCTTCGGCGCGGCAGCCACCACGTGCGGCGGCACCTATGGCACCAGCGTCCAGTCGGTGCTGTCGCTGGGCGGCAACGGCTCCACGGCCGGCATCAACGGCTTCGCCATCCCGTCCACGGCGACCGGCGCGCAGATGACGTTCAACGTCTGGTACCAGCTCGAGGCGAGCTACGACGGCGTCTGGCTGGCCTACAGCACCACGGGTGCGACCGGTCCCTGGACCGCCGTGGGTGAGACGTCGAGCACCACGGCGCCGTACATCACCGCCACCAGCTACGACGGCACGATCGGCGGAGTGACCAACCGGGTCTGGACGACCCAGACCGCGGGCGCGGCTGCCAATGGGGCGCTGAAGGCCGTCACCGTGAACCTGAACCCGCTGGCGGGACGGACGGTGTGGTTCGCGTTCCAGACCTACACGGACACCTCCGTCGTCTACGAGGGCTTCTACGTGGACGACATCCGCATCAACGCGGAAGGGTACACCGCCTGCACCACCAACACGCCTCCCGCAGGTCCGGCCGCGTCGTACACGGTGACGGGTCTGCCGACCACGGTGGCGGCGGGTACGCAGACCACATTCACCCTCACGGCCAAGGACTCGCTGGGCCAGACGGCCACCGGCTACACCGGCTCGGCGATCTTCACCAGCTCGGACACGCAGGCGGTGCTGCCGGCCTCGGTGAGCTTCACCGCAGGCGTGGCCACCAACGTCCCCGTCACCTTCAAGACGGCGGGCACCCGGACCCTCACCGCGAAGGACTCGGCCGCCCCGGCCATCACCGGCAGCGGGAGCACCTCGGTCACCGCAGGCACGGCGGCGAGCCTGGCCTTCACGGCCCAGCCCTCCAACACCGTGGCGGGCGCCTCCATCACCCCGGCGGTGAAGGTGAGCCTGGCGGATGCGTACGGCAACCCGATCACCTCGGGCACCAACAGCGTGACGATCGCGCTGGGCAACAACCCGGGCGGTGGCACGCTGAGCGGCACCACCACCGCGACGATGGCGGCGGGTGTGGCCACCTTCAGCAACCTGTCCATCAACAAGGCAGGCGTGGGCTACACGCTGACGGCCAGCTCGGGGACGCTCACCAGCGCCACCAGCGCCGCCTTCAACATCACCGGGGGCCCGGCGGCCAGCCTCACGTTCCTGACGCAGCCGTCCAACGGCACGGCGGGCGTACCGCTCACCCCGGCGGTGCAGGTCGCCCTGCTGGACGCGTTCGGCAACCGCGCCTCCGGCAACAACAACGTCACCGTCGCGCTGGGCACCAACCCGACCAGCAGCCCGCTCACCGGCACCACCACGGTGGCGGCCGTCGACGGCGTGGCGACGTTCAGCGACGTGGCGCTCACCAAGGCGGGCTCGGGCTACAAGCTGGATGCCAGCTCGGGGACGCTCACAGGCGTGACGAGCACCGCGTTCGACATCGCCGCGGCGGCGCCGTACCGGGTGCTCATCACCCAGCAGCCGAGTGACATCGTCGCGGGCGGCACCCTCACCCCGGCCGTCAAGGTGGCGCTGTACGACCGCTACGGCAACGCGGCGACGCTGGCCACGACGGCGGTGTCAGTGTCGCTGGGAACCAACCCCTCGGGCGGGACGCTGAGCGGCAGCACGACGATCCCCGCGGCGGGCGGCGTGGCCACCTTCAGCAACCTGTCGGTGGACCGCGTGGGCTCCAACTACACCCTGGTGGCGGGCGCCAGCGGCCTGGTGGCGGACATGAGCGTGGGCTTCAACGTCCTCGCCGGTCCTCCGGCGGCGCTGGCCTTCACGGCCTCACCCTCGGGCAACGTCACCGCGGGCTCGGCCTTCACGGCCCGGGTGGCGGTGCGTGACGCGGGCGGCAACCTGGTAACGGGCACGCCGGTGCAGGTGACGCTGGCTCTGGGCAACGCCTCGGGCGCCACCCTGAGCGGCACCACCACGGCGACCACCGTCAACGGCGTGGCCACCTTCACGGGCCTCTCCGTCAACCAGGCGGGCGCGGGCTACTCACTGCTGGCGAACGCCTCGGGCCTGGTGTCCGCGACGTCTCCGGACTTCAACGTGGTGCCGGGTCTGGTCTCCGCGCTGGCCTTCCAGGTCCAGCCGGGCAACGCCTCGGCGGGTGCGGCCATTGCTCCCGCGGTCGAGGTGGCGCTCAAGGATGCCCAGGGCAACACGGTGACGTCGTCCAGCGCCAGCATCACGGTGTCGCTGGGCGCCAACCCGGCCGGCGGCACGTTGAGCGGCACGAGGACGATCAACGCCCTCAACGGCGTGGCCACCTTCGAGGGCCTGAGCGTAAACAAGGCCGGTACGGGCTACACGCTGAAGGCCTCTGCGGGCGCCATCAACACCCCGAGCAGCAGCTTCGACGTGGCGGCGGGTCCGGCGGCGCGGCTGAGCTTCCGCGCGGCTCCGGCCAGCGGCACGGCGGGTGCGGTGCTCGGCTCCGTCCAAGTGGAGCTGCAGGATGCGCAAGGCAACCTGCTCACCGGCTCCACGTCGCAGGTGTCCCTGAGCCTGGGCGGTGCGACGGGCGGTACGCTGAACGGCACCACCACGGTGGCGGCGGTGGGCGGTGTGGCCACCTTCGACACGCTGGCCATCGAGCACGCGGCCACGGGCTACACGCTGACAGCCAGCACGGCGGGCGTGCCGAACCTCACCAGCGGCGCGTTCGACATCGCTCCGGCGGCGGCGGCGCGGCTGGTCTTCACCACGCAGCCGAGCAACAGCGCGGCAGGCGCCCCCATCACCCCGGCGGTGAAGGTGGCCCTGCAGGATGCCTACGGGAACCCCGTGACGAGCGTGCCCCAGAGCGTCACGCTGGACCTGGTGTCCAACGCCGCGGGCGGCACGCTGAGCGGCACCACCACGGTGGCGACCGTCAACGGCGTGGCCACCTTCGGTGACCTGTCCATCGCTCGGGCGGGCACGGGCTACACGCTGACGGCCTCGGCGGGCACGCTCACGGGCGCGACCAGCTCGGCCTTCGACGTGGCGACGGGTGGCGTGGCGCGGCTGGTGTTCAAGCTGGCGCCAGCGAACACGACGGCGGGCACGCCGCTGTCCACCACCTCCGTGGAGCTGCAGGACGCGCAGGGCAACCGCGTGGACTCGTCGGCCAGCATCACCCTGTCGCTCACGGGCGGCCAGGGTGGCACGCTGGGCGGCACCACCACGGTGGCGGCCATCAACGGCGTGGCCACCTTCGGTGCTCTGTCCATCCATCAGGCCGGCGTGGGCTACCAGCTGGTGGCGCACGGGGCCGGGGCGCCGGACGCCACGAGCACGGCGTTCGACGTGGCCCACGGTCCGGTGGCGGCCCTGGTGCTCACGGTGCAGCCGGGCAACACGGCGGCGGGCACGTCCATTGCTCCCGCGGTCCGGGTGACGCTGAAGGACGCCTTCGGCAACGTGGCCACCAGCGCCACGGACGCCGTCACGGTGGCCCTGGGCAGCAACCCGCGCAACGGCACGCTGTCGGGCACGAAGACGGTCAACGCCACCAGCGGCGTGGCCACCTTCGCCAACCTGTCCATCGACAAGAAGGGCACGGGCTACACGCTCACGGCGAGCTCCGGCGCGCTGCCCACGGTGACGAGCACGGCGTTCGACATCACCAACGGCCACGGTCCGAAGCTGGTCTTCCGCACCGTGACGTCGCAGGTGACGGCGGGCGAGGCGCTGCCCGCCATCGAGGTGGAGCTGCAGGACGCGCTGGGCAACCCGTTCGACGATGCCTCGTTCAACGTGACGCTGAGCCTGGGTGAGAACACGGTGGCGGGCCAGCTCTACGGCCGCGCGACGGTGGCCTCGGCGGGCGGCGTGGCGAAGTTCGAGGGTATGAACCTGCGCAAGGCGGGCAATGGCTACACGCTGGTGGCCACGGCCCAGGGTTTCGAGGGTGCGACGAGCACGGCCTTCACGGTGGATCCGGCGGTGGCGGCCAGCTTCGCGCTGACGTTCCCGGCCAGCGTGACGGCGGGCCATGAGGCGACGCTCTCCGCGATCGCCTACGACGCCTACGGCAACTTGGCTTCCAACTACTCGGGCACAGTGATGGTGACGAGTTCCGACCCAGCGGCCCCCGCCGGCTTCAACGAGAGGTGGATCCACGGCGTTCTCAGGAGTCTCCAACTCATCCTCAAGACCTCGGGGCCGCAGCGCATCACGTTGACGGACACCGAGAATACGGCGCTCACGGCGACGGCGCAGTTGAACGTGACGCCGTTCGCTCAGCCCACGGTGACGGTAACGGATCCGGCGGGTGGCACGAACGTCTCCGGCTCGGTCAACATCAATGCCACGGCGGCGGTGGCGCCGGGCACCACGGTGGCCAAGCTGCAGCTCTTCGTGGACGGCAAGGAGATCGCCAGCGGCACCGAGGCGACGCTCGCCGGCACGTGGAACAGCTCGGACGCCGAGGGTGGCTCGCACGTCATCACCGCAGTCGTCACGGATGGGGCGGGCAACATGGTGACGTCCGCTCCGGTGGTGGTCTTCACCGAGTCGGGCTGCGGCTGCGGCGCCACCTCGAGCACCGACGCCGCGGTGTACCTGGGCCTGCTGCTCCTGGCGCACTACGCCTTCGGGCGGCGCCGCAAGCAGAGCGCGGTGTAACTCGGAGCAAAGCCCTGGGCGCCTGAGCGGGCGTCCGGGGCGGGCCGGGCGGAGAAGGGAGTTCCGCCTGGCTGCCTCACCCCTCAGCAACTGACAGAGAATGCGCCGGCGTGGACCTTTCCACCCGGCGCATTTGTTTTACTGGGGTACAGGAGGAAGCACCTCATGGCACTGCTGGCAGGCACGATGGGCGCGTGGGCGGTGGCGCTGGTTCTCTCGACGGGCCCGGCGAAGCCGGAACAGGCGCAGGTCCTCAAGCAACAGGCGGAGAAGCTCGCGTCCGAGGCGAAGGCGCTGGCCAAGCCGGACGGGTGCGCCCAGGTGGAGGAGTGCGAGGTGGCGGGGTTCGGCCACAAGGCATGCGGCGGGCCGCGCGAGTTCATCGCCTACTGCGCGAAGACAACGGACGTGAAGGCGCTGCAGAGCAAGCTGGCCGAGCTCGAGAAGGCAGAGCAGGCGTGGCAGAAGGCGACAGGAGAGATGTCCAACTGCGGCCTGCAGCGCAGGCCGCCTCCCCGTTTCGTGGATGGGCAGTGCCGGACTCGGTGAGGCCGGATCAGCCCTTCATCTTCGAGCAGGCTTCGCGGTCCGTCGCGACGCGCTTCTGCGCGCGGCTCAGCTCTTCCTGGGAGTTCGTCACCGCCTGCTGAACACTGGCCTCGGCGGCGGTCCAGGCGGCGGCGTCCTTGACCTTGAGCTCCTGGGCGATAACCAGGGACTGCTGGTCCGCCTTGTGCTGGGCCTCGACGGCCGCGGCCCACTTCGCGTCCGCCTCGACCACCTGGTCGCACTTGGCGATCAGCTCCGGCATCAGCTTCTTGTCCTTGGACTTCTGGAACTTCATCACCGCCGCGTCATAGGCCTCGGAGGCGCTGTCGCGGGCGCCGAACCACAGCGTGCTGTCCGCCGCGCGCTGCTGGCGCACCAGCTCGTTCTGGAGGAAGCGCTGCTCGGTCAGCGGGTCCGTGGAGGGCTCGGTGGCCAGCGAGTTGAAGTGGATGAAGCGCCGGGAGAACCGCATCTCCTCCGTGGGCGCCTTCACCGGCAGGGCCGCCATCTTCTGCTGGAGGCACGTGGCCAGCGCGGTGCCCTCAGGCGTGGTGACCGGATCGAACGTCACCGTGGGAGTGGTCTGCCCCTGAGCCACCTGGACGTGAGCCATGAGCGTGGGCGGAACCTGGGTGGTGAAGCTCGCATAGCAGTCACACCACTGCGGCTGGCCCAGGCGCACCGCGCCCGAGTAGTCCGAGCCCGCGTCCCCACCGAGCGTAACAGCGAGGCTGCGGCCCTGCTCATGGGAGAACTCGGCCTCGGCAGTCACTGCGGCGGCGCCCTTGGGCGAGACGGTGAGCGGCACCCGAGCCTCCACGGCCTTCTGCACACAGGCCTGGCCCTCGGGGGAGAGGTTCTCACCCGAGACGGTGTATTGGCCGCCCTGGTCGGAGACCCGGGCCTTCACCACGACGCGGGTGCTCTTGGCCTCGCCACGCGAGGTGGGCGGCACCAGGCACTCCATGACCTGCGGCCGCAGCGCCGACAGCGCGCCCAGGAGGATGTCCGGGTTCACGGGCTGGGGCAGCTGCACGGGCTGGGCGCTCTGGCAGACGGCCGTGTCGAACGGGTGCTGGTTGGAGACGCGGACCGTGTCCTGGACAGCGGCGGCCCCGTCCTTCTTCTGCACGGGAGCGCAGGAGGCGGTGAGAGCGAGGGAAGCCACGACGGCTCGACGCAACATCATGAGGAGGTTCTCCCGGGTTGAGACTGCGGGGCTCACTTACCAGTTTCTTCGACGACCATGGCGCTCCCTCCACCGCGGCGCCGGGGCTCGGCCACGGCGGTGACGGTGCCGTCGTCGTTGAAGCGGATGGCGGTGGTGGCGCCAATCTGGCCGCCCATGGGAGTCACATCGCGGAACACGTAGCCCTTTGCCTGGAGCGCGGCGCCCTCGGGCGAGGCGATGAACTCGGGCTCGGCCTGGCTGGAGCCATCAGGCACGTTGCGCTGGGAGACGCGGGGAGCGCCCACGGCCTCCAGCAGCGGCATACCGAGGTCCAGGTGGTTCACGAGCGTCTGCAGCACGGTGGTGATGATGGTACTGCCCCCGGGGCTGCCGAGCGTCAGCAGAGGCTTGCCGTCCTTGAACACGAGCGTGGGAGCCATGCTGCTGCGAGGGCGCTTGCCGGGCTCGGGGATGTTGGCGTGCGGGGCGGCCGGGTTCGGGGGCACGTCGAAGTCCGTCACCTCGTTGTTGAGCATGAACCCATAGCCCGGAACGGCGATGCCACTGCCGCCCTCAGACTCGATGGTGCACGTATAGGAGACGATGTTGCCTGCCTTGTCCGAGGTGGAGATGTGCGTGGTCTCCCGGTTGGGCACATCCAGCACCGACACGAGCGAGGGAGAAGCCCCCACCTCCGCGCGAGGAACGAAGCTCGGATCCTCCTGGAAGGCGAAGGGGTTGCCCGGAGGCACCTCGCGCGTGGCCGCCTTCGTCAGGTCCATCGCCTTGCGCCGCTCGGCCGCATAGGCCTTCGAGAGCAGCCCGGACACGGGCACGTCCACGAACTCCGGGTCAGCGACGTAAGCGCTCCGGTCCGCGAAGGCCAGCCGCGAGGCTTCGATATAGCGCTGGAGGAAATCCACCCGGCTCATGGAGGCGGGCTCATCCGCCTCGAGCAGGTTCAGGGCCAGCTCCACGGCAATACTTCCACTGGTGGGCGCGCCCATGCCGTAGAGGGTGTAGCCACGGTAAGTGCTCTTCACGGGCTCGCGAATGCGCGCCTCGTAGTCCGCCAGATCCGACAGCTGCATCACGCCCGGGCGTACCTTCTTCGGGGCGCCGGGCACCACCGGCGGATGCGCCAGCGTCTCCACGATGGCCTTGGCGATCTCACCTCGATAGAAGGCGCGACTGCCGCCCTCGGCCACCAGCCGGTACGTCTTCGCCAGGTCCGGGTTCTTGAACACCGAGCCCACGGGGTACGGCTTTCCCTCGGGCGTCAGCAGGAGCTGGGCAGTGCTGGAGAACATCTTGAAGCGGTCCAGGTTGCGCGAGGTCTGCTCGAAGAAGAACGAGTCCACCTCGAAGCCCTGCTCGGCCACGCGGATGGCGGGCTGGAGGACGTCGGAGAGCTTCTTCGTGCCGTAGCGCTCCAGGGCCAGCTCCCAGCCGCGCACATTGCCGGGCACGCCCGTGGAGAGCCCGCTGGCCATCAGCTCGGGAAAGGGAATGGGCGCGCCGTTCTCGTAGAAGTGACTGCGGTTCAGAGCCCGAGGCGCCGTCTCGCGGTGGTCCACGGTGACGACGCGCTGCTCATCGGCCAGGTAGATGACCATGAAGCCCCCGCCCGCGATGGCACAGGAGTACAGGTCCGTCACACCGATGACGCTCGCCGCAGCCACCGCCGCGTCCACAGCGTTGCCACCGCTCTTGAGCATCTCGATGGCGGCCGCGGTGGCTCGCACGTCGATGGTGGAGGCCGCGCCGCCGCGCCCGGTGGCTTGGGGCGTGGACGGAGGCGCAGGCACGGGGGAAGAGGAGGCCGACTTGTCGTGGACACAGGAGACGGCCAGCAACACACCGGCACACGCTGCGGGGAGGAGTCTGCGCATGGGGAGTCCTAGAGGATGGCTTGGCGGCGTACCCTAGCCCGCTCGGCCCCCAGGAGGGGACAGGATGCGGCATGCTGCTGGAATTCAACATGTCCCGGCCCTCCCCTGCCCCGCTCTCGTTTCCACTCCCCGTGGTGCTCGACACCAACGTGGTCCTGGATCTGCTGGTGTTCGACGACCCGGTCAGCCGTCCGCTGGCGGAAGCCCTCGCGCAGGGCTCGCTCATCGCCTGGGCGGACGCGGAGACCCTCCTGGAGCTGGAGCGGGTGCTCACCCTGCCCATCTTCAAGCTGGACGAAGTCCGCCAGCGCGACGTCTACGCCCGCTACCTGAGCCAGGTGCGCCAGGTGCCCGCCTCGATCCAGGAGCCCCTTCCCGAGCTACCCCGGTGCCGGGATCGAGACGATCAGAAGTTCCTCCTGCTCACGGCGCGCGCGGGCGCGGCCTGGCTCGTGAGCAAGGACAAGCGGGTGCTCTCCCTCGCGGATCGCCACGGCCTGCCGTTCACGATCGTCTCTCCAAGACAGGCGGTGGAGCGGCTGATGCCGCTCTGAACACAAGACCGCGCCCCCCGGAATCCCCAGGGGGACACGGTACGCCAAAGCCCTGAAGCTCCTCTCAGCGGCGGGTATCCGGGTTGGAGCCCGACGAGCCCGTGCCAGTACTACCGGGGGCACCGCTGCCCTGCATGTTGCCACTGCTGGAGGTGCTGCCGCTCTGCTCAGAGCCGCTGGTGGTGCCACTGGTGGAGCCACTGCCCTGCATGTTCCCGCTGCTGGTGGAACCCGCGCCACCGGTCCCCGTGCTGCTGGAGCCCTCCGTCTGTCCCGTGCTGCCCGAGCCGCCGACGCCGCGCCCCGAGGTCTGCCCCGTCCCCCGGGCTCCCTGTTGGCCCGGCTGACTTGGCTGCTTACAGCCCCAGCCAAGCAGCGCAGCGGAAGCCACGGCCCCTACCAGAAAGACATTCCTGAAGCCCTTCTTCATGTCCTATCTCCTCTGTGAGTGGACTCGCGAAGAAGCTGGGCTTCGGGGCGCGGAAGGAACATTGTCCTTCTGGCTCACGCCCCCCCGAGTGCCTCCAGGAGCAGCAAATCAGCCACGCCTCTCCTGGACGCCAGGCTTCACGTTCAGTGCACGTGCGCGGGCGTTGCGCTCCGGCTCCCCTCGGCCAGGGAAGGCACGGCGACCGAGTGCGGCAGCAGCTCGTCGCTGGGCCCGCCGGTGATGAGCCGCACCTTCCGCCGCCGGGTGACGAAGTAGTAGAGCCACTGCAACATCACCGACGCGCGATTGCGGAAGCCGATGAGGAAGAAGATGTGGATGCCTGCCCACGCGAGGTAGGCTGGCCACCCCTTGACGCGGATCTTCTCGTGCAGGGTGAGGCCCACGGCCGCGCCGCGCCCCACCACCGCGAAGGAGCCTCGATCGTTGTAGCGGAACGACAGCAGAGGCTGGCCCTGTATCTGGCGGCGAATGTTCTGGGCCGTGTGCCGCCCCATCTGCATGGCGGCGGGAGCCACTCCGGGCACGGGCTTTCCGTCCTGGAGGATCGACGCCACGTCTCCAATGACGAAGAGGCCCTCTCGGCCAGGCACCTCCAGGTTCGGCGTCACCTTCACACGGCCCGCCTTATCCAGCGGCACACCCAACGAGCGCACGAGGGGCGAAGCCGCCACGCCGGCTCCCCACAACACCGTGCGAGCGGAGATCCGGCCATCCCCCACCTGGACACCGTGGGCATCCACGTTCGTCACCATCGCGCCCGTGCGGACCTCCACGCCGCGCGCCTGGAGATCGCGCCGGGCCCGCTCGGAGAGCTCCTCCGGGTAGACGGTGAGCACGCGCGGCAGTCCCTCCAGCAGGAGAACGCGCGCCTGGGTGGTATCGATGCGGCGGAAGTCCTGGGGCAGCGTGATGTGCGTCAGGTCCGCGAGCGCTCCGGCCAGCTCCACGCCCGTGGGCCCGCCTCCGATGATGACGAAGGTCATCCACTCGCGCTGGCGCTCCGGATCCGTCTCGCGCTCGGCGGCCTCGAACGCCAGCAGCACGCGGCGGCGGATCTCCAGCGCGTCATCAATGGTCTTCAGCCCCGGAGCGAACTGCGCCCACTCCGGGTGCCCGAAGTACGAGTGCGTGGCCCCGGTGGCGACCACCAGGAAGTCATAGGGCAGCTCTCCGGCTTCCGTGATCACCACCTTGCGCTCGGCGTCGATGGAGCGCGCCTCGGCGAGCAGCACGGTGGTATTGGGCGCGTGCAGCACGGTGCGGATGGGAGCGGAGATGTCTCCGGGGTTCAGCACGGAGGTGGCCACCTGGTAGAGCAGGGGCTGGAAGAGGTGATGGTTGTAGCGGTCCACCACTGTCACCTTCACAGGGGCACGGGCCAGCGCCTTGGCGGCCTGCAGCCCGCCGAAGCCCGCGCCCAGGATGACCACATGGGGTTCATGTCCGGCCGGTCGTTGCATGCGCGAAAGGTAGGGCGCACAGGAACTCCGCACAGGGGACGTCTCCTACGGACAAGAGGACGGCCGCCGGGCGCCTGAGCAGCCAGCCGGCCAGAACCTGACAGAGCACGCCTGTCCTCCTAAGGTCCCTTCCGGGAGACCCGGGACGAACATGAACGCTCAAATCATGGAGCTGGAAGGCATCCGCATCCTCGAACTGCCCGAGGACGGGCCGGTGGTGCAGGACGCTTCGAGCCTACTCAGTCTGGCTTTCGAGCATCAGGCCGACATGATGACCATTCCCGCCGCTCGACTGGGAGAGTCCTTCTTCAAGCTCGCCACAGGTGTGGCGGGCGAGCTTGTCCAGAAGTTCACCACCTACCGCATCCGGTTGACCATCTTGGGCGACATCTCGGCCCAGGTGGCGAACAGCAACGCGCTCCGGAGCTTCGTCTACGAGGCGAACAAGGGCAGCCAGCTCTGGTTCCTGGAAAATCGCGAGGCCCTCGTGGAGCGCCTCGCGCGCGGCTCGCAGTCTCCCACTTCGCGGAGCTAGGGCGCCCAGGGCTCGCCGGACGGAGCGCCTCGAAGGGCTACGCCTTCTTCGCAGAGAGTTCCGCGTCCTTCGCGCGAGCGCGAGCCAGTGCGGGGCGGGCATTGACCCGCTCGATATAAGCCTTGATCTCCGGAGACTCGGGCACGAGCTTGAAGCCGGTGGTCCAGGCGAGCGCGGTGCCCCAGAGGACATCGGCGGCCGTGAAGGTGTCACCCAGGAGCCAAGGCCCCTTGGAGAGCTGCTGCTTCAAGGTGGTGAGCATCGTGTCGAAGTCGCCGTAGGGAGAAGTGCCGGGCGCGACGGACTCGTGCTTCATGGAGCGATCCATCAGAGCGGGCTCGAAGCAGGAGCCGTAGAACACCATCCAGCGCAGGTACGGCCCCCGGAGCGGGCTGCCCACTGCGGGCGACAGCCCCGCCTCGGAGTAGAGCTCGGCCAGGTACATGTAGATGGCGGCCTGCTCGGTTACGACCACGTCGCCATGCTTGATGGTAGGGATCTTACCCATCGGGTTGATGGCCAGGAACTCCGGCTTGCGCGAGTCACCGGCCTGCAGGCTGAGCACCTGGAGCTCATAATCGGCGTTGAGCTCTTCGAGGAGGATCCGCACGCCGGCGGCGCGCGAGGAGGGATTGTAGAAGAGGACGACATGGCGGTTGGAGGTCATGGGCTCCCTTTAACAAACTTCCGGGCGGCAGCGGACCGATCCCGAATCTCTTTGAACTCCGACCCGGACTTCCACGCGGGCCAGCGGTCCGACGAGGCCAGCTCGCGGCCGATGTCATAGAGAAGCTGCACATCCTGGGCGGCGCCTCGGAGGTCCCAGCTGTCGCTCCACGCATCGCAGGGCTGGTGGTAGCAGCGCGCGGTGTAATCGGCGACCCAGCGATCACCGGCCTCGCGGCCTCCGTTCACCAGGTCATGCCCGCCGCCCAGGGCCATGAGCAGCAACACGGGCACACCGCGCTTGGCCAGGGAGAAATGGTCAGCGCGGTAGAACAGACCTCGCTCGGGCTTCGCATCGGGCGTGACGGTGCGCCCCTGGCGAGCAGCGGCCTGGGCGAGCGCATCCTCCAGCTCATTCTGTCCATGGCCGACGAGCACCACATCCCGGGACAGCCCCGCGGTCTGGAGAATGTCCACGGTCAGGTTCGCCACCATGGTGTCGAGGGGCTGCAGCGGATGCCTGCCGTAGTACTCCGAGCCGAGCAGTCCTGGCTCCTCGGCGGTCCAGGCGGCGAAGACCAGAGAGCGCTCGGGCCGAGGCCCCTGCTGAAACGCGCGAGCGATCTCGATCATCCCCGCGATGCCGATGGCGTCATCCACGGCACCGTGGCGGACAGTGCTGCCGGAGGCGTCAGCCGGACCCACGCCATAGGCATCCCAGTGGCCGCCGTACATGATCGACTCTTGGGGACGCTTCGAGCCAGGCAGCCGGCCAATCACATTCTGGCTGTCGGCACGAGCGTGGGTCAGGGCGTAGTCGGCGGAGAGGCTGACGCCCTTGAGGAGCACGGGCTTGAAGCTGGCCTTGCGCGCCTCGACCTTGAGCCTCTCGAGGTCCAAGCCCGAGCGAGCGAACAGCGCGGCAGCGGCGTCACGGTGAATCCAGCCCTGCATCAGGACCTTCTCCTTCTCAGGCTGGGCGCGGACGATGTCGAAGCTCTGGCCGTTGCCGGCGGTAACGGTGGACCAGCCGTAACCGGCGCCGGGAGTGTCATGGACGATCAGCGCCCCGATGGCGCCGCGACGGGCGGCCTCCTCGAACTTGTAGGTCCACCGGGCGTAGTAGGTGGCCGCCTGTCCTCCGAACTTCCCCCGGACAGCCTCGCCCTCCTGGGCTTCAAAATCGGGGTCGTTGATCAGGAAGACGGCGATCTTTCCGCGGACGTCCGTGCTCTTGAAGTCATCCCAGCCCCGCTCTGCGGCGGAGACGCCATAGCCCACGAACACCAGCGGGACCTTGTCGATCTTCACGCGCTGGAGGGGACGCTGGGTGTTGACCATCACCTCCTGGCCCTGCCGCAACGAGACCGTCTTGCCCCCCGAAAGCAGCTTCAGGGTGACGTTGTCGCCCATCTGGAAGCGGACGAGCGGAACCTTCTGGGTCCATCCACCGTTCTCGCCGCCAGGCTCCAGCCCCACTGCTTTGAACTGCTGGATGATGTACTCCAGGGTTTTCTGCTCGGCCGGGCCGCCCGGAGCACGGCCCATGAACTCATCCGAAGCGAGCACCTTGACGATCTGCGACAGCCGCGCGGGCTCAATGGGCCCAGAGTCCTGAGCCTGCCCTCTCCCCGAGAACAGGAGAACGGCGGCGAGGGTCAGAGAAGTGAGCTTCGAAGCGCTCCAAGGAGTCATGGCGGCAACCCTAAAACGGGCCATGCCGTCGGCAAAAGATGACAGGATGAAAGGACTCCCCATGACCCATCCCAAGCTCAGCCGTGCCGAGTTCCTCGCACTCACGGGCCTGCTGGCCGGCTCCTCGCTCCTCTCCAGCACCGGGAATGCCGCTGAACCCAAGGTCACTCCGCCGAAGGCAGGCGCGGCCGGCGTGGCGGCACCCCGGGCAGAACCTCCCGCCCTCACGGGCAAGGCCCTGGCGAATCTGCGGCGCGGTTGCCGTGGCTCGCTCACTCCCGGCAGTTCGGAGGACGATGCCGCCGAGCTGATCCGGGTGGGGGAATGGGTGCGGAAGCAGGGCCTGTCCGCGGACTTTTATGGCGATGGGGAGCTGGTCCAGTCCTTCGAGCAGCGCGTCGCGGCGCTGCTGGGCTTCGAGGACGGGTGCTTCATGCCCACAGGCACCATGGCCCAGCTCATCGTCCTAAGGATGTACGCGGACGCCAGCGGCAACCGGAACGTGGGGCTCCACCCCTCCTCCCACCACGTGCTCCACGAGGACGACAGCTATGCCGCGCTGCACGGGTTACGCGCGGTGCTGCTCTGCCCCTGGGCTCGGCCGGTGCTCGCCAGCGACGTGCGAGAGGCGCGTGACTCCCTGGCAACGGTCAGCGTCGAGCTGCCGGTGCGCTGGCTGGGGGGACAGCTCCAGACGTGGGAGCAACTCGAGGAGCTCAAGCGCACCTGCCGCGAGCGCGGGGTAAAGCTCCACATGGACGGCGCCCGGCTGTGGGAGTCCCAACCCTTCTATGGGCGCTCCTACGCGGACATTTGCCGCGGCTTCGACTCCGTCTACGTGTCCTTCTACAAGATGGTGGGAGGCATGGGCGGCGCGATGGTGGTCGGCGGGCGCGACTTCATCCGCAACACACGCATCTGGAGACACCGGCACGGCGGCAACGTGTTCCACATGCTGCCGTACGTGGCGTCCGCGGCGATGCGCCTGGACGACGTGCTGCCCCGCATCCCCGGCTATGTCGAGCGCGCGAAGACGCTCTCGGAGGCGATCGCGAGCGACACGCGGCTCACGGTGCTCCCCCGCCCCGTGCAGACCAACCTCTTCCGCGTCTTCTTGCGCGGAGATCCGAAGGCGCTCTCGCGCCAGCGCGACCGCATCGCGAGCGAGGACAGAATCTGGGTGGCCAATGGCTTCAGCCAGACCCGTGTGCCCGGAGTGGTCGAGACGGAACTCCAGATCGGGCCGGGGCTCGGAGGCGTCAGCGACGCGGACGCCGCGCGAGCCTTCTCCCGCCTGCTCTCTGCCACCTGATGGCTCGAGCGGACGCAAGAAGGCGAGCTTCGAAGCATTCAGAAAAGTCATGGGCGGCGATCCTGGATGGGGCTGTGCCTCCTGGAAAGGTGCTCCTGCTGAGAGGAGATGCCCTAAAATCCCCCGGATGAGTTCACGTGAACGAACCGCTCGAAAGGGCCCCTTCCCCATCAAGGCCCGCATCCTCGAAGTTCTCCGGACGTCCCGCGTCAGCCCGCACATGGTGCGGGTGACGCTCGGCGGCAAAGAGCTGGAGGGTTTCCGGAGCGACGGCGCGGACGATCACATCCGGGTGTTCTTCCCTGCCCAGGGAGAGCGCGTGCCCGTCGTCCCGACCGGGATGGGGCCTCGGGGGCTGGAGTTCCCACCGGACAAGCCGCGCCCAGCGCTGCGCGACTACACCCCCCGGCGTCATGATGCCGCCAAGGGAGAGCTTGATATCGACTTCGTGATCCATGGCTCGGGCCCTGGCTCCACGTGGGCCGCCCAGGCGAAACCGGGTGACATGCTGGGCATCGCCGGTCCCCGAGGCTCGCTGATCGTCGACTACAGCTTCGACTGGTACCTCCTCTTTGGCGACGAGACCGCGCTGCCAGCGATGGCCCGGAGGCTCGAGGAGCTGCCCGCGGGCGCCCGCGCCATCGTGTTCGCCGAGGTCGCCGACGCCTCCGCGCGGATCCCACTCCCGAGCCAGGCCCACGTGGAGCTGACTTGGCTGTACCGCGAGGGCGCCCAGCCTGGCACCACGAACCACCTGGAGAAGGCCGTGCGGGAGCTGACCTTCCCACCGGGGGACTCCTTTGCGTGGGGCGCGGGTGAGTCCACCCTCATGCGCACGCTGCGGCTGCACCTGCTCAACGAGCGGAGGCTGAACAGGACGTGGATGAACGTCACCGGCTATTGGAAGCGGGGCGTGGAGGACCACGACCACGACGAGGAGTGAGCCCGCTCCTCAGGGGTGCTGCTCGAGGAGGGCGCCGGCTGGGCGCTCTCCCGAGACGATGATCGGGCAGTCCAGCCAGGGGTGCGGCAGGGTCGTCATCGGGTAGCCGAACGCACGGCTCAGGATGTCCCTCGTCATGACCGCGTGCGGCGGACCACAGGCGATGGCCTGATGATCGGCGAGGACCAGGACCTTGTCCGCGTACTGAGCGACCAGGTTCAGGTCATGGAGGATGAGGAGCGCCGCGACGCCCTCCCCGGTCAGCTCCTTCACGAGCCGCAAGGCCTTGTGCTGATGGGCGACGTCCAGGCTGCTCGTGGGCTCATCCAGCAGCATCAGCCGGCTTCCAACGTCCTCATGGATCTGCGCGAGCGCACGCGCGAGGTGGACGCGCTGCTGCTCTCCCCCCGAGAGCGTCAGGTAGTTGCGCCCCTCATATCCCTTGAGCCCTACCCGCTCCATGCAGGCGCGAGCGATGCGCACGTCCTCCCGCGACTCCGGACGGCGCTGCTGGTGGGGAAGCCGCCCCAGCATGACAACCTCCAGGGCCTCGTAGGCGAACTGGAGGTTCGTGGTCTGGGGCAGCACGGCCCGCCTCTGGGCCAGCTCGGCCTTCGAGCTGCTCCCGAGGGGAGCGCCGAAGACGCGGAGCTCTCCCCGCTGACAAGGCAGCTCACCGGTCAGGTGCTTGAAGAGCGTGCTCTTCCCCGCGCCATTGCGCCCGATGACCACCATGAACTCGCCAGGCTCCAGGGTCAGGTGGATGCCGGACAGGAGCTGCAGCTCGCCAATACGATAGTGGAGATCTCGAACTTCGAGCGCCGCGGTCATAGGGCGTGGGTCCTCCGCTGCCGCAAGAGCAGGAATAGGAAGAAGGGAGAGCCGGCGAGCGCGGTCACGATGCCGATGGGCAACTCGGAAGGAACCACGACGGTGCGGGCGAGAAGATCCGCGAGCACCAGCAGCGCCGAACCCAGGAGCGCGGACAGCGGCAACAGGACCCGGTGGTTGGGGCCCAACCAGAGCCGGACGAGGTGCGGCACCACCAGCCCCAGGAAGCCGATCATCCCGGAGACGGCGACCCCCGCCCCCACGCCCAGGGCCACGAGCGCCACGATCTTCCACTTGGTTCGCTCCACCTGAATGCCCAAGTGGTTCGCGTTCGCCTCGCCCAGGAGGAGCGCATTGAGAGGGTTGGCGAGGAGCACCATCCCCACGACGCAGAGCAGGACCAGCGGCGTGATGGTGGAGACCAGGGGCCACGTCGCCCCCGCCAGCGAGCCGAGCTGCCAGAAGGTGATGGTCCGCAGCTGATCGTCGGTCGAGAGATAGGTGAAGAGCCCGGTGGCGGCCACACAGAGGGCGTTGATGGCGACCCCACACAGCAGCATCAGGGCGACCTGGGTTCTCCCATTCTCCTGGGCCAGCGACGAGATGAGGAAGATCGCCGCGAAGCTCCCGAGGAACGCCGCCAGCGGGAGGGTATAGAAGCCCAGGAGCTGGAGCTTGAGCACCGTGACCGCGGCCACGGCGACCGAGGCGCCGCCCGACACCCCGAGCAGACCCGGGTCGGCGAGCGGGTTGCGAAAGAGCCCTTGAAGAGCCACGCCCGCCACGGAGAGCACGGCACCCACCAGCACGCCCAGCAGGACGCGCGGGAGCCGGATGATGCAGAGCACCGCATCCTGCTGCTCCGTGAACTCAGCGAGCGGCGGCAGGCCGACCCGCGAGAGAAGGATGGAGAGCACTTCGAGAGGGCTGATGGACACGGCGCCGACGCCCAGCGAGACCACCACGCTCAGGAGCAGGATCGGCACGAGGACGAGCAGCCCCTTCGCCCTCTTGCCTCGGGCGATTGGGACGTACTCGGTCGGCTGCAAGGCCAGCTCACCGGGAAGGCTGCTCATGAATGGCCGTGAAGAGGGTGTCCGCGAACTGGGGAAAGCGAGGACCGACCCAACGAATGGTGTTGTCCACGGCCAGGATCTTCTTGTTCTTCCCAGCCGGAGTCAGGGCCACGCCCGGGAGCTTCAGGGCCCCCTCGACGCCGCCCACCGCCTCGAGGCCGCGGTTCAGCATGAGGATCGCATCGGGGAAAGCCTGCACCATGCCCTCGGCTGTCAGCGCCTTGGTCCCCGTGGTGAAGTCTGCGGCGTTCTGGCCTCCCGCCAGCTCGATGAGCACGTGGACGCCCGTCTCCTTGCCGTAGACGAAGGCCTCTCCCGGGCCATGCGCGTAGAGGAAGAGGATCCGAGGCTTCTTCTTCAGCGCCGCGATCTTGGTGGCCAGGTCCGCGCGCTGCTTGTCGAGTTCCTGCATCACCCGCTTGCCGGCGTCCTGAACGTTGAAGAGTCGCGCGATGATGTCGATGCGCCTCTTCAGACCGTCGATCCCATCCTTGGCGGAGTTCTCGAGGATCAGGACGGGAACCCCGGCGCTCCGAAGCTGCCCGGCGGTGGCGGGCGTCAGGTTCTCCTCCGTCGCGAGGACCAGGTCCGGCTTCAGGCTGATGATGCCCTCGATGCTGGGATGGTAGGGGTGGCCGACCTTGGCGATCTTCTCCTGCTCGGGAGGCCACGTCCCGCCGACGTCCGTCCCTACGATGGCGTCACCCTTCCCGAGCCTGAACAGGATCTCCACCAGCGAGGAGTTGACCGCGACCACCCGCTTGGGAGCGGCGATGTCCACGGACTGGCCGTCGACGCCCTTGAGCGGCTCTGCCAGGGAGAGCGGGCTCGCGAAGACGATGCCCAGGAGCAACAGCGAGAAGACAGGACGAGTCATTGAATTTGCGAATCAATTTCAAGAAGACATGCGACTCATGTCACCCTCCCGTGGCCGCTGTCAAGGACGGTCGACGTGGTACGCACGCGGAAACAGGTATGATCAGCCCATGTTGAAGACGCCCCTGGGACGCTTCCGTGCCATCGCCCTATTGGAGGGCGTGTCCTTCCTCGTGCTGCTGTTCATCGCCATGCCGCTGAAATACTGGGCCGGCATGCCCCTGGCGGTACGGGTGGTGGGCCTGGCGCACGGCGTGCTGTTCCTGGCGTACCTCCCCTCGCTGCTCGAGGTGGCGGTGGCTCACCGCTGGTCGCTGCCACGCACGGTGGCCGCGTTCGGCGCGTCACTCGTCCCCTTTGGGACCTTCGTGCTCGACGCGAGGTTACGCCGCGAGCAGCAGACCGCAGTCACGTGAAGGACTGAGTCTTTCGCGTACCGGGGCTCTCCGCCAAAGGCGCCGCAGGAAAAGTGGAAGCGGCGGGAATGGTGAAGCTGTTCGAAAATCATCCGCACTTCACGATCTTCCCGTGCGACGCGGTGGACGTGATGCCGTTGCTTTCGGGTCCGCCCGAGGCGTAAGCCCGCGCGCCGTCACCCGGGCGGCGGGGCGGCGTTAAACACCGCCAGTTGCGCAGCGAACGCACGCTTGTAGGCCGGCCGCGCTTCGGCGCGGGCGATATAGGCGGCGAGGTTCGGATACGCCTCGAGAATGCCCGACCCCTGCAGCCTGCGCAGGACCGTCACCATGAGAATGTCGGCCGCGCTGAAGGCGCCGTCGAGCCAGTCGGCGTCGCCGAGGCGCGCGGCGAGATCGTCCAGCCGTTTCCGGATGATGTCGTCCAGCGCGCGCAGGCGATGCTCGTACCAGGGCTGGTCGCGCTCGAGAATCATCACCAGACTGCGGTCGAAGATCGGTGGCTCGACCGTGTTGAGCGCCGCGAACATCCACGCGATCGCGCGCGCGCGGCCATTCGCATCTTCCGGCAGCAGGCCGGCATGGTGCTCCGCGATGTGGAAGACAATCGCGCCGGACTCGAACAGGGCGAGATCGCCCTCCTCATAGGTCGGGATCTGACCGAACGGATGCAGCGCCTTGTGCGAGGGCTCCTTCATCGCATCGAACGACAGCAGACGGACGTCGTAAGGCTGGTCCACCTCTTCCAGCGCCCAGCGCACCCGCATGTCCCGCGCCAGTCCCCTGCCGCGATCGGGCGAGCGTTCAAAGGCGGTGATAGTGATGGTCATGTCCTGCTCCTTGATCGCTCAAAGGACGATCCGATGACGGCGCTCCCGGCACCCCGTGTCGGCGCGGCGTGAGTCCGGTTGCATCCGACCTTGCGATAGCACCCCATCACAACTCAGCCGAGGCCGTCCATGTTGAAGCCGATCGCATCCGCCGCCCTGATGTTGCTGGTCCGCCAAGAACCGATTGTGTCCCGAAATGGAAGCTCTGCCCCTTTTCTCAGAGGGAAAGCGCTTGAGAGCGGCGGGTTGCTCTGCTTGGAGGCGGCGGGATTCGAACCCGCCGCCTGGAATCTCTGGCGAGAGTGATCCAGTTCGCGCGAGTGCGGTTTCCACGAGACTGCCCTCGCGGCCTGCGAAGCGAGCCCGGGCACTGAGACCACCGCAGCCCGCGGGGAGCCCCAAGCAGCAGGTGCCCACTCCCTCCTCTCCTCCTCTGCTCCTCCTAGCTGGGCAGCCTGGGGGTGGGCAGGTGCAATAGGGCTGCACCGCTTCTCCACCGGTCGGGCCCACCCTACACACTCTGGACACCTGATGTAGGGTGGGCGAATGAAACCTGCATCTCTGGGCCTCCTACTCGTGGTGGGGTGTGCTGTTTCGTCCCCTCCTCACAGCACGGCTCAGGACGTGGACGCTGCCAGGGGGCCATGGTTGAAGGTACCCGCGGTCGAAATGCCCACGGGAGATGCCTCCATCCCCATCAGCCTGCTCCGGGACATGGCGGACTCACTTCTCGAGCTTCCCGGCGCCAAGGTGTGCGACCTCGGGAATCAGAGGCCCATTCCAGGCCTCTCCACGGAGTACTGCTCGACGGTATATGTCGCGGGAAACCGCGACTCCCTGTCATGGCGGGTGACAGACCCCATCAGGGGAGACCATCAGTCATGCAGTCCGTTCTTCGCGGTAAAGGATGCCGACTACCCCGCCTCACAAGTGTGGGTCGTAGGGTACATCCACAGTCATCCTTGTGGCACGCCCCCTTCCTCAAGAGATCTCCGCGCATGGCCCACAGACTCGCTCGACCCTTACGTGGCCATGGCGGAATTCCGTCTGGTTCCAGCCAACCCGGCCCCGGCGGTCTACAAAGACACAAACATTGAGATGGCCTCGGCATTGGTGGCGGACCGCCAGGACGGCACACGCATCTTCCTGCGCTACTTTCCCACGGGCGAAATCCAGCAATGGAGTATCGCAAGAGGCAGCTGGATGAGACTCGGCCGCTGCACCCCTGGCAGAGAGGGGCGCCCGCCTCAGTGCGATGAGCCTTTGCGACCGCTGAACGAGTAGGCGGACCTCATGAGCCAACAGCCAGGAAAAAGTGACACGATTTCTCAAGTGACTCCGCAGGCATGGAGGCCAGAGACATGATCAAAGCGTATGCGCTCGCAGGGCTTGCAGTGGTGCTGCCTGGATGTGCCGTCCCCTCCTCTGCATGGAAGGGAAAGGTCGAGTGGCCGAACGATTACCCGAGCAAGAACATCATCCCGTTCATGGAGGCGGGGGCCGCGCTCGCGGCGGCAGCCGCCATCCAAGAGATGATCAAGACCCATCCCCATCCACACTTGTTCCGGGGATGCTCCAGCCCTGAGCAGGGACTGGAAGTTGCCGTCTTCGGGGGCCCGACACCGGGTTTGTATTACGTGATGCTGGAGGAGCGCTTCGATCGGTGCGGCGGCCCGCGCTACCGCGTGCTCGACTGGTGGCACGTGTACGCGGTCACACCCCAAGGTGAAGTCGTGGCAGAAGCCCCTCAACCTCAATGGACGTGGGAGGACGCCGGGGCTGCGCCTTCCCCCCCTGCTCCTCCTCCTCCGGCCGAGCCAACCTGGACACCGGGCGGTCCGTTCCCGCCAGTCCCGTTGTCTCCACCCGCGCCTGAGGCGCCGCCTGCCCCTTCCGCATTACCGCCACCTGCAGCGTCCACGCCAGATCAGAGTTGATCGGATTCAGAGCGAGCGTGCTCGAGAGCGGCGGGTTGCTCTGCGCGGAAGCGGCGGGAATCAAACCCGCCGCGCAGGTCCGAGAAGCCCGTCTACGGCGTCGTGGCTGGGCAGATGTCGCGGTCATGCAGCGGGTTGATATGGCCCTCCGCGTTGCCCATCAGCGACTTGGCGAAGATGCCGCCGTCGAAGCTCCCGTCGATGAAGGTAATGTCCGCGTAGGTGGCCAGCACGCGAGAAGGCGCCATCCGCCACCTGGGTGCAGTTCCGGGTCAGCCAGGCGGGATCCAGGTAGAGCATCAAGTACGTGAAGCCTTCATCACCCCGGGCCTGGCCATCATGGATTTCGCCGGGCTCGATCAGGATGACCCGTCCCGGCGTGCTGCGATGAAGCGCTCTCCGGCAGGAGAACTCCTGGAGCCCCTGCTCCGTCACTCCGACGAGGTACGCGTCATGGAAGTGGGGATCGTAGGCGTGGCCGGTGAAGTGCGCCCGGAGGGTCTCGATGCCCGTAACCAAGTCACGGGAGAGATCGACCCAGTCCCTGCCCTTCTGGGACTCAGGAGTGCGCCTCGGGGAGTGCCAACGCATTCGGGAACCTCGCGCCCCCCAATGGCTGCGGAGGTCTAGCAAGCCAGACCTCCGCAGGGATTGAAGCCTCCCCTCACCTTCGAGCTGTGAGTCCTACTTTGAGAGGCATGTGTTGCTCAGCTCAGCTGCCGCACGAGTAGGCGCCCTCGAACGTGGAGTAGAGGTATGCCGTCAGGTATGCCGAGCCGTCACACTGGTTGTAGAAACCGTCGTAGTAATCACGCGCAATGTAATAATAGCAGCTCGGGGTGCCGAGATTGTAGATGTAGTAGTACTCCGTGTAGAAGGTCGCGGGGACGAGGCAGGGCTCAACGCCCTCAGGCCTGCTGGGAGCCATTTCGAGCTGGGTGTGCAGCTTGACGCTGATCTGAGGCGCCGCACCCTCGGCCGCAGGGAGCTTCCCCTCGTTGATCATCCGCTGGATACGGTCTTGCACGATGCTCTGGGCCCGGGCGTCACCGGTGCTCTTCTCGCCGGCGTTCGACTGCCGGAGCGTCCCGAGCGCCTGCAGTGCGTCGGACGAGATCTCGACACGCCCGGTCTGCGGCTTGTTGTTCACCGAGAGCGCCACGTCGAAAGTCGAGCTTGAGCCACTGGGAAGAGAACGAGCCAGTGACGACGAAGCCGCCGCGGTCTGCGAATGGGCGCCCGAAGTCTCTTCAGGCATGGGGCCGCAGGCAGACTGCACCAGAGCGACCATGAAGATAGCCAGGGCTGCCATCTTACCGCTTCCGATGAGTTTCATGGGGATTCACTTTCTTGCTGGGGTGAATGGGGCACGGCTCTACACGAAGGGGCTCTCTCGTGGGTTCGAGCACAGCCCCCTCGAATAGGTTGGAGCCGACGCTTTGGAAAATGATGCAAAGAATCTGCGGGGGGGCCTCAAAAAGCGGCCGCGGGACAGCGGGGGACGGCAAACACTGGAAGGACGGAGTCTGCCGCGTACCGCTCGGCGGGGCTCTCTGCCCAAGGCGCCGCATCAAGGGCGACGGGGTGCGCGATTCACCTTCAGACACTCCCGCGCCGCGGGCCGTCGCGCAGTGAATCTCCCCCACGCGCCTTGAGTCGGCGGCCTTGCCCGTGCCCCAGGCGCTCCCAACCATGGCGCCCCCATCGCCTCACGCAAGGGAGCCTCCATGACCGCCGAGCCGCAACGCCGCGAGTTCCTCCTCGCCAAGGGCTGGGTGCAGGCCGCCGTCCTGGTGGTGCTGTTCGGCTTCTTCGTCCTGGGGTTGCTCGCATACCGCGCCTACACGGACAGTGCTCCGCTCCCCCAGCGAGTCGTCACCCCAGAGGGCAGGCTCGTCTTCACCGAAGAGGACATCCTGGCCGGACAGGGCATCTTCCTGCGCAACGGGCTGATGCAGTACGGCTCGGTGTTCGGCCACGGCGCCTACCTGGGGCCGGACTACACCGCCGACTACCTGCGCCGCTCCGCCCTCTTCGTGCGCGAGCGGCTCGGTGGCGAGCAGGATGCCTCGGCGGCGATGCGCACCGTGAAGGACTTCCAGACGAACCGGTACGATCCGGCCACGGGCACGCTCGTCTTCAGCGCGGAGCAGGCCGCCGCCTTCGAGCAACTGGCCGCGCACTACCACGCCACCTTCTCCGTGCCGACCACCGAGAAGGGGCTGCGGCCGAGCGCCATCCCGGATCCGGCCGACACCCGGCGGCTCACCGCCTTCTTCGCCTGGACAGCGTGGGCTGCTTCGGCCCGGCGCCCGGGGCTCGAGTACTCGTACACCAACAACTGGCCCCCGGAGCCGCGCGTGGGCAACGGCCCCACGGGCGCCATGGTGGTGTGGAGCATGCTGTCGCTCATCGCGCTGCTGGGAGGCATCGGCCTGCTGATGGCCGCCTTCGGCCGGTGGAACTTCCTCGGCTGGCACGCGCGCGATCAGCAGACGGTGTCCTTCCACCCGCCCGGCAAGGTGTCCCTCACCCCGTCCCAGCGCGCGTGCGCGGGGTTCTTCCTGGTGATGGCGGTGCTCTTCCTGCTGCAGGCCCTGCTGGGCGGTGCCACGCAGCACTACCGCGCCGAGCTGACCAGCTTCTTCGGCTTCAACCTGGCCACCCTGCTCCCCTTCAACCTCGCGCGCACCTGGCACGTGCAGCTGTCCCTGCTCTGGGTGGCGACCTCCTATCTGGCCGCAGGCATCTTCCTGGCTCCCATGGTGGCCGGCCATGAGCCGCGCGGGCAGCACTGGCTCGCCTACGCGCTGCTGGGAGCGCTCGTGGTGGTGGTGTTCGGCAGCCTCGCGGGAGAGTTCGCCGGCATCCACGGGTGGACGCCCAGCACGTGGTTCGGCAATCAGGGCTTCGAGTACCTGGACCTCGGGCGCTTCTGGCAGGTGCTGCTGTCGCTCGGGTTGCTGTTCTGGGTGGGACTGCTGCTGCGCGTGCTGCGGCGCCGGCTGCGCACCGAGCACCCCGGCAACATGCCGTGGATGTTCTTTTACTCGGCGCTGGCCATCCCCGCCTTCTACGCGGTGGGCCTGCTGGCCCGGCCTACCTCGCACTTCACCCTCACGGACTTCTGGCGCTTCTGGGTGGTGCACCTCTGGGTGGAGGACTTCCTGGAACTCTTCACCACCCTCATGGTGGCCTACATCTTCGTGCTGCTGGGCGTGGTGTCCGAGCGCGTGGCCCTGCGCGTGATCTACCTGGACATCATCCTGTACTCGGCAGGCGGCGTGATCGGCACCATGCACCACCTGTACTTCTCCGGCACGCCGGTGGAACACATGGCGCTCGGCGCCTTCTTTTCCGCCGCCGAGGTGATTCCCCTCACCTTTCTCACCGTGGAGGCGTGGAGTTTCCTGAGGCTCGGCCACGCGCAGCATGCGAAGTCCCCCACGCCCTTTCCCCACCGCTGGGCCATCCTCTTCCTGGTGTCGGTGGGCTTCTGGAACTTCCTGGGCGCCGGCATCTTCGGCTTCCTCATCAACCTGCCCATCGTGTCGTACTACGAGATTGGCACCGCGCTGACAGCCAACCACGGCCACGCCGCGATGATGGGCGTCTACGGCATGCTGGCCGTGGGGCTGGCGATGTTCGCGCTGCGCTACCTCGTGCCCGAGGATCGCTGGTCCGAGCGGGCCGCGAAGCTCAGCTTCTGGTCGCTCAACCTCGGGCTGGCGTGGATGGTGTTCGCCAACCTCTTCCCGCTGGGCGTGCTGCAGCTCCACGAGTCCGTCACCCACGGCTACTACGAGGCGCGCCAGCTCGACTTCCTCACCAGCGAGCGGGTGGAGTTGCTCGAGTGGTTGCGGCTGCCCGGCGACGCCGTCTTCATCGTGGGCGGCGTGCTGCCCCTGGTGCTGCTGTGCTGGCGGGGTGTGCGCCACGGCCTGCGGCGTGCGGCGCCCACCGAGCCGGTGCTCGCTCCGCTCTTCACCCATGTCGAACACGCGGTCGAACCGGAGCAGTCACAGCCATGAGCTTCCACGCCGAGGTGGGATGGGCCTCCGGGTACGCGCTCTTCTTGCTGTTAGCGGCGCGAGGGCTGGTGGCGCTGGGGCGGCGGGCCCGCGCGGGCGAGGACACGTGGCCTCGCTCGGAGGTGGCCCGCTTCCACCAAGTGCTGGCCGCGCCTCTGGTGCTGCTGGCGGGGCTTCTCGTCGGGCTCTGCGCGCTCCGCCATCACGAGGGCCTCGAGCTGGGGTGGCTGGGGCTGGTGGCGCTGGTCATCACCTGGGTGGCCCGGCGAACCTGGAGTGAGTGGCGAGAGGAGTCTTCCGCCAGGCACGCGCCATAACGTCGTCACGGGAGCGTTGCCTCTCTGAGACTCAGGAGTGCGTCTCGGGGAGTGCCAACGCATTCGGGAAGCGCGTCATGGCAGCTCTGGGTGCCGACCGAGGCAATGGAGACAGCGCCCGGCTGAAGAACTGGGAGACCGCGTTCAGGTACGCGGAGTACGCGGAGTTCAGCACGTGGCCCTCTCCGGGCCAGTAATGAACCTCCGGATCCTTTCCTGCATCGAGCAACCGGCGTTGAAGCTCGCGCGTCTCCTCTACGCTCCAGACCTCATCCCGGGTTCCATGGGAGAGAAACACCGGTCCATTGAAATTCTCGAGCGCGATGGGAGACCCCGGCGTGGGCACGGTGCCTCGATAGGTCCACGCCGGCAGAGGCCTGCCATCGGGGCCGGGGACAAAGTCGTACGTCTCCGGGTCGAATGACTCCACCACCGCATGGAACGGAGCATGTGCGCCCACCGCCGAGATCGGCCCGCTGTCCCCGAGCAGGCTGGCGAGAAGGATCGCCTGCTCAGCCCCTCGGGACACACCGAAGAGCCCGACGTTGTTGCCGTCAACCCAGGACGAGTCCCTGAGCCAGCGGGCAGCCTCCTCGGTGTGCTCGAGAGGGATGTTGGCGAGCACGTTCGGAGTGCCGGGGCCGTGGTAATAGGCGAACGCCAGCACCGAGAAGCCGCGGCTGGCGAGCTCCATGGCCATCAGGTTGCTGTAGCCAGCATCCCCGCCCTCGCTGCCGTGGAGCAGCACGAGTCCAGGCCCTGAACGGCCCCCTGACTGAACGTAGAGGGCGCTCCCGGGAAATGGGGTGGGCTCACTCAGCACCTGCCCTCCGTATTGCCTGAGCGCAGCGTCCAGGTCGACCTTCTCCCACGTGGCCGTAGGCGTGGACGAATCCCGGCCTCCATCAAAGCCGGCGGGCGACGGCTGGCATCCGGCGAGAAGGCACAGACTCAAGAAGAGAGGGAACGCGTAGGAGAGCATAGGCTTCCGAGCAGGAACGAGGTGGGTTGCTTGAGGAGCACAGTGCCATGGCTGCGCGAGGCGTCAGCCACGAGCGTGCGCTCAGAGCACCCGCCAACTCGCATGGGGCCGGGCGCTATTCCACCTCAGTCCCGGCCTGCGCGGGCTCGCCAGCTGCCTCTGCCCCCTGGCTAAGCCGCCAATCGCTGGAGGCTGGCTTTGAACTGGGCATCGTAGGGGAACCCAGGAGGCAGCACCGCGAGAGCATCCTTCAACACCTTGATGAAGACGGGGCGCTTCATGAGGCGATCAAGATACGCCGCAGCATTCTTGTGCCGGGACGCAAGGGGCTCCACCAGGTCCGCATAGAACAACGCCGGAGATGCGGCGATGTCCGCCAGGGTGAAGCTGTCGCCCATGGCCCATGTCTTGTTGGCCATGTCCTTTTCGATCATGTCGTAGGCCCTGGCCAAGGCCTTGCGCGCCAGCTCCACGCCGTGGGAATCGTTCTTTCCGGCCGGCCGGAAGTGATCCGTGATGATCTTGGAGGCCTGGTCCATGACGTAGAAGTCGAAGAACCGGTCGCGCATGCGGGTCTGCCGCGCGAGGTCCCGATCGGCCGGAATCAAGGGCACCTTTCCCGGATAATGCTGATCGACGTACTCGATGATGATGCTCGATTCCGGAACGATGTGATTGCGGCTGGAGTCCTGAAGGACCGGGAACTTGCCGATGGGCCACAGGGCTTTCAGCTCCGCGGCTTCCTTCTCGTTCGACAGATCGATGGTGCGCGCCGTGAACGGCACGTTGTTCTCGTGCAGCGCTATCAGGGCCTTCCAACAGTACGACGAAAACGGGTGGTAATAGAGAGTGAGTGCCATCGGTGCGCTCCGTGATTTGGGTTGAGCCTCGAGACGTTTGACTTCGACGCCGGAGCATACGACGGATAGGGGGCTCGCCCCGCCCTACAGACACGGTGCCCCCGGGCGTGCTTTCTTTCCGCCATGTTCCGCTGCTCTTCCCTGCTTATCGCGCTGCTCTTGCTCACCTCGACCGCCGCACTCTCCAAGGGCAAGGCCACCGCGAAAACCCCCGCGGCTCCGGAGATGCCCAACGATCTCCAGATCATCGGCTGGTCGAAGGACGAGAAGCGCTTCGCGATCCGCCTCTACGACCTGGCCGTGGAGACCAACGAGCTGGACGAACCCCCTCCGTACTGCCCGGGCTACATCAACCACCGGGGCAAGAAGTTCAGGGGCGGGCTCCGCATCCAGCTCTTCGGAGGAGCCAAAGCCATCAACACCTGGAATATCCAGGACGCGCAGCCCTGCACGCCGCCTGATGCGGCTCGCGACCGGCTCGCTCAGGCCAAGGCTGCCCTGACAGAGCAGGGAGTGGATCTCACGGCCATCGGCGGCGTTGCCATGCCCGCCCAGAAGCCGAAGCCCCCCTCGAAGAGCAGCAAGAGCCGGACGTGGTTCACCGCAGGGGCATCGGCCGTGGCCCTGCCGTCGGGGCCCTGGGCCGGGCAGCGCATCGAGATCGCCTACCGCGTCGACCATCGGGAGAGTGCGAGCGCCAATAAGGATCCGTCTCGCCCCATCACGTCCCAGGCGACCTTCAAAGTGGGCCTCCGCTCCGGGAAGGGCCTGACCCCGCTGGGCGAGTTCCCCCTGGGCCCCACCGACTGGTCCGCGATGCAGGCAGGACACTGGACCCCCACCTTCGATCGCCTCCTGCTGTCCCCGAGCGGCAAGAGCTTCGTGGTGCTCGTCCACATGGACGAAGGGAGCATGGGCGGTGGCTCCTCCTACAGCCTGGTGCTGGGACTCGTGGAGCTGCCCCCGCGCCCCGAGACGGCCTCGGCCACGAGCGCCCCCGCCCGCTGAGCCCTTCGATCAGACACCACCATTCTCACCCCAGCGCGTCTGCTCCTCAGGGCGCCGTCGGCCGGACGCGGACGCGGGCGGACAAGCCCGTGGCGTTGGGGTTGGTCCACATCAAGGCCCCCGAGGCGTAGGGCGCGACCAGCTCGGTGTCCAGGAGCTCCAGGAGGATGGTCCGCCGCTCCGGCGAGTAAGTGGCCACGACCGAGCGGGTGCGGACGGGGACTCCGCCCCCGGTGGTGATCACGGGCACGACCCAGTTGCGGGGGCCGATCGGCTGAGTGGACACCGTGAAGTTGAACCCCAGGGGCAGCGAGGCCTGCTGCGAGATTCCTGCCTCCGTCCACTCCAGCCAGCGGAGCTCGTCGAGCTGCCCTCCGACGAATGACTGTATGCCCGCCCAGAGGCCGCCCGGCTCGTAGCCCACCACATTGCCGGAGAACGTCTGGCACGGGTCCGCCGTGCGCACGATGCGCGACGGCTCGATCTGGTAGGTGCAGATCTGGCTGGTGAAGCTGTTCATCGGCTGTATCACGCCTCCGCTCGGCGCGTTGGTGACGATGCCCAGCCGGTCCCCCGAGCGGACCATCAAAGCGCTCAGGCCGGTCGTGCCGACCATGCCCGAGGTGGAGGGCAACTGCACCTGGCCCGGCACGCTCAGCGCCGCCGTCCCGTCATAGACGACCCGCTCGATCGTGAGGCCCCGCAACGACAGCAGCTCCGTCTCCGTGGCCAGGAGGAACTGGGCATTGCCCAGGTTCGAGGGCAGGCTGGCCGTGAGCTCCAGCTCCACCCCCGTGTCCACGTAGCGCCGGACCTGCGAGTTCCCGGCCACCCACACCACATTCCCCGCCACGGCCATCCGCCCGTCGGAGAAGTTCTGCTTCAAGGCGCTGTCGCGGATGAAGTCCAGATCGCACATCCACCCGCCGTGCTGGGTGCGCTCCAGCGCGTTGCACAGCTTGGGCAGGATGAAGGCCGTGGACTCGCTGATGCGATCCCTCGCGGCGTAGAGGTCGAACTGGTGGATGCCTCCAATCGGAGCGAACGCGGCGAAGACATGATAGCGGCCCGGCTTCTCCGGCCTGAACTTGACGGTGGCGCTGGAGCGCGAATTGCTGGTGAACACGGTCTCGCTCGCCACGAGCTGATTGTCCGGACCGTAGACCTCCACCGAGAGGGAGGAGGGCAGCTGCTGGGGCTCCGAGGAGCCGCAGTCCGGAGCAATCGAGGGCGCGAACCGCACATTCACCTGCTCTCCCACGAGTACCATCGTGGGTGTAGAGCCTGAGGAGCCCACGGAGGGCGCATCCGCGACGCAGGGCGTATCCGGACACCCCGCGAGCCCCACCAGGGCCCCCAGAAGGAAGAGGCATCGCCACAGCTTCATCATGAAACTCCGCTGAAGAGGTTGACGAAGACGTTGATGATGATGGCGTTGGTGAAGTCGATGAAGAACGCGCCGACCATGGGGACGACGAGGAAGGCGCGCGGGGCGGGGCCGTACTTCCGGGTGATGGCCTCCATGTTGGCCACGGCGTTCGCGGTGGTGCCGAGCATGAAGCCGCACAGGCCTCCGCCCATGACCGCCGAGTCGTAGTCCTTGCCCATCAGGCGGAACATGGGCCACACGGAGACGGCCACCGTGAGGGCCACCTGCACGCCGACGAGCACCAGGATGGGCAGCGCGACCGAGGCGAGCTTGGACAGCTCCAGCGTCATCAGGGCCATGACGATGAAGAGCGAGAGCGCCACGCCACCCAGCTCCTCGATGACCTGGCCCGAGAGACGAAACAGCTTGGTCCGGTCATCCACATTGCGGATGAGGGCTGCGACGAGCATCGCGCCGATATAGCCAGGGAGCGTCACATCGAGCGCCTTGAAGCCCCGGCTCACCCAGCCGCCCACCCAGAGGGTGACCAGCAGGAGCACCACGTTCCGCAGGAAGTCGTGCCCATCGGCGCCGCTGCGAGCCTCCGCGCCTGTCTGACTGTCAGTGGGAGCCGCGGAGGAGCGAGGGGGCGCCGAGGACTTCAGGCCATTCTTCCGGACGAGGAAGGTCGCCACCGGGCCGCCCACGAGCCCTCCAGCGATGATGCCCAGCATCGCGGCGGCAATGGCGATGGCGGAGGCCCCTGTCACGCCGGCCTGCTCGAAGATGGGCGCGAAGGCGAGCCCCGTGGCCGGGCCTCCCGCCAGCGTCACGGACCCGGCGAGCACCCCGAACAGCGGAGGAACGCCCAGGGGATAGGACAGGAGCACGCCCACGGCGTTCTGGACGACCGCGAGCACGGTGGACGCCGCGAGGAAGATGGCGACCTGGGGCCCTCCCACGCGCATCAGCGAGAGCGAGGCGGCAAAGCCGATGCTCGCGAAGAAGGCGATCATCAGCGGGCTCTGGAGCGCGGTGTCGAACGTGAGGAGCGTGTAGCCCTCGCTGCGGGCGAAGGTCAGCACGATGGCCACGAGCAGCCCGCCGACGACTGGCGCGGGGATGTTGTACCGGGTGAGCGGCGGAATCAGCCGTCGAATCCCCTCCCCCAGGTAGAGAACGACCCCGGCGAACGCAACGGTCTCGATCATGTTCAGCTGCATGCGGATCTCCAGGGGCCGCGCGTCACGCTGCGCTGGGCGAGGCTCGGGGCATGACTGTCTGGATCGCCAGCCCGAAGACGACGACCAGCGCGCAGCCGACCACATTGAACCAGAGGTAGCCCAGCTCGGTGAACTTGAAGAGGGCAATCACGGTCGTCTGGGAGATGACCGCGGCGATGAACACGGCATGCCCCCGTACGTTCTTGAGGAAGAAGGCCACCAGGAACAGGCCCAGCACCGTACCGTAGAAGATGGACCCCAGGATGTTCACGGCCTGGATGAGGTTGTCGAGCAGCGACGCGAAGCTCGCGAAGGACACGGCGATGATGCCCCAGAAGACCGTGAACGCCTTGGAGGCAAACAGGATCTGCCGCTCCGAGGCCTCACGGCGCACCACGCGCTTGTAGAAGTCGATGGTGGTCGTCGTGCCCAGGGCACTGAGCTCGCTGGAGACCGAGCTCATGGCGGCCGCCAGGATGACGCTGATGAGCAGGCCGAAGAGGCCACTCGGCAGCCAGTCCTTCACGAACGTGATGAAGATGTAGTCGGAGTCCTTGGTCTCCACGCCTGGCAGGGCGCGGGCCACCACGGCCTTGGCGTCCTTGCGCAGCGTGTTGGCCTCCTGGGCCGCGGCCTGGAGCCGCTCACGGGCGCTCACCTCCGTGTCGCTGTCACCGGCCTTGCGAGCCTCCAGGTAGCGCTCGACCTCGGCGCGCTTGTCGGACTGGAGCTGCGCCCACTTCGCCTCGATGCCCGCGAGCTCGTCCGCCTGCGCGGTGGCCTGGACGCGGGTGCGCAGCGAGCCGTTGAACAGCAGGGGCGGCGCGGTGAACTGGTAGAAGACGAAGACGAGGATCCCGACGAAGAGGATGAAGAACTGCATCGGGATCTTCAGGATGCCGTTGAACAGGAGCCCCAGGCGGCTCTCCGTCACCGAGCGGCCCGCCAGGTAGCGGCCCACCTGGGACTGATCGGTCCCGAAGTAGGACAGCGACAGGAAGAGGCCGCCGGTGATGCCGGACCAAAAGTTGTAGCGGTCCTGCAGGTTGAAGTCGAAGTTGACCACGTTCATGCGGCCGAACGCTCCCGCGACGTCCACAGCGCTGGAGAACGGCACGTGCTCGGGCAGCCTCCACACGATGACGAGCCCCGCCACCACCATGCCTCCAAGCATGACCACCATCTGCTGCTTCTGCGTCTGCGCCACCGCCTTGGCCCCACCCGTCACCGTATAGAGGATGACGAGCCCGCCAATGGCCACGATGGTCGGCTCGAGCGGCCAGCCCAGGATGGTGGAGAGGATGATGGCGGGAGCGTAGATGGTGATGCCAGACGCAAGCCCGCGCTGGATGAGGAACAGGAAGGCGCCCAGCAAGCGCGTCTTCAGATCGAAGCGGGACTCCAGGTACTCGTAGGCGGTGTAGACCTTGAGCCGGTAGTAGATGGGGATGAACGCGGCGCTGATGATGACCGTGGCGAGCGGCAGTCCGAAGTAGAACTGCACGAAGCGCATCCCGTCCTCGTAGGCCTGGCCCGGGACGGAGAGGAAGGTGATGGCGCTGGCCTGGGTGGCCATGACCGACAGCGCCACGGTGGGCCAGCGCAGCTCGTAGCCCGCGCGGAGGTAGCCCTCCACGGTGCTCTCGCCGCGCGTCTTCCAGATGCCCCACCCCACGATGAACGCTGTTGTCCCAACGAGAACCAGCCAGTCGAGCAGTGTCACGCGTAGGCCCGGGTGAGCGCCCAGAACAGGGCGACGAGCAGGGCCAGGGTGCCCAGCACGAGGAGGTAGATGTTGCGCCAGGACCCGAGGAGGGGCGGCACGTCGTCGAGCTCGGGGCGCTCCGAGGAAGCAGGCGCGGCCGGCTCAGGAGACTTCGAAGGGGAGGTCATTGGGCGAGCAGGTTCGCGAGCAGCCGGTACGCGCCGGGCACACCCGCAGGGAGCTGACGGAAGAAGGCGATGCCCGTGTACGCAAAGCTCCCCTTGCCGTGGCGAGCCACGAGCAGGCCGCCGCGGAGGGGCTCCTCGCCGGGATCATTCATGGAGAACACGGGACGGTACTTCTCGTCCCACTTGGAGGCGAAGTAGAGCCCGCGCTCCTGGACCCAGCCCTGGAAGTCGGCGGGCCCCAGGCGGTTGGGAGCGCTCATGAGCGGCTCGACCAGGCTGATGGGCGTCATGGTGGCGGTCTCGTCCGTGACGCGGTCGCGGCCAATCTCCAGCGGATAGGGGCTGATGAGCCCGCTGAGCGGCCCCACGCGGCTGTTGGTGTTGTACTGGACGATGAGGCGCCCGCCCTGCTCGACGTACTTCAGGAGCCGGTCGCGGTGAAGCCCAAGGCGCGGCGTGGCGTTGAAGGCGCGCACGCCCACGAGGATGGCGTCGAAGCGCTCGAGCTTCTCGGAGGCCAGGCGCTCCTCGGGGAGGAGCGTCACCTCGTAGCCCACGGCGGCGAGGCTCTCGGCCACGCGATCTCCCGGCCCGGGGATGTAGCCGATGCGGCGCACCTTCGTGACGAGGGTGAAGGGAACCAGCTGGGCCTCCGACGGCTGGCGCACCGCTTGCGGCGGGATGTGGTCGTGGTTCACCTGGCGGACCCGCCAGGACTCGCTGCGCCCGCCGCTGTCCACGACGACGCGCAGGAGGCCCCGCTCGGTGGCGCCTTTGGGCGGGGTGAGCTGGAACTGAACGGTGCGCTCATCACCGCGGGCGCCGAGCTGGAAGGGAATCTCCGCGGGCTCCACCTTCCAGCCCTGCGGCACCTCGAGCCGGGCCTTGCCGGAGGCCTCGGCCTTGCCAGCGGCGAGGACCACCGAGACCGGCTGAGCCTTGCCGTTGGGGAACATGAGGACCTCGCGGTCGAGCGTCGCGGTGACAGCGGAGACGATCTCGAACGCCCGGTACAGCTCGCCGCGCACCGGATCGACCCAGGCGTAGACCACGGGCCGGACTCCGGTGAAGCGCTTGCCTCCGGCCTCGTACACGAAGGACACGGAGAGGGCGGGATCTCCCTCGGGGCGTCCGATGAGGGCACGGTCCGGCACCTCGAACAGCGCCGCCCCCGCGACCGGCTTGCGCAGCCAGTAGGGCGTGGAGATCGACGCCTCCTCCGGAAGCGCCACCGTCTTGGAGAGCTTGAACGGCGCGTTCACGGCCAGCTCGGTGCCCGCATCCACGGTCTCACCGCCCGGCAACGTCACACTCACCAGCTTGAGCGCGGCAGGCGAGCGGTTCAGCGCCATCAGGTTGAGCGCCACCTGGCTGCCCGGAACGGCCGAGGCCTCCGCCGCACGCGCTTCCAGGAACAGGCCCGCGCAAGCAGCCACGAGCGCCTCGGTCTCGCGCAGCTTGAGGGCCTTCCACGGGTGGTCCGCGGGCAGGGCCGAGATCGCCTCATGAACCCGCAGCAGCGCGGGGATGCTCTGGTGGGGCGCGCGGGGATCGAAGCCTCGCTGCGCCTCCTCGACGGCCTGGACGATCTTCTCGGTGCCCGGCCACCGGCGCCACGAGAACTCGAGCTTCTCGAAGGGATCCGAGACAGGGCGCGTCCCGGCGAGGGGCTGGAAGTACTCCAGCAGCGGTCCACGCTCGGCGGCCACACCGAAGCCCTGGCTCTTGTGCTGGCTGCGGCTCTCGGCGGCCACTTCGCCCCAGGAGCGGCCGAGAAGTGGGTCGAACCCACCGACATCAACCTTGGGGTACACCGACATGTCGGTGTTGGGCGGGAGGTCCCAGGAAGCGACGTTCTGCAGGAGCCGATCCGCCTTCCAGGGCTTGAGCGCTCCGAGCTGCTCGGGGAAGCGCTGGGGGTCGGCAGCGGCCTCGAAGGCCTCCTCCGCCAGCAGGGCCGAAGCCGTGTGCTGGCCATGGTTCGGCGGCCGGTTGCTGAAGCGGGTGACGATCGCATCCGGCTGGAAGCGGCGGATGGCGAGCACGACATCGGCCAGCACCTCGTCCTTGTTCCAGATGCGCAGCGTCTCCTCGGCGCTCTTGGAGTAGCCGAAGTCTCGCGCGCGGGTGAAGAGCTGCTCGGCGCCGTCGATGCGCCGGGCGGCGAGGAGCTCCTGGGTGCGGATGAGCCCGAGCAGCTCGTCCTGCTCGGTGCCGATGAGGTTCTGCCCCCCGTCTCCGCGTGTCAGGGAGAGGTACCCCGTGCGAATGCCGCGTCCGCTGGCGAGCCAGGCAAGAAAGCGCGTGTTCTCGTCATCGGGGTGGGCGGCCACATAGAGGACACTTCCCACCACACCGAGGCGCCGGAAGCCCGCAGCGAGTTCTCCCGCGTGAGGCTGCCGAGGCGCTTGTGCGAGGGCCGTCGACCCAACTCCGAGGCTCATGACCAGCATCGTTCCGAGAATGAGCAGGTTCCGCATTCGGGGGCGGACCCTAACAAAGAGCGCTGGGGCTCGGCCTCGAAAAGCCACGCTGTGCCCCTGCCCCGCCTCAGAAGATGTAATCCGTCGTGAGGAACGACGACTCGCGCTGGGTGAGGATGTTGTGGACCAGCGCCTTGTTCTCCGGCGTCGTCTTGGTCGCGACGATCGTCCGGATGGAGAACACGCGCAGCGCATCCGCCACCGAGAGCGTTCCCTCCGCCGAGTCCTTGCGCCCACTGAACGGGAACGTGTCCGGCCCGCGCTGGCACTGGGTGTTCAGGTTGATGCGGCCCACCTGGTTGGCGCACGAGTCGATCAGGTGCGCAATGCGCTTCGGATCCTTCCCGAACAGGCTCAGCTGCTGCCCGAACGGCGAGTCCACCACGTAGCGGATCGCCTCATCATCGTCCTCGAAGGGGATGATGGGGATCACCGGACCGAACTGCTCCTCGTAATACAGGCGCATCTTCGCGTTCACCGGAGACACCACCGCCGGGTAGAAGAACGAGCCGTGGATCTCTCCCCCGTTCGGGTTGAGCACCTGCGCCCCGTGCTGGAGCGCGTCATCCACCAGCCCCTTCAGGTACGCCGGCTTGCCCGGCTCCGGCAGCGGCGTGAGCGCCACGCCCGGCTCCCACGGCAGGCCCGGCTTCAGCTTCCCCACCGCGGCGATGAACTTCTCCAGGAAGGCCCCGAGGATCTTCTTGTGCACCAGCAGCGCCTTGAGCGCCGTGCACCGCTGGCCGTTGAAGGACAGCGAGCCCACGATGCACTCGTTCACCGTGTTCTCCAGGTCCGCGTCCTCCAGGATGATGGCCGGGTTCTTCGCGTCCAGGCCCAGCACCGCCTTGAGCCGGTGCGGCTTGGGGTGCATCTTCTTCAGCTCGCTCGCGCCCTGGTTGGTCCCGATGAACGCGAACACGTCCACCTTGCCGCTCTCCATCAGCGCGCCCACCGTCTCCCGGCCGCGCCCATAGATGATGTTGATGACGCCCGGCGGGAAGCTGTCGCGGAAGGCCTCCAGCAGCGGCCGGATGAGCAGCACGCCGAACTTGGCCGGCTTGAAGACCACCGTGTTGCCCATGATGAGCGCCGGGAAGAGCGTGCTGAACGTCTCGTTGAGCGGATAGTTGTAGGGCCCCATGCACAGGGCCACCCCGAACGGCACGCGGCGCACTTGCCCCAGGATGCCCTGCTCCTGGACGAACCGCGCCGAGTTGCGATCCAGCTCCTTCAGCGCATGGATGGTGTCGACCAGGTAGTCCTTCGTCCGGTCGAACTCCTTCTCCGCATCCTTCTGCGTCTTGCCGATCTCCCACATCAGCAGGTTCACCACCTGCTGCCGCTTCTCTTGCATGTGGACGATGAAGCGCTCCACGTGCTCGATGCGCTCGGCCACCCGCATGGTGGGCCACACGCCACGGCCCAGGTCATACGCCCGCACCGCCGCGTCGAGCGCCGCCAGCGACTCCTTGGAGGTGAGCAGCGGCGTGGCGCCGATGACCTTCTGCTCCAGTCCCTTCTCCGTCTTCACGCACACGGGGCTGCGGACCGGCGCCAAGTCTCCCTCCCAGATGAGGAGCTTGCCGTCGACGAGGTACTCACGTTGCTCGGTGTGCTCGGGAATGCGGGCGGAGGCCGGGACCTCGGCCGAGAAGAGATTTTCGAACGTGTTCGACATAGAGGCTCCCCAAATAATCGGGCGAGAAACGCACCGCCGAGCATTCTGTCATGGGGAGCCCCTCAAGGCTCGTCGTGCCGCCGCTACCGCACCTGGATGGCGTCAGCGATGACGTAGGAGCCCGCCGTGGTCCAGCGGCTCAGCTGCACCTTGTTCCACCCCGCCGTGAAGCTCCACGTGCCGAGCGTGTTCCACTTGCCACCGTTGAGCTGCTGATTCACGTTCACCGTGGCCAGCTTGGTGCCAGACGCGTTCGAGACGATGAACGGCGCCGTCGTGGAGCGGTCCGAGGCCGCCGTCCACCACGCATCGATCGTCTTGGTCGCCGCCGCGGGCAGGTAGAACCAGAACGTCGCCGGCTCGGACAGAGCCGCCGTCGGGGACGCGTAGTATCCCGAGCCGTAGTAGCCCGCCACGTTCGTGGACGAGGTCCAGCTGGTGCCCGCCAGCTCGATGTAGCCCTTGGAGGTGTCGTTGTTGGCGTTGTTGCTGTCGATGACCAGTCCCGCAGGCGTCGTGGAGCCAGTCCACAGATACGTCACGGTGACCCAGTCGTTGTTGCTCATTCCCAGGTCGTACCAGAACGTCCCATCCGCGAGGTCGATGCCCGCGGGGTTCGCAGGACGGCGGCCGAACTGATCCAGCCCTCCGTTGTAGTTGTTCTCGTACGCGGCCTGAGACTCGGGCTTGCCCTGCGGCAGGTCCTTCCACATCTCGCGGACGCTCGAGAGGTTCCAGTAGTCGTCCTTCGTGTTCCAGGGGCCGATGTCCCAAACGGAGGCCGTGGTGCACTTGCCCGTCACCGAGTAGCACACGCGCACCTGGTACTCGTTGCCGCCGTTGCTCGCCAGTGCCCGGCGCGACGGCAGCGCCACGAAGCGATCACTCGTCTTGATGACATGGCCGTTGGCCGTGGTGCCACCCACCAGGCCCTCGCGCGTGGCGTAGACCCGGTAGCTCAGCGCCGCCAGCGGCTGGTAGCCGGCCTGGGCGGTGACGCCCTCCAGCGTGCCCTCCAGCTGGACCTCCTGCACCGAGGGCCCGCGGCCGTGCTCATCCGCCGTGAGCGCGAGCCGGACCTGCACCTCCGAGCCGGCCACCGGCAGCCGCATGGCCTCACCCGCGCTGGAGGTGCTCCACTCGCTCCAGCCGCCGTGGGGCGTCCGCACGCGGACATCGACCTCGACGCTCATCCCCGGCTCGGCCTTCGTCTGCAGCACCGGGCGCACCGTGTCCACGGGCTGCTCCAGCGTGCGAGCCGGGAACGTATAGAGGCCCATGAGCCGCATCTGCCCCTCTGGGCGACGCATGACGGCGTAGGGCTCGAACAGCAGGCCATCGCGGGTGCGCACGAGCTCGCCCGTGCCCTCACCGGTAGCGAGTTCCTCCGCCCAGCTCACGGCGGCGGGGCTCTGCGGAGCGCGGAGAGACGCCTGGGTGGGCTCCGGGGCCGCCTCGGCCAGCGCGGCACTGGCCGAGAGAGAAGCTCCCAACATCATTGTCAGCAGGGTGGACCGCCACTTCGAGCGCATGAATGAACTCCTTGGGGGGAACAAGGGATTTTCCGTCTTCACTGTTTGTTTTGATTCACAGCAAATTCTTAGAATTCGCTTCTTTCTAGATGAGAGCCCGAGCGGTCCGCTGTCCACAAGAAAAGAGAATCCTCCTCCGACCTGCTATCAGGACGCCCCGTGACGTCCTCGTTCTCGAGCGCCTGGCTCCGCGGAGATCCGCGGGCTCTCTCCTTCCTTCCGGATCGCTTCCGCCACCGCGCCTCCCGCGCCGAGGCAGTGGCTGCGGCCGCCTCTCGCGCGGTGTCCCCCGCGCTGCTGGACGTGCTCGTGGCCCAGAATGCACGGCTCGCGCCGAGCCCCGCCCGTGAGCGCCACCTGGAGCTGCTCGGCCGCCCTGGCACCGTTGCCGTGGTGACGGGGCAACAGGTGGGACTCTTCCTGGGGCCCCTCTTCACGCTCTACAAGGCGGCCTCGGCCATCACCGCCGCCCGGGCCCTCACGGAAGAGACGGGCCGGCCCTGCGTCCCCATCTTCTGGCTGCAGACCGAGGACCACGATCTCCCCGAGATCGATCACTGCCTCACCCCGCGCGGCACTGGCGAGCCCCTGCGCTCGGCCCTGGAGCACCCAGACGCGGCCACCTCGCGGGCTCCCGTGGCCTACCGTCGCCTGGGGGAGAACGTCACCCGCGCCCTGACGGCCCTGCGCGCCGAGCTGGGTCGGGAGTCCCTCGCAGCTGAGCACCTGGAGCTGCTGGAGCGGGCCTATCGCCCTGAGGCCCCGATGGTGGAGGCCTTCGCTCAGGTCCTCTCTGCCATCTTCGCGGACGAGGGGCTCGTGTTCCTCGATCCGCGCGACGCACGTCTGGCGCCGCTCGCCGCGCCGATCCACCGCAGAGCCATCGAGGAAGCCTCGGCCATCGCCTCCGCGCTCGCCGAGCGGGGCAACGCCCTCACCGAGGCTGGCTTCTCCGAGCAGGTCCACATCCGTCCGGGCTCGCCGCTCAGCTTCTTCTCTCCAGAGGGCCCCGAGGGTGCGCGCTACCGGCTCGACCCCACCGCGCCCGGCAGTTGGAGCCTCGTCAGCCACCCGGAGGGCGCGTCCGTGACGACAGCCGAGCTCCTCGGCTGGCTCGAACGTGAGCCGCTCCGCTTCACGACCTCGGCCCTGGTGCGTCCTCTCCTCCAGGACACGTGGCTACCCACGGCCGCGTACGTCGGAGGCCCCGGAGAGATCGCCTACTTCGCCCAGCTCGCGCCGCTCTACCAGCACCTGGGGCTCCCGATGCCGCTCGTGGTGCCACGAGCCCGGTTCCGGGTGCTCGACGACCGCACGCGCAGCCTGCTCGACAAGCTGGGCCTCTCCCCGGACGACGTGAGCACGCCACGTGACGAGCTGCTGGCCCGCCTCGCCGCCCGGAGCGCAGGGGAAGGCTTCGATCCCCCCGAGGCCGTCGAGGCCCGGCTCATGGGTGCCCTGGCCCCCGAGCTCTCCCGCCTCGGCGAGCGCATGGCCACGCTCGACCCGAGCTTCGCCCATGCCATCGAGCGCACCGAGGAGAGCGTCCGGACTGCCCTCTCGCGCCTCGTGGCCAAGTACGGGCGCGCCGTCGCCCAGCGGGATCAAGTCACCGTCGAGCGCTTGGATCGGCTGCGGACGTACCTCGTCCCGCAGGGCGCGCCGCAGGAGCGCATCTACAGCCTCCCCTACTACGCGTGCCGCTTCGGGACCCGCGGCTTCACCCGGCTCGTGCTCGAGGCATGTGAGCCCTTCTCTGGAGAACTGAAGGACCTGAAGCCATGACCGCGACCGGCCCCAGCTATGGCCTCGATGTGCTCGCGTTCGGGCCTCACCCCGATGATGTGGAGCTCTTCTGCGGAGGGCTCTTGGCGAGCCTGGCCAGCCGGGGCTACCGCACGGGCATCGTCGACCTAACGCGCGGGGAGAAGAGCTCCCGAGGCACGCCCGAGACCCGCGCCGCGGAGACCGAGGCCGCCTCGCGAGTGCTGGGCCTCTCGATGCGGGAGAACCTGGGCCTGCCCGATGGCTGGGTCACGCCGTGGGCTGGCTTCGAGGGACATGACACCGAGGGTGCAGTGACGGCCCCCGTGGCCCGGGTGGTCGAGGTTCTCCGGCGGCTGCGCCCCGAGCTCGTCATCGCCCCCTGGGAGAAGGAGCGCCACCCGGATCACGAGGCCACCAGCGCGCTCGTGACGCGCGCCCTGTTCTTCGCGTCCGTCCGCAAGTTCGAGACGGAGCCGCCCTCGGAGTCCTTCACCCCGAGACAGGTCCTCTATTACCCGATGCGGCACCTGGCCGAACCGAGCGTGGTCATCGACGTGACCGCAGCCTTCGAGCGCAAGCAGGAGGCGATCCTCTGCTATGCGAGCCAGGTGCAGCCCCGCGCGGACGCTCCGCCTACCCTGGTGGGCTCGCCGCTGTCGCTCAGCTCGCTCGAGGCGCGTGACCGCTTCTACGGCGCTCAGATTGGCGTGGCCTACGGCGAGCCCTACGTGCTCCGGGAGACCCTGGGCCTGGCCGATCCGGTGGATCACTTCCGCCGGAATAGCTTCGCCCGGCCGCTGTTCTTCCCCGAGCGCCGATGACTGACCGCCTGAACCTGGCCATTACCTGTTTCCCTACCTTTGGAGGCAGTGGCCTCATCGCGACCGAGATCGGTCTGGCGATGGCGGAGCGCGGCCACCGCGTCCACTTCATCGCGCGTGATGTGCCCGTGCGCCTGCGCGGCACGCACCCGCAGATCCTCTTCCACGAGGTGACGGAGAGCGACTACCCGGCGCTCCAGCACTCGGGGACGTACCCGCTGGCGCTCGCGTCCAAGATGATCGAGGTGGCCAGCTACGAGTCCCTGGACATCCTGCACGTGCACTACGCCGTGCCCCACGCCACGGCGGCGTGGATGGCTCGCGAGGTGCTCGGGCCCAAGGCGCCGCGCATCGTGACGACGCTGCACGGCACGGACACGACGCTCATCGGCACGGATCCCAGCTACCTGCCCATCACGCGCTTCTCCATCCTGCGCAGCGATGCGGTGACGGTGCCCTCCGCATACCTCCGCCGGGCGACCTGGGAGGGCTTTGGCATCCCGGAGACCTTCCCCATCGAGGTCATCGCCAACTTCGTGGACACGGTGCGTTACGCGCCCGTGCGCTCGCGAGCCTGCCTGCGGCCGATCTTCCCAGACCTGGCGGACACGGAGCCCGTGCTCATCCACGTCTCGAACTTCCGGCCGGTCAAGCGCATTGGCGATGTGGTGGCCACCTTCGCCGAGGTCCACCGTCAGCGGCCGAGCCGGCTGATCATGATCGGAGACGGCCCCGAGCGCTCCCCAGCCGAGCGCAAGCTCCGGGAGCTGGGCCTGGAGGGCCGCGTGGCCTTCCTGGGGAAGCAGGACCAGTTCGTGGAGCTGCTCGGTGCGGCCGACGTCTTCCTGCTTCCGAGCGAACAGGAGAGCTTCGGTCTGGCCGCGCTCGAAGCGCTGAGCTGCGGCGTGCCCGTGGTCGCTACTACCATCGGTGGCATCCCGGAGCTGGTGGACCTGGGAGAGACCGGCCTGCTGTCACCGGTGGGCGACGTGGAGGGCATGGCCCGTCACGTGCTCTCGCTGGTGAGCGACCGAGAGCGCTGGACCGCCTTCTCGCGGCGGGCTCGGGAGCGCGTCCTCGAGCGCTTCCGGCAGGACCCGGCCATCGACCGCTACGAAGCGCTCTACCGGCGCCTCGTAGCGAGTGGCTCGGGCCGCTGACTACTTCTTGTTCTTCCAGTCCGCGAGCGCCTGGGCGACCGCGTCCTTGAAGAAGAAGTTGGGGTCCTTCTCGCCGAGCTCCCACGACGCCTGGGCGAACTTCCGGGCCTCCGTGTAGTTGCCCTTCTGCGCGAGGACCTCCGCCTTGGTCCACTGGTTGTACCAGGTCGGCTGGATGGCGATGGACAGGTCCGCGTACTTCAGCGCCGCGTCGAGGTTCTTCGTGGTCTCCAGCTCATAACGAGCCGCGGCATTGGGGGCGCGCCATGCGCCATCAACGGCCGCCTTGATGTTGGCCTGGGCCTGGGCGGCAGTGTCCACCTGGATGGGCACGGAGACGCGCAGCTTCTCCCACTCCAGGTCGAGCGTGGTGCCGTTGTCCGTGGTGTTGGAGAAGAGGAACGTCAGCCGCTCGCGGAGGGGAATGGCGGCGGTGGTCGCGGGGACGCGGACGACATCGTCCTTGGCGTCATAGGTCTTCCCCTGCCACAGGCCCAGCTCCTTGCTCAGCACCACGGTCCAGCCCTTCTGCGCGGGCAGGGTGACAATGGCATAGGTGCCCGCGGGCACGGGCTTGCCGCCGAAGGTCACGTCGCGGCTGAAGGTGATCTTCGTCGAGGCATTGGCGCCCGTGCGCCACGGCTTCTCCCAGGGAACCAGGTCGCCCCAGATCTTGCGGCCCTTGACAGCGGGGCTGGAGTACTCGATCGAGATGTCGGTCAGGCCCACCTCTTGCGAGACCTTGGCGCCCGGGCTGGGAGCCGGCAGCTTGAGCTGAGCGGCTGCGGGGCCCGCGGCCAGAACCACCAGAGCAGCACACACGTATCCGAAGACAGAGTTCTTCATGATCCTCACGGTCCTTACTCCAGGAAGGTGAAAGAGAGGCCGGTCTCTATAGACTGGGCCCTGACCTCCGCCAACGCTTTCCAGCGCGCGCAGGCGTCAGATCGAGGGCCGATGCTGCGTCGCGTGCATCAAAAGACCTTTTAACGAGTGAAGAGAACGTCATGGCCAAGCTGAACCAGATCATCGCCGTCGAGAAGGGCATCAAGAGCCGCTCCCACCAGGAGCTGAGCGATGCCCACCATGCGCTGCAGAAGCCCCAGCTGCTGTCGGGCATCTCGCGCACGTATCAACCCCGGGACGAGGAAGGTGAGAAGTTCCCCCCCGAGTCCACCCGCGTTCAGATGCGCGCGGAAGAGATGCTCAAGAAGACGCAGGAGATCCTCACCCGCCTCTTCGATGTCACCGCCACCAAGGACGTGACCAACTGCCGCGCCAAGGCGGACGTCGTCGTCGACGGCAAGGTCCTCCTCAAGAACGTGCCGGCCACGTACCTCCTGTTCCTGGAGAAGCAGCTGGTGGACCTGCAGACCTTCGTGAAGAAGCTGCCTGCGCTGGACCCCAGCGAGACGTGGGTGCCGGATCCCGCTCAGGGCCTCTGGGCCACCGAGCCCGTTCAGACGGCCAAGACGAAGAAGGTTCCCCGCAACCACATCAAGGCCGAGGCCACGGACAAGCACCCCGCCCAGGTGGACGTGTACTACGAGGACATCGTGGTCGGTTACTGGAAGACCGTGAAGTACTCGGGTGCCTTGCCCGCCTCCCGCATCGAGGACATGCTCGAGCGCGTGGAGAAGCTGCAGCAGGCCGTGAAGTTCGCCCGCGAGGAGGCCAACAACGCCGAGGTCGAGGAAATGAAAGCCGGAGACGCTGTGTTCGGCTACGTGTTTGGTGAGCGTTCGCGCTGACCAAAGAGTTTGGAGTGCAAGCTCAAACTGAAACTCAAATTGATGCCGAGCGGTCCCTCTTCCGCCGTCAGTGCAGGTTCGAGCCCTGCCCCCGCCACTCCCCTGCGGCGGGGTAGCCCAACCCCGGTAGAGGCAAGCGGTAGGAGCCCGTGGAGCACCCCAGGTTCAGACTCTCACTCCAGACTGAGCATCCGCTGTCGCAGGCCTAATCGAACGTTTGCCGCCCCTCCCCCCGAGATGCTGGTGCAATTCCAGCCCGCCTCTTTCGCAGCACCCTTCTGAGGCGGTAGCTCAATCGCAGAGCGCGGGGCCTCAAACTCAGCGGCAGACTTAAACGTGTAGGCCTCACGAAATGGCAGCACCCCGAGCCCGGCCAGGAGGATACCCTGGTCGGGCTCACTTTTTTTCAGCGGCCCTCAGGCCTCCTTGAACACGGAGCGCCCGCCCCCAGCGGCAAACGGGCTCACGTACGGCATGACGGCCAGCTCCGCCCAGGTGTCGTGGAGCCCATCGAGGTACCGCACCGGGACTCCCGTCAGGTCCGCGCCGTCCAGGCAGTTCAGGTTCACCGAGTAGAACGCCCCTCCCAGCTCCGGGATGTCACCGTGCCCGAAGGTACGGACCCCACAGACCTTGCAGAACCGGGCATGCCCGGCCTCGTAGCGCGAGTAGTCCCCCAGCACCTCCTGGCCGGAGAGGAGCCGGAAGGCACTCGGCTTCATCAGCACGCCCCACGACCCCGTCTTCGTGCACACCGTGCAGTTGCACCGCGTCGTTCCCTGGCTCGGGTCGAAGTCGGCCTCGAAGCGCACGGCGCCGCACTGGCAGCTGCCTCGATAGGTCTGGAAGCCAGCGGTCTTCGTCGTCTGCGTGGAGGGGGCGTTGCTCATGGCACAAGCTCCTGAAAAGGGGGCCGAGACCCGCTCGGGGTCTCGCCCTGTGGTTGATTGAAGAGTAAGAAGGGTCGCGGACATATTCGGTCCGCAATTCGAGGAGCCCTCCGTGGTCCAGACCTCCGCTCGGCTGCTCAGCCTGCTGTCCCTCTTGCAGTCCCGGCGCTTCTGGTCGGGCGAGGAGCTGGCGCGCCAGCTCGAGGTGACCGAGCGCAGCGTCCGCCGTGACATGGACCGCCTCCGGAGCCTCGGCTATCCCGTGCATGCCACCGCGGGCGTTGGCGGCGGCTACCAGCTCGGCGCTGGAAAGGAGCTGCCGCCCCTCCCCCTCGAGGATGATGAGGCCGTGGCCGTCGCCGTGGGGCTGCGCGTGGCCGCCACCGGGTCCGTGACGGGCATGGAGGAGGCCTCGGTGCGGGCGCTCGCCAAGCTGGAGCAGGTGCTCCCCAAGAGGCTCCGGCGCCGGGTCAGCGCGCTGCACGCCGTGAGCGTCCGGCTGGGCGACACCGGGCCCACTTTCGATGCTGAGGCCCTGGCCGTGATGGCCAATGCCTGCCGCGACTGCGAGCTCCTCCGCTTCGACTACAGCAGCCACCAGGGCGTGGCCAGCGAGCGCCTCGTCGAGCCCTACCGGCTCGTCCACACCCGCTACCGCTGGTACCTCCTGGCGTACGACGTGGAGCGGGAGGCCTGGCGCACCTTCCGCGTCGATCGCATCGGCGGGAAGCCCAAGCCTGGACGGCGATTCAAGCCCCGCCCCCTCCCCTCCGAGGACGTGGCCGCCTACGTGTCCCAGTCCGTCTCCACAGACGTGTACCGCTTCCGCGCCCGCGCCACGGTGCTTGCCCCCGCGCACGTCGTCTCCGAGCGGCTGTCCGGCGTGGCCGGGCGCATCGAGGAGCTGGCGCCGGACCGCTGCCTCCTCCACACCGGCGCCGCGACCCTCGAAGTGCTGGCGTTCCACCTCGGGTTCCTCGGATTCGAGTTCGAGGTGCACGAGCCCCAGGAACTCGTGGATTTCCTTCGTCAGGCGTCCGAGCGGCTCGCCCGGGCGGCGAAGCGGATGGAGGCCGCAGCGGACAAAACGCCCTGAAGGCTTGTTGTTTCAGGCACTTAGCAATTGCCGAAAAAAGATCGAAATGCCGTGTCGATCTCTCGCCCTCTCAGTCGACGCATTTGTAGAACCGGGGATGAACCCCGGTGCAAGACGGAGAGACAACGATGAAGTTCATGGTCCTGGTGAAGGCGACGAAGGAGTCCGAGGCGGGCACGATGCCGAGCGAGGAGATGCTCACCGCCATGATGAAGTACAACGAGGAGCTGGTGAAGGCCGGCATCATGCTCGCGGGCGAGGGACTTCACCCCAGCTCCAAGGGAGCGCGGATCCGGTTCTCCGGCCCCAAGCGCACCGTGATCGACGGTCCCTTCGCCGAGACCAAGGAGCTGGTCGCCGGCTTCTGGCTCTGGCAGGTGAAGTCCAAGGAGGAGGCCATCGAGTGGCTCAAGCGCTGCCCCAACCCCATGAACGAGGACAGCGAGATCGAGCTGCGCCAGGTGTTCGATGCGGAGGACTTCGCGGCGAGTGACCCCACCGGCGAGGTCCGGCGGAAGGAAGAGGAGCTCCGCGCCCTCACCGAGTCGCGCCGCGGTTAGCAGTTTGCGAGGCACGGTGCGCCTCGCGCCTTGCGCGGGCGGAGGAAGATGCTCTAGTCGCGAGCCGTGACGGCTTCCGAGACGCATCGTGCCATCCACGCGGTCTGGAGAATCGAGTCGGCCCGGCTCATCGCGGGTCTCACCCGGCTCGTGCGCGACGTCGGTCTCGCCGAGGAGCTGGCGCAGGACGCGCTCGTCGCCGCGCTGGAGCAGTGGCCAAAGTCGGGCGTCCCAGACAACCCCGGCGCCTGGCTCATGGCCTCCGCGAAGCATCGCGCCATTGACCAACTGCGCCGGAAGCAGCGCCTCGAGCGAAAGCACGAGGAGCTGGGTCATGAGCTCGAAACCCAGCAGGCGCTGTCCGTGCAGGACCTCGACGCCGCGATCGACGACTCCGTGGGCGATGACCTGCTGCGGCTCGTGTTCATCTCCTGTCACCCAGT